>NZ_BAAGZD010000041.1:0-1069422 GCF_054778895.1 Spirosoma fluminis
AGCGCGAAAACAATCTGCGCTTCGGTGAATTTGGTCTTCTTCATAAGCGATTATTGGTTGTTAAAGTACCGAAAAATCGCCCGATCTCTCTACTTTAGGTTGGTCCAGTTTACTGGGAGGAGGTCATTAACTTAAGTATATTTCTCTACTAAACCAGATAATGTTCTTAATCTTTTGAAATAATTCTCCCAGGCTTTGTTAGCTCCAACTAAGGCATCTGTTGGATTTGCATCATCAGCATAAAGCCACACCGTCGTTATTTCCCCTTTATCATTCCGTTCGATTCCTTCGGAAGTACACCAGGTTATCTCAAGTAGTTTCTTTTCTGTCAGATTCTCATAGCTGGTATATATAGGCAGGTTCATCTTTTTGAACTTATCCTGATACGTATAGTCGTTAAAGCCGATTGGTAAATACTCCCGGTTGAATGCGTCCCCGAAAACATCCCATTGTTGATATTGCTTTCCGTTGAAACGTCAATCGGGATAATATAGCCCGACCACTGACGTTGATTCCGCAAAAGAGACAAACTCAAGATACAATTTTGATTTACAGCAACTTAATTTAATTAGTATCTTTTATACCCGTCAGCAACTCACCCAGGTTGATGTAACACTGACGCCAAGCCTGCTCAACCGATTGATTCCAGTCGCCACCTAACCCTTGCTCAATTGTCCACAGCAATGTCCGCCCTAAGGCCAGAATCTGCTGTGGCGTGAGCGCGTCCGGTAGGTAATGTGTCACCAACGCTATTAACGAGCTATTTATGCTCTGAGGCTGGTCCAGACGGGCAATAATTCGGCTGAATTCAAGAATCAGCGTAGATGCTTCCGCCTGCGGCTGGCCTTGAGCGATGAGTTTCCAAGCGGGTGCTTCCATCTGTAAACGGGCCAGGAATACGCTACTCAGCAGAATAGGGTCAATGGGCCGCAACATTCGCCAGGTTCGTTGTACGATATGAATTTGCTCGTCGGTCATATCAAGGTTAGTCAATAGTAAGTCAAGTTGGGCCCGTCGGTATTTAATGCCAAGTTTTTTTCCTTCACCTGCGTTAATTCAGGGTTGATGCGTTGGCCTGGGTGGATAAGTCATCAATCAGCTCTGGTAAATGGTGTAACGACTTAACCGGAGTAACCTACCATTTAACAACTTCCACTGACCATCCGATTCCGAAAAGTTGCTCCTGGTCGCTTTTTTAGATCCGTCTACTTCCTGAGCCCACAAATCGACCTGACGTCATGAACGCCATTCTAATTGAAGATGAGAAATTGGTTGCCCGCGAATTTACCCGTAAACTAGGTCAAGTAAACGTCGGCATTCACCTGATCGAAACGCTATTCAGCGTCAGAACGGCTCTGCATTGGTTTGATCAGCACGCCGAAACCGACCCGGTGATTTCTGTTCGCAACGGTATCCGTTCGCGTAACTGTCAACGTCTCTCCCCAAGCAGCATTGACCGTTTCAGGTCCTCTATCTTTTACCACTACTCCCGTTACGCTGAGCACTACGTCTAGTCCCGGCTAGAGCTACAGCTTTAGTTCGGGCGCTACTCAGCAGGGAACGGGAAACACGGCTACCGTAACAGCTCCAGGGGGTTATTCCGTGGCGGTAACCAACGTAAATGGCTGCACGGCCATCGTTTCGACCACTGTACTGGGTGGAAACAACCCCACTGCCGGTCCTTTTTTAGTGCCTTCTGATATTCCTTATGAGCTTAAGCCGTGTTTCGAAGAATGGCCTGGAGAGAAAGTTCGCAGAGTCTACTTGATTCGCCAGCAGGGCACAATTCACCTCAAGGACTCATGAGTTCGAGCTTGGCGAAAAAATCATCCAACATCAGATGCGTATCCAACTGAGTATAAACCCGAATGGGCCGCCCCTTGTGGTTGGTGGCATATACTCCGCTCGAATTAATGCGAGGAGCCTGCCGAACAACGTATTGGCTCGATGATGGGTCCGGTTCGAAAGACGACTGCAAGGCCGTGAGCAATACCAGCGGGCTGTCGCCCAGGATGTAGGTTTCACCGATGTTGATGAACCGCTGGATGCGCGCCATCAGGGTTTCGAGCGTCCCGCTTAGGTACGCTCCGGTTTTGCCCCGCGGCTTCACCTTTGTGAGCAACTGCGCGTACGATAACAGGCACTGCCGGTACACATTGCGGGGCACCTGCCAAAGCGGTAACGCTGACCGATTGAAGACGGCACGGGCAGCTGCCTGGTCAATGTTGAGGTTGTATTCCACTTCCGAGTAGCCCGGTGGCGGGGTAGCCAGCTCAGCGTATTCGGGACCCCCGATCCATATCAAGGTGAGTTTGTCGGCAATTTTTGGATTGGTCAGCACGGCCGACGCTATTTCGGTCAGTCCAGCTCCGCACACTACGTACAGGGGCAATCTGGTGTCAGTACGCAGGGCCTCGCGGACGATGAGATTGACAGCTTCGTTTTTGACGGGTGTGCTGTCGTTGACCATTGCTGTATTTGACCCCGCCAGAACGGGGATGGTACTGCCCACGTTCATAACCTGCATTAACTCCCGTGCTTTTTTAGCGGCATTGTCGGCCTGTGTTTTCGAGTTATCAAACCCATCACTGGCGTTCAGGTGCGACCCGATGATGGCCCGTACTTCGACTGAAGGCGACAACAGCAGGTGAGCCAACTGAAACAGCCCGTCGGGATCACCGCTGAAATCGTTATCGACGATAACGCGCATTCGGGGCGCTACCGTGGACAGTCCCCCGGTCTGACCAAAGATGTCGAACGGTATGAACAGGCAGAGTAAAAAGGCCAGCCCATAGTACAGGTGCTGGTGTCTGATTTGTCGGAACATTAGCTAAGTACGTTTGTGAATTGAGGTGTAAACTACGGGGAATGTCCCGCTTTTTATTCATAATCGACTTCGTATAGCCTGGTTATGCATCTCGGAGCGACCAGATAGCGCGAGCAACCTTATCTTGATAGAGGTGTTTCTGGAAGTCAACAAACAGGATGTAAATGGCTGCTAAACTGCCAGGCTTTACGGCGGCATCCTGCACTGAATGGCAGTTCCGGCAAAGCCGGTAGTTTTCGGATCGAGTTCATGAACTGCGCATCCTGTGTACTTATCGAACTCAAATTCGATACGTTCCCGTAGAATTAGGAAGGTGCGTCTCCATACTAAGGCGATTCGACGCCTTACTAGCCTCAGCAATACGAACTGTCTATTCTGTCCACTGCTCCAGCAGGAAGTCCGCTAAATCCAGTCCAGCCGCTTTTTCCTCCAATGTCGCGTTATCTTCCAGGTACGTCGAAACGGTTATCGTAAACCCCTGCCCGATCAGGTCCCCGGCTACGCGATTCCAGCGCTCGAACGCGCTTCCGTCTTTCGACAGATCCGGAAACAGTTCGATCCGGCGATCCCGGACGGGGGCTAGTCGTTCCGCATTGAGGTAAGACAGCGCTCCAACCGCCAGCCACACAAAATCAGGAAAATAGGGCGTGCTGATCACCGCCGTTTTTGGCGCTTCAACGATAGCCACCGGCTTGTCGGCGGGTGTGGTTGCCAATTGCGGTAAGCCAAACAGGCAGGGCGACTTCTGTACGTCGTTCCGCTCATCGAGGTAAGTCGTCAGCCAGTCTGGATACGGTTGCTGCTGTTGGTCGCAACGGCGGGCGTAGGCTGAATGGACCCAGGTGGTTCGGCTGCGTTTTTCGCCATCCCTGACCACGTATTTAACCGTATGGAACGTATCGTCGAATAGCTTGATCTGTCCGCCCCGTACCCGCTGCTGCTCGTCGATATACCAGAACACACAGGCTCCCGGCCACCGGCCCGACGTACCGATAGTAAACCGGCTCAGCAGCTCGTCGGCAACCGGTGTACCGAAATGCCGACGTAACAAACGGGCGAACTGGTTACGTTCGTACTGACGTAACGACTGCTGAACTACCTCCTGAGGGATGGTGCAGATTGGGCTCTGACTGGGTTTGAGCGGAGTTACCGCCGATTCGGCGGCCGGACTGTCGAACAGAAAATTGGTTACGTAGTCGGCCTGCTCAAGTGTAGCGCCTTCTTTCTGGATCAACCACGTAATGACACTTTGTTTCGATTCGCCTTTATACTTCTGCCTGGCGGCTGATTTAAACCAGCTTTTCGGCATGGAGCCCAGCCGGGTGCGGGCTTTCACCTCGTCGTGATAAGACAACCCGGCTGGTCCTTTCTGATACGGATTGAGGTGGTAGCCACAATTACTTTCCCGGTCGCAGCGGCCGTATATGTCGGGCAAGGGTTCGCCCGTTCTGGTGTCGATATACCGGCTCAACGTCCTGCGATGCTTCGGCCCGCAGTTCGGGCAATCGCCTTTGATGGCTTTTTTAGGCAGTTGATACCGAAATGTCAATGCAGGCATGAGATAAAAATAAGAACGGGCCTGATTCGTACCTGTAGAAGCATTCCTGACCTGGCCCTACATCAGCGCATCGACTCCCGCCTGGGCTACTGCGTTATCGTTTTCCACAGTACTGCCTGAGACGCCGATAGCGCCGATGATTTCACCCTGTGCGTTTTTGATGGGAATACCACCGGGGAAGCTGATCAACCCTCCGTTCGAGTGTTCGATGTTGAATAGTGTCCCTCCCGGCTGAGACAGTTTACCGATTTCCCCGGTGGGCATGTCAAAATAGCGGGCGGTACGGGCCTTGCGCATGGCAATATCGACCGAGCCAAGCCACGCTCCATCCATGCGCACAAAGGCGGTCAGGTTCGCACCGGCATCGACAATGGCGATGTTCATTAACGTGCCGATCTCGACGGCTTTCTGTTTGGCGGCTTCGATTGCCTGCTGGGCCTGCTGAAGGGTAATAGACATTGCTGATAAATCAAGTAGTTGAGCCCGTAGAACACGCCTGCGCGTCGTAATGTTAGGAAGCGGTTCAAGATTTATAAAAAGAGATGAACTGGTAGCGCTTCTGTCATCCTGAGGAACGACAGAACTTACGCAAGCTAAACTTCTAGACAGCCCCGTAAATCACTCCGAGTATAAGCTTGACGGGCGCACCTTTGCTAGTGGGTATGATATAAAGCATGAGGAAAGCCTGGTCGCTACGCAACTGGGCTTTTTTATATCCTCCGTTCTCCAACTCAGCCTATATATTCTGCCGGTTACTTACAGACTACAGCGCAGGTAGAGTAGCTTTACAGAGAATTTAACATCTTCATTTTCAATTTAACATCTAACCCATGAAGCACCTATTTACTTTTATCTTACTACTTTCTGCTTCGCTCAGCCTACAGGCGCAGGTTGTTTTTGACGGCTCGCCTGGAACAAATGCCCCTCCAGCGTCTTTAGGTGGTTATCCTATGACCTCCGTTATCGATTCAAGAGCCAATGGGAGTAGCGTTTCTTCCATACCCAGCCCCCTTACCGGTTCGATAGGACTGAGTCCTGCCCAAGTAATTTATACGCCACAGCCAGCAGCTGATGCGAGTATAGATTTCATCTGAGGGAATGGTTACACAGGAGAATCTATTTTAATTATAATACTACTATTACATTAGCTTTACCGGCAGACACTAAAGCCTTTTATTTCTATGTTTTAAATAATTCTGGTTCTCAGACCTATACCATAACGGCCAATACTCAAAACAACTCTGCCACTTCTGGCCCCATTCCCGTTAAATCGCTGGGAGCTAATGCCAACGCTCAATACTTTGGTTTTTACGTCACTCAGCCGGGGTTAACTATTGAGACAATTACGATTACAGGAGAAGCAGCTAGTAATGGTATTGTTATAGGTCAATTTGGTATCTTTCAAGGCCAATGCACTCCTCCCCCTACACCCACTCTGACTGCTTCCAACAACGGGATACTTACCTGCATCCGAACCAGCGTTCAACTCACCGCAGGCGGAGGAGAAACGGGTGCAACGTACCAGTTTAGCAACGGACCTCAACCTGGTGGGCCTACCAGTAGAACCATCACTGCTTCTCAGTCCGGGCCTTACAGCGTGACGGTAACGAATCCAGGTGGCTGCTTTGCTACTGCTACGACGGAGGTAACCAGCAACACCGCAGCTCCTGAGAACATCACGCTAGCCAGTAGCGGCACGTTGACCTGCGTTCAAACTAGTGTGAGTCTGACAGCGGGCAGCAGTAGCACTGGGATAGCGTATGGCATTACCGGGCCAGAAGGCTTTAGCGCCAGTGGACCGATGGCGACTGTCGATACGCCCGGCACGTACACCGTTACGGCAACAGGCACCAACGGCTGTACGGCTACAGCTACGACGGAGGTGACGGGCAACACCGTACCCCCAAGCGTTACGCTGACCAACTCGGGTCCCTTGTCCTTTACCAACACCAGCGTAACACTGACCGCAACAGCTACCCCAAGCGGTAGCTACAACTATAGCTTTAGCCCAAACGCTGCTCAACAAGGCAGCAGCAACAAGGCTCAGGTCACCACAGCAGGGGTGTACTCAGTGACGGTGACCCGCCAAGACAACAGCTGTTCGGCCACGGCCTCTACCACCGTGCTGGGGGGCAACAACCCCACCGTTTGCCGGGGTGGAACGGCGGTGATCAACGTAACGGTCGAAGGCGACCCAGTCAAGTATGAGTGGTACAAGAACAGCCTAACTAACCCCAAGATCATGGAGACGCCCCAGCTCTTCAGAGGCACGGCTACGTCGAGCTTAACCCTGATCAACGCCCAGAGTAATACACAAGGTAACTTCTATCTGAAAGTCACTGATCGCTCGGGCACAGTCAGGGTCTACGGTCCCTACCGGCTGACAGTGGACGCGAGTTGCCGGGCTCGTGAGATAGCTAGTCTGGAAACACCGTTGCAGGTGGAACTAGCGCCTAACCCTATCCAGCAGGATCGACTGCGGGCTGTAGTACGTGGCGCACAGGGACGTTCGTTGCGGGTGGAGCTACTTGACCTGAGCGGTAAACCGATCCGTCAGCAGCACTGGCAGCAGGCCGACTCACAACACCTAATTGATTGGGACATGCAGGGGCAAGCCAGCGGTATGTATCTCTTGCAGGTGGTCAGTGAAGCAGGTAACGGTATTTCCGCCCAACGGCAGAGTCTGAAGGTAGTTAAGCCGTAAATAAATTAGTTAGAGATATATAATAAAGGAGCCCGGACTTAACCGTTCGGGCTTTCTTTTTCGACTAGATCACAGAGTGAATCCATTCACCCATTAATTGAAAAAATTAACCTTATTGGTTGTGAAGCGAAGCCCGAAAGCCGTGTAAATAACAAGGGCTGAGGTTTCATAAACAGCTTCCAAACGCTCATGATGGTATAAACCTGTTCTGTAGTCATGTATCCAGTCAACAAGCGCATAACAATAACCAACGAAGCAGATAAAAGCGATTAGCCCCAAAAGGAATAGTAATACTGGAGATTTCATGATTCTATTCTTCAACTGCTTAGAAATACTCCAATCAATCCGGAAAGGTTTATAAGTAGCTAGTTTCAACGGAAAGCTGACTTCGATCGTCGATCGAAGTCAGCTTTCCAATTTCTATCAACGCTATACGCGACTACACCCAATAATGCAGCTAAGTTAGGATTGCTTAGAACGGTTGCATGCATTGGGTTCGATAAGGAATCCAGCCTGACCACTTTATTTTTGAAGCGGGTCGCATTGAAATTCACGAAGGGCCGGCGATTCATCTGCTGGAAGCGGCCCGGAAGGTAAGAGCGGTGCTCAGTGACCCCCAAATTCGTGACCCCACTTTTTGAAAATGAGGGCACGAATGACCCGTTTTGACTCTATACTGAACAGGGACAAACGATTAAGCATTCATTTTAAAACCGCACCTGCCTATTCCAGAGTAAGTCGGTTGTACTGTGTCCGGATTAGACCTTAACAAACTTTAACAGCCTGCTCCCACCCGGTACGGGCTTTATTTTGCTAAATTTGGGCAGTGTTTACACAAAAAGTAGCTTTCGTTTAACTGTTTTATCTGTATGCAATCATTCCGACGCCTGAACACCATCACGGGCTGGGTTACGTTTGTCGTCGCGCTGTTCACCTACGCGATGACGGTCGAACGTACGGCCAGTTTCTGGGATTGTGGCGAGTTCATTGCGTGTTCGTTTAAACTTCAGGTGCCCCACCCACCCGGTGCGCCCTTCTTCCTGCTGCTGGGCCGGCTTTTTTCCATGCTGTCGTTTGGCGATCTGACCAGCGTAGCCTACTGGGTAAACATGGCCTCGGTGCTGGCCAGCGCCTTCACCATCCTGTTCCTGTTCTGGACCATCACCATGCTGGCGCAGAAGCTGCTGAACAAAGCCGAGCAGGATTACTCTACCGCCGATACGTTGCTCGTTATCGGTACCGGGCTGGTCGGTGCGCTCGCCTATACGTTCTCCGATACGTTCTGGTTTTCGGCCGTCGAAGCCGAAGTGTACGGCATGTCGTCGTTCTTTACTGCCATCGTCGTATGGGCGGCTTTCCGTTGGGAACGTATCAACGACGAAGCAGCGGCCAATCGCTGGCTGATCTTTATCGCTTACCTGACGGGGCTGTCGATCGGCGTTCACTTGCTGAACCTGGTTACGCTGCCAGCGTTAGCCTTGATCTATTACTTCAAGAAAACAGCTAAACCGACCTTCTGGGGCGGTGCTGCAGCTTTTGGGGTCGGTCTGGTTATTCTCGGCATCATCAACTCGGGCATTATTCCCGGCCTGCCGGGTATGGCCTTCGTGGTGGAGCGGTTCTTTGTGAACACGCTTGGGCTGCCCTTCAACTCAGGCATGATTTTCTTCGTGGTTGTGTTCCTGGGCTCTATTATTTACGGCATTATCTGGTCGGTCCGGAAGCAGCGGGCCGTCCTGAACACCTCCCTGCTCGCGCTGGCGTTCGTTTTGATTGGCTACGCGTCTTATATGCAGGTGCTGGTACGGGCCGATTTCAATCCGCCAATTAACGAAAACGACCCCAGCGATGCGCTGAACTTCCTGTCGTACCTGCGTCGGGAGCAGTATGGGAGCCGTTCGCTGCTCTACGGCCCCGTCTTTACGTCCCGGCCCGTCGATCAGAAGCGCGGTGCCCCCATGTGGAAGAAAGAAGGCAACAAATACGTTATCTTCGATTATCAGCCCGAATACATCTATTCACCGGGCGACGAGATGCTCTTTCCGCGCGTCTACAGCAGTCAGCAGAATCACCCGCAGTTGTACCGCCAGATGCTGGGCCTGGCCGAAGGGCAGAAACCCACGATGGGCGATAACCTGAAGTTCATGTTCAGCTACCAGCTGGGGCATATGTGGTGGCGCTATTTCATGTGGAATTTCGCGGGTCGGGAGAGCGACGAAGAAGGGGCTGGTTATCTGCTGCCCTGGTCGTCAGATCAGAACGTACCAGATTTGCTGAAGGCCAATAAAGCCCGCGACAACTTCTATATGCTGCCGTTCATTCTGGGCTTGTTCGGTATCGTCTTCCAGTATTACCGGGGCCGTCGCGATTTTCTGATTGTTGGGCTCCTCTTCCTGTTCACGGGTATCGCGTTGCAGGTGTTCCTGAACTCCCCCCCTTCTGAACCGCGCGAACGGGATTATATCTACGTTGGTTCGTTCTATTTCTTCGCGATCTGGCTCGGGCTGGGCGCTATGGCAATCGCCGAAGGGTTACGCAATACACTCAAATCAGATACGACCCGTAACGGCCTGGTGGTCGGTCTGTCGTTGCTGGTACCCGTTATGATGGGGGCTAAAAGCTGGGACAATCACAACCGGGACAACCGCTTTCAGTCGGTCGACTTTGCCAAGAATCTATTGAATTCCTGCGCGCCGAACGCGGTTCTGTTTACCGGTGGTGATAACGATACGTTCCCACTCTGGTACGTTCAGGAGGTCGAAGGATTCCGGCGCGACGTGCGGGTGTGTAACCTCAGCTTGCTGGGTACCGAATGGTATATTCAGCAAATGAAGCGCAAGACGTACGAGTCTGAAGCGCTGCCGATCTCGCTGGAGATGGAAAATTTCAACAAGGGCAAGAACGACATAGTGCCTTTTTACGAAGTAGGGGGCGTAAAGGACGGTATTGACCTGAAACAGTACATCAGCCTGATCAAGTCCAGCAGCCCCGCCGTTCAGGTACCGCTCACCAACGGCGACATGACGAGTGTGCTTCCGTCGTCGGTGCTGTTCCTGCCCATCGACAAGGGCGCTATCGATAAGGCGAAGTTTGTACCGGCCATGTTACGTCCGCTGATGAAGGATACGCTGCAATGGACGATCGGCAAGAAAGACCTGTATAAGCCTGACCTGATCATGCTCGACATCATCGCGACCAACAACTGGCAGCGTCCGATCTATTTCTCGAGCACCCTCGCCAGCGACAATTACCTGAATCTGAAAAACTACATGCAGTTGGAAGGCTACGCGTATCGGCTGATGCCGGTAGCGGTGCCGGGTGCTACCGACGGGTACGTCAATTCAGATATCATGTACACCAACATGACCAAGAAAACCTTCTGGCGTCAATTCGACAACCCAGACGTGTACTACGACGAAACCTATAAAGGACCGCCGGTCATCTCAGCCCGTATTGCCTTCTTCCGTCTAGCCGATCAGTTCATCCGCGAAGGCAACATGGCTAAAGCCCGCGACGTACTGAACTACTCGCTGAAAGTGATACCCGACAAGAGCATTCCGTTCGACCAGATTTCGTCGAACTACGTACGCTTCCTGTTCGAGGTTGGCGATGCGAAGAAAGCCCTCGAAATTGCGGACACTATGGCCAGCCGGGCCGACCAGAACCTGAGCTACGCTAAGAGTGGCCAGGGACGCTTTGGCAATCCGGATGCTGACCTGTATATCCTGCAAACCATCGTAGAAGCCTGTAAGGAAGCCAAACAAACGGCAGCCGCCAGCAAATACGAGGCTATCTTTCAGAAGCACATCAACGCCTTTAGCTAGTCTCACCTGAGACGGTTCTACCCAAAGCCCGGCCACACCGGGCTTTGGGCGTTTTATACGCCTTGCCGTATGCCGTAGCGCTTTCCCCCCATAAACGTGATTGTCAGCGGCACTCCTAGTAAGTATAAATGGTACAAAAACAGCCTCACTACGCCTAAGCTTATGGAGATGCCACCGTTCTCCCGGAGTACGGCTACATCGGGTCTGATTTTGATCAATGCGCAGAGCGATAGCCAAGATAATTTTTTATCTGAAGCTCACCGAGTAATCAGGCAGCGTCACCCTCTATGGTCCTTACCGACTCACAGTGATATGATTTTCTCGATCTGACCCAGTGCGCGTTTTCTGCTTGTGAAGTACGCCTTCGTCAAACTTCGGTATTAATGCCGAACAGGCGAAATTCAGGGCGTAATGAGCGGATAAATCAAGTGGTTATATTCTGGTTCGACCTACTGGTCTATTACAAACAGGCCATAACGATAGGCTGGTTACCAGACGCCTTGGCACTATTCGCCGGACTGTTAACCTACCAGAACAGCGTATAACTCAGGCGAGCAAAAAATGGCGTTCCAGGCGTAAAGTGAATTTCGTTAACGGGAGTTGCTTCGCCCTGCAATCGGCTTTCCGTAGCAAACTGAGTTTCTTTCCAACGGGTGTTCAGCAGATTCTGAACCGACAATCCAAAGGCGTGGCTCCGGCGCGTGTAGTTCAGTTGCAAATCGGTCACGAAATAGCCCCTGGCCACGATAGAATTATCTTCGTTGGCAGGTCGGTTGGCCATGTATCGATAACGTAGCGAACCGCTTATGCCCGAACGGGTTTGCAGCGACAGCCCACCGGTAGATGTAAAGACAGGAGCCAGCGGCAGAAAGCGCTGCCCAGCTTCGGCACCAACAGCCCGTGGTCGGGCGGTGTTCAGGTCGAGGTCGGCGTAGAGATGCCGGGTGAGTTGATACCGCGCCGATACGTCAATGCCTGTTCGACGTGACCGGCCACTGGGTTCCACAACTCCTTCGTCACCTACGTACACAAACTCCTGCGCCAGCCATAAGTACCAGGCGGCCGCATTTATCAACAGTTTAGGAGTTGGCTTAACAATAATGCCCAGGTCGGAACCATAGGCACCCGGCAAAATCTCCCGGCCATTCTGCGGCACCACGACCCGCGTATCGTTCGAGTGAAAGCCCCGCCCTGTGTTCAGGTATAGTTGCAGACTCGGATTAGCAGTATAATACAGGTTCAGTTTAGGCGACAGAATGCCTTGTGTTGCTGACCGGGTAATTGCGGGAGCTACCAACAAATCCTCGTACTGACTGCGAAAAAAATCGTAACGTAGTCCCGCATTGAGCGTAAATCGGTCGGATAGCTGGATTACTTCATCAACGTAGAGAGCCGCATTGATTTCATTAATATTGCCATACTGCACCCGATTCAGCGTTTCAATCCGATTTTTAGTGTACGACAGTTCAGAACCGCGGGTGATGTCCTGCCGATATTGCGCTCCGAACGTAGTGGTCCACTGGCTGCGACCGATCTGCGACGGTATGGCGTAGCTCCCGTTGTAGCCGAACAGATTGCGTCGTTCGCGCTGCCGGATCTGATCGCCATTGATTGAATCACGAAGAAAGAACGTGAAGTTCGAATACAGTTCAAAGTTGTAGTTGCTGTAGAATAACTGATTTTTAATGATGTGATTGTTAGGTGTCACGGTGACCAATTGCGCGTTCAGATTGGTACGACTGGTTTCACCACCCTCGGTCGGATCGATAGAGCCGAACCAGCCGATTGAACCTGATTCGACCGCTCGGTCGGGTATCTGCCCCGAGTGGTTCCATTTGCTCCAGAAGGTTGATGCCGTTAAGGTTAAGTTTGTATTTGAAGACAGATGGCTGTGGTATTTCCCCAATACGTTGAACCGCTTGAAGTGCTGCGGGTTATCAAAATACGAATCGCTGTATGAATACTCTGAAGCGATGTAGGCCGACTGGCTGCGGTTACGGGCGGTAGTATCCCGGTTGAACAGGCCATTGGGGCCCAGCAGATTTAATCCCGTTACGGCCCGGATGGTATTGTACTGACCCACTTCTACTTTGGCAAACGACCGGTCAATGGCCGCCCGCGTGCGGAAATTCGCCCAGCCAGCCGTGGCAAAATTGCCCTTGTCGGTCCGGTACGGTCCTTTGCTGAAATCAACGCCTTCGACCAGTTCGGGAATGACAAAATGCAGATCGGCATACCCCTGGCCGTGGGCGTGCGAGACCATATTGACCGGCATATCGTCCACCGTCAGCCGAATGTCAGTGCCATGATCGAGATCGAAGCCCCGCAGAAAAATCTGTTCTGCCTTGCCGCCACCCGCGTGCTGACCAATAAACAGGCCCGGCACCAGCCGCAGAATCTCCTGCGAATTGGTAACCGGACGTAACCGAATATCCAGGTTGCTGATTAACTGCTGATCATGGGCTTTCAGCGCGGAGACGGTCACGGAATTCAGCGTAACTGGGGCGGTTCGCAGCCGGGTTTGGGTGTGCGTTGTCTGGTCGTCAGTGATCGTTATGTCCTGCACGAAAGGCGCGTATCCGACATGCGAAAATTCAACTTTATAGGGCGAGGCCACCAGTCCATCGAAGCGGTACCGGCCCAGTTCATCGGTTAATGCAGCCTTCCCGACCCCAACCAACTGCACGGTGACCCCGCGCAGCGGAAGGCGCGTATCTGCGTCGATCACCGAACCGGTGAGCGTACCTAAATGGGCATAAACAACCTGAGAGAAGAACAGAAAAAGAAGTACTAGTCGTAAACGCATACACACGCGGGAAGAAGTAGACAAGCCTGGCAGGATGGGTTCAAAAAAACCGTTAGCCTGCGGCTTCCGCAAAGTTAGGAATAGCGCCAACAGGGTCAAAATTAATAACGCATAGGGTCCTGATCGGCTATTTACTTCACTGCCACACGAGCCAGGCGGTTAAACTGGCGTTTTACAACTGTTGCCGAAGGATTATCAGCAGACGATTCGTGACTTTTTGGCGCATACGTAAACTCACCCGCAAAATCCGGTGTTGGCGGTAATAAATTACAACCACGTTAGAACATTCTTACCACCAGGCAGACTATGAAAGCCGCTGTATTACACCAATTAGGTACCCTCCCCGTATACGAAGACTTCGCGGATCCAACTCCGCAAAACGCTGACCAGTTAGTCATGAACGTAAAGGCCGCGTCCATTAAAAATCTGGATAAAGCACGGGCCAGTGGCAAGCACTACGCCAGTTACTCTTCCCTACCGGCAGTTGTAGGCTTCGACGGAGTGGGCATACTGGACGATGGAACCCGGGTTTATGCGCAGGGATTAACCGGAACGATTGCCGAAAAAGCGGTAATCGCCGGTAAGGGCTATGTTAAACTGCCCGATACGCTTGACGACGTAACGGCTGCGGCCCTGCCGAATGCGGTTATGGGCGCAGCACTGGCCCTTCGTTTCCGGGCTAATATACAAGCCAATGCGGTTGTGCTGATCAACGGAGCGACGGGCGTTACCGGCATGGTAGCCGTTCAACTGGCTAAACACTACGGCGCGTCGAAAGTAATCGCCACGGGTCGAAATCAGGAGTCGCTGGAAAAGCTGAAAACGCTGGGTGCCGATGAAATTATCTCGCTCCACCAGGACGATGACGCCTTTAGCGGGCAACTTAGAGCGATCCACGCCGATACACCAATCGACATTGTCATCGACTACCTGTGGGGGCACCCTATTACGTTAATCATCAATACGCTGAAAGAGGGAAGCCCCAACACAGTTGCGCACCCCATTCGGATTGTTGCCGTGGGCAGCATGGCGGGTGAACACATCGACGTAGCGTCGGGCACCTTACGCAGTTCCGCCATTGAGTTGCTGGGGTCTGGTCTGGGCAGTATTTCTAAGCAGCAAATGCACGAATACACGACCGACATGCTTCCCGAAATGTTTCAGCTTGCCGCCGACGGTAAGCTCGTAATTGATACCGAACTAACTACCTTGTCGGCTATCGAAACGGCCTGGCAGCAGGCCGTTGCTCCCGGTAAACGACTGGTTGTTTCCATTTAACTGCAGGAGATGTATACGTTATACGCAATTCCAAACTGTGATACCGTCAAAAAAGCGCGCACCTGGTTAGCCGAGCACGGTATTACGTATCAATTTCACGATTACAAAAAGCAAGGCGTCGACCGCACCATCATTGAACGCTGGTTAACGCAGAAAAGCTGGGATGAATTCGTGAATAAAGCCGGACTGACCTGGAAGAAACTGCCTGACTCGGAAAAACCATCCGATACCGAAGCCGCCATTACGTTTATGATCGACAAGCCCTCGGCCATCCGCCGACCGCTGATCGAGCACAACGGACGGATTATTGCGTTAGGATTTAATCCCGACGAATACAGCCGCATTTTCGGGCTACAACCGGTTTAGCTCTTTCTGCTTATCTATTCTTTAAGCCCGCATGTTTACCCGAAGAAATTTCCTGTCGAGCCTATCAGCGGCTCCGGCCTTAGCAGCCCTTACAAACTCAACCAGTTGTCTGAAGTAAAAATCACTCCAATTGAAGGTGGCACTAACATTTTCAATGCGCAACTATCGCCAGCAGTCGACGTACGAAAACTGGGTGAAGTGTTCTGGAAAAAATATAATATCGGCCTACCGTCCGCTAAAGCCGACGGCTACATGAAGCTACTGGTGAATGACAGTTTGCTGAACCGGACAAACGATCAATTACTGACCGCTTTTGAGGATGCGTTCAGTTTTGCCAAAAAGTAAAGGATGGCCTGTAAGCGCTTTCGCTCATACAGGCTGATAAAACCCACTAACGATTATGCACAACGCCCAGGGAAGACGACAATTCTTAGCCAATCTGACCCAGGTTCTGGGTACGTCCATGCTTATCAATACGCCCCTGTTAGGTTCAGCCTACGGGACTGCCGTTAAAGCCTCAATGACCGTTGGTCAGGTGATGGACCTGATTTTGAAAACCATTCCGGGCGCGCCCTTTCCCAAGACGGTTGATACGTTGAAGTCGGGGAGCCGATCGCAGCCGGTGACCGGCATTGTATCGACCATGTTTGCCACGGCCGACGTGATCGAAAAAGCCGCGGCTGCCGGTGCCAACTTCATCATCGCCCACGAGCCTACCTTTTACAATCACCTCGACGAAACCGACTGGCTGAGCGATGATGAAGTTTTGCGGCACAAGCAGGAGTTACTGAAAAAACACGGCATTGCGGTCTGGCGGTTTCACGACTACTGGCACTCGCACCGTCCCGACGGCATCTGGACCGGTATGCTGTCGCAACTGGGCTGGGACAAATTCACCAACGCCGATACATCGCACCTGCTGACGATGCCCGCAACGCCCCTTCATCAGCTCATCGGCCACGTGAAGGAGAAGTTAGCCATTAAAACGGTACGTCTGGTTGGCGATCGGAACCAGGTCTGTCAGCGCGTTCTCCTGTTGCCGGGCGCATCGGGTGGCCGCAATCAGATAACGGCGATCTCGAAGGCAAAACCCGATGTTGTTTTCTGCGGAGAATCCAGTGAGTGGGAAACCCCCGAATACATCCGCGACGCCCGCAGCCGGGGGCAAAAGATTTCTCTGGTGATCCTGGGCCACATTATGAGCGAAGCCGCCGGTATGGAATGGCTCGTGACCTGGCTAAAACCTCAGGTACCGGGCATCAAGGTCACCTATATCCCGTCCGGCAATCCGTTTACGTACGAGTGAGCGTAAGCCATTAGTAGTTGCGATGTGTGTTTACACAGTTGAAGCTTTTCAGAATTAGTATAGCCTGTTTTTGCCGGACTGACAAAAATTCGCAAATCAACTTCTGAATTACTTTATCTCTTTGCCCAAAACTTACATTAATTATATTTTCTTTACGTTTACTAGCAACAATCTTAGAAAAATTAAATTTTTGGCACGTAACGGATAGAAAGTAAAGATGTCGTTGTTACAGGTTGAATCGACGTCCTTGTTGTATGCAAGCCATTAGTTCACCCGCCACAATCGCCCCCAATCGCGTAACCCTTTGGTCAGCGCTGCTTTCTGTCTATGTTCTGTGGGGATCTACGTACCTGTTTATTCACTTCATGACCGAACGGATGCCGCCGTTGTACATGGCTTCTGTTCGGTACTTAATTGCGGGCGGGCTGTTGTACGGCTATGCTCGCTTTACCGGTACGCCCCCTCCTACCCGTGCGGAATGGCGTTCGGCTGGTATCATCGGCGTTTTACTTCTGACCATTTCAAACGGTTGTCTAACCCTTGGGCTTCAGTATATTCCAACGGGAATGGCGGCTTTGCTGGGCGGCATGTTACCCGTTTTTCTCTTAACGCTTAACTGGGTATCATTCGGTCGGCAACGGCCAACCAACCTGGCACTGGCAGGTCTGGCAGTGGGTTTGATCGGTATCTATTTTTTAATAAAACCGGATAAGATGCAAAGCACGGGCGGTGTCCACGCCAATCTGATCGGGTCGAGCCTAGTTGTATTCGGCAACTTCGCCTGGGCAATTGGTACGTTACTGGCTCCCCGTGTGTCACTACCTGCAGCCAATATTTCCAGCGGTATTCAGATGATCGTAGGTGGTATGGTCTTGTTTATCATCAGCCTGATCATGGAGCCGGTTACACCCCTGAGCATTTTTGATGCACCAGCCAAAGCCGTTGGATCGGTGTTTTACCTCGTCGTTTTTGGCAGCATCATCGGCTTTTCGTCCTACGCCTGGCTCGCCCGGAATGCGTCGCCCCAGTTGCTTTCCACGTACGCGTTTGTTAACCCCGTGGTGGCTATGCTGCTGGGCGTTACGTTCGCCGGGGAAATCTTTTCCAGTCAGTCGCTAGTGGGTGCCGTTATTGCCCTGGTCGGCGTCGTGCTTATTACGTTAGGCAGAAAATAAGGATCGTTGTTATCAACTCGCTTTGCTCTTTCGAAGCTGCCGATCGGCAGACGGAAAACGAAGCGGAGCTAGCCATCACCCTCTATGCGTACCGTTGCCATTCTCCTGTTCAATGAAATTGAAGTTCTCGACTTTGCCGGGCCGTTTGAAGTCTTTGGCGTCGCAGGCCGACAAACGGGCAATCAACCGCCTTTTCAGGTGTTTACCGTGGCCGAGCGCGGACCCGTCTATGCGCGAAATGGGCTATGCATAACGCCAACGTATCTGCTCAACGATCACCCTAAAGCCGATGTACTGGTCATTCCGGGCGGAGGGGGTTATCATCCAGATGGCACGCCCTACGGCTCCCGGCGCGAAATGGATAACCCGGCTATTCTGAACTGGGTCCGGCGAACAGCGGAAAGTGCCGAGCTGGTCTTGTCGGTGTGTACCGGCGCGTTGATCTTAGCAAAAGCAGGCTTGCTGGATGGTCTGTCCGCCACAACTCATTTCCTGGCAGCTGACAGCCTGCAACAGATGTCGCCGTCGACTATGGTTAAGCCCGCCGAACGGTTTGTCGACAACGGCAGGGTTATCACCTCAGCGGGGATTTCGGCCGGTATTGACATGGCCTTGTACGTAGTTGGGAAGCTGCTTGGCAAAGAAGTCGCCGACGAAACAGCCCGGTACATGCAGTATGATTACTGGACGTAAGGGTTAAGCCGTTCCATACCGATCGGCCTTATACGATCGGCGAGGGTAGGCTGGTAAAGACCTTTGTTGCCTCCTGAACACCCTTCTGAAACATCTGCCGCATAGCCGTTGGATCAAACGTCAGACCACCCGGCCCTCCTTCGGTAAGTTTAGCGGCTGGACGAACCTCAACAATTTTAGTAATCGCCGTTCCGGCGGCTGGACTACTGCCCGACGCAAAAGCGGAGTCGATAGTTGCCTGCGCGACTCCCTGTGTCCGCAGTTGCGCTTTTACGGTCTGTATATACGTATTGGTCTGCTGAATGAGCGTAGCCAGCCGATAATCGTTGTCACCCACATCCTCGGAAAACAGATCAATTGTTCGCTCCAGCATAGCGGTGGCTGTTCGCAGCATTTGGTTGTCTTCGGGAGTTTTGGCCGGACTATTCGTAATGGCGATGATGATTTCGGCTCCGTTATCGATAGCCGCCTGCAAGGGTGTAAGTTCCCGAATGCCTCCATCCGCATACTGCCGTACCGGTACGGTGCCGGGTCTCCACTCGACAGGCTGCATGAATACCGGTTGACACGACGATGCCAGCATGGCCCTGCGTAGGTCAGTAGCTGTTTGAATTAGGTTGACATCATACGCTGCATTTCCGGATGCGGGCTGCATCCCAAAATAAACCAATCGCTCCGTTTGCAGACAGACCGTCGCCAGAAATACGGGTTTACCCGAAGTCTTAAGCCGGTTGAAGCGAGCGTCGGTCAGATTGGTTTCGATCAGGCGTTTCAGAGGGGTTGCGTCGTGCAGCGATACACCAGTAATCAGGTTTCCGATACCGCCCATATTGAGTACGTCAGCCTGGCGGGTAGTGGTGTAAATCTGTTCGAGAAGAGCCATTTCGCCCAGAGCCGCCAACGGCACAATTAACGAACCGGTACTCGTACCACAATAGACATCGAAGCGGTCGATGGGTTGAACATGCTGATGAATAAACGACAGAGCGCCAACCGCAAAGGCACCTTTCGAGCCTCCTCCACTGATAACTAAGGCAGTTTTAGCCATGACAATCGGGTTTATAAGGGTGGAGGAGTTTTCTTGACCAGATTATACCCGATACTTACCTGGAACCAGGTTGCCGAATGCGCCAGATCGCGGTGCAGCCTGAGCGAAACGGTAGCTAAATCCGAACTACCAATCCCGATACCACCGCCCAGTAGTTGTCGGCCTTTTGTCAGCTCAGGAGCCGTCGCCCATAAGAACTCAGCGAGTATATGCAGATTAAAGGAACTGGCCGACAGGATAGGTTTCCCCGCCAACACCTTGAGCGCTACGCGCGGCCCTGCCAGGACACCCACATGTGTAGCGGGATAAAAGCCGCCCAGAACTGCCCCCAGCTGAAGTCTTCCCGGTACCAGCGTCACTTGCGGAACCGCCTGAAGTGTCAGCAGATAAAGCGGTGTACCAGCGGGTTGATTGAAGCCCTGTCCTATTTCAATGGGTAACGAGAATCCTTTGGGGAATTCCTGTGCCACCGCAGCACGATGCAGTATTCCCAGAATCAATAGCAGTACTACTCGTTGCATGGCTGTTTGTTAAATTCAACTAAAGTTCTGGCACAAACACCTCACTAACAAGCGTATAACTACTTGATGTACACCGTATTTATCTGCAAATTAAAGCTATTTACAGCGGTGGAATACCCACGCTCGTCCAGCCTCCATCAACAATCAGGCTTTGACCGGTGATGTGACGCGACTGGGGCGATAGCAGAAACAAGGCAGCATTGGCGATGTCGTCAACGGTAGCGGGGCGACCCATGGGCGTGATGCGCGACCAGATTGGGATGTACGACGGATCATCTAAGGTCCGTTCGGTTAGCGTTGCGCCGGGAGCAATGGCGTTCACGGTAATGCCGATGGGTGAAAAATCAATAACCAACTGTCTGGCCAGCATTTCCAGACCCGCTTTCGTCAGGCTGTAGACCGGTAAACCGGGATGCGCCTGATGGCCCACAACCGATGACATAAACAACACACTACCGCCCCGCCCCTGCTCCCGCATCTGAAGAGCGGCTGTCTGCGCCAGAAAAAAGCTGCCCCGTAGGTTCAGGTTGACAATTTTCTCGAATGCCTCGGGGGTTGTTGTGAAAATGTCGCCGAAGATGGTGATGCCGGCGTTGGCAATCGCCAGATCCAGCGAGCCAAACTCGCGGACAGCCGTCTGCACCATCTGCTGTATAAACGGTACGTCCGACGCATCACCGGGGAATGCCTGGCAATTGCCTCCCTCCTGCCGGATCTCATCAACGGCTTTGTGCGCTAATGCATCGTCGAAGTCATTCAGTAAAACGTTAGCGCCTTGTTTAGCGAGTGCTTTGGCAATAGCGAAACCGATACCAACTCCCGCTCCCGTAATAATAGCGGTCTGATTAGTAAATTGTTGATTCATGGAAAAGTCATTCCCGGCTCATATTCTGTTCCGGTAATGCCTACATTAATTCGGAGATTACCGGAACAGAATACAGAACATTAATGCGAATCGCGCTTTACTTCGCTGCCGGAAGCACCCCGCAGGAAATCAAAATCGGCCCCTTCGTGTGCCTGGGTAACGTGGCGAATGTACAGGTTGACGTAGCCCCGTTCATAACCCAGGTCAAGCGGTTTAAAATGAACCAGTCGACTAGCCAGTTCCTGATCAGAAACGTGTAGATGCAGGCTGCGATTTTCAACATCCAACGTAATCAGATCGCCGTTCTGGACCAGGGCCAGATTTCCTCCTACAGCCGCTTCGGGTGATACGTGCAAAACAACCGTTCCGAAGCCCGTACCGCTCATCCGTCCATCTGAGATGCGTACCATGTCGTGTACACCCAACGCCAGAACCTTGGCAGGCAACTGCATATTGCCTACTTCCGGCATACCCGGGTATCCTTTAGGACCTACGTTTTTCAGAACCAGCACGCAGCTTGGGTCAACGTCGAGGTCTGGATCGTCGATGCGGGCTTTGTAGTCGTCAATATTTTCAAATACCACCGCACGTCCGGTATGTTGCATCAGGGCAGGTGTTGCGGCCGATGGCTTCAACACAGCCCCGTTCGGACACAGGTTTCCCCGCAATACGGCTACACCAGACTCGGGCTTGAACGGGTTATCGACCGACGCAATCACGGCCGGATCGTAGCATTGGGCTTCTGCGCAGTTTTCACCGATTGATTGTCCGTTTACAGTTATCGCGTCGTTGTGCAGGTACTGGCGCAGTTCACGAATAATGGCCGGTAAGCCACCCGCATAGAACAGATCTTCAACGAAGTGTTCACCCGAGGGCTGCAAATTCGCGAGCAGCGGGATTTTGGCCGAAATCCGATCAAAATCATCCAGCGACAGGTCAACGCCAACCCGTCCGGCAATGGCCGTCAGGTGCAGGATAAAGTTCGTTGAACCGCCCAGTGCTGCGTTCACTATGATTGCATTTTCGAAGGCCTCCCGAGTCAGAATCTTCGATGGAGTAATGCCTTCTCTTGCCAGCTCTACGGCCCGCATACCCGTTAAATGAGCCAGTACTTTCCGACGTGAATCAGCCGCTGGGATAGTCGCGTTGTCGGGCAGGGCCAAACCGAGCGATTCAACCATAGCCGCCATCGTCGAGGCCGTGCCCATCACGGCGCAGTGCCCCTGACTCCGGGCCATACTGGCTTCGGCCGCGATAAACTCGGCCTGGCTCATTTCACCCATTTTGTAGGATTCCGCAAAGCGCCACAGATCGCTCGTTCCAATCTTACGACCCTGAAAACGGCCGGCCAGCATCGGCCCTCCCGATACGACCATCGTCGGCAGGTCAACGCTACAGGCACCCATCACCAGGGAAGGCGTTGTTTTATCGCAGCCGCACATCAGAATAACGGCATCCAGCGAGTTACCGCGAATACTTTCTTCGACATCCATGCTGGCCAGATTTCGGAACAGCATGGCAGTCGGTTTAATCTGACATTCACCGAGCGACATCACCGGGAATTCGAGCGGGAAGCCACCGGCCTCCCACACGCCCCGCTTAATGGCTTCGGCCAGTTCGCGGAAGTGCGCGTTACAGGGAGTAAGCTCCGACCAGGTGTTGCAGATACCGATAACCGGTTTGCCTTCGAATTCGTGATGCGGGAAGCCCTGGTTTTTCATCCAGGCCCGATATATAAAGCCGTCTTTACCGGTGCGGCCAAACCAATCTTGAGAACGTAAGGGCATTTTATAAACGTTGGCAATTGCCAATAAAAGGGGTAAACGTAACGAGAAAAGGCGGTTTCAGTGGCAATCTACCGCTGAAACCGCCTGTATAAATAGACTCTTTGCACCAACAATTTCAGAATACTAAACTTGACAAACAACTGCGACCTGCGCTTATTCAGCAAAGAGGCATAAAGAGGCTACATGGTCTTTGCTGCCGTCCGTCACCCAAGAATCCAGTTGAGCGGGGTCTTTTAACTGCTGCCCGCGGTATCGGGGCACTTCAATATAGCCACACGCCACATCAGCCAGTGCCGACATATCGCTCCACAATTTCTCAATCTGCGCAACGGGGTAAATATCTTCCTGCCCGTGTCCCCAGCGGTATTTTACGTCTTTGATGGTCACATAAGTGGGAATCCGGTGGGCCACGCTACGTACCGCTTTTGCCAGTTGGGCCTCATCACCGGTTTGCAGATCGGCGCGGGTCAGGCCAAACAGCTGAAGCAGCGGATCAACCTGAATCCAGGTTGTATTCGTGTTGTAATAGCTAAGATTAAGCTCGTCCTCTTCGCGAGGCTGCGCCAGGCCTTCTAACAGGCGGATGGTCCCATTTACGCGGGCTAATCCGCCCCCACGGTCTTCAATTCGTCGGGGAACAACCTCGAACGTGAGCACATTCCCCGAGGCAAGATGATGACCCAACGCTGCCGGATTGACATCCGCACCCAACGTGTCGATGTTATGCAACATGATCGTTTCGACCTGCGGATACTCGGCGAGTAACTTGGCCAGCGTGCCGTTACGTAACAGATTCGATACCTCATACCAGTGACCCAGTGGCGAAAACCGTTGAGCCGCGATGTTATCGACGTAGTCAGTCCCCTCGCCTTTCGATTTGGCCCACGAAATCATGGTCTGCCGAACGGCATCCCGCACTTTCTGCTTGTTCTCGTCGAGCGTTTCCTGCGGCATTTCTTCCCACATGAACCGCAAATCACGCTCCATCGGCACGAATCGCTGCCCAATCGAACGGCCCGGCGACAGCAAAGTAGGTCCCTGGTAACCAAAGTTGCTCGTTTGTGCTAACTTCTTCCGGATCGGCTCGTGGGTCAGGTAACTAGTCGCGATAAGGTGCGGAAGGACGGCTCCGTAACGTTCGGCTACTTTGCGCGTTTTGGCCAGGTGTATTTCCAGAAAACTTCGGTGCACACCATTTATCTCGACGAAGGGATTGATGGCTTTGATTACCCCGGCCCCTTTGGTCCAGCGGCTGCCAACACCAGCGGCCAGACTCATAACAGCCACTTTACCCGCTTGAATAGCGGCTTCACCCGGTTGAAGGGACGAGGCTAACGCTTCGAGCTGAGCAATCTCGTTGGGCTGCACATCCTCAATCGACGTTTCGGCCGGTAGGCGGTTGCGCGACAGACCAATACGCCCTTTTTGCAGCTCTTCGCGAATTTCCTCATGCTGAATGTAATCGAAGCCGTTCTCTTTCTTGATCCGATCGGCTTTTTCGTTCTCAGCACTCCGGTTGCCCTGCGAGGTTGGGTCAGACACTTTGAACAGGTTGCTGACAATGGTCCGCAGCAAGGGATAGGCCTGATTGTTCTGCTCGCAATACGTAGTAAAGTAGTCGATTTCGGCCCGGCGAACATACGGTATCGAAGCCGGATCTTTTCGCACCAACTCCGATACGTGGATGCCGTAATACTGCTCCGGCATTAAGGCATCATTCCCTTCGTGCAGATTGGCCCAGGTGCCTTTTGGATTGATACTCCAATTGTATACCACCGGCTCCATCGCAAAAGGCAGTGAGTCGGACAGTTCGTTCTTTGTTTTTCGGAGAATGTCCAGCACCTGCATTTTGTAATCCTCGTACCGAGCCGGATTGACAAACATGCCCATACCGCCCCCCGACATACCGCCCAGCATCAGAAAACCATAATAATCGTCGCCAAACTGTTTTTTAGCTTTGGCAATAATCTGCTCCGTGAAGTAAGTCGACGCCCACGGAATAATGGTTTTGATGGGTCCTTCCCAGTTACGGGCCGTGTTCGCGCCCAGCTTCTTGATGTCACCTTCCTGAATGGCACCCAGAATATTGTCGAAAATCTGATTCGTTTGCTGGCGGGCTACCCATTCGTGATCGCCCCGGAGCAGGTACTTTTCGGTGACCATCTCCAGAATCGGCCCTACGTTGGAGGCCATACCGCCGTGCATCAACACCAGCGAATTCATAATTTTCGCCTGAATCTCGGGATGCACAGCTTCACCGGTCAATACGCGGTGGCGGGGTAATAAGGTGCCTCGACTGATGCCGTGTTCCGGATCACCTTCCTGGGCGAAGGTGCCCTGAATGGCTTTAATACCTGGCCAAACCCCACCCGAGTCCTGCCAGCCACCACCCGACCCACCGATCCACTCGCCCAGAATAGCCCGCGAAGCCACCAACCGACGTTCGCTTTCGTCAAGCCCACCTTCCAGATTTCGGGTCTGTCCCGTTGCTCGCATCAGCAAGCTAATGATCGAACCCAGCAGGTTGGTAGAAACCGCAAAGCGCGAGCCCTTCGGAATGTCATTTACTTTGGTCACCAGTTCAATTCCCATCCCCGGCGCTACAATCCGGGCCAGAATATCAGCCAGCGACTGGTTCGTGCCTTCAAACGAGGGCGGAATGAGTCCTGAGGCAATCACGCCCGCTTTGACCAGGCTCAGGTAGTCGTTCCCAAAGTTGAACAGATCGGCCAGATCATGCACGTCTTTAGTCGTGTTCAGGTCAACGCTGGTCAGCCGCAGCACCGGCTCGGAGATAACCCGCACGTAACAATGCAAAGGCGGGCGAATGTCTTTATCACGACCGAATACGCCGAGATCGATCGAAATATTGATGACGCGGGCCCCTTCGGGATAATCCATCCCCAGGAAGAAAATATCCGACCACCCGCTATGGGTTAAATCCATCCGGACGGACGTCTGCTCGTGCAGGATGGGGTAAAAAAGCGAGTTGTCGGATCGTTGGAGCAGCTTAGGATGGATGCGGATCGGGTGTTCGTCCCGATGCCCAACGCGGAACATCCACTGATTGCCTTTGCTCGACCGAACGCTTTTCCGAACCTGATCGGCCAGAATCTGGAACGACAGATGGTGATAGCTATCGGCCAAAGCGCTGAATAACGTAGCGTTCGGGCCGTGTTTGTCCAGGTCCTGCAAGAACGTAGCAATGGCCTGCTCAAACCGACGGGCCAGCAAATCTTCGAAGCCCGCGTACGGTATTTTGCCGATAGCCGGTGTCTCGGTAGCCTCCATCAGGAAAAAGCGAAAACCAGCGTATAAGAACAGAATGGCTCTGACTTTATCGTACAGATTCGGCGTGGACTTCCGAAAATCGTCCAGTTCACGCAGGGCTTTCAGCAGATTATGAGTAGATAGATTACGACTTAAGTCAAAAAAGGATCGGTTACGAGCAGCGGGGTCAGTAGACGTAATTGTTTCTATGAAAACATTCATGTTGCCTTTTTCTATGTATCAAACACAAGAAGCCCTTCCAGACAGAGGGACTCTGTTTTACCTCATTGAACCACCTGCGCTTTTCGCGTATTGGCTTCGGCCAACAGCTCGACCATAGACGTCAGCGTTTCATCATGCGCTTCCCCCGCCAGGCCAAGCGCCATCTGCGCCCGCAACAGCCCGTTACGTCCGCTTAAGTCGTAGCGATTTCCTTTCACCTCCAGCGCCAGGTATGTTTCCGTATCGGCCAGTTCCTGTAATGTCGGCGTCAGCGGGGTATTCGCACTTCCCTGCGCAATGTGTTTCTGTAGAATAGCAAAAACGGTGGGGGTTAGTACGTGCATGCCGAAGAAGCAGAGGTAATAGCCAACGCGCAGACCAGGGGTCTGGAGTTCAAGCTCGGCTACGCTCAGGGACGGTTTCTCGATCAGTTTTTCGATCTGATAAACCCCCATTCTGTTCGGTACGTGTTTACCCGTCAAGGTGCCGTAGCGACCGATCTGATGCTCGATGGTCGGGTTAACAGCCGACACGGAGCAGTTTTCCTGGGTAGCCAGCTCAATCAGTTGGGCAGCACACCGCTTGTTGGTCAGGTTTGATACGTATAAGTAATCGCCCAGCAGCAACAGGAACGGTTCATTCCCCACAAACTCCCTGGCGCAATACACGGCATGACCATAGCCTAATGGCTCAGGCTGCTCGGTAAACTGAACCCGGCTGAGCAGATTATCAATCTTATCGGCCTCTTCTCTGGCCCAGTCGACGCTTTTAAACGATTTAACCAGGTTATCCCGCAGCGACGTAAAGGCATTGATATAACGTTCACCGTCGCCAGGAGCACCAACGACGCAGATTTCGTCGATGCCGCTCAGAAAAGCTTCTTCAGCAATGGCCTGAATAACGGGTTTGTATAATCCATCGATATCGATAACCGGCAGCATGGCTTTCTGAATGGTATCGGCTACCGGATATAATCGTTCTCCGCGGGCAGCTGCGGTAATCACGGCTTTTCTTACTTTCATTTTTAACGTGAATTGGGCCGCCGAATATACTGGTAAATGCGCCCGCAAACCAACCAGACCTTAGCCCCCGGCCCATTTTCACCCTGTACGGGCTAGATAAAACAAGGATTTTTCAAGCCTTTGAGTCGGTGGTAAACTCCCCATTTAACGGGTCGGAACCGGGCGGGTTAGTAGATTCTGAAAACCAAATGATGGTGCGTTGGTTAGTTGCTTGTAATACACCTAATTAATTCAATAAACCAATAAACGTTATGGGTAATCTGCTGTATACTATAGCCGTGGTGCTGATCATCATCTGGCTGCTTGGTTTTTTAGGCTTCAATAGTTTCGGTCTTGGCGGTATCATTCACGTCTTGCTGGTCATTGCGGTTATCGCCATTATTCTGCGTCTGATTCAGGGCCGCAGCGTTTAGCGACCAGAACCTGTTTTCACCAAAAAGCCCGCTTCTGGATGGAGCGGGCTTTTGTTTTTACGTAGCGTATATAGTTTACAGGCAACACAGTGCGCTCTCGCTACACCAGGCGAATACCCTTTTCTTCGATGACAATTTTCCGTTCTTTATAGAGCGTTCCGACGGCTTTCTTGAAGGTTTTCTTGCTCATCTCCAGCGTTTCGTAAATCTGTTCGGGGGGGCTGTTGTCGGTCAGGGGCAGAAATCCGTTTTCCGCTTTGAGCGTAGCCAGAATGCGTCGGGCGTTGGGCTCCACATTCTCAAAACCAGTACGTTGCAGACTGACATCAATGCGATCATCGTCCCGAATATTTTTGATATATCCAATCAGCGGATCACCGGGACGTACCGTTCGGAAAATCTCGTTGGCGTAAATCAGCCCTTTATGGCGATTGTTGATGATCACATTCACGCCCAGGTCGGTAGTTTCGTAGGCCAGCAACTGCACCTCTTCGCCGACGTACAGGTCGCCCGCATCAGGATCTAAAAAGCGGCTTATCTTACTCGACGCCACGAGTCGGTTGGTTTCTTCATCCAGATACATGAACACGACGGGCCACTGCCCAACCTGCATTGGCCGACTTTGTTCGCGGTGCGGCACGAGCAGATCTTTTTCCAGGCCCCAGTCCAGAAAAGCTCCGGCGCTGGTCACGGCCACCACCTGCAGCGCAGCAAACTCGTCGCGCTGAATGGCGGGGGTCAAGGTGGTTGCGATGGGCCGATCTTCGGAGTCAGTATATACGAAAACGTCGATCTCATCGTCAACGTCCAGCGTATCGGGCACGTATTTGTTGGGCAGCAGCACGTCATTGCCCTGCTCATCGCCCAGAAAGAACCCAACGCTGGTTTCGCGCAGCGCGACTAAGGTATTTATTCGTCCAATTTCAATCATAAGCGTTCCTGATCCAGCCGACAGCTTGTGCCGGAGGTTTGCGGCTACAAAGGTCGGTTTTTTACGCTGACCCACCACTAGTTTATCCGCATTCGCCCGACGTGGTCCTACCCGGTTATCAGAAATTTATTTAAAAATCAGGGTATTAGATTTTTCCGTGAAAACTCCTGAGACTCAATCAGTTTTTGACCTCGCTCGTCACCAGCCTACTATCATATCAACAAACGTCATGTATTATATTGATTATCAATGCACTATATATATTCTACTGGCGTTATAGACTCAGTACCATCTATTTTTAGTTTTGCTTATACGTGTTGGATTTTCAGTATTAATGGCCGCCCTTCGCCCGGCTGTCACAGTTGCCGCCAAGATTGCCCCCTCACCAATTTCTCACGCCAATTCGAGTTCTTTCGGTGTTATTGCCCAGCCCGACGCAACCGGGTCAATGCTTCAGCCCCAGTCCAGCATCATGACATCCCTGGTGAAGCCGGTTGCCGATGCGCCCGCCCTTCCTCTGCTCGATGTTAACTTCTGCGGGGAGTGCTTACCGCTGGATCAGACCGATGTCGTTGACCGGTGGAAACATGTGTTTACGTTGTTCCGCAGTCAGGCCAGAGACCTGGGAAATCTTCGCCAGAAAGCCGATGCGTTTTTTCCGATCATCAATCCCATATTAAAAAAATACGACATCCCCGACGACTTCCGGTATATACCACTGGCTGAAAGTGGCCTGCGGGCCAAGGCCGTTTCGCGGGTTGGCGCGGCTGGCTACTGGCAGTTGATGCCCGGAACGGCCCGTGAGCTAGGGCTGAAAGTAGGTGGTCGGGTTGATGAACGCTTCAATGTTCACAAAGCAACCGAAGCGGCCTGCCAGTACCTGCGAAAACTCTATGACCAACTGGGTTCGTGGTCGTTAGTAGCTGCGGCTTATAACGCCGGACCGAGCTATTTGAAGAACCAGCTGAAACGGCTGGATCACCGTGATTATTACCGGATGCGGCTGCCGCGCGAAACCCAGTATTATCTGTTTCGGGTGCTGGTGTACAAAGAAGTGTTGTCACGTCTCAATGATTACTCTTCATTTTTAGCTCCATTGCCGCAAACGGCTTATTATCCCTTGTCAGCGACGCTCCAGCGGGCGAGTTAATCCAAGCGTCTAGTCCCGAGAGCCCGGCCTGCCAATTCGTATTGGCAGGCCGGGCTTTTTTTAGGACAATACTGCTATTCTATCCCACAAACTAAGTTAACCAACTGGCTAACAGACGTAGTACGGGTAAAATTAAACTACCAACGTACAAATCAGTTATACCCTTACATGAAGCCGGGTTAATACCTGGCCCCACTACATTAAGCCGCTAAATGCAGTCTGATACCACCAATCCTCAAAAATCAACATCCGATCGGCCCGTTGTCGGTCGCCGGCTGGATGCAATCTTTCTAAATTTAGCCGACGTAGGCTCCTTCGTTGGCCGCTTCTTCCGGGAAGTGTTTTTACCTCCCTACGAGTTTAAGGAAATTATCCGGCAGTGCTACGAAGTCGGCTATCGGTCCCTGTTGCTCATCTCTACCACGGGTTTCATCACGGGTATCGTCTTTACCAACCAGTCTCGACCGTCTCTATCGGAGTTTGGCGCTACGTCGTGGCTGCCGTCGCTGATCGCGATTGCCATTGTGCGGGCGTTAGGGCCGCTGGTCACAGCCCTGATTGCCGCCGGAAAAGTAGGGTCAAGCATCGGGGCCGAATTGGGGTCGATGAACGTAACAGAGCAGATCGACGCCATGGAAGTGTCGGGAACCGACCCATTCAAGTTTCTGGTAGTCAGCCGCGTACTGGCAACTTCCTTTACCATTCCGATCCTGACGATGTACACGATTTTTGTAGCGCTCATGGGCGCGTACATCAATGTCAATCTGAACGAGCAGACCAGTTTTACATCGTACATCCAGGAGGTGTTCGGGGCCGTTACGTACCTCGACATTTTTGCGTCCCTGCTTAAATCGATTGTGTTCGGCTTCACAATCGGCATGGTAGGCTGCTATAAAGGGTATCATTCCTCAAAGGGAACCGAAGGCGTGGGGAAGGCCGCCAACTCTTCTGTAGTTACGTCGATGTTCCTGGTCTTTATCGAAGAATTAATCTCCTTACAGATTGTAGGGGCAATACGGGGTAGTTGACAAGCCATCGGGTACTCATTCCGGATGATTTTTTGCTGCTTCTGATTACTCATTACACTGCCATGACACCAACCAATGAACCAGTTATTACCATTCGCGGGCTGCGTAAATCGTTCGGCGATTTACACGTGTTGCAGGGGGTAGACCTGGACGTAAACCGCGGAGAAAATGTAGTCGTGCTGGGCCGCTCAGGTACCGGAAAATCCGTTCTGATCAAAATTATCGTGGGCCTGCTCCAGCCCGATGCGGGTATCGTTCGGGTATTAGGCGAGGATGTAGAACGTCTGCGGGGTCGTGAACTGGATGCGTTCCGGCAAAAAGTGGGGTTCTCGTTTCAAAGCAGTGCTCTGTACGATAGCATGAGCATTCGCGAAAACCTTGAATTTCCGCTCGTACGAAACATCCGGAATCTGAGCCGGGCCGACATCGACCGGGCGGTTGAAGAAGCTCTCGACGACGTAGGTTTGTCGCAGACCATCAACCAGATGCCATCGGAGCTGTCGGGTGGCCAGCGGAAGCGGATCGGCATTGCCCGCACGCTGATTCTAAAGCCCGAAATTATGCTTTACGATGAACCTACCGCCGGCCTTGACCCGATTACCAGTATCGACATCAACAACCTGATCAACGAAGTGCGGGAACGCCATAAAGCTACATCTATTATCATTACGCACGATCTCACCTGCGCCAAAACAACCGGTGATCGGGTGGCCATGCTGCTGGACGGTAAATTTGAGCGGGTCGGTACGTTCGATGAGGTATTTGCAGATCCCGACGAGCGGGTTCAGCAGTTTTACAATTACAATTTCGTGAATTAATCACCTGTTTCAGGTAGATCAATTTAAGTAGAGTGAGCAGGTTACAGTAAAACATTTTGCGCACTTCAACAATTACACCTACTGCACTTACACCACCATTATATCCGATTCGAATGAGTACTGAATCAACAAAACGCTCCGTTGTCGTCGGCATTTTTATTCTGCTGGGGATTGTCATTTTCATTGCCGGAGTCTTCGTGTTGGGTGGCCAACAAAAGCGTTTCACCAAAAGCATTCAGATTATTGCCGTTTTTAAAGATGTGGCCGGCCTGAAAGCGGGCAACAATGTCTGGTTTTCAGGCGTCAAAATCGGCACGGTTAAGCGAGTGAGCTTTTTCGGAAACGCCCAGGTAGAAGTAGACATGAACATTGAGCAAAGCTCTCAGCAGTATATCCGTAAAGACGCCAGTGCTACCATCAGTTCAGATGGACTCATCGGCAATAAGATTGTCGTAATTACCGGTGGCACGCCCAACCACCCCGAGGTTGAGGAAGGTGATCGGTTAAAAACGCAGGAAGCACTGAGTTCCGATCAGATCATGACGACGCTTCAGGAAAATAACCGCAACCTGCTTAAGGTGACCAACGATTTTAAAGCGCTGGTTGGCAACATCAGACGCGGGAAAGGAACCGTCGGGGCGGTATTGACCGATTCGATGGTCGCGCTCAACTTCAAACGCGCGATGCAGAACCTCGAACGGGCTTCGGAAAATACGGCGAACGTAACGCGCTCAGTTTCGCAGTTCGCGGGTAAACTGAACACGAAAGGCACACTGGCGAACGAACTGGTTACCGATACCGCCGTATTTCGCCGGTTAAGCCGCTCGGCCAATCGACTCGAAAGTGCCGCCAGTTCCGCCGACCAGACCGTCAGCAATCTCAACCGCACCTCGGAGAACATAAACCGGGCTTCGGAAAAACTAAACAATACCAACAGTCCGCTGGGTGTGTTGTTGACCGATCAGGAAACGGCTACCAACCTGCGCAATACGTTACGTAACCTGAATCAGGGCACTGTGCTGCTGAATGAGGATTTGAAAGCGGCTCAGAATAACATTTTGTTACGTGGTTTTTTCAAGAAACGCGCGAAGGAAGAAGCCAAACGCAAAGCGGATAGCACAGCAGCGGCCGCAACGCCTTAAGCTTTGCATGAATAAAAGGCAGTGCCTGTTTTTGGTGCCGGTTGGCCTCAGGAGCAGGCACTGCCTTTTTTAACAACGTTACGGTTTCTCCACCCAATCTACGATTCTTCTCATGACAATGGGTTGGCTACGTACGGATGTAATGCAGGGGCAGCCAACAGAAAACCTCTGTATGATCAGACTAAAATCACACTATGTCATCCCGACCAAAAGAGGAAAGACAAAAAATGAACGTAATCAGGTGGGATTCACGTCTTCTGCCGACAATCCCTTTTGATTGACTAAAAGTTAGTTACGGTTGTAATCGCATACGTCCAATTGACATCGTTTCTTCCACCTAAAGGCTCCACCAGGCATCATTTATAAAATTTTTCAAAATATTCTTTTCCAAAGAGAGTATTCACCGCTACGTCCTGCATCTTTCCTTTAACAAAGCGAAAGTATCATTGGCGTTTATGCACGAATACAGAGATTTTGAGCCCGAAGAATTAGCTGCTGATACTTCATTTCAACGTTGGAAACTTTTTGATAACCCCATTGACAAGGCATTTTGGGAGCAGTGGCTGCTCGGCAATCCGGACCGGAGCGAAGTCGTAGACAAAGCGTATCACTTGCTGGTTACGCTGCACACTGATTACAAGCGGCAGATTGACGAGGGCGAATCCATCTCGAAGCAGGAAGTAAAGCAGGAAATTGTCCGGCTCCGGGAAGCCCTCGACCTACCGAAGCGGCATGCTGTTCAGTCTGGCTGGTGGCAGTTTACGCCGGTTCGATACGGCATGGCGGCCAGTTTTCTGGTCTTGATTAGCTTGCTGGGCTGGCATCTGTTTTTTTCGGCCTGCGCGAAGCGTGAGATTACGTATGCCGAACTCGTTGACCACGCGGCCAGCTCCCTGACGGAGGTCAGCAACGCAACGGGCGAGCCTCTGCGGGTGAGTCTGCCTGATCGGAGCACCATTCTGCTGTCCCCCAAAAGCCGCGTGAGTTACGCGAAATCGTTTTCGGGCCGTAAACGGGAGGTGTATCTGTCAGGCGAAGCGTTTTTCAGCGTCATAAAAGACCCGACCCGGCCCTTTTACGTACACAGCAATCGGCTGGTTACGAAAGTATTGGGAACGAGCTTTATTGTGCAGGCTTACGAAGGAGCGAAACAGGCCCGGGTAATTGTCAGAACGGGTAAGGTATCGGTTTATCCGCAGAGCCGGGCGACGGCAACGAATTCAGTGAAAGAGTCAAAAGCCGAAGGGGTTGTCTTAACGCCCAATCAGCAGTTGGTTTTCTCACCCGAGGAATCGAGGTTGGTAAAGAGCATCGTCAAAAAACCGGTCCTGCTCGCGCCATCGGCTCCGAAACAGCTCTTTACGTTCCGTCGGACGCCCATTGCGGAGGTGTTTGCGACACTTGAGCAGGCTTACGGTATCCGGATTGTGTTCGACGAAGACCTGATGCGCGATTGTTACCTGACGGCAGCCCTGGCCGATGAACCGCTGTACGAAAAGTTAACCCTGATCGGGCATACGATCGACGCGACGTTTGAGCAGCTGGACGGATACATCATTATTCACAGTAAAGGCTGTAAGCCGCGAACGTACTAGTTCCCTAACAACCACTAAACTAACCGATTGCCTATGCACAGCATTACCTCGCCCCAATAAAAAAGAGTCGAAAATGCGCCAACATCTTCGACTCCGAATGTCCCTCATGTATTGCCTACGATGATGTCCGCAAGCCGGACCAGGACTCCTTTTTGCCGAATTGTGAACCCGACAAAAGCCAAAACTATGTCAAAACGAATACAGTTTCAAACGACATTACAGAAAATTATGCACGCTGGCCTTTATCAAGTCTTCCTGGCTGTGGCCTTCGTTTCCCTGGCGCACGCCGTTGACGTCAGCGGCCAGAAAGTACTGGAGCAGAAGGTGACGCTTCGGCTCACCAGTGCCGACGTCGAAACGGTGCTGGAGCGAATTGAGCAGGTTGCCCGCGTTAAGTTCATGTATAACCCCCAGATTTTTGGGGGCAGCCGCAAGCTTTCCTATACCTTCCGCGAAGAGCCGCTCGGTCAGATACTCACGACCGTACTGGCTCCTTATCAGGTTGGTTACGACGTATTTCAGGAACGGATTATCTTAAAACGGCAGGAGAGCAGGCTGGAAAGTAAAGTTTCCGATCGGGCGGAAGTTCCCAAACGAAAAATAACGGGTACTGTACTGGATGAAAAAGGGGCACCACTGCCCGGTGTTAGTGTGGTGATCAAAGGTACGACGCGTGGGACCAGCACCATCGCCGACGGTACGTTTGCGCTTGATGCTCCCGAGGAGGATGCGGTACTGGTCTTCAGCTTTGTAGGGTACAAACGGCAGGAAGTACCCATTGGCAACCAAACCAGCCTGGCCGTAAATCTGGAACCCGAATCCAGCACATTGAGTGAAGTGGTTGTCACGGCTTTAGGTATCTCCAAAGAGAAAAAAGCCCTGGCCTATGCCGTTTCCGAAGTAAAAGGCAGCGAGTTTACGCAGGCCCGCGAAAACAACGTAGCGAACGCCCTGACGGGTAAAATTGCGGGTGTGAACGCTACGGGTATGTCGACGGGTCCGGGCGGTTCCAGCCGGATCATCATCCGGGGAAACGGCTCGCTGAACGGCAACAACCAGCCCCTGTACGTCATCAACGGAATGCCCATGGACAACAGCATTCCCGGTGGCGGCACCGCGTCGGATGGTAATGGCATGAACGTCGACCGGGGCGATGGCATTGGTGGGATCAACCCCGACGATATTGAGTCGATCAGTGTCTTGAAAGGCGGTCCGGCTGCGGCCCTGTACGGTGCCCGGGCGTCGAACGGCGTTATTCTGATTACGACTAAGAAAGGGCGCGGCCAGAAAGGCCTGGGCATTGAAATAAACAGCACGACAACTTTCGAAGACATTGCCGTGATCCCAAACTGGCAGTACGAATATGGCCAGGGCCTGGACGGCAAAAAACCCACAACCCTGACCGAGGCTAAAAGTACCGGTCGCCTGTCCTACGGTGCCCGGATGGATGGTCAGCCCACGATTCAGGTTGACGGCCAGCTTCACCCCTACTCACCTCAGAAAGATAACCTGAAGAATTTTTACCGGACTGGCAGCAACTATATCAACTCGGTAGCCTTTACGGGTGGTAACGAAACCGTCAACTTCCGGCTGGGCCTCAATAACACCAGTTCGAACAGTATTGTCCCGAATTCGTCGTTCACCCGGCGTATTGCCAACCTCAACCTTAATGCGTTTCTGGGTAAAAAACTGAGCATTGAAACGGTGTTTCAGTACAATCTGGAAGAAGGTATAAACCGCCCAAAGGTGGGGTATGCGGATATGAACCCGCACTGGGCTACGTACCTGATTGCTAATACGGTCGACATTCGTTCGCTGGCTCCGGGTTATGATCCAGTGACGGGTAAAGAAGTGGAGTGGAACCCCGTACCGGCCGCACCGAACCCGTATTTCGTGGTCAACAAGTTCAAGAACGACGACCGGAAAAATCGGTTTCTCAGCCAGGGAAGCATCCGGTACGACATTCTGAATAATCTGTCCATCAAGGGCAGCGTCAGCCAGGACTACTACAGCTTCCAGTCCGAATACGTCCAGCCGACCAACAACGCGTTTCAACCCCTCGGTACGTATGACGCCCGCAAAGTGATGTCGTCGGAAACGAACGGGATGCTAACGCTGAACTACAACACGAATTTCCTGAAAGACAATCTGAGCTTCTCGGCTTTACTGGGCGGCAACGCGCAGCAGTCCATGTATGACCAGACCCAGATTGCGGGCAGCGAATTTACGGTTCCTTACTTCTACAGTTACACCAATCTGGCCGCTTCGACCACGACACCGACGTACCTGAAAAGTGCGATCAACTCCATATTTGGCTCGGTGGACTTTGGGTATAAAAACGTAGCGTACCTGACCCTTTCGGGTCGTCAGGACTGGTTTTCGGTGCTGAATCCGAAGAGCAACAACATCTTCTACCCCTCCGTCGGCGGCTCGTTCATCCTGTCGGATGCGTTCCAGTTGCCCAAGGCGATCAGCTTTGCCAAGCTCCGGGCTTCCTGGGCGCAGGTCGGTGGCGCTACCGTAAATGCGTACCAGATCTACCAGTACTACTCCATGCAGCAGGGCGGCCACAACGGTCGGCCGGTGCAGGTCCTATCGTCGTCACAGGTTCCGAACCCCGACCTGAAACCATTGACCTCTACTACGTATGAGGGCGGTATCGAAGCGAAATTCCTGAACAACCGCCTGGGTATTGACCTGACGCTGTACAACCGAAAAACCACGAATGATATTGTAACGACCAACATCGCGGTGTCTTCGGGCTATACTTCGGCGCTGCTGAACGTAGGCGAACTGAGCAACAAGGGTGTTGAGCTGCTGCTCACCGGAACGCCCATCAAACAGAGTAATTTCAGTTGGGATGTGAGCTATAACATGGCGTACAACCGAAGCAAGATCGAACGGCTGGCCGAAGGGCTGACCGGCATCGACATTGGCTCCGGCGTAGGCGGTGGCCTGGTCCGTAACGTATTGGATCGACCTTACGGAACCGTCTGGGGGTATCGGAAGAAAACCGATGCGGGCGGTAACGTCGTCTTCAATCCGGCCAGTGGGTACGCCGTCCGGGGTGATCTGGAAGAAATCGGCCAGGGCACGCCACCGCTGACGATGGGGATTACCAATAACTTCCGGTACAAGAACTTCTCGCTGAATTTCCTGATCGACGGCAAATTCGGCAGCATCGTGTACTCAAACCTGTACCAGTATGCGTATCGCTTCGGCTTGCCGCAGGAAACCCTGCCCGGTCGCGAAACCGGCATCACCGTAACGGGGGTAACGCCGGAAGGAGCTCCCTTCACCAAAACCTGGAAGAAAGAAGAGGTGGATACGTATTACGACAACGACAAGAACTACACGGCATTGTTCATGTTCAACAACGACTTCGTGAAGCTTCGCCAGGTTGTTTTGAGCTATAATCTTCCGGTTAATAAACTGTCGTTTCTGAAGATTCAAAGTGCATCGATCTCGCTGGTTGCCCGGAATCTGGCTATCCTCTACAAGGACAAAAAGAACCAGTATTTCGATCCGGAGTCGAGCTACACCAGCACGAATGCCCAGGGTCTGGAAGCGTTCGGTGTTCCCAGAACCCGTAGCCTGGGCGTGAATCTAATGGTGAAATTCTAATCACGTAATTCTCTGAACCATGAAGCGTTTGATTCAAAAGATACTCTGTTCGGCTCCATTATTTCTGCTGCTGTCGGCCTGCGACAAAGGCTTTGAGGAAATGAACGTAGACCCCAATAAATATTCTCAGGTTGTTCCCCAGTACCTCTTTACCAGAGCGCTGCTGGATGGGGTAAGCACCAATTTTACGGGGGCGGCTTACCTGACCATCGGTCAGTCGATGCAGCATTTCGCTACGTATAAAGAGGTGCCTGCGGCCGGTGATAAGTACTTCAATTACAACTATTCGACCGCCAGCTGGGATGCCTTCGCGGGTACTGCAGCCGGACAAGGTTCGGTGATTTCGATTAGTCAGGTGATTGATGCCGTATCGGGAAACGCTGCCAATGTAAACAAGCTGTCGGCCGCCCGCATCTGGAAAGCGTACCTTTTCCACCGGCTGACCGATCTATACGGCGACATCCCGTATTTCGACGCGGGGAAAGCCTTGGCTAGTAAAAATTACGCGCCTAAGTACGATACGCAGCAGGTTATTTATGCCGATCTGCTGAAGGAACTCGACGAATCGATTGCCGCCTTCGACCCGGCCAAAGTCACTTTCGGCAATGCCGATCTGATGTACGGTGGCGACATTACCAAATGGAAGAAGTTTGCCTATTCGCTGATGCTTCGTTTAGGAATGCGCTTAACTCAGGTTGACCCGGCTTTGGCGAAAACCTGGGTTGAAAAAGCCATTGCCGGTGGGGTTATCCTCGATGACGCCGACCGCGCCGTGATTGCCTACGTAGATGGGTCGCAGATTGCCAGCCGTAATTTCATCGCCAACGGATTGCTCAGCACGGATTACATTACGCCGGGTGGCGACAACGTAGAGGGCGGCAAACTGGCAAAAACGCTGATCGATTACCTGAAAAACACGAAAGACCCCCGGCTGAACGTCATTTCGATTGTCTGGACAACGACGGATAACAAAACGTTTACCGCCGATACAACAACGGCTCGCCAGAGTGGTATGCCCAATGCGGCCTTCAACAATCTGCCCGCTAACTTCAACTCGTTCTCGGAACCAAATCCCAATACGTTGCTGAAATACAGTGCGCCGTTGGTTGTGCTGGGCAATGCGGAAACGAACCTGCTGCTGGCCGAAGCCGCCGTGCGGGGCTGGTACAGTGGCAGTACGGCCGAAGTGGCGTACACCAACGCCGTGAAAGCGAACATGCGGCAGTGGTCGCTGTTTGGTACGGGTGGTGTCATTTCGGATGCGAAAATCAACGCGTATCTGGTTGCCAATCCGTACAAAGGCGGAACGGTGGCCCAGCAGATTGAGCAGATCAGCACCCAGAAATGGGTTTCGCTTTTCCTGGAAGACGAATACGAGATCTTCGCCAACTGGCGACGTACGGGCTATCCGGTACTTACCCCAACGAATTATCCCGGAAACCTTACCGGCGGCCAAATTCCAACCCGCTTTGTGATTCCCGATTCGGAAGGTATTTACAACAATGCCAACTTCGTTGAAGCGCGGACCCGGCAGGGTGGCACCAATACCCTTTCCAGTGTCGTCTGGTGGGACAAGTAAATTCTGGCTTTTTCTGACTATTACCAGTACCCTCTCCCCTCTCCTCGCCGGGCGAGGGTACACTAACTCATCCGTTCATTAAACCGTCATGAAAGCCGAACGCCGATCCCTCTTAAAACGCCTTTTCGCATCCGTAGCCAGTCTGACCGGACTTACAGCAAGCTCAACTGCACGCGCCGAATCGCTGACCCGAAGCCAACTCGTTGATCTGGACGCGCAGCCGGACAACCCGCTCTATTCGAGTTCAACGAAACTGGGCAATCTGGTCTTCATCCAGGGCATCGGTGCTCACTTTGAAGGCGACGTAAAAGCTCATACCGATCACGTACTCAAGGAAATGGAGAAAGAGCTGGTGAAAGCGGGTTCGTCAATGCAGAAGGTGTTGAAGGTTGGTGTTCTGCTCCATGACCCCAACGATTACAAAGCGATGAACGAGGTGTACAAAGGCCGCTTTGGCAACAAACCACCCGTCCGCACCACAGTAGGTGTACGGTCGGGCGTACCGAACAAATCGCTGGTTGAAATGGATTGCATTGCCTTTATCTGACGCGGATTTCTTCTGTTTTGCGATTAATCAGTTACTCCAGCCATGAACCGAATCTGTTGGGCACTCCTTTTTCTGGCCTTGTATCAGTGCTACGTAGCCCCACATGCCTACGCGCAGGAGAAAGACTCGTCGGCAGTTCACATTCGCAAAACAGAAGATTTTCAGGTCAACGGCAAAGGCGATCACCTCAATTGGACAAAGACGCCCTGGCTACCAATTTCAATTCAGGAATCGGCGGGGAGCATGCTGACGACCAATACCAAACTGCTGTACTCGGTCACCGGCCTCTACGTATTGTTCCAGTGCGAAGACCAGAAGCTGACGGCAAGTATTGAGGAAGATTTTACCGCTTTGTTCAAAGAAGACGTAGTGGAGGTGTTTATCTGGCCCGACCCATCGGTGCCGATCTATTTTGAATATGAACTGTCACCCCTCAATTACGAACTGGCAATTTTGGTACCGAATATCAACGGGCGATTTAACGGATGGAAGCCCTGGAATTACAAGGGCAATTCCAGAACCCAGCATGCGACCAGCGTACAGGGTGGCGACAAAATCAGCCAGGCAACCATCAGCGGCTGGACAGCCGAGGTGTTTATTCCGTATCGGCTGCTGGCCCCTCTCGTTCAGGCACCGCCCACGCCGGGCAGCCGATGGCGGGGTAACCTGTACCGGATTGACTACGACAAAGGCTACACAACCTGGTCGTGGCGAAAAACGAGTGGCAGTTTCCACGAATTCGACAAATTCGGAACCTGGATTTTTGACTAATTATCTCTTTGTTTCTCTCTCCTGTAATTATGCTCAATCGTAGAAGTCTCATCAAGCGTTTGTCGGCCCTGCCTTTGTTCGGCGGCTTTTTAGGTACGGCCACACCCTTCGGATCTGCCGTAGCCGCTCCGGCGCTGGCGGCACGTAACGTGGTCAAAGAGTTAGGCATCCGGACGTTCATCAACGCGGCCGGTACGTATACGGCCATGACCGGCTCGCTCATGGAGGACGATGTCGTTGATACCATCCTGGCTTCGTCGAAGGAGTTCATGATGCTCGACGACGTGCAGACGAAGGTTGGCGAAAAGATTGCCGCCCTGACGCACGCCGAGTCGGCCGTGGTATCGGCCGGTTGTTTCTCGGCCATGACGCTGGGCCTGGCCGGTGTCCTGACGGGCATGGATCAGAAAAAAGTAGAGCAACTGCCGCACCTCGAAGGCACGGGTATGAAATCGGAGGTGATTGCCCAAAAAGCGCACGACATTGGGTACTCCCACGCCCTGACCAATACCGGCTGCAAGATCATCCCGGTAGAGACAATTGAGGATGTCGAAAAAGCCATCAGCGACAGAACCGCCCTGCTCTGGTTCCTGAACATCCAGTCTGACAAAGGCAAGATTACGCACCAGCAGTGGGTGGCGCTCGGCAAAAAGCACAACATCCCAACCATGATCGACATTGCCGCCGACGTACCGCCGGTCGAGAATCTCTGGAAGTTCAACGACATGGGCTTCGACCTGGTCTGCGTATCGGGTGGGAAGGCGATGCGCGGCCCCCAAAGTGCGGGTCTGCTGATGGGCAAGAAAAAATACATCGCAGCCGCCCGGCTCAGCATGCCCCCCCGCGGCTCAACCATTGGCCGGGGCATGAAGGTCAACAAGGAAGAGATTCTGGGTATGTACGTCGCCCTGGAGAAGTTCGTGAACCTGGACCATCAGAAAGAATGGAAAATGTGGGAAGAGCGAACAGCGCACATCGCCAACACCGCCAAGTCGGTGAACGGCGTATCGGCACAAACTTTTGCGCCGGAATTGGGTAACCACACCCCCACGCTACATATCTCCTGGGCGGCCGACAAAGTGAAAATCACGCCCAAAGCGCTCCAGGAGCAGCTACGCAACGGTAATCCGTCCATCGAGGTAGTGGGTGAACCCGCAGGGATCAGCATCACGACCTGGATGCTGAAACCCGGCCAGGAAAAAATCGTGGCCGCTCGTCTCAAAGAAGAATTTACCAAAGCGTCGGCCTAGTATAATCCGTCAATTCGCAGCACCTATGCGTACCCTATATTCCTATTTTATTGCGCTTGGTTTACTTGGCAATTCGGTCTGGGCTCAGTCCTACACGATTGTCATCAAAGGCGGGCATCTGATCGATCCGAAGAATAACATCAACGCTCTGATGGACGTAGCGATTACCGACGGCAAAGTTGTAAAGGTCGCCAGGTCAATCGACGCCAAACAGGCCAGGCAGGTTGTCGATGCCAAAGGTATGTACGTAACGCCCGGCCTGATCGACATTCACGGCCACGTTTTCCACGGCACCGAACCCGATCACTACCTCAGCAATGGGCTGGTGGCGGTTTCTCCCGATGGATTCACGTTTCGGGTAGGCGTAACGACCATCGTCGATGCCGGAGGAGCGGGCTGGAAATCCTTCGAGACGTTCAAGCAGAACGTTATCTATCCGTCAAAAACGCGGGTACTGTCGTTCATGAATATTGTCGGCGAAGGCATGCGGGGTGGTAAATTCGAGCAGGACACTGCTGACATGGACCCGAAGATGGCGGCTAAAGTGGCCCTCGAAAACAAGAACGATGTCGTCGGCTTTAAGGTGGCTCACTTTCAGGGACCAAGCTGGGCCCCGGTCGATCATGCCGTTGCAGCTGGTAAACTGGCTGACATGCCCGTGATGATCGACTTCGGCGGCAACACCCCCCCGCTCCCCCTCGCTGACCTTTTCCTCAAACACCTGCGGCCGGGCGACATTTTCACCCATGCCTATACGCTGCTGGAAGGCAATGTTCGCGAGACGATCGTGGATGAAGCGACCAAAAAAGTAAAGCCGTTTGCCTGGGAAGCCCGCAAAAAAGGCATTGTGTTCGACGTGGGCTACGGTGGAGCTAGTTTCAACTATTCGCAGGCCATTCCGGCGGTAAAAAGTGGGTTTTATCCCACTACCATCAGTACCGATCTGCACACGGGCAGCATGAACGGCTCCATGAAAGACATGCTCAGTATCATGTCCAAATTTCTGGTGATGGGTATGAACATGCCGAGCGTCGTGAAAGTCAGCACCTGGACGCCCGCTCAGGTCATCCACCGCGAAAACCTGGGCCATCTGTCAGAAGGCGCTATCGCTGATGTCGCCATTTTCAGTATGCGAACCGGCAATTTCGGCTTTTACGACAAAACGGGCTACAAAATGGCGGGCAAGCAGAAGCTGGAATGTGAGATGACCATCAAAGGCGGTAAGGTAGTCTATGACCTAAACGGCATTGCCAACCCCATTGTGACACGATGAGGAGATGAGACAGCGTTCCCGGCTTTACCCATTCATTATTCCCTCCCTTCTATGACCTCTAAAGTTTACGCCAAAGGATTAGTCCTGACGCTGGTTGCCTTGGCTGGTTTTGTCCAGCGCGAATCCGGCAACGGGTTACCCGCTCAGACGGATGAAAACGGCGGTCTGTTCCTGCCCGATGGGTTCGAGGCTACCGTTGTCGTTGACAGCCTGCCCGGCCGCGCCCGGCACATTGCCGTTAACGACAACGGCGACATCTACGTAAAAGCCCGCTTCGCCCGCGACCAGGGTGAGTCGGTTATCGCCCTCCGCGATACCAACGGCGATGGTCGGGCCGACGTAATCAAAACGTTTGGCGGCAACGCGCGCGAACGGGCCTACGGCACGGCCATGCGGATTTACAACGGCTACCTCTATTTCAGTTCCGAACTATACGTGTACCGCCAAAAACTGACGCCCGGCAAATTGGTACCGGAGGAGCCAATGGAGGTTGTTCTGACCGACGATCATAAGCACGGCATGCACGAGCACATTGCCAAGCCCATTACGTTCGACGACAAAGGCAATATGTACGTACCGTTCGGGGCGGCCTCCAACGCCTGCCAGGAAACGAACCGTATGCCCAGCTCACCCGGTATCGACCCTTGCCCGATGCTCGAAGATCACGGGGGAATCTGGCGGTTCGATGCGAACAAAATCGGCCAGACGCAGAAAGATGGGTATCGCTTCGCCAGTGGCCTGCGGAGCGTAGTAGCCATGGACTGGAACCCCGAAGACAAAAACTTGTACGCCCTTCAGCATGGTCGCGATGATTTGCTGATGCTGTGGGCAGGGGTGTATACTTCCTGGCAAAGTGCCGTGTTGCCCGCCGAAGAGCTGTTACTCGTTAAAGACGGTATGAACGCCGGGTGGCCCTACTGTTACTACGATCAGATTCAGGGCAAGAAAGTCCTCGCTCCCGAGTACGGTGGCGACGGAAAAACCGTCGGCCGCTGTGGTGACTACGAAAAGCCGATCATCGGTTTCTCTGCTCACTGGGCTCCCAACGACCTGCTTTTCTATCAGGGCACAACAGCGAAAAATGGCTTTCCGGAGCATTATAAAAACGGGTCGTTCATCGCCTTCCACGGCTCGACCAACCGCGCTCCCTATCCGCAGGCCGGTTATTTTATCGGCTTTGTCCCGGCCAAAAATACTGGCGCACCAACGAGCGATTGGGAGGTGTTCGCCGACGGTTTCGCTAAAGTCGACCCGATCGTTAACGTCAGCGATGCCGTCTACCGACCCATGGGAATTTCGATGGGGCCGGACGGTTCTCTGTACGTAGCGGAAACCGAAAAAGGCAAAATCTGGCGCATTACGTATAAAGGCGATAAAACCAGCTTCGGCAAGGCGCAACTAGCGCAGATGGATAAACGTAAGAGCATGTCCAACATCCGTGATCCGGACCTGATAGCCGACAATCTGGATAAAGGCAAGCCGGTTGCGGGCGGCAAAGTGTACGGCGTTTACTGCTCGGCCTGCCACCAACGTAACGGCCTGGGCGACTCGCAGCGGTTTCCGCCGTTAGCGGGCTCAGAGTGGGTTACCGGCGACAAAAAGAAGTTGATCACCGTTCTGCTGAAAGGCCTGGAAGGCCCGATTGAAGTAAAAGGGCAGTCGTACAACAACGTAATGCCGCAGCACAGTTTTCTCAAGGACGAAGACATTGCCGAAGTGTTGACTCACATCCGAAGCAATTTTGGCAACGCAGCGGATGCTGTCACCGCCAGTGAAGTCACGGAAGTCAGAAAGAGTATCGACAAGAAACCTACAGATAAGCCTAAGGGCGCAGTTAATCGTAAAAAGTAACCGTTTAATTTTCAATTATTCTCTCATGAAAGCAGAACGCCGTTCCATCCTTAAGCGTCTTTTCGCATCTGTAGCCGGAGTTGCCGGTCTGAGCACCGCAGCCAAAGCCGTAGCTGAACCAGCCGCCGAAAAAGAAGTCTTCAACGTAGTCAATCATCAGGATGTGCCCTTGTTTTCGGGCTCTACCAAGCTTGGCAACCTGGTCTTCGTTGCCGGAAAAGGCTATCATAAAGAAGGTGACATTAAAGTCCATACCGACGAAGTTCTCAAAGAGCTGGAAAAAGAACTGATCAAAGCGGGCTCCTCGATGGAGAAAGTTTTGAAGGTAAGCGTGTTCCTGCACGATCTGAACGATTACAAAGCGATGAACGAGGTGTACAAAGGTCGGTTTGGCAGCAAGCCCCCCGTTCGTACCACGGTGGCCGTGTACGGTGGCGTTCCCGGCGATTCGCTGGTTGAAATGGATTGCATTGCCTATATCTAACCCGTACCGACAACTTCTATGTTAAGCCGACGTAAACTCATCAAGCGCTTGTCGAGTGTTCCCGTTCTCGGTGGACTACTCGGCGGTGGCTTACCCTTAGCGGCTACCGAAGCGCTGGCAGCCGCTCCCAAACGCGACTTGTTTAAAGAGCTGGGCGTACGGACGTTCATCAATGCCGCCGGTACGTTGACGTACATGACCGGTTCACTCATGCCCGACGAAGTGCTCGATGCCATCAATTACGGAGCCAGAGAGTTTTGCCTGCTCGACGAAATTCAGGATAAGGTAGGCGCGAAGATTGCCCAGATGACGCATGCGGAGTCGGCGGTGGTTACCTCCGGAGCTTTCTCGGCGATGACGCTGGGGCTGGCGGGTATCCTGACCGGTATGGATCAGAAGAAGGTCGAAAAACTACCGCATCTGGCCGGTACCGGCATGAAAACAGAGGTGATCTGCCAGAAAGCGCATGACATCGTCTACAACCACGCCTTGACCAACACCGGCTGTAAGATCATCCCGGTCGAAACGGCCGAAGACGTTGAGAAGGCCATTAACGAGCGGACAGCGCTCATGCACTTCCTGCACATCGAAGCCGATAAAGGCAAGATCATGCACGAAGAATGGGTGGCGCTCGGCAAAAAGCACAACATCCCGACCTCCATCGACATTGCTGCCGACGTACCGCCGGTCGAAAACCTGTGGCGCTTTAACGACATGGGCTTCAGCTTCGTGGTGATTTCGGGCGGGAAGGCGATGCGTGGTCCGCAGAGCGCGGGGTTGCTGATGGGCAAAAAAGACATCATCGCAGCCGCCCGGCTTCACATGCCTCCCCGCGGTTTTAATATCGGCCGGGGTATGAAAGTCAACAAAGAAGAAATTCTGGGTATGTACGTGGCCCTGGAGCGGTTCATTAACCAGGATCACGACAAAGTCTGGAAGAGTTGGGAAGAGGGTATTGCGCACGTTGACAATGCCGTCAAGTCGATCAATGGGGTAAAAACGGAGGTGAATGTTCCACCTCTGGGTAACCACACCCCTACGCTACGTATTGCCTGGGACCCGACCAGGCTCAAGATCACCAGCAAAGATTTGCAGGAAGCCCTGCGGAAGGGCGACCCCTCCATTGAAGTCGGCGGTGGTGGTCCGAGTAACATTAACGTTACGGTCTGGATGCTGAAACCCGGTCAGGAGAAAATCGTAGCCAAGCGCCTGAAAGAAGAGCTTTCCAAAGTAGCCGTTTAACATTATCCTTCCAAAAAGCCCATTACGTTTGTGATGGGCTTTTTGGAATTAGTCACGTTGTAGCCAAGTTGAACCCCTCAACCCATGAAGAAACTCTATCTCATCCTGTGTCTAGTTATCGGCTCGTTTGGACAGCCAGCTGTTGCGCAGACGTACAGCGTTGTCATCAAAGGCGGGCACGTCATTGACCCCAAAAACAACATCGATGAAGTCATGGACGTCGCCATTAACGAAGGTAAGATCGTTCAGGTGGCGAAAACCATTGACCCAAAAGGTGCCTTACAGGTCGTCAACGCCAGGGGACTATACGTAACGCCCGGCATCATCGATATGCATACGCACGTATTTTTTGGCACCAATCTGGACCAGACCTACAGCAACGGTCCAAACGCCCTGCCTCCTGACGGCTTTACGTTCCGGAACGGCGTAACGACCATCGTGGATGCGGGATGCTCCGGCTGGCGCGACTTCGAGACGTTCAAGAAGCAAACCATCGACCTGTCGCAGACGCGCGTGCTGGCCCTGCTGAACATAGTCGGCAGTGGGATGCGGGGCGGTCAGTTTGAACAGAACATCCAGGACATGGACGCTCAGAAAACGGCAGACATGGCCAAAAAGTACCCCGAGCAGGTAGTTGGTGTCAAACTCGCGCATTTTAACGGCTACGACTGGACCCCAACCGATCGGGCCGTGGAAGCCGGGAAGCTGGCCAATATGCCCGTCATGATCGATTTTGGCGGCAGCACCCCTACCTTGTCGCTCGAAGACCTTTTTCTGAAACACCTGCGGCCGGGCGATATCTATACGCACTGCTTTGGTCAGCTCAAGACCCGCGAAGCCATTGTGGATGTAGCCAACAACAAGGTAAAACCATTCGTTTGGGAAGCCCAGAAAAAAGGCCTCATCTTCGACGTAGGCTACGGCGGCATCAGCTTTGCCTTTTCGCAGGCCATCCCGGCTATCAAGAGTGGCTTTTTACCGAATACGATCAGCACCGATATTCACACAGGCAGCATGAACAACGCCATGAAAGACATGCTTAACGTCATGTCCAAATTCCTGGCGATGGGTATGAATTTGCAGCAGGTCATCAAAGCCAGTACGTGGAGCCCGGCAAAAGCCATCCGGCGCGAAGAGCTGGGGCATCTGTCGGTGGGTTCAGTGGCCGACATAGCCATCCTGAACCTGCACGAAGGCAAATTTGAGGTACGGGATACGGGCGTTTTTGGCTTCTTCGATTATACCGGCTACAGGATTGAAGGCAAACAGAAATTAGCCTGCGAGATGACCATCCGTAACGGAAAAATAGTGTATGATCTGAACGGAATTGCCAATCCAGTTGTGGTTACGCAGAAACCTCGTTCATAACCCAAAAAACTTCAGCAAGCAGCCGATGCGTTTATCCTTATTTTCGTTGATTGCCTACAGTACGTTAGCGGTGGCGGGTGCCGTAAACTCGACTAACGCCCAGCAAAACCCCGCCCTCAAATCCAGCATCTTGACGCCTGCCAACGGCTTTACGTCGGGCGTTGAAGGCCCTGCGGTTGATAAGTTGGGTACGTTATACGCCGTAAATTTCGCGCGGCAGGGCACAATCGGCCAGGTAACTCCCGATGGTCAGGCCAGCGTATTTGTCGAGTTACCCGCAGGCAGCATTGGCAACGGCATTCGCTTCAATAAGCGGGGCGATATGTTCATTGCCGACTACCCGAAGCACAACATCCTGAAAGTGACGGCTGGCACCAAACAAATCAGTACGTTGGCCCACGAACCGCGTATGAACCAGCCCAACGACATCGCCATCGACAGCAAAGACCGCCTGTACGCCAGCGACCCGAACTGGAAAGAGAACACGGGTAACATCTGGCGGATCGACCCGGACGGTAACGTGACGCTGCTGGAAGCGAATATGGGCACGACGAACGGCATTGAAGTAAGCCCCGACGGCAAGACCCTATACGTGAACGAGTCGGCGCAGCGCAAAGTGTGGGCCTACGATTTGTCGCCTGCGGGTCAGGTGAGCAAAAAACGCCTGCTGATCGAGTTTCCGGATTTCGGCATGGACGGTATGCGCTGCGACGCGAAAGGAAACCTGTATATCGTTCGGTACGGCAAAGGCACCGTCGCCAAAGTGTCGCCTAAGGGAACAGTTGTTCAGGAGATTACCTTGATCGGGCAGAAGCCCACGAACATTGCGTTCGGCGGCAAAGACGGACGTACTGCCTACGTAACGCTCCAGGACCAGGGCAATATTGAAACCTTCCGCGTCGATGAGCCCGGCCAGGAATGGGTAATGCGTCAGAAATAGGGAGAAGCCCGAAAAGTCAGCTGGCCAGCAGAAGCACCAGAATGATCCAGTACGTGAAAAAGGTCATCTGGCTTTTCAGCGCGCACAACGCTTTGTACAACAGATTAGCGACCGATTGCCGATTGATGTCCATCAATTCGGCAATCTGGTCGTTTTCCAGTCCCTTGTAAAACTTAAGAAAAACGGCTTCCTGCTGCCGTTTGGGCAACGTACCGATAGCCTCCCGAATTCGGCGCTGGCTTTCGGAATCCGTTTCGCTTTGTTCGATCTCAGTCTCAATGGTCTGCCAGTCCGACAATTCGCTTACTTCCTGACTATAGACCGAAGAAAATGGCTGTTTACTCCGCCGAAACTCCTGCAGCAACTCGTTACGCAGCGATTTGAATAAGTAGACGGCGATGAATTGAATGGTCGTAACGGCCCGCTTTTCCCAGATGCGAATGAATATGTTCTGGATCGAATCTTTGATAAACTCCCGGTCATTCGTAAAATTCGTTGCATAGGCGAACAGGGAACTGTACTGACTTTCGGCTAACTGGCAAAACGCCACTTTGTCTCCGGCTTGTGCTTTATGCCAGAGCTTTAGCAAATACTCATTCTCGTCGATAATACGTTGTCGCTGATCCAAAACGCCTTACTTCGGTTTACGAGTAAATTAATGACAAAATTTGCAAAAAGGCGAATAAAATAGGGGTAATCATCAGCAAGCCCAAAGATCCATCTAAAGCTCAGACCAATAACATAGATCGCAAGCTGCCTGGCCCGCCAATCGAGACGAACGTACTGGCTGCGCTATTGTCTCGGCAGCAATCGGTGTTCCCCCGACAACTGACCTACTTTGTTTAGCCAGTACGTTTTTGCTAATCTGCGAAGTACTGGGCATACCAACTCCCCATCGCCATTTGGACCAGTATCAGCTTTTGTCAGTAGGTAACGAATCAGATGGTGCGTAGCTCCTGCCACGAGATCAATCCGATAGCCAGAATCGCCAGTACTAAACCGATTTTGTTGGCAGTCGTGAGTTTTTCGTAAAAAAAGATAGCCGCCGTGAGCGCAGCGACCAGAATTACGCCAATGTTGTAGATGGGATACACAAAGGCTCCATTCCCACCGAAGGCTGATAACGCCAGCAGCAAGGTGTAAAAACTAAGGAAGTTGGGAATGCCTAACGTAACAGCTCCGATGAGGCTTCGTGGCTGGATGGTTTCTTTTCCCTGAATGATTCGTACGCCCAACATGAGCAGACCGGCCGCAATAGCGCCGACCACCATTGTCAGCGTAACCTGAACTGTCTGATCCGTTGAGGGAATGTAGTGCAGATTCATGTAATTAATGAGCGTATTCGTTGCCCCATAAAACAGAAACACGGCGACCGGCAGCAGGACGTTAAGGTTGAGTCGATTCCGCTTTTCGGCTACCGGTCCCTGAACTGGCTGGGCTTCCGGCTTTTTATAGGTACTGAGCCCAACGGCGACAACAGCCAGCACCAGCCCCAGGTAGTTCAGCCCATCAAACACTTTCCCGCCTACCTTGAACACGAACAGACTGAAGCAGACCGGTATCACCAGCGACAGATTATTGGCCAGCGACGTAGCGGTAATGCCCATGCGCTGCGTCGACGCCCCCGACAGCAGGAACGTAAGAATGAAGCCAACGCCAAGCCCCAGCGCCAGCCACGTCCAGGTCTGACTGAAGTCAATCGAGAACGACTGACCAGCTGGCAGTAGCAGTAAGCCCGTCAGGAAGCAGACGGGGTAGTTGAACACGATGGCCTGAAACGTATTGACCTCGTAGCGCGGAAAGAGACGAAAGTTCAGCAGCAACAACACCGATAACAAGATACTGAGGCCTAGGAAGAGCATGGCTTGGGGAATCAGCTGGGTAATTTTCGGACGAAGTTAACAGGAGCAATCGGTTGTCCATGTATCTTTAGCAGCGGGTCGAAACCGCTCTCTCCGTGATGAATAAACCGCTGTACGTTCTGCTTTTGCTGATAACGCTCTGTAACGCCTACGCTTTCGGCCAGAAAACGGTGTCGGTTTCGGTAACAGCCGCGCCTGTTTTTGCCAGTACCAGCTACGTCCGCCGTTACTTTTACCCGAATAGCAACGGCCAGGTTGTTGAACCCATTTTCATCAACGGCCGACGCTGGTCGACGGGTTACTCGGCCGGTGTAATGGTGCACTATACTTATGCGCCCGGCTGGTCCGTAGCGTCGGGGGTATGGTATGGGCAGTTGAGTGTTCGCCAGGAGCGCCTGCCGATCATGGGCGAAGGTGCGTCGACGGTGAGCAGCCGCGCGGTTCGGGTGCCGTTATTAATCAATTACCGCTCCTCGACCAAACGGCTTTCTCCGTATTTCAGTCTTGGCGTACTGGTCGACTTTCCCTTTACGTCACGCGTAGTGGTGGCGCGTGCTAATGAACCAACGCAGCGCCTTCGGCTGGATACGGGTAAAGGTCCCGTCTTCCAGCCGCTTCTGAGCGCAGGAGTCGATTATCAGATCAATAGCCGCTATGCGCTTTCGGTACAACCCACCTGGACGTACAACATGGGCCGCTTCGGTGGTTCGGCTACGTACAACCCTTCGTTTGAACTGAGTTTATTAACCCAATTGGTCTATAAGCTCTGATCAATCCCGTAGCACGGCCTTGCAGGCAATATAAGCAGGCAACGTTTGTAGCATACACTGCATCATTTAGGCGTTCTCTTCCCATCCGCTCATGACACTCATCGCTTCATTACGTTCTACGGGATTCACCGCCCTGCTGCTGTGTTTGACCCTCGGTGTACAGGCACAATCTCAACAACCGGATCTGCGCCCGGCCACACTCGATTCGTCAATAATGCGCCTGATGGTCAGTGCTCGTATACCGGGGTTGTCTATTGCCATTATCCAAAACGGGAAAGTGGCTTACAGCCAGGGCTATGGCCTCACCAAATCCGATTCGACGCAGCGCGTAAACTCAGCGACCATTTTTGACGCGGCCTCATTGAGCAAACCCGTATTCACCTATGCCGTTTTGCAGTTGGTAGAGCAGGGGATGCTGGATTTGGATAAATCCTTATACGAGTACCTCCCGTATCCGGACGTGGCCGACGACGAACGCTACAAGCAGATTACCGCCCGACTGGTGTTGAGTCACCGGACCGGCTTTCCTAACTGGCGGAAGAACCGGCGGTCGAAACAGTTGGCGATGATTGCCGCCCCCGGCGAACGATTCGGGTATTCGGGCGAAGGGTTCGTGTATTTACAAAAGGTTGTGGAAAAAATCACGGGCAAGGCCATAAACGACCTTATGACGGAGCGCGTATTTATCCCACTCGGCATGAACCGCAGCAGCTACGTCTGGCAGACCGCCTTTAACGCTAATTTCGCCCTGCCTCATAACGAGGAAGGCGAACCCGACCCAAAAGGTAAATCAGGCGTTGCGAACATGGCGTATTCGCTGCAGACGACCGCGGATGATTACGCCCGGTTTATTCTGGCGATTCTGGACGCGAAGGGCCTGAAAGCAGGCACTGTTAAGCAGATGCTTTCGCACCAGACCCGCCTGCCCAGGCGACTTTCAGGCAGCGATACGTTATCGACAAATCTGTACTGGGGACTAGGCTTTGGGGTAGAAGAAACGCCAGCGGGTGAGTACTTCTGGCACTGGGGCGACAATGGCAACTTCAAATGTTACGTTGCTGCCAGCAGCGATTCGAAGCAGGCGGTGGTTTACTTCACCAACAGCGAGAATGGCCTGAGCATAATTGAGCCGATGTTGCAAAACACGATAGGTGGTCAGCACCCTGCCGTTACGTTTCTGGGCTATAAATCGCACAAAAAGCTGGCGGAGCAAGCGAGCACAATTCCTAAGAAATGAACAGGATAATGCTACAAGTAAGGCAGGTCAGTGCTGCTCTTATCAATGGCTTTGTTCTCGCCCAGCAGCCGCATCCGGTAGGCGTTCATGGCGGTGCGACCCAGTTGATTGAGCAACCTGTAATTGACAACAATACCGACGGCGGCACCAATGCCCGGAATGAGCTGCGCCATTTTGGCCAGATCAATGTAATCGCGGTACTCCTGCTGAAACGTCTGCCAGTCGAACTGGTTAATATCTTCAGGAAGTTGTCGGCTGTGCTCCGGCCAGTTCGCCAAGTGTTGATACACAGCCTGCCGACGCTCCTGACTCGAAAAAGCCAGTTGGAAAATGTACAGAATATACACCCGCTCGCGATAATCGGTCACTTTGTAGCCGTATAACGTAGCGATTTCGAACAGCATCTTCATTTTCAGGGTGAGCAGCAACGGAAAATCGGCAAACGCCAGTAACAACCCGCCAGCCCCCGTCACCCCGCCCTCCGCGGCTCCAGCTTTTTTGTAAAACTCGATCCGATCCGCCACAGCCCCGTCGCGCTGGTTGAGCGTCAGCCCTTCGGCGGGTGCGCCCGTGAAAAATTCGGCTCCAAACAACACCGCCCGCGTCATCTGCTTGATGGCTGCGGTGACTACGTCGTGTACTTTTTGCGGGATCATTCGGTTGATTCGACGCTGCACGGCCGTCGATAATCGCCCTACCCGCGAGGGCGGCTTTTGCATTGCCTGCTGCCAGCGAATGAGTTCGGTGCGCACGGCCTGTTCATACGTAGTGGGGGTGGTCATAGTAAAATGTAGTGCCTTTTGCGAATTAAAACGTCATCAAAACGGTTTTATTCGTAGATTTCCTCATAAAACCCATAACGACCGATTGTGCTTATGAAGAAAGTTCTTTTGCTGCTGGTTACGCTCGCTCTTTTCAACTTTGGCAGCTCAGGTCCTAAAACCATCCGTACCGTTGCCATAACTGCGCCGACCACTCTAAAGGCGGCTGATTCCAGAACGGTTGCTCACCTGGATGTGTACGATCAACTGAATCTGAGCCACACAGGTTTGCAGAAAAGTGTATTTGAGTATGCCTTGCGCGGCTGGCAGAAGATGGGAGCCACCAAACCGGTTCTTTCCATTGTCGACATGAGCCAGCCTTCGACCAAGAAACGGCTCTACGTTGTTGACCTGCAAAATAAGAAACTCTTATTTAATACGTATGTTTCGCACGGACGCAATTCGGGCGATCTGGTGCCGAATCAGTTTTCGAATACGCAGTCATCATTCCAGACCAGCCTGGGATTCTATCAGACCCTAAAAACCTACATGGGTAAACATGGGTTGTCGCTGCAATTGCAGGGAATGGAAAAAGGCTATAACGATAACGCCTACAACCGGAATATTGTCTTACACGGCGCCGATTACGTCTGCGAAGATTTCATTCGCAAAACGGGCCGGTTAGGCCGCAGTCAGGGTTGCCCGGCGGTACCGTATGCGGAATCGAAGGGGATCATTCAGGCCGTGAAAGATGGTACGTGCCTTTTTGTGTATTACCCGAATACCGATTATCTGAAGAATTCAGCCTTTTTAGCGGAAGCCAACACCCCAATCGCTTCGCTTTAATCAAATGATTTGTTGATATGAATACCAAAGGCACCTAAACTAATTGGGTGCTTTTTTTGGGCCGGTTCATCCCTGAAATATTCAAAACACAGTGATCGAACTGGATTCATACCATCGCCATTCATAGCCTGCGTAGCGATCGGCATTACATCAGATAGAGTTTTTTCATTTTAGTGATGAGTATCAGAATTGGTTCTTTTGCTTCATTATCAAGCCCTTCGGATGACTTATGAATCCTTGGTCAATACGCATACTACTGCTCGGCAGCTTGGCTGCTCAAAGCGCCCTTGGTCAGAGCTCACCCGTTGGTGGGCCTTGTGAAGGCTGCGAAGCCATTCATGAAAGTCCGGTACCCTTCGACAAGCTGGAGAGTTTTTTAAGAATGCCCAGCGTTACCTGGACTGGCAAGAAACCGCTGGGCATTAATGGCATTGTTTACAAAGCCGACGGCAAAACACCCGCGCCAGGGGTCGTTCTGTATGTTTATCATACTGATGAAACAGGTCATTATATAGCCAAAGATGGGGCTAGTGGGTGGGGTAAACGACACGGGTCCATTCGAGGGTGGCTGCGAACCAACCCGAAGGGTGAGTACAAATTTGTTACACTTCGGCCTGCCCCCTACCCCAATCTCAGCGAACCGGCTCACATTCACATCACTGTTAAAGAACCGGGATTGCATGAATATTATATCGACGAGTTCGTGTTTGACGATGACCCGCTGCTTACCACCGACAAACGACGTAGACTGGACAATCGCGGTGGCAGTGGTATCCTGAAGCTTACAGACACAGGCAATATGTTTAAAGCCGAGCGGCCTATTTACCTCGGTCGGAATATTCCAAATTACCCCGCCAGGCCTTAGGTTTCAACCGTCTGTAAAGCCAGCCCCGTCGTCATTACCTATGACGGACTGGTGAACGCGAACCGAAAACTAAACGCATCAGCCGTTTTCACAGACCTTGTCGTACATTCACTATGTACAGCCAGGCGGATATCACTCACTACTGTTCTTTTTGCGGGCTCTGATGGCGATTTCGCCCTGGAAAAGCAATTAATTCACCATTAGCTCTGGAACAATGAACAGAAACCGATTTATCACTGCCTTTTCCGCGTTGATAACCGCTCCTTCCTTTTCAGGAGTAAAGAAAGCGTTCCAACGTAGCAAAGGGTTCAGAGTTATGGCGGGCGAAGGCCGAAAGCACGGCCATATTCAGCTTAAAGGCGTTAACGCTAACGTACTGGATGTAAAAATCTCGGGTAGTGACACCGATGGCGATCTGGCCATATTTGAACAAACTTCGCTTTCGGCCGGCAAAGGAACACCGTTGCATATACATCCGTCGCAGGATGAAATCTTTTACGTACTGGATGGAGTTTACCGCTTTCGGGTAGGCGAAGAAATCCATCAGTTAAAAACAGGCGACAGTATCTTTCTTCCCCGCAATGTCCCCCATGCCTGGACACAGGTCGCCGAAAAAGGCAAGATGCTGGTGATCCTGCAACCAGCCGGTAAACTGGAAGACTTCTTTGTTAGCATGGCCGCCCTGACGCATGAGCCTTCTCAGGAAGAAGTTGCCGCCATTTTCGGAGCTAACCAGATGCGGGTGGTTGGTCCCCCTCTAAAAACCGAGTGATATAACCAGCTGCTGCATCCTACGTTACTTTGAAAAAAAGCCCCGCCGGGATATAGGCGGGGCTTTTGGTTCGCAGGTCGGTACGTATCAATCCACGCAGACCCGATTACTGTTTTTCTACAGACACCTGTACGGTATAATCCTCGAGTCTGATTTCCTTTCCCACTTCGGGGTAAGGCAGCACTTCGCTCAGATTCAGCTGGTACGTCTGTCCGTTCACCGTGAACTGCTTCTGAACCGGTTTATCGGGGTAAGCGGGCAAATCAACTTCCACCTGCTGGGTTGCGCCCTGTTCGCTGGCTTCGAACAACACGTTAACCGAACCAGCCGTTATGCACCGGGCGTTGATTGGGCACCGGCTATCGGCCACCTGAGCTACTTTTAAATCCAGGGCCGTACCCGCCAGTCGAACGCTTTTTTGATACGCTACTTTCTGATCCGATGCCGGGTTTGGCGTTACGTTTGCCTGCTTGTCACACGCTGTCAATAATCCCAGCAAAGCCAGACTAAAAAAAACAATTTTCATAAGGTACTATGTGTAATGGTTGCGCCTGAATGACTCCATTACCTAAACAAGCGTTGGAAGAACCCATAGACTTTTTTATCCGTCAATGAGCCTTCAAACTTAAAACGTTGGCACCTAAGCCCTTTAGCATCCCAGAATACTCTATTCAGCCGAGCGGGTTATTGAGCGTCCTTTGTTGTTAAGGCGTACACATCTTTATAAAACCGGAGCTGCCCAGCCGCATCAACATCTGCCCTATTATACGTAATAAAGACCGGAAATGGCTTGGGCATGGCTAAGGTCTGCGGTTTCTGATCGATCAGGCAGCGGTTCATGAAACCGGCGTCGAAGGTTTGCTTACCCAGCACAAAATTGGCCAGTTCAACCGGTTTCTGCACCCGAACGCAGCCATGACTACGCCAGCGGTCGTTGGTGAGGGTAAACAGATCGCGGCCGTTGGTATCGTGCAGATAGATAGCGAGCGGATTTTCCAGATCGAACTTGATCAGCCCAAGTGAGTTTTCGCAACCCGAAGCCTGCCGAATCCGGTACGGGAAATTTGTTTCGGAGAGACTCTCCCAGTCAATTTCTTCCGGATCGACCTCCCGGTTGCGTGCGTCGAGCACCTGTAAGTTCTGATTGTACAGAAAGCCAACATCCTTTTTGATCTTGGGCAGCATCTCCTTTATCGCAATCCCTTTCGGTACGTTCCAGTACGGGTAGGCAACGATGCCTTTGATGAAGGTGGTCATGCAGGGCGTGCGCTTATCGGGTTTTCCTACGATTACCTGCATAGGCAGCAGGCGCTTGCCGCTTCGATCGAATACGTTCAGTTCGCTCGCCGGAATATTCACAACCGCAAACTTATCCGCGTTGAAGCGGTTCACGTACCGGTAAAAATTAAGCGATTGCCGAATCAGCCGCAGTGAATCTGTTAACGCAGGGCTTGAGGCTCCGCGCGACCGCAACCGATTATAATGCCCAACCAGCTGACTGTAGGGCGCGAAGTTAGCGAACTCAGCCACTATGGCTGGCGAGAAAGTGGTATCGGCCTGCTGCGCCCAGGCCGAATCGACCTGCTCTTTCAGACCGGTGAACTGCATCCCCGAAGGCTGCTTGCCGTATCGAACCTCCATCAACAGGCGGGTTACCTTATCGTTGATTTCGGCTTTAGACATACCTGCACTAAGCGCAAAGCGGCTGGTATCAATACCGACTGAGTCGGCATATTGGCATACCTGATGGAGGCTTTGTTTAGCTTTACTCAGGCTTTGCTCCGCCTGTTCGTGCTGCTGTTTCGAATTACGCCAGGAAATAACTTCCCGTCCGGCAAAATACAGCAGTACAAGGCCTGCGACTATGGCAAGGCTAATTCCTAGTTTCCGTTTATCCATGTTCATTCGTTGAGTAATCTCTTCTTATAACCGATAAAGGCCCATATTGGTTGTTTTTTGGACATTTTGCGGCAAATCAGGTCTCCAAAACCGCCCGAAAACACAAAGCCCGATCAACTAAACGGGTCGATCGGGCTTCGCAGAAATGGCAGGACAGGACGGTTAGCTATACGGTGGCTTACCAATATCAACCTTACCATCCCGATTTCGGTTTGGGTGCGTTGTTGCTACGTCATCGTCTTCACCATCCTCAGCGGGATCGGTTGGTAGTCCGTCAATCGGTGAGTCTTCGGGGCGGTCGTTGCCGGGCAACCTCGTTGCCTTATCCGATCGATCGCCTAAACCAGCGGGCGAAACAGCCTGCTTAGCCCGCAGAATGTCTTCTTGATCCGGGTCCTGATTTTCCATAACGCTAGTCGTTTATACGATAAAACTTACCTTCTCTAACCGGCCTTGCACCAGATTGTTTGCCCCATTACGTAACAGGCCGTTTTACTCTACAGCCTTCTTTTAGTTCAGGCTGGCGCAGCCGCTCAGACGCACAACGGCCAACTACCGCGTGTTCAGGGTAGTTGGCCGTTGTTCACTCAATTATGTATTCGGAAAGATTACCTGGTGCTGGTGGCGGGCATGAGCACCGTATCAATGGAGTGAACAATTCCATTGGTGGCTTCGACGTCGGCATAATTGACGGTAGCCGTGTTTCCGGCCCCATCGGTAATGGTAACCGCATCACCCTGCTTACCAACCGTCAATACGCCACCCGTTACCGTTTTCAGTTTCTGCCCATCCTGCAACTGAGCGGCCGTAAGCTTGCCCTTTACGACATGATAAGCCAGTAATTTCACCAGTTTAGTTTTCGCAGCAGGCTTTAGCAGCTCATCGACGGTACCAGCCGGTAACTTATCGAACGCTTCGTTGGTGGGCGCAAAAATGGTGTACGGACCTTTGCCGGCGGCTTGTTCGGTTAAGCCCGATACCCGCAGCGCCCGGAATAACGTCGTGTGGTTGGCCGATTTGGCCGCGCTAATGGCTAAATCCCGCCCTGTTGACCCACCGGACTTCATCGCACCTTCCGACATAGATGTGGTCGATGCGGTAGCTGGCTGAGCGGCTGTGTTCTGGTCCTGAGCGTGAACGGCGGCCTTCGCGCCCAGTAGCAAAGTAAGCGCTAAGGCCCATCCGAAACCTGATTTCATTGTCATTTGGGTATAGTTGGTAAGTGAAACATCCGGCTCATCCCTGTCCGACAAGCCCGGAGCGACCTGCTCCGATTTGTTGAGTAAACGGTAGGTACAGGTAAAAAATGCCTGACAGCCGGAAAATCTGAGCCAAAGGTCCGGATTGGGGAGCTAGCGGACTATGGTAAGCTGACCACGATACGTATTCGCCTTGGTTCCTGCCCCAGTACGTATCTGATAGGTATACACACCCGCGCGCACCAACTCCTGCTGGTGGGTACCATCCCAGGGTTGCTGGTACCCCCGGGAATAAAAAACCAATTCGCCCCAGCGATTATAGATGGTTACCTCGCACTGCGGAAACGAGCTGATGTTTTGAATAACCCATGAATCATTCATCCCGTCTGCATTGGGCGAAAACGCCGATGGGATGTAAATCGACTCGATCACTTCGACCAGCACCGCGAACGTAGCGGCACAACCACTCTCGCTCACCGCCGTCAGCTGATACGGTGTTGTTTCGGCTGGACTGGCTAACGGGCTGGCTATATCCGTTCGGCTGAGCGCAGTTGGGGGGGTCCACTGGTAGCGGCTGATGGGGTCACTGGCCTGAGTCTGTAGCCGAACGGTATCTCCCCTCGCAATCAGGTAAGCTGTCCTTCCCGATAGGGTGGGCCGCGGGTTTAGGGTAATTGTCAGGCTGTCGGCTCCCTCGCAGGCCGCATCGGACGCTCGGGCGACAACCTTATATTGTCCGGATTGATTAATACGTAACGTAGGCTGCTGTTGGCCCGGTAGCTCTCGCCCATCGCGACGCCACTGGTACTGATAGCCCGGCTGCCCGTTGGCCTGTAAGGTAACCGTATCGCCTACGCAGTAGGGTGCTTTTCCCAGTGCAGATAGGCTCACGGAGGCCGGTTTTGCCAACGTAACGCGCAGGGCCTGCGAGACGGTATCATTCCCGCAGGTTTTGGCCTGGCTTCTCACCACGGTATACACGCCCGTCTCACGCACTTGTAGAGTGCTGGTTGTGTCGCCCCGCAGATTTTGGCCATCTCGCTGCCACTGGTAAGCCCATTGCGGGGTTTTCTCGACGGTTAAAACGAGCGGCTGTGCAGAACACCAGCTAATGTCCTGCGCGGGTTTGTTGTTCACCATGATCACGGCCGGCGGGGGGGTATTTTTCGAACAGTCGATAACGGGTAGCTGAAAATCCCGCCGAATGACGCCAATCCGCTGCCCGTTCCTGAACTCTTCGCACTGGACGGTGAACAAAAACAGGCCTTCCTGCGTAGCCCGAACGCTTAACTGCCCCGTTGTCGGGTTGATGCTCAGGGGCGGATTACCAGGAATAATATTCTGAAGACTAATGCCGGGTGCCCAGGCGATGGTTGGATAACTGGCTTTTGGCGAGTCGTTCAGGCTTTCGGTTGTCTGGCGTGTTGTGTACCCATTCAGTGGGGTAACGAGCGAATAGCGCAACTCATCGCCATCGGCGTCGGTCGCGCCAGTGTTAAACGTAAATGGTCGGTTGAGGCAGATATAATCGCCGTTGGGTATACCAAAATTAGGTGATGAATTTATGAACGGCGTATTGCTCTGGCGCATGGGGGGAAACTCCATGTAGAATACCATGCCTAACCCGTTCTGAGTGGAGCTTATCGTATTCGTCAGGACGTCATTGCGGCAGCATCGCTCCCAAACCATGTAGTACCCACCCGGATCAGTGTATTTATTCACATCAAACTGGTAGGTTTTATAATACCGGGCTTCCAGGAAACTCAGCTTTTGAAGTCTGGCGCAGGCTTCGTTATCAAACACAAGCGGCAGCACTTCCTGCAGGTCCAGAGTCAGGCTTTCAATTAGTACCGGATTCTGCTTCCGATAGATTAACAGACGTACTGATCTATCCTGGTTTCCACTCGTGGAATTCGCCTGATCCCAATATTGGTTCAACTGAACCCGAAACAAACCGGGAGTGCCCCCTATGGCCCGCATGGTTACATCACCGCCGATAATGTGCGTTGCGCTAACCCGAAAGGGAACGATTATGATCAGGAAGTATAAGATCCAGACCCACCTGGTACGGAGGATACGATACGCGTTAACCACCTGCATAAACTCAGAGCTGCAAAATGCAGAACAATATAACTGGTTTACAGCTCAATCAGGCGCGGGTACGTATTAAATTTTACCAACTGGCTTCTGAATACTAACCGCCGGTGGTATCCGGTGCAGAACTATTTGGAAAGTACGCCTTTGGCTATGAGGTATGGAATCAAGATCCACAAAAGTCCTTTTATCAGAAAGAAGAAGAAGCCAAGCCAGCCAACACGCCTAATCCATTTTTTAAAGCGCTCATTCATACGGTAAATATAGTAAATTCCGCTGCCCTCGCCCATCGTTACGTGCCGCCTGGTGATTTTAGGAATAAGCCAGGCTAAAAAAATTAAAAAATAAGCACGGGTCCTAAGCCGATTTACCTGTTCATTTGTTGTCTTAAAATAACCAAAGCAGTGCACCAAGAATCAGTCATGAACATCACTAAACACAAAGTAGCGGCCATCCACTATACCCTGCGCGACAGCAATGGCAACGTGCTGGATTCAAGTCAGGGCCGCGATCCGCTCTATTACCTGCACGGAGAAAATAACCTGATTCCTGGCATGGAGGAAGGACTGGAAGGGCGCGCTAAAGGCGATAAAGTTCAGCTGGACGTAACGCCCGAAAAAGGCTACGGCCGACGCGACCCGCAACTGGTTGAAGAAGTGCCCCGTGGGGCATTCGGCGGTCAGAATATTGAAGTTGGTATGCAGTTTCAGGCCAACGACGGGCAAGTGATTACCGTGACCAACGTCGGTCCCGAAACGGTAACGGTAGATGCCAACCACCCGCTCGCCGACCAGAATTTACATTTCGATGTCGAAGTGATGGAGGTTCGCGACGCGACGCCTGACGAACTGGCGCATGGTCACGTACACGGGCCTGGCGGACATCATTAAGCCGGTCCTGGTTTATGACAATATAGAAAGCCTGCGTAGCTACGCAGGCTTTTTTACTGACCTATCCGTTTCTCCGTATCTTTGCGGCACATAATTATGGCACAGATTGGTCAGGACAGACAGGCAGCAAAGGCGCTCCTGGAGCAGGGAAACGTGGTTGGCATACCGACAGAAACCGTATACGGCTTAGCCGCGAATGCACTCGATGCTGACGCCGTTCTTACAATTTTTCGCGTCAAGAACCGCCCCTCCTTCGATCCGCTTATTGTTCATACCGATTCGATTGACAAGATTTCTCAGTTTGTTACCGACATTCCGGAAGCCGCCCGCCAACTTGCCGAAACGTTCTGGCCAGGTCCGCTAACCCTTCTGCTGCCCAAACAGCCGCTCATTCCGGATCTGGTTACGTCAGGGCTGCCGAACGTAGCGGTACGAATCCCCGATCATCCCCTAACGCTTGATCTGCTCTCTTCCCTGGATTTTCCGCTGGCCGCACCCAGTGCAAATCCGTTCGGCTACATCAGCCCGACAACAGCTCAGCACGTAGCCGATCAGCTCGGCGAGCAGGTGCCGTACATTCTGGATGGTGGCCCGTCGGCGGTTGGTCTGGAGTCGACGATCGTCGGCTTTGAAGACGGTCAGCCAACCGTATATCGCCTGGGTGGTATGGCTTTAGATCAGATCGAAGCCCTTATCGGGCCAGTCACGGTACGCAGCCATTCCACGTCGAACCCCAAAGCACCGGGTATGCTCAGCAGCCATTATGCCCCCCGCAAGCCCCTGATCTTATTGCCAACGGGCGAAAGCGCCCCTGTTGGCGAGCGCATCGGTGCCCTGGCATTCCGCGAACCGTTCGGCGGCATTTCGATGACGAATCAACGCGTGCTCTCCCCCACCGGCGATCTGAACGAGGCCGCTAAAAGCCTCTTCGCAGCCCTGCGATTCCTCGACGGACTGGATGTGGATGTTATTTACGCAGAAACGCTACCCAACCAGGGGCTTGGCTGGGCCATGAACGACCGGCTACGACGGGCCAGTATGCGCTAGATTGACTACACCTTACCCGTTTCAATTGAGGCCACCGCTTTATTGGCCAATTCGACAATCATGGGCAGGAGATGACCGAATCGACTGTCCTGGCTATGGCCCTGCTTCCAGCGCGCGTAAATCTGCTGGGCAATCACCGCATTTTTGTACAAGCCAAACACATAGTAAAACAGGATATTCGAGACGTTACGGCCGCTTTTATCGGCGTATCGGGTCACCACCTCCTGCCGGGTCAGATTGCCGGGTAGCCAGGTCAGGTTAAAGTTCTTATACGCCGGGCTGTCGGTAGCTTCTGACCAGTACGCCAGCGCGGCACCCAAATCCATCAGTGGATCGCCAACGGTAGCCATTTCCCAGTCGAGTACGCCAGTAATTACGGGCGTTGGCATTCCGTTAGCATCTGCGGCCAGCACGACATTATCGTATTTGTAATCGTTGTGTAAAAAGGCCGGAGGCTGGGGCTGTGGGTAGTTGGCGGGTAACCAATCGCCTACCACATTCATAGCCGGAATCGAATCCGTTTCAGCCGTGCGATACCGCTTGATCCACCCGTCAACCTGCCGCTGTACGTAGCCCTCGGGTTTACCCAGTTGAATCAGCCCGGTCGATTGACTATCGAGGGCATGAATGGCAACCAGATTATCGACAAGAGCCTCAGACAACTGCCGCATCAGCGTAGGCGAAAGGGTTAATTTTGGGGCCATCGACGCCCGGAGAATCACCCCTGACACGCGTTCCATTACGTAAAACGGCGCACCCAGCACATCGGGATTTTCGCAGTATATAATCGGTGCCGGAATCTGGTCGTAATGCCCCTGGAGCAGTGACAGTACCCGAAACTCACGCCCCATATCGTGCCCACCTTTTATGTTCGCGCCAAACGGCGGCCGGCGCAGTACATACTCGTTACCAGCGGTTTTGAGCAGGTAGGTCAGGTTAGAAAATCCGCCCGGAAACTGCTGTATATCCAGCACCTCACCTACAGCGGGGACATGTTCAAGCAAATACGGATTGAGCGTAATTAAATCAAGTTCTTCGCCCGCTCGAATCGGGCGCGGAGAGTCAGGAGACATCATACACAGAGGGTATTCTTCGGCAAACCAGATGCTGTTAACCCGGTGGATGGGGCTTCCCTATCGACTAAATCCAGTTTACCTATCAACTCTTTATCACACACGCTCAATCACATAACACGCTGCCCGGCCGCCATCATTCGGCGCAGCTCCTGTAATTGACGGGCTTTTTTCTTTATGTCCAGTCCGTAGGTTTTCAGGATGCTGGCTGCCAGGTTCTGCTTGTGGACCTCGTCGGCACCATCCCAGATTCGGGCTCCGCGCTCGTGGCGGTACATGGCCGACAGAATGGTATCGTCCGTGACGCCCAGCGCCCCGTGGACCTGAATGGCCCGGTCCAGCACCCGCAGAAAGGCGTTTGCTACAGAGAACTTGATCGCCGACACCGCATCACGCACGTTAGCTACGCCGACCGTATCAATCTGGTGGGCCGTGTTCAGTACGTACAGGCGGCTGGCATCAATTTCAGCCCGGCTTTCGGCGATGAAATCCTGAATAAACTGCTTTTCGCCCAGCATTACCTCATCTTCGATCTCGCGCGTAGCCGCTCGCTGACACATCAGATCCAGTGCGCGTTCGGCGTTGCCAACCCAGCGCATGCAGTGGTGAATCCGGCCCGGACCCAGCCGCTCCTGCGCCAGCCGGAAGCCCATGCCTTCGCCCCCGATTACGTTGGTGACCGGTACGCGGCAATCGGTGTACGTAACCTCAGCGTGACTGAACCAGCCCTCGCCGACTTCGCCGAAGATGGGAATATTCCGCTCGATGTTAAAGCCGGGCGTATCAGTCGGCACGACGATCATGCTGGCCCGCTGGTGCAAAGCCGCATCCGGATTCGTCACAACCATGGCAATGGCAAACGCAGCCCCGTCGGCCGACGATGTAAACCATTTGCGGCCGTTGATTACGTACTCATCCCCGACGCGCACGGCCTTCGTTGCCATACGCGTGGGGTTAGAACCCGCAAATTCAGGCTCCGTCATGGAAAAACACGAGCGGATCTCGCCCGCCATCAGCGGTTTAAGGTAACGCGCCTTGAGTTCGTCGGATGCGAACCGATGGAGCAGTTCGGTATTGCCAATATCAGGTGCCTGGCAGCCAAACACGTAGTGACCAAAAAACGGCGAATACGCCAATACTTCGCTGATCTGCCCAAATTCGGTCAGGGTAAGCCCATGACCACCGTCTTCTTTAGCCAGGTGCAATCCCCATAAGCCCGTTTCCTTTACTTTATCCCGCTTCTCATCCAGCAGGGGAATCAGTTCACCAAGTTTATGGTGGGAAAAACCTGATTCAAGCGGAATTAATTCGGTGTCAACAAACTCCCGAACGCGGGCAATCAACGGTCGTACGCGTTCAGTGGTAAATATGGTTTCCATGTTGTAATGCCAATCTATAGCCGTAACAGCCAGATTTGACCCGGCCGATTTAAGGCGTAATTCAAGTCCAAGGTAAGGCTTTTTTGATTAGCAGAGCCAGCCTTCAGAGCGTTAATCCAGCTCGCTGCTTCGGCCCTGTAAACCGCCCGTGTGCACAGCAACAACGCTAGCCCCGTCGGGAAAGAAGCCCTGACGTGCGAGGTCATAAATACCGTACAACATCTTACCGGTATAGACCTGTTCAATACGTATCCCGCTTTTTTGCTCAAATAGGCGGATAAACGCCAGTAAATCGGGGGTTGTTTTAGCGTATCCGCCAAATGCATAGTCAGGCACCAGTTGAACGTTCGGAGCCGGTTTTGGTAACTGAAAATCAGAAGCTTTCAGGGCTAAAAATCCCAGTACAGTTGTTGTTACCGGAGCCGTTTGGGCTAATCCAAGAACGGTTCCGCCGGTGCCAACCGCACAGCAGACGTAATCAGGTAAAGCCTCGAGCCGGCTCACAATTTCGGGCATGATTTCGGCCGTTCCCTGAATAGCCAGCGTATTGGTTCCGCCTTCGGGCAGGACGTAACAAGGTCCAAACCGGTGTTCCTGTTCCATCAGAAACGCCTGCTCGTCTTTCCGCTTATAATCCGTTCGGCTGACGAAAACGAGCTGCATTCCGCACGCTTCACAGAAGGCTAACGTAGCGTTGCGGGGTGCATGGGCCAATTCATCGCCCCGCACGACGCCAATCGTTCGAAAGCCAAAGGCCTGACCAGCCGCAGCTGTGGCGTACAAATGTGTTGAATAAGCCCCGCCAAAGGTCAGCAACGTAGTACGGTCCTCTGCGTTGGCCGCCAGCAGATTGTACTTCAGTTTGCGCCATTTGTTTCCCGAGATCTGCGGATGAAGCAGATCGTCCCGTTTCAGAAACAGGCGAATAGGCACCGGCTCCGGAAATGGCTCATCGAGATACTGGAGGGGCGATTCGGCGTCGGAGCGGGTAAGTAGCCGGTTTATTTCGGTCATCTGCGTATCTTCGTGGCTTGGCATCAGGCAAAAATAGCCAGCGATACGTAACCGGAGTCAACCCTTGCGGGTTCATCCGACGACCGGCTTGCCCAAACACGATAACGATAGTGACGGACGAACACGAAGTTAGCTCCGAAGAGGACGACGAATTATATGAGCACCACCGCATTGTGGTGGATAAAGGACAGAGCCTGTTGCGGATCGACCGGTTTCTGATGGATCGGTTGCAGAACGCGACGCGTACTAAAATTCAGGCCGCTATTGATGTTGACTCCGTGCGGGTGAACGGGAAGATTACGAAAGCCAGCTACAAAATCAAGCCGTCGGATGTCATTACGGTCTCGTTGCCGCACCCACCCCGCGACACCGACATCAAACCCGAAAACATACCGCTGACCATTGTTTTCGAAGACGACGAGCTGCTGGTGCTCAATAAACCCGCCGGTATGGTCGTCCACCCCGCTCATGGCAACTGGGACGGTACGTTAGTAAACGCTCTGGTGTATCATTTTCAGAATCTACCGACCTCCCGTAACGGCGAAATTCGGCCGGGGCTGGTACACCGAATCGACAAGGACACCTCAGGCCTGATGGTGATCGCCAAAACGGAGTATGCCATGACTCACCTGGCCCGGCAGTTCTTCGAGCATAGTATCGAGCGCACCTACAACGCCCTGGTTTGGGGCGTACCGAATCCGGTCGATGGCACCATTACCGGCTACATTGGACGCTCGGTGAGAGACCGCAAAGTGCAGACGATCTACGACGATGAAACCAAAGGCAAGTGGGCCGTTACGCACTATAAAACCTTGGAAAACCTCCGCTACGTAGCGCTCGTTCAGTGCAATCTGGAAACCGGCCGAACGCATCAGATTCGCGCGCACCTCAAGCACATTGGCCACCCGTTGTTCAATGACGTCATGTACGGCGGAGACCGCGTGCTGCGCGGCAATCCCGTGGGGAGTTACAAGGCCTTCGTCGAAAATGCGTTTAAGCTGATACCACGTCAGGCTCTGCACGCGAAGTCACTGGGGTTCATGCATCCGCGCACGCGTCAGTGGCTTCAGTTCGATTCGGCCCTGCCCGACGACCTTCAGGCAGTAGTGGATAAGTGGCGCAAATTCAGTGGACCGCTGTCCGATAATCTTGAACCGTAAACTAGTTGGCTTGCCCATTATATAGTTGCCTTTACCCAATTTTGCGTTCCTGCTAACCATTCCTCCTACTATGATTTCCATCCGCCCCGGCACCCGAGCCGATATTCCGCAGGCCTTTGGCTTAGTTGCCGAACTGGCTGTTTACGAAAAAGCGGCTGATCAGGTCTCCAACACCGCCGAACAAATGGCCGAAGATGGATTTGGACCTAATCCGTTGTTTGGTATGCTCGTCGCCGAAGACTCCGACAGCCAGAAGATTGTCGGGCTGTCGCTGTATTATTTTCGGTATTCGACCTGGAAAGGGAAACGGCTGTACCTGGAAGATATAATTGTGACGGAAGATTTCCGGGGCTATGGCATCGGCAAGTTGCTACTGGATGCAACCATCGATGTGGCCCGGGAAACCAAATGTACGGGCATGATGTGGCAGGTTCTGGACTGGAATCAGCCCGCCATCGGCTTTTATCAACAGTTCGGCACTCGCTTCGACGATGGCTGGACCAATTGCCACCTGGACTTTTAGCAGCATAAGAACACGCCGGGGTTACCGCAAAACCCGCTGTCTGCGGCCGGGCCCCTATTCTCAAAAACTCTATCTTTGCGCTTCCGAATTAAAATTCAGCATGACGTATCGTCAACGTAAAGCTCTCCGCATTGTCGGCTGGGTATCGTTAAGTCTTTTTTTACTAGCCCTGGTTGGGGCGGGGATTGCGTATTCGAAGCGCGAGAGCCTGCTGCAAACGGCCCTGGAGCGCGCCATTCGTAAAGCCAAACGCGACTATGATCTGAATGTGCGTATTGGCTCCGCAAAATTCACTGGCTTTAATGCGCTGGCCTTTTCAGACATATCCGTTGTTCCCCAGGATCGCGATAGTCTGGCCCGTATTCAGCAGGCCGAAGTCAGCGTCCGGTTCTGGCCGCTGCTGATGGGAAAAGTAGCCCTCCAGGGACTGACGCTCGACAATGGGCTGATTCAGGTGGTGAAGCGCGACTCATTGACGAATATCGATTTTCTGCTGCGCCGGAAGCGACGGGATTCGACCGCAACGACGACCAAACGGCGAACAGATTTGGCGGATGTAGCTGAAAACCTGATCGATAACCTGCTATCCAAAATTCCTGACGACCTGAACGTCCGCAATCTGGAATTCCGGGCCATGGACAATAACGACACCATAAGTCTGCTGACCCAGACGGCCTTCATTAAAGACGAGAACGTAACGTCGACACTGAAACTCAACCAGAATCAGGCCACCTGGCACGTAACGGGTACCGCTGACCCCGGCGACCGCGAATACAATCTAGCCTTATACGCCGACGGAAAACCGTTGGAACTGCTTTACATCCAGAAAAAGTATAACCTCAAGCTACAGGCCGATACGTTGCGGGCCGAGTTGCACGACGTTGACCGGAGGGGCGGTGAGTTTCGACTTGAGGGAGCCGGATCGGTGCGGAATCTGCGCCTTAATCATCCGGCCATTGCCCGCACTGACGTTCTGGTGGAACAGGCCGCGATGGATGCCAATGTGTTTGTGGGCGAGAACTACGTTGGCGTCGACAGTTCCTCAACATTACGCCTGGGCGAGGTGAGCGCCCGTCCGTTTGTGAAATACACGCTATCGCCGAGTAAGACCTACGAGGTTCAGTTACATACCGATCCACTTGACGCTCAGGCTTTGTTCAACTCGTTTCCACAGGGCCTGTTTGAATCGCTGGAAGGGATGCAGGTAGCCGGCAAACTGAAGTACGATCTGGCTTTTCAGCTCGATACGGCCCTACCCGACTCGGTGAAGTTTAACTCCGGACTGACCTCCGACGGGTTCCGCATCCTGAAAATGGGACGGACCGATTTCGGGTCGATCAACAAGCCTTTCGTGTATACACCGTACGAAAAAGGAAAGCCTGTCCGTCAAATTATTGTCGGTCCCGAGAATCCGGATTATACGCCCATCAACCAGATTGCGCCGGATTTACGGAATGCGTTGCTGACGTCGGAAGATTATAACTTCTTCACCCACAAAGGTTTCAACGAAAAAGCCTTTCGGGTATCCATCGCGACAAACTTCAAGGAAAAGTCATTCAAGCGCGGAGCTAGTACTGTTTCCATGCAGTTGGTGAAGAACGCCTTCTTAAACCGGAACAAAACGCTCTCCCGCAAAATTGAAGAGATCCTGATCGTCTGGCTGATCGAGAATCAGCACATCGTCCCGAAAGAGCGGATGTATGAAGTGTATCTGAACATCATCGAATGGGGACGTAATGTTTACGGTATTGGCGAGGCTTCGCGCTATTATTTTGGCAAAAGTCCGGCTTACCTTACCCTTGGCGAAAGCATTTTTCTGGCCTTTGTTGTTCCGCGTCCGAAAGCCGCCCTCGACTGGTTTCTGCCCGATGGCTCCCTGCAGGTACGTAACGTTCGGGGTTATTTTCGGCTTATTGGCGGCATTATGGCCCGGCGTGGCCTGACTACGCCCGATTCTGGAGCGTACGGTTTCTACAGCGTCCGGCTTCGCGAAGGGCTCCGTCGGCAGGTAGCCCCGGTCGATTCGCTTTTCCAGACCGACAGTCTGCTAACAGACCCGATCAATGGCGACGCTGAAGAAACGGATGAAGCCGCTGGCATCAGCAATTTCTTCCGGCGCTTGTTTAAAGGCAATCGGGACAACAGCCGGACGGAGGATCAACCGGCGGTTCAGCCCGACCGTCGGACCGTTGATCCGACAACCGGCGAAATCGCTCCGGCCGATACCGTAAAAACGCGTCGGCAGTTGCGTCAGGAGCGACGTGAGCGCAAACGGCGCGAACGGGAAGAAGAACGCCTGCGGGAGACAAACGGCACCGGTGGTTAAATCACTGATATGCCAATTACTGAGCGATAGCCAGGCTGGTTATCGCGGTAATCGCAGCCCCGAATCCGTGGATTGTTGTGGGCTTGGTAATAAAGTGGTTAGCACCCAGTTTCAGAGAGTAAAGCTGATCATCGAGGGCCGATGAAGTCGTTAAGACGACCAACGGAATTGTCCTGAATACATCCGTACTTTTAATCAGTTGCAGCACCTCGCGTCCGTGAACGCGGGGCAGGTTGAGGTCCATGACGATGACATCGGGCAGGTGCGCGCACGTTTGCAGATAGGGTGCGACCAGATCCCCTTCCATAACTACATCGAGTTTACATGACATGGCATTCGACGACAGGGCGTAACGGAACAAATCCACGTCGTCCTGGTCATCTTCTATCAAGAGAATGCGTATATCGTCCTTCATGCCGATTTTAAGCCGTATACCAAAAATAGAGAATAGATTTCACACTATCCTACTGGATTAGAGACAAATCTGTCGGCTGCTTATGGGTTAGCAGCCGACCCGTCCGACGAAGATTGAAACGAAGTTTGTACATTTGGTTAGCAAGCATTTTAACCAGGTTCTTTCTCCGTTGCAGCCTATGCAAACCCCACGAACCTATCCCAATATCCTATTGCTGAACGGTGGCGAAATGGGCGACATCATTCGGGCAACCGACTGGTCGCAGACCGCCATTGGTCCCATTGAAAAGTGGCCCCTGAGCCTCCGTCTGGCCGTTCAGCTGACGCTCGACAGTGATTTAAGCATGTACCTGGTCTGGGGACCGAACTTCACCCAGTTTTATAACGACAGCTTTCGGCAACTTTTAGGCGCAGACAAGCACCCGGCCGCCTTAGGGAACAGCGCAAAAGACACCTTTGCCGAAATCTGGGACTGGCTGGAACCTACACTCAGCAGCGTTTTACAGGGCAACCCGTTCGGAGCCCAGGATATGCCGGTTAAGCTCAATCGCAGCGGGATTCTCGAAGACTGCTACTTCACGTTTTCTTATACACCCATACGCGATGAAGCCGGACAGATACAGGGCATCCTTGTGCCCGTTACCGAAACGACCCAGACAGTTCGTGCGCTTCAGCGCGCTGGAGAGTCGGAGCGGCAGTTGTATAACCTCCTCGCTCAGATTCCCGTAGCCATTGCCATCTTTCGGGGACCAGCGCACATTATAGAATTAGCCAATGCGGCTCATTTAAAGCTGTGGGGACGTAAGGATGAAGACCTAACTGGCAAACCTTTTTTTCAAGCACTGCCCGAGCTGAAAGGTCAGGGCTATGAGGAATTGCTCGGCTCGGTTTTTTCGACTGGAGAGCCCGTTTATGCTTACGAACAATCGGCCCATCTGACTCGTAACGACCAGATACAAACCGCTTATTTCAATGTTGTATATCAGGCATTACGTGGACTCGACGGTGCTATTTCGGGAGTTGTCGTCATTACAAATGAAGTTACCGAACAGGTAGACGCCCGGAAAAAGCTGGAAGAAAGCGAAACCCATTTTCGGGAGTTGGCCAACCTGATGCCGCAAATTGTATGGACTGCCCGACACGACGGGCAATCGGACTATTACAACCAGCAGTGGTATGAATTTTCAGGCTTAGAACAGAAAGCCGGAGGCCAGGATTGGTCGTTTATCCTGCACCCGGACGATCGCAAGCGCTCTGCCGAGGCCTGGTACCACTGCATAAAGACGGGGGAGCCTTTTGCTGTCGAATACCGGTTTCACGATCGCCGTAACCCCGGTACGTATCGCTGGTTTCTGGGAAGAGCCACGCCCGTTCGGGATGCCAATGGCAACATAACCAAATGGTTCGGTTCAGCTACTGATATTGACGATCAGAAACGATTAGCGGAACTGCTGGAGTTGCGCGTGTCCGAGCGTACGCAGGAGCTGAGTCTGGCCAATAACCGGCTCGAACGCTCGAATTTCGATCTGATGCAGTTTGCTTCGGTAGCTAGTCATGACCTGAAAGAGCCGCTGCGCAAGATCCAGATGTTCGGAAACCTGCTGCGTTCAACGGCCGACGAAAAGCTGACGGCCACCGAGCGTGACTATTTCAATCGCATGATCAGCACCTCTAACCGCATGCAGGACTTAGTTGATGACGTATTGAATCTGTCGAAGTTGTCGAACCACGCGATGTTCTATACCGAAACGGACCTCAACGCCGTGATCAGCAGCACCCTCGACGACCTGGAGATTACCATTCAGGAACGCGGAGCGACTATCAACGTCGGCCCGTTGTCTACCATCGAAGCAAATACCGGGCAGATCCGTCAGCTTTTTCAGAACCTGCTCAGCAACGCCCTTAAATTTTGCAGTGCCGATCGGACGCCGGTGATTGCCGTTCAGCAGGTTTTTCTTGCAGATCCTGAAGCCAGCCTGATACCTGTTCGTCCTGACAATTACGTTTGTATTCAGGTAGCGGATAATGGGATCGGCTTTGATAAAACGTACCAGGAAAAGATATTTGGTCTGTTCCAGCGACTGCACGGCGGACGCTACCGGGGCACTGGCATTGGCCTGGCAATCTGTAAAAAGATTATCGAAAATCACCAAGGGTTTATTCGGGCCGAAGGTACGCCCAATGAAGGGGCAACGTTCACCATTACGTTACCCCTGAAGCAGGAGTGATCAGGTCAGCAGATCGGGGCGACGTAGGCGAGTTCGCTCCAGCGCCTGTTCGTGTCGCCACTCATCAATTTTAGCTTCGTGCCCCGAGAGTAAAATATCGGGCACGCGATGGCCTTCAAATTCAGCCGGGCGCGTGTAAACCGGTGGAGCCAGTAAGTTGTCCTGAAAGGAATCGGTCAAGGCCGATGTCTCGTCATTAAGAACGCCCGGCAGCAACCGGATAATGGCATCTGACAGCACCGCAGCGGCTAGTTCCCCGCCCGACAATACGTAGTCGCCGATGCTGATTTCTTTCGTCACAAACAGCTCCCGCGCCCGCTCGTCGATGCCTTTATAGTGCCCACACAGAATGATCAGGTTTTGACGTAGTGACAACGCATTTGCGGTTTGCTGATTTAATCGCGCGCCGTCGGGGGTCATATAAATGACCTCGTCATAGCTGCGCTCTGCCTGGAGCGAGCGAATACAGCGGGCAATCGGCTCAATCTGCATGACCATACCGGCCCCGCCACCAAAAGCGTAGTCGTCAACGCGCCGGTGTTTATCAGTAGTATAATCGCGCAGGTCGTGCACCACAACCTCTACGTAGCCGCCCGTTTGCGCCCGTTGCAGAATGGAATGGCCGAAAAAACTGTCGAGCAGCCGGGGCAGGCAGGTAATAATATCAATCCTCATCGGTATCGTCAACATCACCGTCTATCTCGGGCTTTGCCTTACCGTCGTCTTCCATATAAATGGCCAGCAGACCGTCGGGGAGCGCTACGTTCAACTTCTGATTAGTCCGGTCTACCGTCCGGACGATGTCGCTGTTAATCGGAATCAAAACTTCTTTCCCCTGGTAATCCATCGCAATCAGGTCCTGCGCGTTCATCGCGTATACGCCCCGTACAACTCCCAGTTCCCCCGCTTCGGCGTCGACAACCTGATAGCCAACGATTTCGTGGAAATAAAAGCGAGTCTCATCCGTGATGGGTTCCAGCTCATCGAGGGGCAGATACGCGCCACAGTTGATCAGTCGTTCGGCCTGTTCAATGGTATCCACATCCTCGAAGGCAATAATGGCCCGGCTCCCCTTCACAACAGCGATGGACTCGATGAAATAGGGGATCAGTTCTCCTTTCACCTCCAGGAGAACGGACTCCAGATCAGCGTATTCGGAGGCATTATCAACATCCAGGAAAAGCACCAGTTCCCCGCTGACGCCGTGGGTTTTGGTGATATGGCCAACTTGATAACAATCGTCTTTTGTCACAGTAGTTATAGGTATAAAAAGAGCCTGTCCAAAGTCGAACAGGCTCTTTAGTAACAGATTTAAGCAGAAAACTATTCCGCAGCCGGAGCATCCGTTGCAGGTGCCTCTTCGGTTGCGGGTGCTTCTTCAGCAGCTGGCGCTTCCTCTGCGGGCGCTTCAGCTACGGGCTCTTCTACTTTGTTTTTCTTGGCGATAGCCTCAGCGCGGGCTTCGTTCACCTTACGCTCAGCCTCCAGGCGAGCCGCACGGCTCTGCTCTTTGGTTTGCGATTTGGTTTCGGCAGCACCTGCTTTCCGGTTCTCTTTGTCTTCTTTCCAGGTGGTGTATTTCTCATCAGCCTGATCCTGGGTGATGGCACCTTTGTTCACACCTACCTGCAGGTGTTTACGATACATAACGCCTTCGTGCGACAATACCGAACGAGCGGTATCTGTCGGCTGAGCGCCAACCATGAGCCAGTAAACAGCCCGGTCCGACTTCAGGGCGACCGTCGAAGGGTCGGTGTTGGGGTTGTACGTACCGATTTTCTCGATAAACCGGCCATCGCGCGGAGAGGTTGATTCTGCCACTACGATGTCGTACATCGCCATCTTCTTGCGTCCACGACGCGCTAAACGAATTTTAACAGCCATTTGTGCTTGTAAGTTTTGATGAGGGACGCATCCCCCCTGTAAAACGTGGCCGCAAAGGTACAAAAAATAGTTGAGGTTATAAGTGCTGTTTTCGGTTTTTATCAGTTTGCCGTTAGAAAAGTAAGGTCGGGAGCAATCGAGCCCCGATTTTTTTCGTAATGTACATGCTGAATGGTCAGTTAAGAAACACAAAGTCTGGTGGCCACTACGTATTTGGGCTGCTGTTGATGATCACAGTAATCTTCGGTGAATCAAAACTTTATACCAAGTTGGTTCGGCACTGATCACAAAAACCGCTCTTCCTTTATCTTTATCCAACTGCAGTTCAGAGAAACCAGAAACATAAAGACCCAGCCCGCAACAATACCTTACCGTCAGGAGGTACAGTAGAAAATGGCACTCACAATCCAATCAGCGTTACCTGATCCGTCTATTTCGCATTTCGTTCACAGCTTCTGGTTCCTGGAGAACAAGACTCAACAAGACGTTTTAGCGACTTTGCTGCCGAATGGAATGATTGATCTGGTACTGATGAGCGTAAATTCCGAGAATTGGGAACTGTCGCTGAGAGGCATTGATACGGTACCTAGTCAGGTCATTATCCCCGCAAACACATCCATGTTTTCTATAGGGCTTAAATTACTAGCTGTGGAATACCTGCTGGGCAATTCGGTTAACGATGTCTTGAATAAAGGCAGAAGCCTGACAAATGATTTCTGGCAATTTGAAGCAGACGATGTGAGCAGTCTGGAAATCTTTTCCAGGAAGGCCACCCAAAATATACAAACCATTCCAACGGAACGTATCGATAGCCGAAAGAAGAAATTATTTGAACTCCTTTACTCCTCCCATGGCTCAATAACGGTAACCGAGCTTTCGGAAAACGTATCCTGGAGTAGTCGGCAAATGAATCGGTACTTCAACCAGCAGTTTGGGCTTTCGCTCAAAGCTTATTGTACCATTCTGCGTTTCGCAGCTTCGTTCAGGCACATCAGCGAAGGCCGACTTTTCCCCGAACAAAACTTTACGGACCAGAATCATTTCATCAAAGAGATCAAGAAATACGCTGGTGTTACGCCCAAAGAGTTAAGCAAGAACGAAGATGGCCACTTTATTGACCTGGTGGCCATCAAAAAACTCCCTTCTTCAAACGGCTGATTTTTACTATTTTCAGTTTAACCTCCCCAGCAATTTTGCATCGTTATCATAGAATGCAAAATCATGTTACTGAACAACAAAAGGGTAGCCATCATCGGTGCAGGCCCCGTTGGTCTGACTATGGCCAGATTACTGCAGCAAAACGGAATCGATGTACGGGTTTACGAACGAGATAAAGACGCTCAAACCAGAGTCTGGGGTGGCACGCTCGATCTGCATAAAGGTTCTGGACAAGACACCCTAAAAGCAGCAGGCTTGCTGGACAGGTATTTTGCCCTGGCAGTACCCATGGGAAGAACCGTAGCTGACGATCAAGGCAACGTTCTGGTTTCTGAGAAGCCAAAATACGACGCTCCAGAAATCAACCGAAACGATCTTAGAAGAATATTACTGGACAGCTTAAGCAGCGATACAGTTGTCTGGGATAGAAAGGTTGTAGGGCTTGACGAACAGCATGGCAAGTGGGTGTTGCATTTTGACGATCAGCCGGATGCAACTGCGGATTTTGTAATCAGCGCGAATGGCGGCATGTCAAAGGCAAGGCGATACGTAACAGATGCCGAGATTGAGTATACCGGTACGTACATTATACAGGGTGAAGTGTCTAACCCTGACATAGAATGTCCTGAGTTCTACCGACTGTGCAACGATAACATACTAATAACGGCCAGCCAGGGTAATTCACTAGTAGCTAATCCCAAAAATAATGACGTATTGAGCTACAATGTAATTTTTAAAAAGCCGGAAGAATGGAGCCGGGAGAACGGGCTAAACGTTCAGGATACAGATAGCATTCAAACGTTTCTTTCGAATAGGTTCTCTCATTGGCACGACTGCTACAAACAATTATTTCGCGCAACATCATTTTTTGTTCGCTTGCCAACCCGGCGATTACCATTAGATATGCTTTGGAAAACCAATCGTCCTTTGCCTATAACGCTTGTTGGAGATGCCGCACATGTTATGCCGCCGTTCGCGGGTCAGGGTGTGAATATTGGCTTATGGGACACCTTAATTTTATCTGATAACCTGACAAACAAAAAATTTGATACCCTGGAAACGGCCATCCATGATTATGAACAAAAGATGTTCATATACGCCACGGAAGCTCAGCTTGAAACAAGCCACAACGAAAAAATGATGTTACGTCCCGACTTTTCTTTCGAGCATTTTATTGCTTAACCGCTCAGTTACTACGTAGAAGACACTTTCAACGAATTCAAAACGCTTTTCGCCGGCTGCGATTTGCCAGTAAAACACCACTCCACAACGAAGAACAGCTTTGCGAACTAGCAGCGATTGAATACTGCCTGCTCGCAAAGCTGTCTTATCGCTCTAAACGTAAAAAAGCCCCTAACTAATCCAGACCTATAAGCCGGGTTCTGTCCATCAGCAGATGCTGACTGGCTTATCATTTATCTGGGATGCCGGTCACCCGACACCTCGTTCGACCTACCCGCGTCGGTGTTGGTCCTGGTGGACCGCTGGCGACGAGCAGCCGCGCGTCCGACGCTTATTTGGTCTTTCAGCCCTTAAGGGTTGCCGTGCCCCGTTGGTCACCCAACGAGCGGTGGGCTCTTACCCCACCGGTTCGCCCTTACCAAACTTAAAGGCGAAAGAGTGAAAGCGTGAAAGAGCGATTCGCCAGAGGCTTTTACGCTTTCACTCTTTCGCCCTTTCACTCTTTAAAACTTGGCGGTATATTTTCTGTTGCCCTGTCTGTCAGCCGATCGTCGCCAATCGACTGCCTTCCCGTTAGGAAGTAAGGCGCTCTGTGCTGCCCGGACTTTCCTCGCCCGATGACTCGGACGCGATAAGCCAGCCTGAACTAGTTAGGGACGACAAAGGTACGTATTTAGGCGGTACCGTCGGCAACGTAATGGTTCCGGATGGCGAGCGATGACCGTTTCTTATTGTAGACCATCGACTTTAACATCAATACGGCCGCGGGCATTCACGACGGCTAGCAGCGCCGTGGGCGTTAAATACACCTGATCAGGCTTGATCTCGTCGATATGTCCATTCACTACAATACCCTTTGCCACCTGATTATTTTTAAGCCGATCCTGTAACAATTTTTGCATATCGGCCAGTTGCGAGCCAACCGGAATGGAAAGCTGCTTTTCGAGCGTTCGCGCAAACGTACCTTGTAAGAGCCAGCTGGCCGACCGCTGTAAGATATTCTTTGTATCCAGATCGTACGTCAGATCTTTGAGCGAGATAGTCTGGTCTTTAGGGTCGTAATACGGACGCCCACGCAGGTAGATATCGCCACTGATCGTGCCTTTCAACCCCGCCTTGATAATCAGATTATCATTCTGGCCGTACAGATCCATGTTCGTGATCGTAATCGCATACCGGTCATTGTTGAACTTGAACGTCTTACCAACAAATTCTTCAGCGGCCAATTTCGCAGCTTCCGGGTACGTAGCTTCGCTCAGCAGACCAATCTGAAAATTGTCGTTAACCTTCGAAACAACCGTCAGATCAGGCAGCGATACCGCCGGACGAACATCCGGTTTGGCTCCGGTAGTAGTGAGTGTAAAGCCTTCGATACCGATGGTCGAACGAATAAAACGCCCTTCAAAGCGCAGCGGAGTGATCAACACCCGCTTGGGTACTACCTGTAGGTAGGTTCGATACTTCTCCGAGATCAGATACGGCTCCCGAAGTGTATTCCAGGCTTTCAGTACGGGTGTTTTCAGATCTACGTTCCGACGTACCTGCTGGTCGATGGCCCTGGTGATTGTACCCATATTTTTGTCGATCATCCGGCTGACAAAGCTCGTTATGGGAATATTTACGCCAACTACGCTCACCGTGGGACGACGAACCCACCCGTAGCCATCGGCCTGCGTCTGTGTACTTACGGACCAGTCTTTGTCGAGGTCGAATTTGGTTTTGAACCGCAGGTCGATCTCAAACTCGGTTTCTTTATACTGCGTGAGGCCCAGAACCGAGATGCCCGCTTTTGCCCAGATTTTGAGCGGAACCGTGAACTGAAACAGACTGTCTTCGGCGCTGACCAGAACGGTACCGCGCTTCCAGACCTTGGCCATGAACTTGTCCCGATTATTATCTTCTAGGCTATTATCCTCGTAGATCAGCCCACTGATCTGCGCATTAATCTGCCGTTCCACATCATTCAGGGCAATGGCTACGGGCACGTGGGCAGTAGACAGAAAACGTTCGGTACGAACTTCCATTTCAGAGGTTGAATAGGTTTCTTTAGGTGCCTTTGGGTTGATTCGACTGGTAGTGGATTGACAACCTGCCAGCATAAATACCCAAAAAGAGAACGCAAACCAATAGCCCCTACTTAATCGTAACCTTGGTGGCACCATAGCCAAATTTTTGTTTCTGGGCGTCTTCAAAGAATCGTACGTTTGGATGTTTACCCAGGCGTTTATGCAACTCGGTCCGCAAGGCTCCGCTGCCAACACCGTGAATAAACGTAATGTCGTTCATACCGGTCGCAATGGCATTCTCCAGCGCTTTCTCAAACGTATCGAGTTGAAGTTTCAGGAGATCGGCCGGGTTCCGGTTCGCGGTGCCCTTGGGCAGCAGGGTCTCGATGTGCAGATCGACTACCGCCGACGGCCGTTCCACCGATAAGCTACTGGCTTCGGCTTTGGGCTTCAGCATCTCGGCTTTCAGGTCTTCAGGACGTATCGTGGTCGGCCGTGCTTGCGCCGGACGATTGCTGGCTGGCCCAGCTGCCTGGGCCGGATCAGTCGTTTCCCCATCCAGCTGCGTCATGAAACCCGGCTGGTTCAATACCGGCACCGACGTTTTGTTTTTAAAGAACGTGGCCGCCCGCGCTTTAAACCGCTTCACCAGGGGTTGTCGCAGCGATGCCTTTCCGGACCTGAACCATAATCCCTGCACCACAAACGTTGGCCAGTCTTCAAACTTAGCGTGAACATACAGCTCATTCGTTTTTTGCTGCGACTTGGGTTTGAGCACCCCGCTTTGCAGCCCAACAAACTGTACGCCCCCTCCTGCCGCGGCCGATTCTTCACCCAGCACGTACGGGAATTCCCAGTCGGTATTGTTCACCAGATGCAGCGTGTATTCGCGGTCGTTTACCGGCACAAAAGCCAGGTAGACGCCCTGGTTCGACAGGATCGCCTGCGCTGGGGCTATCGTTGACTTCTGCGGGGCGTAGGCGCTGGTTTTCAGTAACCGCTCAGCCTCTAACGGCGAAACCGGCACCAGTTCCGACTGCATAACGGGAATTCGAAAGCCGTCTTCTATTTCAATTTCTATCATGTTTCCGGCCAGGAAGCGGGTAATCACCCCTTGCTCCTTAGCCCGTAACAACCGAACTCGATCGCCAATATTCATACGTAGTCAATAAATCAATTAGGTTGTATAGTACAACACGTAGTCAACGCATTTCGATTTTTCAAAAGTACACTTTGCCCGCCGAAAAGCGCTACCTAGCCGAAAAGACCATCCACTTGTGGCCGTTGCGTGGCAGGCAGAAGTTATACAACGTAACGTTGCTCCAATGGCAGAAGTTAGTCCCCGGACTTTGGTAGGCTTTCAAAAAATATGGGCAAATCCGTTCGGGGATTTGCCCAGTATAACGTAACAGATAAGCCAGCTGGAGCCAGTGATCAACCAACCTAGTAGCCGCCGTAGAATTTACGCAGGCCCCACTCGACAGCCACCATTGTCAGCACGACGAAGAACAGCCACCGCCAGTTGATGATCTCGTTCATTTCTTCGTTGCTCGTCAGACGGGCGGGTCGCGACTGACTGGTCAGATTACGGACTAGCTCGTCAACCCGATTCGGGCCGTAAAACTGCCCTCCCGTTTGTTGGGCCAGTTGCCGGAGCAAACCGTGGTCGGCCGTTGTGTTCAGGGCTTCGAGTTGCAGGTCGCGCACGACAAACTGACCAGCCGATTGTTCAGCCCGGTTGTTGACGGTAACGCTGGCCCGGAACCGGTAAGCCCCTTCGGGCAGTCGACTGATTTCGAAGCGGCTATTTGTGGTCGTGGGCGTGTAGTTGTACGTTCGGGTCAGTCCTTTTTCATCGCTGATCTCAAGGCGAACCGGCTTGTCGTACACCCGCTCATAGATGTCATTATACAGCTCGGTTTCAAATATGACCTTCTCCCCGGCCACGAACTCGTTCCGGATTGGATACACCCGCAGTTTACGCCGGTCTTCTTTCACCGATATAAGCTGAATGACTTTCTGAACCAGCTCATCGACTACGTCCTGCTTATCGGTCAGGGCGTATTCTTCAAGTCGCCACCCCCACAGGCCTTCGCCCGCCAGTACGGCGGTTTTGCGCGGGCCCGTTACGTTCAAAGCCAGCAACGGCTTGGTCGTACGCACATTGCCAACCTGCTGCCACAGCACCACTTCGCTGCCCGGCTGTAACCGAAACTCCCCATAAGGGACCAGCATTGGCGGCAGTTTAGCCAGTAGGGTCAGCCGTTCCTGATCCAGGTTAAGTTGCCGGAATTCCGGATTAAACACGCCCGTTACCTTATCACTCTGATTGGGCTGAGCCGTTACCTGCATCACCGAATTCGACGTATTAAACGGGCCTATCGACGACTGGTTCCCCAACACAAACAGAACAGGCGTGTTTTTGGTCAGATACCGCTGGATCAAGGCATTTCCTACTCCTCCATTGTCGGGAATCTGATGCAGAATAATCAGGTCATACGTTTTGTCGGCCGGTGTACGGTCCGCCGATGCGGTTGCCTCGGCGGGGGTACCGGTCAGGATGCGGATGTCCAGTTCGTAGTTCTGGTTCTTTTCCAGAATACTACGTAACGCTTTTATGTCAGGATGGGGCGATAAGGCCAACAGTAAGACCTTCTCTTTGCCATCAATCACATCGAGGTAAACATCCTGCCGGTTGTTACGGGTGCTGAATTCGCCCGGCTGCGGCAGCACCTCTACCACGTAATGCTGAACGCCTTTCTGGGTGGCCGTTGCCTGGAATGTCAGCTGATTAAACGTATCGTTCCGACCAAAGCTCACCGACTGCCGACCAAGCTCTTTCCCATTCTGACGCAGCACCACCGTAGCTGTTCGACCCTGGAATCCATTGCTGACCACCTCCGCCTGCACCGGAAATTGATTACCCAGGTAAGCAATGCGGTTCACCGTAATTCCTTTCAGTTGAATATCCCGCTTCGGAATCGTATCGCCCAGCCCGACCGTTTGTACGGCAAAGGGATATTGACCGAACGTAGGCGAAAGTCCCTGATTAAAAATCCCGTCGGATACCAACACCACGTCGGTTAGGTTCCGGCCTTCGTAATCTGAGCGAACACTGGCCAGCAGTCCCGACAAATCGGTGGTACGCCGGGTGAACGGAATCTGGGTTAGGTCAGCATCGGTAACCGTGTCGCTGAGTGTACGGACCGAAACGTCCAATCCTTTATCAACAAGCTGCTGCCGAATCTGCTGCAGCCCCGCCAGCGTTCGATTCAGAGCGGGTCGACCAGCGGCTGCCACCGACTCGGAGTTGTCGACCGCCAGAACAACTTTAGGCTTTTCAGTAAAGGTACGAAGGCTGCGAATGAGCGGATTCAACAAGAGAAAGCAGAGCAGACTCACGACAATAAATCGCAAGGCAGCCAACCCATACGTAGTGCGCCGGTCAAATCCGCCCACGGTAGCCCCGCCGACCAACTTCGGAAGCGGCTGATACATGGCAAACGCATATACGGCCCCTACCAGCAGGCACACCAGAATCCACCAGGGCGAGGATTGAAAAGTAACATTCATGTACGAAGTGCGATAGGCGACTTACGATTTGCTGACGCACGTATCTTCCACCGTACCCCGTAACCCAAACCATAAATCAGAATTATTACGTTAACATACCGCCATCCACCTGCAGTACCTGACCGGTAATGTAGCGGGAAAGATCGGAAGCCAGAAAAACGGCGCAGTCGGCAACCTCATCGGGTTGGCCGCCCCGTTTCATCGGAATCTGCTGTTTCCATTCTTCAACGGCTTTTTCGTTTATTTCGCCGGTCATTTCGGTTTCGATGAATCCGGGGGCAATGGCGTTGGACCGGACGTTACGTGATCCTAACTCAAGAGCTACCGACTTGGTAAATCCGATTATACCGGCTTTTGAAGCTGCGTAATTGGCCTGTCCTGCGTTACCCCGAATCCCGACAACCGAAGTAAGGTTTATGATTGATCCTGATTTCGCCTTCATCATCGGCTTGATAGCCGCTTTTGTAAGGTTAAAGACCGACTTTAAGTTAACGTTAATAACGGTGTCCCATTGTTCTTCCGACATCCGCATTAACAACCCGTCTTTTGTAATACCGGCATTGTTGATCAGGACATCAAGCTTGCCGAAGTCAGCGACTACCTGATTAACCAGTTCTTCGGCTGCTTTATGGTCTGACGCATCGGATCGGTAGCCTTTTACCTGACCGCCAAAAGCCCGCAGTTCTTCTTCCAGCGCCTGGCCTTTTTCAACACTCGATAAATACGTAAACGCCACAGCGGCACCCTCCTGCGCAAACTTCTGAGCCATGGCCCGTCCAATCCCGCGCGACGCGCCGGTAATCAACGCAACTTTTCCTTTCAGTAAATCCATTTTTGATTAGATAATGAACAAGGGATAACATAAGTACAAAGAATAATACGCCAGTACTACTGCCGGGTACGCTTTCTCTGACTTAGTTATCAACAGGGCCAAAAATAAGGCTTTGCCCGCAAACGGCAAGGTGGCCTAACCTTACTTAAAGGCGTAACGGACGGCAAAATTACCCGTCAGCCCCGCCGTAATGTTGGCGTTCCAGGCATCATAGGCCGTGCCTCCTGTCAGGTAGTTAACCGATACGTTAGCCAGCGAGGTTTCAACAATGAACCGTTGCCCGGCCATGTACGCCAGCCCTAAATTAAGTCCAGCGCCGAAGCTGTTGACTTTTTCATCAATGGTTGTAAACGACACCAGCGTATAATTGGCATTTATTCGGGTGTAGGGTGTTAGGCGCGTTGATGACCAGTAGCGCTGATAGTAAGGCGATACGCCTACGTTCCAGTTAGTGGTCGACTGATCACCAGGTTCCGTTTTATACGTACTGATTGATACGGGCACACTGATACCCAGCAGGCTATTCTTTTTGATAAAAAATCCGACTGAAGGATTTAGGGCGTACGTAGTATTGGCCAGACGCACAGTTGTTCTGGGGCTGGTATCATCTTGTTTAGTTGTTTGGTTAGTTACAGATAAGCCGCCTTCTAGTAACCAGCGTCCTTTGTCGGTCTGTGGATTGGCCTGTTCACGTTGCACATCTGCCCGTCGGCCGGGGCCTGTCCAATACACTAATCCGGCATTTATTCCAGCGACTCTAAACGGAATTGACGTAGTACTGGCCACGAGTTGCAGCCCCAGCCTGTTCGTCAGCAGGTAGTTTAACCCGCCCTCAAAATAGGGATTAACCGAAACGCCAGTCGAGCGCTGGCTAATAAAAACCGGCTGTCCATTAGTAAACACCAGGTCCGTCTGCCGTGATCCTGTCACACCAACGGTAAGCCCCGCCCCGGCGAAAAAATGAACCGGATCGAACCGCCAATACCGACGAACGAATGGGGTAATAGATACTCTAGCAGTCTGGTTATTTATGAAAGGTTCACCGGGTAAGGCAGCAGGTTTTGTTTTTAGAAACGTTGTATTGACCGTTGTCGATAAGCCTGTCAACCAGTTATTAGTGAAGAAGTGTCCAGCCGTCAAGTTGATGTCGGGTGCAATTGAACGATCGCTACTATTCACTTTCGAGTAATCTACAGAAATAGATCCGCTGATTATACCATTGCCTTTTTCAGTTTGTGCCCAACCAGCGCTAGTCAGAAACAGCCCCATCACGGTCAATACGTATTTTTTCATAATGTTGATTAAATCCCACAGCAATTATACACGTCTGGGTAAGAAGTTACTTCACACTACGCCCTAAAATTTCTTTCTCGTCTGCTACTTTAATCATGCTATAATCCAAGACTGTTGCTTAACTTTCTGCTCACTCAGCCCACCAATTTTTCGCTATTTGTATGAAGATTCGTTATGTTCTCTTCTTGAGTTACTTGCTGACGGCTTCGGCTGCATCAGCTCAGAAGGTACACTCCCACAACGATTACAGCCAGGCCCAGCCGTTTGTCGGGGCTTATGAACAACGTGCGGATTTTATCGAAGCCGACGTGTGGTTGCAGGATGGCAAACTGGTCGTATCCCACGATAAGCCCCAGACGGATGCCCCAACCCTCGATTCCCTCTATTTAAAACCGATTGCTAAACTGTTCGCCCAGCATAAAGATAAGGTTAGCGCGGATCGGGATTACACGTTCAACTTGGTCATTGATGTAAAAGATAGCCCAGCCGATGTGCTCCCAAAGCTGATTACGCTTCTCCAGCAAAACCTTACCTGCTTCAACCGGTCAGCCAATTCCAAAGCCGTGCAGGTGATTATCAGCGGCAACCGCCCCAAGATTGACACGTATCTCGATTACCCGATACTTCTGCAATTCGACGGTCGTCCCAGCGAAGTTTACGATAAAGAAACGCTGGAGCGCGTAGCGCTGATCAGCGACAATTTCCGGTCTTATTCCAGGTGGGATGGCAACGGCGAGCTTTCAGACATGGATCGCGAGAAGCTCAAACGGGTCATTAAACGGGCACACAGCGACAATAAACCGATTCGGTTCTGGGCAATTCCGGATACGCTAAATGCCTGGAAACAACTGAAAAAGCTGGGCGTCGATGTTATTAACACCGATAAAGTAGCCGAGTACGTTCAGGCCATGCGCTAATCATCAGCACACTTACTACGTAGTACATCAACAAAAAGGCCGGACATCGCTGCCCGGCCTTTCTATTTATTTATAATCTGTCACTTTATTCGACCACTGCTTCCGGCTTACGAACCGTGATGGTCAGCGTTTCGCCTTCACCACTGTAGTCGGCCTGAATCACGTCACCATCCTTCAATTCACCTTTTAGAATTTCCTCAGCAACGGGATCTTCGAGGTAACGCTGGATGGCCCGGCTCAATGGACGAGCACCGTACTGCTGGTCGTATCCTTTTTCGGCCAGGAAGTCCTTAGCCGGATCAGTCAGTTCAACTTTGTAACCAAGGCTGGTTACGCGGCCGAGTAGTTTGCCCAGCATCAGGTCAATGATCTTGTGAATATCTTCACGTAGCAGCGAGTTGAACACAATCACGTCATCGAGACGGTTGAGGAACTCTGGTGAGAACGCTTTGCGAAGGGCGCTTTGAATTGTACTCTTCATCAATTCGTCCTGGCTTTCGGCCGATCGCTTGGTAGCGAAACCGATACCAGCCCCGAAGTCTTTCAGGTCACGTACCCCAATGTTCGAGGTCATGATGATAATCGTATTCCGGAAGTCAACCCGGCGTCCCAGACCATCGGTCAGGATACCATCGTCAAGCACTTGCAGCAGGATGTTAAACACATCTGGGTGCGCTTTCTCGATCTCGTCGAGCAAGACGACAGAGTAAGGTTTCCGACGAATCTTTTCGGTCAGCTGACCGCCTTCTTCATAACCGACGTAGCCCGGAGGGGCACCAACCAGACGGCTGACGCTGAACTTCTCCATGTACTCCGACATGTCGATCCGTACAAGAGCATCGTCTTTATCGAAAAGATAGGTAGCCAATACCTTAGCCAGCTCTGTTTTACCAACACCCGTTGGACCGAGGAAGATAAACGAACCAATTGGTTTCTTCGGATCTTTCAGACCAACCCGCGTACGCTGAATCGCTTTCACCAGCTTCTCAATCGCAGCGTCCTGACCGATAACCTTGCCTTTCAGCTCCTCGCCCATGTTCACGAGCTTCTTACCTTCGTCGTTCGATACGCTGGTGACTGGGATACCCGTCATCATCGCGACCACTTCGGCTACGCTTTCTTCGTTAACCGTGTACCGGCGCTTCTTGGTATCTTCTTCCCAGGCCTGCTTCGCGCGGTCAAGCTGGTCAATCAGACGTTTCTCTTTATCGCGAAGCTGAGCAGCCTCTTCGTATTTCTGACTCTTGACAACCTGGTTCTTTTCCTTTTTAATATTCTCAATCTGCTCTTCAAGCTTGAGAATATCTTCAGGAACCGTAATGTTCGAGATGTGTACCCGAGCACCTACTTCGTCCAGAACGTCAATCGCTTTATCGGGCAGGAACCGGTCCGAAATATACCGCTCCGACAACTTCACAGCGGCTTCGATCGCTTCCGGTGTGTAGTTGACGTGGTGGTGATCTTCGTACTTATCCTTGATGTTGTTCAGGATTTCGATGGTTTCGTCAATTGACGTAGCATCGACCATCACCATCTGGAAACGACGGGCCAACGCACCATCTTTCTCGATGTACTGACGATATTCGTCAAGCGTTGTTGCACCGATGCATTGAATGTCGCCCCGAGCCAGTGCTGGTTTGAACATGTTCGAAGCATCAAGTGAGCCAGAAGCACCACCTGCACCTACAATCGTGTGCAACTCATCAATGAACAGAATCACCTCGGGTGATTTTTCCAGTTCGTTCATGACCGCTTTCATCCGCTCTTCAAACTGACCACGATACTTCGTGCCAGCAACGAGCGATGCAAGGTCAAGGGTAACTACGCGTTTGCCGAACAATACCCGCGATACTTTCTTCTGCACAATGCGCAGGGCAAGACCTTCGGCGATGGCGGTTTTACCAACGCCCGGCTCACCAATCAGGATCGGGTTGTTTTTCTTCCGGCGGCTCAGGATCTGAGCAACGCGTTCAATTTCTTTTTCGCGACCAACGATTGGGTCGAGTTTGCCAACTTCAGCGAGCTTGGTCAGATCACGGCCGAAATTGTCCAACACAGGGGTCCGCGATTTTTCGGAGCCTTTCGGGTCTTTACCCGAGCCAGAGCTACCACTACCGCCAAACATACCCCGGTCGTTGTCATCATCATCGGTTTCGGGACCCATCACCGGACGACTTCCCGAAGATTGATATTCCAGCATCTCCTTAATGACTTCGTAATTAACGTTGAACTTGTTCAGAATCTGCGTGGCGACATTATCTTCATCGCGCAGAATCGACAGCAGAAGGTGCTCGGTGCCAATGAGAGGGCTCTTGAAAATCTTGGCCTCCAAATACGTGATCTTGAGCGTTTTTTCCGACTGACGGGTCAGCGGAATATTCGCCAGGTTCTTCACATTGTTGGTAGCGGTTCCTTTCGTTGCCTGCTCGATGGTGACCCGGAGTTCGTCGAGTGAGATGCCGAGTTTTTTCAGCAGCCCGACAGCCACACCCTCACCCTCACGTATCATACCCAGCAGCAGGTGTTCCGTGCCGATGTAGTCGTGGCCTAAGCGTAAGGCTTCTTCCCGGCTTAGCGAGATCACTTCCTTTACGCGGTTTGAGAATTTTGCTTCCATTCGCTTTGGGTCTCCTTAGGTAAGCGTAATACTGGCTTAACGAAGAGTTTTAGGGATTTGTTCACTTCTGAAGGCCGGCCTTTAACACGTCCGAAGCGGCCGGTCCCTGGCAGAACATCAGGTCTATAATACTCAAATTTGTTACAAAATCAGGGCCAAAGTTCTGCGCATAAGGCACAGGGTGATGGAATACCTGCGATTCTGCTCTGTTTTGCGGAATTACCTTCGATCGAGCGTCAAATAGACCGGTCGAATGATGTTTAGTATAGCAATCTGTCAGGTTTACCTGGCATGTAGCCTGAACCAATCTCAGACAAATTGTCAGCAGCTCTAGATTTAAATCAAACAAAAAAGTCCAGTTTTTATGATATACCGGCTCAAAATCAGGGGCGTAGTATTCAAAAAATGGAGCTTTTCCGTAAGCTGCCTGTAAGCATCGCCAGTGGTGCAGCTGCCAGCGTTGATCATTGTCCACCCGAAGATCGCGTACAAATTGGTGTCGCGTTCCCTGCTGCACCGGCACCGTCAGCATATCAACTTTATTTGCCGTCAGTACGTAGCAGCGATTTCTGTAACTTTGCTTCTGGTAATGCTCATGAGCTTCAATCTGTACCCGCTCGAACTGAATTAACCCTGACACGTAATCCAGACAAGGCAAATAATGGAGTTCAATGAGCAATTCTGTTGACGAAGGCGTTACTTGGTACTTTTCCAATAATCTAATCGTATCCGTTCACAAGTAAAGCAAAAAATCAATACCACCAACTGATTTTTCATATTTTTAATTATTAGGTATCGCTGTAGTAAAATCACGGTTTTACTACAGCGATAATCTGTTTATTATTGAATGATTTTTTTTCGTTTGCTGTCGCGTCTGCCTCTCCCTATATTATATGGGGTTGCCGACTTCTTGTACTTTTTGTTGTTTTACCTCATCCGCTACCGCCGTACGGTCGTATTCAGCAACTTAACTCGTTCCTTCCCGGAGAAGTCGGCTTCAGAACTCAACCAGATTGCAAAGGGCTTCTACCGCAACCTGACAGATCTGCTGGTCGAAACGATAAAGATGCCTAGTCTATCAGCTCAAGAATTGCGGGAGCGCGTTCAATTTACGAATCCAGAACTGGTGAAAGCAGAACTAGATGCAGGCCGGGCAGTTATCGGGATGGCTTCACATTCCAGTAACTGGGAGTGGGTTCCGTCCGCGTCGGTTTTGCACGGTATGCCCACCGATAGCATCTATAAGCCGTTAAATAATCCTTTTTTTGAAGAACTGATGCGATCAGTACGTGCCAGCTTCGGGGCTGTTCCCGTGCCTATGCACACCTTGCCCCGCCGGATGGCCGCTCAGAAGAATAGTCCCCGGATCATTGCGCTCGTTGCCGATCAGGTTCCGGACGTACCGGAACAGGCTTACTGGATTGACTTTCTTCACCAGGATACGCCTTTCTATCCCGGCTCTGAGCGGTTGGCCCGCAGCCGTAAACTGGCGGTATTTTATACGGAATTAGCCAGAGTAAACCGCGGCCGTTACGTAGTTACCTTTACACCCATCGGGACGCCCCCCTACACGGATTCTCCTCCCGGATACATTTTGGAGCGCTATCGCGATTTGCTGGAAGAAACAATTCGTAAGCACCCCTCCGACTGGCTTTGGTCGCACAAACGCTGGAAGCACTGGCGGGGAAAATACCCGAAGATTGAGACAAAACTTAACTAAAAAAGGACGCTCAAGAGCGTCCTTTTTTAGTTTTTGGTGAGTTTCTGTGCTTACTATCTGACCTGCGCAGAGCACTACAAGGTATCCCGTTTAGCCGCCCGAACCGAATCACGTCTGGCCTTTATTCGGTCGGCTTCACTCTGAATGGCATTACCCGCTTTGTCTACTCCCCGGTCAATAGCGGCACCCGCTTTCTTAGCGCCCGTGCTGATGGCCTGTCCTGCTTCTTTAGCGTTTTCTTTGGCTCCCTGACCAAGCTCACTGGCAGCGTCACCAACGTGCTGACCGGCATTTTTCAAATCGGACTTTACCTTCGCTTTACGTTCGGCGCGTTCCTGACGACGAATCTCCTTCTTAGTCATGGCCGACGTCGTATCCTGGGCGTATGCGCCTGCTGTGATCAATAATATAAAAGCAAAAGCGCTGATTATCTTGGTTTTCATAACGTTCATTTGTTTGAGTAAATGACAGGTTGTTTGCACAGAGCTTCCGGACAAATCCAGAAATTAATGTAGAGACAACAACCGATTTTAAAACCTATTGTTTTTACGCACCTTCCCTTCATTACGCGTCTTTCAATTAGCCAGCGTACTACAGATGAAGCGGTTTTGGGTTATTTTCCTTTCGATATTGCTAAGCTCACCGGTGTTGAGTGCTCAAACTCCCCCTCCTGCTCAATATGATTCGTTAACCTTAACCGATACCATTCACCTGATCCCCCGACGGCACCTTCTCTCTGTGTTGCGGGAGTATAGTTTCCATTACGCCAACCATCTTTCCGACGCGCAACTGGCACCCTTGTTACGTACCACACCCGATTCGACGGTACAACCGTTTGTCCGGCGCGGGCGGCTAGCCAAGGCCAATCAGATTGGCCTTCACGCAGCGGGGACCTCAATGACAGCGGCTGGTTTTTTGATTCCCCGTTACTTACTTGAACGAAGTGGAGCGTTATTACTATCCGGCCTCGGATTCGTCTATGCAAGCGTTATTCCACACGGTCATATGAAACGGTAATACCAACGGGCCGTAGCTGCGTACAATACGTTCGTGCGGAGTCAGGCCAGCACTACGTTCGACGCACCTTATTTTTCCGCGCCAAACGAAGCGGCTGTTCTATCGAGGGCCGATACGGTAGCCATCTCGCGACATGGCTTCAGTAATCACTACATTTATCGAGGAATCCGGGTCTATCCAGCCTGGCAATTGACACAACTGGCGGATCGGCTGCATGACAACGATGTTAAAGACGGTTTTCAATACGCCCGACAAGTAAGTTCCATTGCGGGCCTTATTGGGAGCTTCGGTGCCAGCTGTCTGACATCGTCTTTACTGGTGTATGGTATCCGGCGCACGAATGGCAATTCGGCAACGCTCAATACGCCTTTGTTCTGGGGGTCGCTGGCAGCATTAACGTTTACGTACGGCATTCGATTACACGTCGGCCGGGTTCAGCTACGTACTATTGAGTTAGTCAATAAACGAATACGCGACCGATATAGCCCGGCCGCAACAGGCGAACATTTCGTTCAACCCTAACGTTTTCCTTTCACACGGACAGTCAATAGAAGAAGCGGTTTTTCCGTATCTTTGCTTATGACAACCGTCCGTACCAAACGGCTCTGCCGACATTTGTATGTTTGATTCGTTGCTTACTCCTTCTATCTCGGCGTTGACTAATACGCCAGAACCACCTGTTCTTTATACGTCCTCCCTAACGCAATACGTTCGTAGGAAAACCATTCCGGTAACGATCGGCGACGTACCGATGGGGTCCGACTACCCGATTCGCGTTCAATCGATGACAACCGTCGATACAATGGATACGGCCGGTTCCGTTGAACAGACAATCCGGATGATCGAAGCCGGTTGTGAATACGTTCGGATTACGGCTCCGAGTGTGAAGGAAGCCCAGAACCTCGAAAACATTCGCAAGGAACTGCGGGTGCGGGGTTATACAACGCCATTGGTTGCGGATATTCACTTTACGCCCAATGCGGCTGAGCTGGCGGCCCGTATCGTGGAAAAGGTTCGCATTAACCCCGGCAACTACGCCGATCGCAAACGCTTTGAGTTCATCGACTATTCGGACACGGCCTATGCCGCCGAACTCGAACGGATTCGGGACAAGTTTTTGCCCCTGGTACGTATCTGCAAAGAATACGGTACGGCCATGCGCATCGGCACTAACCACGGTTCGCTGTCGGACCGGATTCTGAGTCGTTATGGCGATACGCCCGTGGGCATGGTGGAATCGGCGCTGGAATTTCTGCGGATCTGTGAAGATGAGCATTACTATAACATTGTGTTGTCGATGAAGTCCAGCAACCCGCAGGTGATGGTGCAGGCGTACCGGCTGCTGGTTCAGCGACTCGACGAAGAAAGGCTCAAACCTTACCCGTTACACCTGGGCGTTACCGAAGCCGGTGAGGCTGAAGATGGCCGGATTAAATCAGCGCTGGGTATCGGTACGTTGCTCGAAGACGGCATCGGCGATACGGTACGGGTTTCGTTGACGGAAGAACCCGAACGGGAAGCGCCCGTAGCAAAGGCGTTGATTGATCGATACACAAACCGGGCCGCCCAAAGCCAGCCCATTCCCCCCGTAACGACTTACCCGATTGATCCATTCCAGTACACACGTCGGGCAACGCACGAGGTAGCCAATTTTGGCGCTCAGAACGTACCACGCGTCATCGCTGACTACAGTAAACTGCGCGTCATTGAACACGACATCTTGCAGCCAATCGGGCATTTTTATCTGCCCGTACCCGATAAGTGGCGGATGAATGATCTGGGGGCGGACTATATCTATACTGGTCAGCACCCAGCGCAGTTTATGCTGCCTAATGGTCTGAAAGAAATTCTGGATTATGCAGCCTGGCAAACCGTTAGAGACCAGACAAATGCATTCCCCTTATTAACAGTCACTGAATTTACCTCGGCTCGTTCGCAGTCCGTTCAGCTGCACGCGCGGCTGAATTTTGTGCGGCTGTCGCTGAGTGAGCTATCAGGTGAATTGATCGAGTTAGTACGCATCGACCGAACGGTTGTTCTGCTCGTCGGTACGACCAATGCCCACGCCATGCCCGAACTACGTCGGCTGTTTGTAGAATTGATTAATCAGGGCGTTACCGCGCCGGTTGTCATTCAGCGTGGCTATCCGGAGGTGCCTGAGGAAGACGAGCCGCTGTATGCCGCTACGGACCTGGGAGGCCTGCTGATCGATGGATTAGGGGATGGCGTTATGCTCTCGGCATTTGGCGAAACAGCTAGCCTGAAACGGCTGAACGGTCTGGCCTTTGGCATTTTGCAAGCCGCCCGCACTCGCATAACCAAAACGGAATACATCTCATGCCCATCCTGCGGTCGAACCCTCTTCGACTTACAGGAGACGACGGCTATGATCCGCCAGCGTACGGATCACCTGAAAGGAGTCAAGATTGGTATTATGGGCTGTATTGTAAACGGCCCCGGCGAGATGGCGGACGCCGATTATGGATATGTCGGTATCGGCCGTGATAAGATTGCACTGTACCGGGGTCAGCAGGTAATCAAGAAATCGGTTCCGGCGGGTCGGGCCGTCGATGAACTGATTGAGCTGATTCGGGAAGATAATCGGTGGATTGAGCCCGAAAAAGTTGAAACATTTTGATTGAACAGCCCCTAATTTTTGTTAGCTAATCAGGACAGGACCAGTACCACTCGTATTCTATGACTCCTGCCCGTACCATCTATGAACCGCATCTTAGATTATCTTAAAATAGGGCCTGTTTTTGCGTATTTCCTCCGTGTGTTCCGCAAACCTGACCCAAATCATCCGACAAGCGTGAACCTGCGCATGATGCACGGCATCAACCGGATTTCGATTGTCATGTTTTTGTTCTGCGTATGCGTTATGATTTTTCGAGCCTGCACGCGGTAGATGTATAGTCATTGAGTAGTCATTGGTGGTTGACTATCATTCTCCGGTGGTTTACAACAAATGACTACTCAATGACCAGAATAGATTGCCATGAATCCTGAAACTCTGCGTGACTATTGCTTAGCCAGGTCCGGCGTAACCGAATCGTTTCCGTTTGGCGAGTCGACACTGGTCTTTAAAGTTGGTGGGAAGATCTTTGCCTTGCTGGATACCGAGAGCCGACCCACAACAATGAATCTAAAATGTGATCCTGAACGGGCTACGCAGCTCCGCGAGGAATACGCGGCCGTCACACCCGGCTTTCACATGAACAAAACGCACTGGAATACAATAACGCTGGATGGAAGCGTTCGACAAAGCGATGTGCAGACCTGGATTGACCACTCCTATGAACTGGTCAGAAACGGGTTGCCCAAGGCTGTACGCGCCCAACTTATCTAAGCGTCGTTTGCCAAAAAAGCCTTAAAAAATTGTAATTTTGCAGGGTGTAAAAACCAGACTGGGTTATGGAAGTCGCGCTGTTGGGTCTGCTTTTCGTACTATATCTGACCATTCGCTATTTTTTTACGGATCATGATACGCCGGCCGATAAAGACCGGAATCGGTTTCGAAAAGGAATCGACCTAGTGCAGAAGCGCAACTTCTTTGAAGCGCATCGTTATTTTGATGAGGCCGTTCGACAATATCCTAAATCAGCAATCGCCTACGCCTATCGGGGCAAATGTCAGCTCGCTCAGGAGAACTATTATTCCGCCCTGTACGACTTGACCCAGGCCGTTAACCGCGATAATACGTTAGCGGATTGCTACCTCGACCGGGGCATTGCTTATTATAAAACTGAAGAATTTCAGAACGCCTTTCGGGAGTTTGATAAGGCGGTCTGGCATTTTCGGGATGAACAGCCCGACGCGTACCGCTGGCGGGCACTCGCCCGGATTCAGGTTCGGCAGCTACCACAGGCGGAAAGCGATCTGCGGAGAGCGGTTTCGCTCGGCGACGAGAACTCGTTCCATCTCCTTCGCCAGCCCCCCTTTACCCGACCAGTATATCAGAAGTAGTTACACAGCAAAGGGTTGTAATTTCATCTAGTAAACTGGTAATGAGCCAACTATATAAGATTACAACCCTTTAATATATAACTAGCCTTATCGTCCCGCCTGCGCCAGCTCTTTCGACTTCTGAGCGGCTTTTTGGGCATCATCGGCTTTGCCGCTACGGCGATAGGCGGTAGCCAGTTCAGCGTATAAATCAGCCTGTTCTTTGGGGGATGGTTTCAGAGCGAGCGCTTTGTTCACCCATTTCACTACCGTCGGCGCATCGACCGCGTCCGGACTGCTTCTGTTGAAAAGCCGCGATATATAAATGTACTCAGGCACAGAGAACTGGTTCGAACTAGTCTGACTGTCCATTCGCTCAACGGCCTTAGCGGTCTGGCGAGCCCGAAAATAGGCATTCACCTCTGGCAGTAACGTGCGATTAGCGGCTACCCGAGCATCGATTCCGATTTTTGTTAAATCCTGACGAATCTGGATAATTTTTGCCGCAGGATACTGAGCACCGCGGCTGCTGTACAGCGACGACATCAGGATGTTTTCGGCTACCTGCTGGCTTGGCTGCGCTCCGTATGCTTTCCGATACGTATCCAGATGACTGAGCATGTATTGAAACAAGGGATTCTCATAATCCAGAACGATCTTCTGCAAGGCTAACCAGTTCGTTTGGTTCGCAAACGTAGCGGGCGACTGCTGGCGCGCGTAGTCATTCATAGCGGCAATGTTCGCAGCGGTGTCTTTGGTAACACGCCCGTACATGGCATAGTCGATCAGGAAGTTGGACGACCGCTCGCCCTGCTGATACCGCGACTTCATGGTCTGGCTGCGCATTTGCGGATTTAAGGCGTTGGTGCCGTGTCGAATCACCTCATCCGTTGAGTTATTACTCATGGCGAAGTGCACTAGATTTTGCTGCGGATCGAAATACAAAAACAAAGGCAGCGACGGCACAAACAAACGTCGGCTGTCCAGAAAAGCACGCGTGGATGGCAGGCCAATGTCGAGCTTCGTGCTGATGAACTTGCTGTTGTAAAACTTGCCAACCCGTGCGTCGGCTAAGGTGGGCATGAAGCTCTGGCAAACGTGGCAGGTCGGCGAAAAAATTTCAATAAAAACCGGCTTTCCCGTCCGCCGGGCTTCCTGAAACACTTTCTCGACTGCGCCTTCACGGAATTGAATACCGGCTTTCTGGGCCAACGCTGCCGTGGACAGCAATACGAACAGAATAATTTTTCTCATATCAAATCGATCAGCTAACTAACGAAGGCTATGCTGTTCAGCGTCTGTTACTGTTGCTTTTTCTGCTCGTTAATCTCTTCTTCCAGGCGCTTACTCAAGACCCGGCACGTATTTTCAATATCGGCCGCCATCTTTTTATCGCCAGTTGCGTTAATAGCCGTATCAGCAATGCCACTCATCATCTCGATCAGGAAGCGCTTCATGTCTACCACTTCCATATCCTTGGTCCAGAGATCAATTTTCAGGGTGCTGTTGTGGTAATGATCCCACAGGGCAATGGCGATGGCGCGTGTATCGCTGAGGCCTTCGTTGGGATTGTCCGTAGCATCCCAATAGATCTTATCCGGAATATTTTGGTTGTCTAACTCGACCGAAAAATGGATGTCTGATTTTTTCATAATCACAAAAATACGTAGCGTGTGCCGAAAGCCGGTTGTTACGTCCCGTAAATCTGTTGATTCGCGACATCTTTGGGCCGCTAACTGACCGAAGTCATTTTCTAACTGCTTACGCAGCCGTAAATTCGCCGGTATGGCCTGCCAGCATCAATGCACGTTACGTGCCAATCCTGAATCAGCCGACGCAGTTGTTGAACGAAAGGATAAATTGGTGGCGTTAACGAATAAAAGCAGATGTGTATAAACGTAACGGACTGCGAATTACGCTATGACTAAGAAACTATTGGATTCGCCGGAAACTGTCCGCCTATTGGTAGATTCCTTTTACGCCAAGGTGCAGGTTGACCCGCTGATTGGCCCCATTTTTACGGACGTAGCGCAGGTTGACTGGTCGGCGCATTTGCCGAAGATGTATGCATTCTGGGAAAACCTGATCTTTGGTACGAATGTCTACCACGGGCATCCGTTTCGGCCGCATCTGATTGTCAATCAGCAGCAAACGCTGACCATCGATCATTTCCGGCGCTGGCTGGAGTTGTTTACTGCAACAGTCAACGAAAACTTTACCGGCGACATGGCTGAACAGGTGAAGCAGCGTGCTACGCAGATCGCTCTTGTCTGGAGTAACAAGCTCGACTATATCAACAACGACGCGTACATGGAAGGGTAGTTACCCCGGCCGTTGAAAAGCCCTCGGCTTCCGAAGGTTCGGCTAATTCATATAGCTTCTAAACCTTCGGAAGACGGGCGGCTACTGTTTGCTGAATACGCGCTTTAGCAGATCCGTTACCCGAGCCGCCGGGTTCTCCCGAATGCGTTTCTCTTCCTGAGCTACGAGCACAAACAGACCATCTACCGCTTTGTTGGTAGCATACTGGGTCAGGTTGGAGTTGACCGGCTGTACCAGCGGAATTTTGTTATATATGTTCACCAGATCGCTGTAATAGCGGGTAGCGTTGTTTTTCTTTAACGTACTGTCGATAATTGGCGTAAACTCGGTCACCAATTGCTGCCCCGAAGTCCGGCGCAGGTACTGCGTAGCAGCATCGTCTGACCCGCGCAGAATACCAACGGCGTCCTGAATACTCATGGACGTAATGGCCTTGATAAAGACTGGCTTAGCAACTTTAGCCGCATCCTCAGCCGCCCGGTTTAAGGACAACTCGAATTTATCGACCTGGGGCCCGAAGCCAATCTGACGAAGCCGGGCGGCAACTTTCTGAGCTTCCGGCGGAAAGGCGATCCGCAGCAACGGATTTTTGAAAAATCCATTGGTTGCCGATGCCTGGTCAGCTCCTTTGCTGATGCCGACCCGCAAAGCCTCGCGCAGACCCGACGCGATTTCGCTGCCGCTCAGCCCACCGACCGAACCACCCGACGGCTGTGAGATGGCGTCTAATATTTTTCCGAATAATCCGCCCCCCGACGATTGTTGCCGGGTTGTATCCTGCGCTTGTAACGTAGTGGCTATGATTACCAGGGCAGCGGTTAAAACTTTCTTCTTCATTTTTGCTTTCAGGTTGATGACTAGCTAACGGCCAAAATGACTAAATCGTTTTTTGTACTTTTGACCACAACTAATGACTGATGTAAAGTGAGCGCCGAAAATAATTTTTTAACACTCTGATTACTAATCGAATATCATTCAAGCGAAATCACAATTCATCAGCATTATTCAAGAATCTTATGCTCAATACCATCCGGGCCGAAGTAATTACCATCGGCGACGAAATATTATTCGGTCAAATAACCGACACCAACACCCAGTGGATTGGCACTGAATTGACCAACATTGGCATCCGTACGGTTCGTAAATCGTCGGTTGGCGATCAGGCCGACGCGATCTTAGCCGTCCTGCACGAAGCTCATCAACGGGCGGATGTCATTATCATAACCGGTGGATTAGGGCCAACCAAAGACGACATTACCAAGAAAACGCTGTGTACTTATTTTGGCGTAGATCTGGTGCGCAACGAACAGGCGCTAGCGCTGGTAACCGGCTTCTTTACCAAACGGGGCCGCGAAATGACCGATCTGAACCGGGGGCAGGCCGACTTACCAGCCAACGCCGTTTATCTCCAGAATGACTGGGGAACAGCTCCCGGTATGTGGTTTGAACACGACCGGGGCGACGCTCGCGGGCGAGTTTACGTCTCGCTTCCCGGTGTGCCCTTCGAGATGAAGAATCTCATGGCCAACCGGGTTTTGCCTAAGCTGACCGAACATTTTGAGACGCCGGTTATTAAGCATAAAATCATTCGCACGGTTGGTATCGGCGAATCCTTTTTAGCCGAACGGATTGAGGCCTGGGAAGACGCCTTACCAAGCCACATTCGGTTAGCGTATTTACCTAGTTTCGGCGGTGTAAAATTACGTCTGACCACAACTGGCGACGATGAGGCTGTACTTGATCGTGATTTGGATGAGCAGGTTCAGCGCGTCCTACCCCTCATCTCACCGCACGTATTTGGGTATGACAACGACGAACTGGAAACAGTTGTGGGGCAGCTTTTAACCGCCAGGAAGTTAACCTTGGCTACGGCAGAAAGCTGCACGGGTGGCTACGTTGCTTCACGGATCACCAGCGTTCCAGGCTCATCGGCCTACTTCTGGGGCAGCATTGTAAGCTATAGCAATCGCATAAAGGTCAATCAACTTGGTGTACAGCCTACGACGCTGGAACAATTTGGGGCCGTCAGCGAAGAAACGATTCGCCAGATGGCCGAGGGCGTTCGGAACGCCCTCGGTACCGATGTCGGTATCGCAACCAGTGGCATTGCCGGACCGGATGGCGGTACGCCCGACAAACCAGTTGGTACAATCTGGATTGCCTGTGCCACCAACCAGCGTACGGTTACTCGTTTGCTCAAACTCGGCCAGTATCGTGATCAGAACATTCAGCTTACTACAACGTACCTGCTCAACTTGCTGCGGGAAGAACTCATTAATCAATAGACAGACGCGATTAGACAGGGAGGTACCCCCAAACGTTTTTATACCAGGGACATCTCACACCTGAATGCTAGCCGCTAATTTCTTAAACAAATGGCCCTCATCGACATGGTAATGCCCAAAATGGGCGAGAGTATAATGGAATGTACGGTTATTACGTGGCTTAAGCAGCCCGGTGACCGGATCGAAGTAGATGAATCCGTACTGGAGGTAGCTACCGATAAAGTAGACACCGAAGTGCCAGCTCCTCAGAACGGGATTCTGAAAGAAATCCTAGTAAAGGATGGCGACGTAGTAGCCGTGGGTGCGCCTATCGCCCGGATCGAAACCGACGTAACCGCCGGAGATGAAGCCCCGCAGCCAACCAGCGAAACCCCAGATGCCGATCAGACACCGGTAGGCGTGGGTGACGTAGCCAATGTCCCCGCTGAAACCGCAGAGCCTCAGTCGGAAGAAGTACAGGTCGCCCAGGACCTGGAAGCGAGCATCTCGGCCATGAGTACCCGTTCAACCTTAGCACAGGTCGCCGATGCATCGGCGTTTGCCGGTCGCTTCTACTCTCCACTCGTGCTGAACATCGCCAAAGAAGAAGGCGTAACCCGCGATGAGCTGGATCGAATTCCGGGTTCGGGTGCTGACAATCGGGTAACCAAGAAAGACATTTTAGCGTACGTGATCGGCCGGACCGAAGGCGAATTGTCAAAATCAGCCCCCGTTCAGCAACCGGCCCCGTCTACAGAACAAGCCATTACGCCTACGCAGCCAGCAGCGTCCAATGGCAAATCCAACGGCTCTGTGAATGGTCAATCCGACATTATTCAGATGGATCGGATGCGCAAGATGATCGCTCAGCGTATGGTCGAGTCGAAGCAGATTTCACCGCACGTCAGCTCCTTTGTCGAAGCCGACATGACGCCGATTGTGCAGTGGCGTACGCGTATGAAGGACCAGTTCAAACAGCAGACTGGCGAAAACCTGACTTATACTCCTCTACTGGTCGAAGCGGTGGTGAAGGCCATCAAGGATTTTCCGATGATCAACGTATCGGTTGATGGCGATGCTATTCTGGTGAAAAAAGCGGTTAATATCGGCATGGCGGTGGCTTTGCCGAATGGCAACCTAATTGTGCCGGTTATTCATAACGCCGACCAGTATAACCTCGTTGGATTAACCAAAAAAGTGAATGATCTGACCAAACGAGCGCGCGAAAACAAGCTTGCCGCCGACGATCTGGCCGGTGGTACGTATACCATCTCGAACATTGGCACCTTTGGCAATCTGATGGGTACGCCGATTATTGTCCAACCGCAGGTTGCCATTATGGCATTCGGCGCTATTGTGAAGAAACCTGCCGTCATCGAAACGCCACAAGGCGACCTGATCGGCATTCGGCAGCTTATGTTCCTGTCGCACTCGTACGACCACCGCGTCGTTGACGGTTCGCTGGGCGGTCAGTTTGTGAAGCGCGTTTCCGATTACCTGGAGCAATTTGATATAAACAGAAACCTAATCTAAACCGCACAGGCGGCCCTGCGGGATTAAGCTGATTTTTGCTGATAGAACTGATTTTATCAAATGCCGAAGGCAATCAACTTAATCAGCAAACCTCAGTACAATCCAGCAGGGCCGCCTGTGCGGTTCATACAACATGAGAGAACGAATTGCCATCGACATGGATGATGTCATGGCCGATACCCACGCTAAGTTTGTGAAACTGTACCTGGAAGGTGAAATGCCCCGGTATACGTTAGAAGAGTTAAAAGAAAAGTCGTTTCACGAATTGTTCGACGAACACGAGTACCGGGCTCTGTCGAACCGGGTGTACGAGCCGGGCTTTTTTCGCGACATTCCGGTCATGGAAGGGGCGCAGGACGTTATTACTGACCTGATGACGAAATACGAGGTATTCATTGCCTCAGCGGCTCAGGAGTTCCCGAATTCGTTACGGGAGAAATGGGATTGGCTTCAGGAGCACTTTCCCGCCATCTCCTGGCACAACTACATTTTCCTGGGTGATAAAAGTGTGCTGAATACCGCCTATCTGATTGATGACCTACCCCGCAATCTGCACACCTTTCAGGGTCAGGGCCTGCTGTTCGATGCCTTACATAACCGCGATGATAAGACTTTTCAGCGGGTTAAGTCCTGGCAGGATATAGCGTCGATTCTATTGTAACGTAACACAGATCCAACCTGTGCTTATAAAGCTAAAAACAAAAAAGGTCCGGATGCTGCATCCGGACCTTTTTTGTTACTAAACAAGTTGATTACGCTTCAACTTCCCGTTCCTCAATGAGTCGGTCGTGCCCAACTTCCTGCTGTGCTTTTTTGCTTTCAGCCGAAGGTCTCAGGCGAACGATGTGCAGTTTATGCAGAACACCGATCAGTGGGTAGGTAGGATCGAATTCAAACCATTTTGCACCGAAGTTTGCTGAGTTTGGACGCTTGTGGTGGTTGTTCTGGAACAGTTCACCCATCATTACTACGTCCAGAATCAGCGAATTTTTCGATTGATCGTGGTTATCGAAGTTCGAATAGCCGTATTTGTGACCACTCCAGTTGATAATCGCTCCGTGTACCGGTCCCATTACGAAATGTACGGGCAGCAGGAAGAAGAACGCCCAGTGCATATCCAGGTAGAAGAACGCAAAGATGTAAAACACGCTATACAGAACACCCCAGCCGGCCCGTGAAACCCACGAATCTCCTACTTTTTCGATCAGGCTCCACTCAGGGTAGTTCCGGTCGAACTGACGCTCAATCGGCTGTTTGCGGTGCAGCACCGCGTTGTAAATATTTTTTGTCTGCCACATCATCGTGAATATGTTCTTGGTGTGATGCGGAGAGTGCGGATCTCGGGGGGTGTCGCTAAACGCGTGGTGCATCCGGTGCAGCACCGCATAAGCGCGTGGGCTTAAGTAAGAAGAGCCCTGAGAAATATACGTAAGGGCATAAAAGAACCGCTCCCAGAATTTGCTCATCGCGAACATTTTGTGGGCTGAATAGCGGTGAAGAAAAAACGTTTGGCAGAACAGGGACAGATACCAATGTCCAATGAATGCGGCCAGTACAATCACAATATCGCTTGATTAAAAGGTAAACGACTGATACACTATTATCACTCCTACAAAACTAACGATTTTTAAACCGTTTTGGCTTGCTGATTACGAATAATAAGCTAATTAATTTGTGGTAGTTGCGTACTGCAACAGGTTAGCGCCCATGCGTAAAGCCTGCTGACGCACGGGCTCGGGGTCATTATAAACGCTCTGATCTTCCCAGCCATTTCCCAGATCACACTCAAAACTATAGAAACAGATCAAGCGGCCCTGGTAGATTAAACCGAACCCCTGGGGAGCCTTCCCATCGTGTTCATGAATTTTGGGGAGTCCACTCGCAAACTTGAATTTCTGCTGATAAACGGGATGATTGAAGGGTAATTCTACGAAGTTCAATTCGGGAAACACCTTCTTCATCTCGCGCCGGATAAATTTGTCAAGACCGTAGTTATCGTCGATGTGCAGGAAGCCACCGGCCATCAGATACCGACGCATATTCTGCACTTCGCCATCGCTGAACGTTACATTGCCGTGCCCCGTCATGTGCACGAATGGGTAGCCAAAAATATCCGGGCTACCAGGCTCTACAATATCTTCTTCGGGGAAGATGTTCATGCGCAGATTCGAATTGGCAAACTTGATCAGGTTTGGCAGCGACGTTTTATTGGCGTACCAGTCTCCCCCACCGTTGTATTTAAGCTTGGCAATTTTGTAGGCGTACTGCCCATAGGTAAGCGATAACGTAGCGCACATCAGGCCCAGCGTAATTAACAACCGTTTCATGCGTTTATAAAATTTAAAAGTTGACAGGCGGTTAAAGCCGCCGTTTCAGTTCGTAAGCGGTTTGTACCCAGCGTTACCAGTTGAAACCCGGCGGCAATGGCCTGTTGAATTTCCAATTCGGCAAAATCGCCTTCGGGACCAATCAATACCGTATAGGTTCCGCCTGTTGCCGCCCATTTCGCCAAATGGTCGGGCTGCTGGTTGGCGGGCAGATGCGCCATAAACCGCTGCTCACCGTCTGCTGTTTTCAATACGTCGGCGAACGAAACAGCCTCATCCAGCCGGGGCAGATACGACTGTAACGATTGTTTCATGGCGGCAATGGCGATCTTCTCCAGACGTTCCAGCCTGAGCACCCGCCGTTCGGAATGCTGACCAAAAAAGAAACTGATTCGCTCGATACCGATCTCCACGGCCTTTTCAACAAACCACTCAATCCGGTCGATATTCTTCGTGGGGGCTACGCAAATCTGAATCGCAAATGGTCGGGCGGGTGTGGTTTCGGTATCAGTAATTCGAAACGCGCACCGGCGAACATCCGCCTGCGTAATAACGGCGGAATAACGGTTTCCGTGTCCATTGGTAACTGCAATCGGCTCACCTACGCTCAAACGCAGGGTCTTGACCGCATGGCGCGAATCGTCTTCGGAGAGATGCTGAACCGGTTCGGGCTGATAAAATAAATGCATACGTTCAGCAAAGATAACCTGACGGTTAATCGCCCGGCTAAAAATCGGCAATCAGATTAGTCTTAAACAATTTAATGGCGATTGCCAGCAGAATAATGCCGAACATCTTACGTAACACCGCCAGACCGCCTGGCCCAAGCCGTGTTTCCAGCCATTCAGACGATTTCAGGACAATATAAATCAGCATGAGGTTGATGACAATACCTATAACGATATTCAGAATTTGGTACTCAGCCCGCAGCGATATCAGAGTCGTTAACGTACCGGCTCCGGCAATGAGCGGAAAAGCAATGGGAACGATATGCGTGGCGCCACCCGTGTCAACTTCCGATTTAAAGATTGTCCGTCCTAAGATCATTTCGAGGCCGATCAGAAAGATAATCAGGGCTCCTGCTACGGCAAATGAAGCTACATCGACGCCAAACAGCTTCAAGATTCGCTCGCCGACAAACAAAAACGAAACCATCAGAAGGCCGGAAGCCAGTGTGGCCCGTTCCGATTCAATCTTACCTACTTTCTTGCGCAGATCGATGATTACCGGCAAGGAGCCGATTACATCGATGACCGAAAACAGAATCAGGGTTACCGAAATAACTTCTTTTAAATTGAACATGGTGGGGTAATACGTGTTGTTTCTATCCTAGAAAGACACGAGGAACTGTTTTAAGGTTTCAATCTCCTCATCCCTGATGGCGGGAAAGTTTGCGATTCGGAAGGTGGTGTTTTTCCAGTCTCCGTACCCGTTACCCAACGTAATACCAGCCCGCTGAGCCGCTTCTTTAATCGCTTTAATATCAGCTTCAGCACCACGTATCGCAATGACCGTATCCGACCGGTGTGTAGGCTCATCGACGAGTAACCTGAAAGGCGAATGAGCCATTTTCTGTTCGAAAAAAGCATACCAGTCAGCCGCTCGATTTCGGGTAATGGCATCAACTTCCTGAATCCCCGGAACCTGCTGGAGTACCCGCATCATCAGGTAGATACCGAGGCCGTTGGGCGTATAGGGCGTCTGAAACTTGGCGAAATTCTCGTGGATGAAAAGTAAACTGTTGTAATGCGCATTTTCACCAATCTCCTGCGCCCGTTGCAGAGCCGCTGGCGAATAAATCAGCACGGCTAGTCCAGCCGGAAGGCCAAAGCACTTCTGCACCGACGCAAACCACACATCCGCCAGCGACCAGTCGAACGCAATCCCCGCCATCGACGATACGGCATCGACGGCAATCAGCCCCGCAAAATTCTGGCGATACGTAGCGAGAGCATCCATCCGCACCTGGGTTCCGTTGGAGGTTTCGTTCTGCACAAGGCACAGCACATCGGCCTCGATACGTTCGTCGACTGGCTTAATCCTGTGAGCATACTCCATCCATTTCTTCCCGAACGCACCGGTATACGGATGATGGCTGGTGGTCTTCGTTAGCGACTGCGCCACAATTTCCCAGCACTCGGTGGCCGACGACACAAACGCTGCGTGGTAATCAGGCGGAATAGCGAGCTTTTCGTGAAGCATCCGAATCGTTTGCTCCACAATACCCATGAAGGCAGAACTCCGGTGATTCAGGCTCACAATTCCTTCCCGAACGGCATCGACGGCATAATCGGCCACCTGCGGATACACTTTTGACGGACCGGGATAAAACGTGATCATGGCTATGAAGTTAGTATATGCGTTACGAACTACGGATTGTATAAGTACTGGTTCTGCGAAAATCGGGTTACTTATCAGACGTTAGCAGATACCGTATCGCAAGTTCGTAGCCCATTAGCCCTAGTCCTGCGATTACCCCTTTGCACTTGGCTGACAGGTAGCTGTGATGCCGGAACGATTCGCGGGCATGTACATTGGAAATATGCACCTCAACGGCAGGAGCCGTTACCGCCGACAGGGCGTCGGCAATGGCAATAGATGTATGTGTGTAGGCGCCCGCGTTGATCACGATACCATCAACCGTAAAGCCCAGTTCATGAATCTTATCAATGATCTCGCCTTCGTGGTTCGATTGAAAATACCGAAGCTTGACATCGGGGAACAACTCCTCCACCGTTTTCAGGTAATCGAGGAACGTTTGGCTGCCATAAATATGGGGTTCTCGTTTTCCCAGCAGGTTTAAGTTAGGGCCGTTGATAATGAGGAGGTCTTTCATGTGTAGGACGATGAATTACAGTTTATAATTTGAGGATACCCGAAATACCGCGTAATTCGTCTACCCCAAATCGTAAAGCTTCTGTGTGGCAAAGTTATATAAACGCCTTTAAGAACTACCTCAAACTCGAACGCTCACTGGCCGAGAATTCCGTAGACGCGTATCTGCACGACGCCGAAAAACTGTACGAGTATATTCTGCTGACAGATCCTTCCAAAACACCTATTCAGGTTGGCGAGAAAGAGCTGATGAATTTTTTGAAGTACCTGGGTGAACTGGGCCTGACCGCGCACAGTCAGGCCCGGATGCTGTCGGGACTAAAATCGTTTTTCAGTTACTTAATTCTGGAAAACCTGATTACCCACGATCCAACGCAGCTTTTAAAAGCTCCCAAGCTGGGCCGAAAGCTGCCCGATACGCTCACCTTTCCGGAAATCGAACGCATCCTCGACGCAGTCGATTTATCGACACCGGGCGGTACCCGCGACCGGGCCATGCTTGAAGTGCTGTACAGCTCCGGCTTACGCGTTTCTGAACTGCTCAATCTGCGCCTAACCAACTGTTATTTTAGGGAAGGGTTCATTCGGGTGCTCGGTAAAGGCGATAAAGTACGGTTGGTACCCATCGGTCAGGACGCGATTCATTACACGCAGATTTATGTTGAACACGTACGTAGTAAATTAGCCGTTCAGAAAGGCGATGAAGACACCATTTTCCTGAACCTGCGGGGGAAGCAGCTCTCCCGTATATCGGTCTTCACCACGATTAAGAAACTCGCCGACGAAGCGGATGTAAACAAGACGATCAGCCCGCATACGTTTCGACACTCATTTGCGACGCACCTCATTGAAGGCGGAGCTGACCTCAGAGCGGTGCAACAGATGCTGGGCCATGAATCCATTACAACGACCGAAATCTATACCCACCTCGACCGAGACTATCTCCAGCAAACGCTCCGTGAGTATCACCCGAGAGCAAGGCGGCAAGGGCTTACGACCAGAGATTAGCGGCCCACGTTAAGCGCTATAAGCTGCCCCACTTAATCCACATCTTTATCTTCCGCTCAAAAACAAAAGTCCCCGCTATCGAGCCGATAGCGAGGAACTCATAACCTAACTAACCCAAAACTATGTGATCTGGCTTACTTATACGTCAACGGCTGCTTTTTCACCAACAAATTGCTGATGCTGGTGCTTGAAAAGCAGATTGAACGACGTAAGACTGCCGTATATTCTTGTGATGTATTGCTGGATATTCACTTTCTCTTCATCCTCCAGCTTGCTGGCGTTAACCCGTTGTTCCAGCACCCGAAGCCGATCGCGCACCATGACCAGTTTATGAAAGAAGGCATCAACCGGCATCTCTTTCTGCGCTAAGTCAGGCCGACCTGGTTTCAGAATCAATTGGCCTCCTTTCCACTTATCGCCGAGCGGCACCGGTTCGGTCTGGTCTGACCAGCGCTGAAGTATGCGGGTAAGCGCCTGCTCTACGTCGAACAGACTAACCTGGTCACTATCCGGTTCAATGGCGTCAATAACCGTCAGGGGCGCATCAAATTTGAGTACCTTCACGCCCTGTTCGAGGAACGTAATGGTGTAGCCGGCGGCTTTTACATTTATAACAACGCCATTGCCAAATTCAGCGTGATGAACGCGGGAACCGATACCCAGCAGGAGAGTCATACCGACCAACTGTTTTAGTTTTCAGCGTAATACGAACAAACTGTATGCCAGAACGCGCCAGTTCACTGATATTGAATTGATTTTCATTAACACCTATGGTATCGGATAGCACACACATTACTTGTCAGCATCACCTGTTTACTCTGCCAGAAGGCATTCATTACTTAAACTGCGCCACCCGCGCCCCTACCAGCCGATCGGTTGAGAAAGCCGGGCACGACGCCCTTACGCACCACGCTAATCCGTTCGGCTTACGTCCCGATGACTTCTTTGCGGATGCCGTGCGCGTCCGGGCTTTGTTCTCCAGATTAATCGCCAATCCGGACCCGGATCGTATCGCCGTTATCCCCGCCGTTTCGTATGGTATGGCCGTAGTGGCCCGTAACTTACCGCGTAAACCAGGCATTCAAAAAGGGCAGCAGATTGTGCTGGTTGATAGTGAATTTCCAAGTGATGTTTACGCCTGGGACCGCGTTTGTCAGGAACTTGGCTTAACGATTACGACCGTTCCTATGCCCGACGAATTTCCGAAAGGTGGGCTTTGGAATGAGCGGCTGCTAAACGCCATCGGGTCCGATACGGCTCTGGTTGTTGTCCCACCTGTGCATTGGATGTATGGTATCCGGTTCGATCTGGAAGCGATCGGCAAACGAGCGCGGGAGGTCGGTGCCTGGCTGGTCGTGGATGGTACCCAGGCGATTGGTGCCTTACCGTTCGATCTGTCCGCCGTGCAGCCCGACGCCCTGATTTGCGCGGGCTATAAGTGGCTGATGGGTCCCTATTCGCTGGGCTTAGCCTACTACGGTCCAGCTTTTGACGACGGCGTACCGCTGGAAGAAAGCTGGATGAATCGGCTCGACAGTAATCAGTTTCACCGCCTGATGGATTACCAGCCAACGTATCGGTCCAAGGCCTATCGGTATAACGTGGGTGAGCACTCCCATTTTTTGCAGATGCCCATGCTCGAAGCCGCGCTGACTCAACTGCTGGATTGGCAGCCGGAACGCATTCAAGCCTACGATCAGGCGCTTATGGCCGAAGCCTGGCCCGCTCTTGAGCAGTTGGGCTGTTACGTTGAACCCGAAGCGGGTAATCAGGGCCGTAGTCATCATTTAGTTGGTCTCTGGCTTCCGGAACACGCCGATCCAATGGCGGTTCAGCAAGGGCTTCAGGCCCGTAACGTATCAGTTTCGGCCAGAGCCCGCGCGTTACGTATCGCCCCGCATGTGTACAACACTCCAGCCGATGCAGTCGCCCTGGTCGACGTACTAAAGGATGTATTGAGCAAATAATTCGTGTAGAAGAGTACCTGAAGTAGATGGTGCCGGCGTAATCAGTAGCTCCTTACGGACTGCGCCAGCCCACCCAATCCACCATCTACTATTGCTCGTACAGCTCAAGTGGCAAGCCGTCGGGGTCGGCGAAAAACGTGAAGCGTCGACCAGTATGTTCATCAACTCGGATGGGTTCGGTCACGACGCCCTGACTGTTCAGGTGGGCAACGGCGGCATCCACATCAGCTACCGCGAAGGCCAGATGCCGCAACCCGACGGCTTCGGGTCGGGAAGGGCGCTTCGGCGGATTGGGAAAGGAAAATAGCTCAATCTGGTACTGCCCATTTACGGCTAAGTCGAGTTTGTACGAGTGCCGTTCAGCCCGGTACACCTCCCCTACCACGGTTAGTCCGAGTATTTGAGTGTAAAAATGTTTGGAGACCTCATACTCCGAACAAATGATGGCAACGTGGTGAACGGCAGAAATGTGGAGCATAGTGATTAGGGGGTCAGTAACGTATCACCAGCCAGCGTATCGACCACAGTACCGTCTTTTCCAGCTGGAAAGGCGCGTTCAACCTCCCGGCGCTTATTCCAGGGAGCCGTAGTCCGGCGCGCCATGTCAATCGCAAACAAAGCAACGATGGCGGTGAAGATGATAAATACAACGATGAAAATCCGACGATTTCGATTCACGGCTTGTCAGTAAATTGAAATGTATGCGGCCGAACTAACCTTTCAGTCCAGCCGTATACACTATTTGTTATAAATCCTGTTGAAGTTGTATAGGCGCAATCTGGAAGCCGACCCGGCCCGTGCGTCCGGACACCTCTCCCCAGCTTACATCCTCAAATTCTACGGCGACTACAGCCCCTTTACTCATCGAGCCAACCGACTGATGGGTTAAAAACTCAGCGAAATATGAAACATCCGGGTTGTGCCCGACAATCATGGCTGTTTTAGCGGTACCGGGTACTGCATTAACGGCCGCCAGATAGGCCTTCGGTCCTCCATCGAACAGGGCTCCGTTAACGCTTATTTTGTCTACAGCATAGCCGATCTGTTCGGCAATCACTTTGGCCGTATCCAGCGCGCGGGGGGCCGTACTGCTAATCAATAAGTCGGGCTTAATTCCTTCCTGGTGCAGGTGGTGTCCTATTCTGGCCGCAGCCATAATTCCTTCCGGCGTTAATTCGCGGTCATGGTCGGCCATAAAGATCGCCCGGTCTTCCGCTTTGGCGTGCCGGACAATGTACAATACAATAGACATAAACAAATACGTAGTGAAATGGCCTTGGCAGTTCTGACGTAAAGGGTCAGGTAAATTTTTTGTTCAACAAGCTATCGACAAAAACGGATCTTATTTAATCGAATCGTCCTGAAAAGAGTTTATAAGTACCGATTGCAAAAATAAGATTGCGATTGGGACGTCACTACTCTTATGCGGTTTCAAGGCGAAAATTGTACGTTATCGTTCGGACTTCATTTCGACGATGGGCAGGCACTGTTAACGGGTACAATCTGGCAGCGCCGAAATAGACCGGGGGAATTGGCCACTCAGCCCCCCCAACTTCGTTTCAGGCAAATTTTTAATCATTCAGAACTCACTAGCCTGCAACGCTGGCTGGCGGAGGGCTCAACTGAACCGCTGAACATAGCAGACCCTATCCGGCAGATTCGCCGGATTTCGACTCCAGGGCAGAACAATGTATCTTTAGAACTGGATTATCACCGTGAGTCAACGCCCGACTGGTGGGAATGGGAAGTAACGAATCCGTTAAGGATCAGGCTGGACGTGCGGCCAAATGAGCTTGATTTTCTGATTAAATCGCTCAGTCCCGGAAGCTGGCCCACTGATTTAAGCTGGTAAACTGATTGAGCACGTTGGTCAGCCAGGCCCCAGTCTGTACAGGTTCTTTGCTGTCTCTAATCCTGTTTAAGCTATTACTCTTTTAGCTTGAACAAACCGGCCCTTTCTGACGTATATACCTATTCTTACCCCTATACGTAACAAACCGGCAGTTTGTTTAAGCAAACCTTACTTTACGGCACAGTGGGCGTTTCGCCCGACAATCCGTATTTTTGCGGACCGTTTACCATCCGGTTGCCGTTTCAGCATGAGTTATCTACCCATTCAGCAAGTATTAAAAACTGCCCCAGTTGGCACCGACGTGACCATTAAAGGCTGGGTTCGTACAAAGCGTGAAAGTAAAAACGCCGTATTTATTGCCCTCAACGACGGCTCAACGATTCATAACATACAGGTTGTGGCCGAAGCGGGTCAACTGCCCGACGACACCTTGAAACTTATTACAACCGGTGCCTGCCTGGCAGTTACCGGCCAGTTAGTCGAGTCGCAGGGTGCAGGCCAGGCCGTTGAAGTAAAAATCGCCAGTGTACACATCTACGGCGCTGCCGATCCCGAAAAATATCCCCTGCAGCCCAAGCGTCACTCGCTGGAGTTTTTGCGGGAGATTGCCCACCTACGGCCGCGTACCAATACGTTCAGCGCCATTCTACGAGTACGTCACGCACTGGCGTTCGCGGTGCATAAGTACTTCAACGACAATGGCTTTTACTACCTGAACACGCCCATCATCACGGCTTCGGATGCTGAGGGAGCCGGTGAGATGTTTCGGGTTACTACGCTCGACCCCATCAAGCCCCCCCTAACCGAAGAGGGCCACATTGATTACAGCCAGGACTTCTTCGGTCGCGAAACGAACCTGACCGTATCGGGCCAGCTGGAAGGCGAACTGGGCGCGTTGGCGTTGGGCAAGATCTACACGTTCGGGCCAACCTTCCGGGCCGAAAACTCGAACACGACTCGTCATCTGGCGGAGTTCTGGATGATCGAGCCAGAGATGGCCTTCTATGAGCTGACAGACAATATGAATCTGGCCGAAGATTTTGTCAAAACCGTTATTCGGTACGCGCTGCAACATTGCGCCGACGATCTGGCGTTTCTGGATAACCGACTAAAGGAAGAAGAAAAAACCAAGAAAAAGGAAGAACAAAGCGAACTGGGACTGCTGGAAAAACTTCAGTTTGTGATCAGCAACGAGTTCGTCCGGCTCACCTATACCGAAGCAATTGACATTCTGGTTAATTCGAAACCAGCTAAAAAAGGTCAATTCCAGTACGAAGTCAGTTGGGGCGTTGACCTACAGTCGGAGCATGAGCGCTACCTGGTTGAAAAGCACTTCAAAAAACCCGTTATCCTGACGAACTACCCCCGCGACATCAAAGCGTTCTATATGAAGCAGGACGATAGCCCAGCCACAAACTCACGTGGCGAAGTTTTCGGTCCGACCGTGCGGGCGATGGACGTATTGTTTCCCGGTATCGGTGAGATTATTGGAGGCTCGCAGCGCGAAGACGACCTGGACAAGCTGGTTTCCCGGATGCAGGAAGTCGGTATCGATCCCGAAAGCATCTGGTGGTATCTGGACACCCGCCGGTTTGGCTCAGCGCCCCACGCGGGTTTTGGGCTTGGTTTTGAGCGGCTAGTCCTGTTTGTGACCGGGATGGGCAACATCCGCGATGTGATTCCGTTTCCAAGAGCCCCCAAAACGGCTGAATTTTAACGTAGTTTGGTTGTTTGCCTGTTTGGGTTTTCGCTTGCCGCGTTAGCCAGACAGGCAAACAACCAAACAGGCAAACAAAAAGTCATGCTCGCCCTTCCTATTTTTCTCGCCATTGCCTCGGGGTTTGTCGTTGTTGGTGTTTACACCGAACGGAAGGTATCGGCATTTATGCAGGATCGACTGGGTCCGATGGAAACTGGAAAGTGGGGCCTGCTCCAGCTCTTTGCCGATCTGTTAAAGCTTCTCCAGAAAGAAGATATCGTTCCGACGGCCGCCGACCGTCGTTTGTTTCTACTCGCTCCGGCTGTCATTTTTGCGTCAGTATTTGCCGGTTTTGCCGTGCTTCCGCTCACGCCCGACCTGCAAGGTTCAAACGCAGCCGTGGGTGTCTTTTACCTGATGGCCGTCGTTTCGTTCGACGTAGTGGGCATCCTAATGGCGGGTTGGGGTTCCAACAACAAATATTCCTTATTTGGGGCCATGCGCTCCGTCGCGCAGATCATTTCCTATGAAATACCGCTGGGGCTTACCATCCTGTGCGTTGTCATGATCTGCCAGACGCTTAATCTACAGGAAATCAGTTATCAGCAAGGTCTGTTTGCCACGGAGACAAATTACCTGTTTGGCCTCAAAGCGCTCGGAATTGACGTAACGGACTGGGGCGGCATTTTCGCCTGGAACATCCTCCGCAATCCGTTTCTGCTGATCGCTTACATCATCTTTTTTATCTGTACGCTGGCCGAAAGCAACCGGGCTCCGTTTGACCTTCCCGAGGGCGAATCTGAAATTGTAGGCGGCTTTCACACCGAATACTCCGGGATGCGGTTTGCCTTGCTGTACCTCTCCGAATACGCCATGATGCTGCTGGTGTCCTTCCTGGGGGCCATTCTGTTTCTCGGCAGCTGGAACACCCCGCTGCCTAACCTCGGCCCCGTCCGACTGGCGGAGTGGACGAGTGGCGCTCCCGGTACCATCTGGGGTAACCTTACGGGTGGATTCTGGCTCCTGTCGAAAGTTGCCTTCGCCGTTCTGCTTCAGATGTGGGTCCGCTGGACGTTCCCGCGCATCCGCGTCGATCAGATGATGTTCCTGTGCTGGAAGGTGCTGACCCCCGTTAGCTTGGTACTCCTGCTGATTTCGGGCATTTGGCGCCTGCTGATGGTTTAAATCGTAGGGGCTTGGCAGCTTCCGGCCTAACTTTGTACCTTTGCGGCCTTTTACGCCTTAGTATGTCTTTACTTACTCCCGATCCGACCGGTGATCTAGCCTGGAAGGCAGCCTGGCAGTCGCCCGTTTTTCGCCGTAAATTTTTCATTGGCCTCGCCGGAACGATCGCGCTGCTCTTTACTTTCCCCGTCTTTTTTCAAACCATTGAACGGCATACCGGTCCTGTTCTGAGCGATTGGCTACTGGCTCAGCTCCCTCCGCAGGACGTATCGATTGCGATTTTTCTCCTGATCTGGGCCACGGCGCTGCTGCTGCTGATTCGGGCCCGGCGCAGTCCGGCGGTCTTTATGATGTTTATGTACAGCTACATCATCGTCAGCCTGTCGCGGATGTTGAGCATCAACCTCGTACCACTTGATCCACCCATTGGCCTTATCCCGCTGATCGACCCCATCAGTAACGCCTTTTATGGAAAAACGTACATCACCAAAGACCTTTTCTACTCGGGCCACACCTCCACTATTTTTCTGATGTTTTTATGCTTCCGGCGTTGGTGGGATCGGCTCCTGGCCCTGATCGGATCACTGCTGGTGGGAAGTCTCTTGCTTGTTCAGCACGTGCATTACACCGTCGACGTACTAGGCGCGTTTTTGTTTACCTATCCCCTTTACTGGCTTGGCAAGAAGATCGCACTCAGCGGCTGGAACGACCAGGAGAAGAACATCGATCAATAACCTAAAAGGCTTCGCCGAGCTGAAAATACAGGCCGTGGGACGTATGTTCGCCAACGCCCCAGCCGTAATCTATCCGTAAGTTAAGCCGCTCTTTGCGGTTCAGTGCTACGCGCAACCCTCCTCCGTAAGAATATTTCAGGTCTTGCAGGTTTATCTCACGCAGGTGATCGCCGACGTTACCTACGCCCGCAAACCCTACAGCGCCAATCCGCCAGACGATGGGCACCCGGTATTCGGCCTGGAGAACCACCTGGTTCTTGCTGCGAAACCGACCGTCGTAAAATCCCCGCATGCTGTTTGAGCCGCCAAAACTGGCTAAGCTTCGCAACGGTACGTCGCCAGAGTTAAACTGACCGTAAGCCTGCAACGCCAGGACCTGCTGCCGGTAGATGCGAATAAAACGACGAACATCAACGGCATACGCAGTATAACGAAACCCAGAACCCAACAAGGGCGTAAAATGGGTAAAAAGCACCTGAGCAAATGCGCCTTTATCAGGTGCGAAGGCATTGTTACGAGTGTCATAGGTTAAACTGAGTCCCGTACCGGAGATGTGATATGGACTACGGCCCAGTACGCTGAGCCGATCGAGCAGATCGCCGGGTTCGTGTTCTACCGTCAGTAGCCGTTGATATTCGTAGATGAGTCCGGCAAAAAACCGATCTTTCAGCTTTCGTTGTAAATGCAGATACAGGTAGTATTGGCGAAACGTGTAGGACTCCTCGTTGGCGTCGGCAGCTTCTTTCCCCAATCCCCAGAATTTATCCGGAAAGTAGCTATACGACAGTTGATGGGACAGGATATACTGCTCACCGGGCAGATAGGTAGTTCCGTTCACGGCGGCAATAAACTGCCTGCGTAATGAGTATAAAGCTAATGCCTGTGTGTTAGATGTTCGAGTGAGGCTGTCGTTTCGGTTGAAGCGAAATGTGAATGAACCGGCAATCCCAACTGACCAATCTGTTTCAATAGAACGTGCAATTAAGGGTAAAATTAGCGTATTTTGTGTCCGCACTAACTGACTGGGCGCTGACTCGCGTGGTAAAATTACGCTGTCAGGCTGGGCCTTCAAGGTGGCGACCGAACCCAATAATAAGCTGATTAACAAACAAATCAGCCGCTTATCACAAATAACATTCACGAAAGGATAGATGACCGTTAATTAAAGTCGCATTAATTAAATGATCGCAAAGTAAGCCTAAAATTGTAAATTTTGTAGATTTGGGGCTTTAAGAAACCATTAAGGCTGCGCCCATAGGCAAGGTCAGCACGAAAGGCGAACCCCCGAACTGTAAACCACCGATATGAGCAAAATTAACTTGCCGCCCTTCACCCTGGGCGAAACCATTACTCCGGAGCAACGGCAGTTTTTCAACAAGCATGGTGTTATTGTTTTCCGGAATTTTATTGAACCCGAAACAGTAAAGAAATTTATCAGTGAAGTAGAGCGTATCGAAAGAGAATGGCTGGCTGAAGGTCGAGACAAAGTCAATGGCGTTCCGTTGAAATTTGGCCAGGACGAAGAAGATAAGCCAATGATCCAGCGGATGTGTTTTCTGTCTCAGCACAGCGCAGCACTCCATGAGTTTTTGCAGGACCCACGTCTGCAAGCGGTCGTTGATCTGCTTCAACCTTACGAAGGTCGAATTGCTGAAATCGAAAAAGACGGCCTTATTCTGAATCATTACATTCGGACACCGAACAGTAAATTTTCGCAGATGGGTTGGCACACCGACAGCCCACGTGACATCTTCCTGGGTCAGCGCATTATGCCGATGCTGAATGTAGGCATTCATCTGAATCCGACACCGTACGAGAATGGAGGCTTACGTGTCATTCCTGGTACGCACAAGCAGGGGCTGTTCAAAATGCTGTTCCGCAAAAAGTACTTTGTCGATAACGACCCTGACAAGCACGAAATTGGCTTCGACATAAACGCCGGTGATTTGTCAGTTCATGATGGTCGGCTTTGGCACCGGGCGCAGCAGTCTCCTCACTTTGGCGAAGCGAGCCGCCGTCGGGTCATGTACGTTCCAGTCGTTACAGGCAAATACATGCCTAAGCACGAAAACAGCAAGACCCCCTTCTATCACCGATTCATTTCGAAAGTCAACATCTAATTAGTCATAAAGTTGTAGCGTTATAAAGTTGTATAGTTGTTTTCAATAGCAGCTCTACAGCTTTGTAACGCTACAACTTTATAGCTTTATAACCACCTATGGCGTACGCCTTAGTAACAGGAGCCAGTAAAGGCATTGGTTTGGCCATTGCCCAGGAGTTAGCCCGCCGTAAATTCGACCTGTTGCTGGTGGCCCGCTCGGAATCAGCGCTCCGGCAGGAAGCCAGTCGGTTAACCTCGACCTTTGGCGTTAAAACGGACATGCTGGCCGCAGACCTGGCGCAACCCGAATCCGCGCAACGTGTATTTGACTGGTGTCAGCAGCAGGGTTACACCGTCCAACTGCTCGTTAATAACGCAGGCTACGGCTTAAGCGGCCCGTTTGAGAGCCATCCGCTGGCCGCTCATTTAGATATGCTGGCCGTTAACAATACGGCGCTGGTGCAACTGTGCTACCTGTTTCTACCCCAGCTTCAGCAACAACCCCGGGCATACATTCTGAATATCGGCAGTTCAGCGGCTTACCAGGCCGTGCCCCGGCTGAGTTTATACGCGGCTTCCAAAGCGCTTGTGCTGCAATTCAGCCGCGGACTGGCGCAGGAGCTTCGGCGTACATCCGTAACTGTAACCTGCGTCTGCCCGGGCTCGACTGACACGGATTTTGTAACGCGGGCGCAGATTGGCGAGAAAGGCCGTAAAGCTGCTCAACGGGTCAATATGACACCGGCCGACGTAGCCCGGCAGGCAGTTGACGCTACGTTGGCAGGCCGCACCGAACTGATCACCGGAGCGCTCAATAAGCTAGGCGCGTTTATGGCCTGGCTTATGCCCAAACGGGTAGTTGAGCAAACGGCGGGGAGCATCTACGAGTAATCGAAGCGAAATGATGGCACTTTATTTGCGCTAATGAGGTTGTACACATATATAACTTCCATTTAGACGTTGGACGCTATTCATTTCCTTGCCTACCGACGTCCAGCCAACACATGCAATTTTCCGATTTATTAGTAAGTGAGCCCATCCTGAAGGCACTTACCGAAGAAGGCTATTCTACGCCGACACCCATCCAGGAACAAGCCATACCTATTTTGTTGAACCGCCGGGATTTATTGGGCTGCGCCCAGACCGGCACGGGAAAAACGGCCGCTTTTGCCATTCCCATTCTTCAACTGCTCAGCGAAGGACAGAGTAAAAATCCAACGGCACCCCGCCGGATCAAAACCCTGGTGCTGACGCCAACGCGTGAACTGGCCATTCAGATCGATGAAAGCTTTGCGGCTTATGGTCGTCACCTTAAACTTCGTCATGCCGTTATTTTCGGCGGGGTTTCGCAGCATTCACAAGTCAATGCCATTAAAGCTGGTCTGGATATTCTTATTGCCACACCCGGTCGTTTGCTCGATCTGATCAACCAGGGCTTTATTTCGCTGCGCGACATTCAGTTCTTTGTGTTGGACGAAGCCGACCGCATGCTTGACATGGGCTTCATCCACGACGTAAAGAAGGTCATCGCCCGCTTGCCGGAACGTCGTCAGTCGCTCTTTTTCTCGGCAACTATGCCGCCCGACGTAGCGAAACTGGCCGATACCATTCTGAATAACCCTGCCAAGATTGAAGTAACACCGGTTTCATCGACGGCCGATACGATTCAGCAAGCGGTATACTTTGTTGGCAGAGAAGACAAGCGGAAGCTTCTGGTTCACGTTCTGGCCGACAAGGCAATCGCGTCAGCTCTGGTATTTGCCCGCACGAAGCACGGTGCCGATAAGGTTGTTAAAGATCTGCAGAAAGCCGGTATTCAGGCCGAAGCCATTCACGGCAACAAATCACAGAACGCTCGTCAGCGCGCCCTTTCAAACTTTAAATCCCGGCAAACCCGCGTGCTGGTTGCTACCGATATTGCCGCCCGGGGCATTGACGTTGACGAGCTTTCGCACGTTATCAACTACGAGTTGCCAAACATTCCGGAAACTTACGTACACCGAATCGGGCGTACGGGCCGGGCCGGGCATGATGGCATTGCGCTCTCATTCTGTGATGCTGAAGAAGCCGACTTTCTGAAAGATATTCACAAACTGATTGGCAAGCACGTACCGGTCATTGAAGACCATCCGTATGTTCTGGATGTTCCCCTTTCGGCGGTTTCGCCCACAGCCCCGCAACGGAAAGGCGGACAAACAAACCAGCGGGGCAGCGGTCGCAACAACGATCGTCGCCAGAGCAGTAGCCCTCGCCCGGCCGGAGCATCAGCCAGTAACAACCAGCGCCGGGCCAACGATCGGCCAAAGGCAGCGGCTAGTTCCGATTCGCCCCGTCGCGAAGGTGGCTACGGTCAGCAACGTAACAACGACTATGCGGGCAAACCTCGTCAGGAAGCCAGACCACAACGACCCCAACGCGGAACCGGCAATAGTCGATTCACAAATTTCGACTCAGATAAAAATTATTAACCAAAAGCCCTGGAATGTATTCCAGGGCTTTTTTTATGCAGTTAGCCAGCTTGCTGTCTATGGAATAGTCCACCGCTTTATGGGCTGGCGGATTGTGAAACACTACGTTTGTTTTGGTTGATATCAATACGTTTCACTTCTCTTTAAAACAGCAAAATTTCATAGTTTTGTTGGATTCCTTGTTTACTCTCGATGAAACGATTGCTTCTACCGATCGGTGCGCTGGCAGCACTGGCGCTTGGCTGGGTACGCTTCGGCCAAAACCTTACGGACGACAAGCCCAATGACTACACCAACTGGGGCGAATACCTCGGTGGACCGGATCGGAGTCATTATTCAGCGCTCACCCAGATAAATCCACAGAATGTTGGTCAGCTTAAAGTTGCCTGGTCATACTCGGCCCCCGACAGTGGTCAGATCCAGACTAATCCAATCATCATCGACGGTGTGTTCTACGGCGTTACGCCCACCGTTCAGGCCTTTGCGCTCGATGCCACGACGGGCAAAGAAATCTGGAAATTTGGCGATCCCCTGAAAGTATGGCACAGCACAAGTCGGGGTGTGGCTTATTGGGCTCCTAGATCAGGCACTGAAGCCGCGCGTATCCTCTATACCGTCGGCCCCTTACTGTATGCCCTCGACGCCAAAACCGGCAAGCCTATCGACAGTTTCGGCGAAAACGGCCATACCGACCTGCACGCAGGGTTGGGGGAACAGGCCAAAGACAAATTTATTATTTCGAATACGCCCGGCACCGTTTTCGAAGATCTGATCATCATGCCCGTTCGCGTATCGGAAGGATCAGATGCGGCTCCCGGTTACATCCGCGCGTTTAACGTACGAACCGGCAAATTGGCCTGGACGTTTCGGACCATTCCCAAGCCCGGCGACTATGGGTACGAAACCTGGCCCAAAGAAGCCCATAAGAACATCGATATAGGCGGAGCCAACAACTGGTCGGGTACGGCCATTGACCGGCCTCGCGGCATTATCTACGTACCGACCGGCTCAGCTTCGTACGATTTTTACGGCGGTAATCGAAAAGGGCAAAATCTGTTTGCCAACTGCCTGCTTGCCCTGGATGCCAGAACGGGTAAGCGGCTCTGGCACTTCCAGGCCGTTCACCATGACATCTGGGACCGCGATTTTCCCTCTCCGCCGAATCTGGTAACGATTACTCAGAAAGGCCCCGACGGTCGGCCCCGAAAAATCGATGCCGTAGCTCAGGTTACCAAATCAGGCCACGTATTTGTGTTCGATCGGGTAACGGGCAAGCCTCTATTTCTGATTGACGAGGTTCCGGTACCCAAATCTGACCTGCCGGGTGAGTTCAGCTGGCCTACCCAACCCGTTCCCCGGAAGCCCGCTGCGTTTGCCCGGCAGAAGATGACCGAAGCCGACATTAACCCGTATTCGACTGATCGTGATTCGTTGTTGAAGGTATTCCGGGGCATTGGCAGTCGATTCTATGAGCCGTTCAGCAAACGTGGCAGCCTGCTGTTTCCGGGTTGTGACGGTGGGGCTGAATGGGGCGGTTCAGCGGCTGACCCGGACGGTATTTTATACGTAAACGCAAACGATGTACCGTGGATATTCACCATCGTTGACGCTCCTAAAAGCGACGAACTCGCACATCTTAGCCCTGGCCAGCGGGTCTACACCCAGAATTGCGTCGGATGCCACGGGGCCGAGCGGAAAGGGAATGCACGCAGCGGCTACCCGTCTCTGGTCGATATTGCCCAACGGCGTGACCGGCCTTACGTAACGAATATCGTTACGACCGGTAAAGGCATGATGCCCGGTTTTACAGCCCTCTCTGCCGACGAAAAGCAGGCGCTGGTTGCTTTCCTGTTCAACGACGAAAAGCAGGAGGTGTCGAGCGGCTCGCCCTACCCCGCGAAGGTTAAGGAGCCTTATTTACCCTATAAAGTAACGGGCTACAACAAATTTCAGGACAGCAAAGGTTACCCGGCCATTGCACCACCCTGGGGAACGCTTAACGCCATCAACCTGAACACGGGCGAGTTTCTGTGGAAGATTCCGCTGGGCGAAGAAAAGGAGCTGGCAGCTAAAGGGATTCGCAATACAGGTACGGAAAACTACGGCGGACCCGTCGTAACGGCTAGCGGTCTGCTGTTCATTGCGGCTACTAAAGACGAGAAATTTCGGGCCTTCGACAAAAAAACCGGGAAGCTCCTCTGGGAAACGCAGCTTCCCGCGGCTGGCTTTGCCACGCCCGCTACGTATCAGGCAGGAGGTAAACAGTACGTAGTAATTGCCTGCGGAGGAGCCAAGTTAGGCGCTAGAAAAGGTAATCAATACGTAGCGTTCGCGCTGCCCTGACACGTTTTTGAATTGATTATATGAAACCAAACAGGCGTCTAAGCATCAGACGCCTGTTTGGTTTATGAAGATTACCGAATGTTTCAAAATAGCCCGGCTGACGACGGGTTTTATAAGCAGCTTTACACAACATGATAGGTCATAGCACTGTCTTTTTCTTCTCTGGAGGCTGCTTCTTAATGATGCTAATCTGTCCGTTCCGTTCAATGAAGGCCGCGGCTACATCATCCAGCGAGGCTTCGTTTCCTTCGTGCCTTGCCGCTTCCTGCAAGTCTTGTTTGGTAACCAACATAGCATCCATGTGCTCTTTGTGGAACCGGCCATTCTCATACAGAATTCTCTGCTGGCCGCTCATCAATCGACTAAATTCAGGGCTGCGTACACTCACATAGGCACACAAGCGATGCAAAACAACCAGCACTATGCAGGCCATCAAGGTGCCCGTGAAGGATGATGCCCCCACGATACCGCGGCTCAGTGTAGCTCCTAACAAAAGCGAAATGACCGTATCAAACGGTGACCGTAGCCCAAACGCCCGTCGGCCTGCTAAACGAACCAGCGCTATAGCCAGCATAAATACAACAAACGCCCGACAGGCCATTTGCGGATCGGTTAACTGATCATCTTTGTGAAAAATATCGCCAAACCATTCATTAATCATGGCAACACCGCTTAAATCAATAATAAGAAATTGTTGAGCCGCTTATCAGACCCATAACCTTGAAATTTGGCGATGGTTTCGTCGAACTAATTATGCGTTGAATAAAGTGACTGACTTTAACGTAACGGCGCCGGACGATTGGAGTACCTGTACTTTTTCGATACAATTAATGAGGCCTAAAGGCGCTTACCGCATTGAGTGGCTGGATACCGCTACGGACAAGGCAGTAAAAAAGCAGAGCTGTTAGCTCCCAACGGAAAGCTAACAGCTCGGGGAATGAAGTCTAGAACCCTACGGGTCTGAAAGTTATAGTCTTCTTATTTTACCGTCGACAGCACTTTTTGCATCTGTTCGGCCACAAACTGATTACCGGCTTCACTCAGGTGAACGCGGTCGGTAGTCAGAATGCCACGATCCTTGTTTTCGGGATTGTTCTTGAGGTTATGGTCTAGGAACGCTTTGCGCAGATCGACCAGGGGCAGGTTCTGGCGCTTGGCAATATCGCGGATCAACTGGCTGTACTGGTTCAAGTCGCCATCCTGCTGGTTGCTCATATCGGTTTTCTCGCCGATAGTCGCAGGCGTGCAGAGAACAACCCGAGCATTGGCAGCCTGCAATTTTTTCACAACAGCTTCGTAGAATTTCACAAACTTGTCGGGATCGGTACCGGTGCCGTAGGTTGCCTTGTGCCAGACGTCATTCACGCCCACCCAAACGACAACAACATCGGGATTTTGCGCCAGCACATCGTCATCCATGCGCAGGAACAGGTCATAAATCTTGTTGCCGCCGATACCCGCTCCAATCAGTTCAAACTGATCGCCGGGCAGCATTGTCTTTAAGCGGTCAATATACCCGCCGGGTTTAATTCCCGCCTGGGTGATTGAGTCACCGAAGAAAACGACACGGGTTGGTTTTGCCGGGGCCATAGCCAGTAAGCCGGCTACCAGTAAAAGGGAAAGTCGGAGAATTGTTTTCATGGCTAGAAAAGCAGCGTATCTGGCGAATTTACCCAGTCACAATTTTGGCTAGAACGGGCCCAATTCCCGAGATACCCTTCAGTCGAAACTCAATACCACTCGATAAAGCGTATTTGTATCGTCCTAGTATCAATCTAAATCTTCGGCAGCAAAAACCAACAACAATCTGATTATCAGCGATTATATCGCTTGTATCAATAATATCCTAGAAAAATCAATACGTGGCTTTACGTAAATAATCAACCTAAATCGTAACCGTATGGAAGCTTAACTAGAATAGATTCGGGAACAGCAGAAAGCGACCTGGAATAAATTTTCTCCAGGCTGGCGGAAATGAGACGACTTCACCATGAATTTTCTCAAACCCATGGGGGACGAAATTATTCGGGCGTTAGGGTTGCACGGTACGGATATAGTCCTTGATGTGGCCTCCGGAATGGGGGAGCCGGGGCCAACCATTGCGTCACTGGTAACCAACGGGAAAGTCGTTATCACCAGGTGATTTACGACAGCAATGCTACGTACTGGAATTTTATGAACGATGTTGTCGCCCCCGTAGTAGCGGCCATGAGCAAGGCTGATGACGGTATAAAAGAATAAATTAGGACCGAAATCCTTGACTTAAACGACGCTAAATACGCCGATAAGAAAGCCTCCCTAGCTTACGGAACGTTGATCGTATTTGGCTAGAAGTAATACTGCAGAAATAGTCACAGGCGCGTATTCCCGCTACGGCGGGGATACGCGCCTGTCTTTAATTACAAACCATACACAATGCAATTCACTTGGTACGCTCTCACACAACCAGGTTCAACGCCAGCACGCCAAACAGCCCGATAATAGACACAATGGTTTCCATGAGCGACCATGTTCGAATCGTCTGGCCGATGGTCAGGTTGAAATACTCCTTAAACAGCCAGAAACCGCCATCATTGATGTGCGAAAACATCAGGCTCCCGGAGCCAATGGCCAGTACCATCAGTTCGGGTTTAATGGTCTGGCTCTGAATAAGCGGGGCAATAATACCGGATGTCGTTAACCCGGCTACGGTAGCCGACCCGACGCAGATGCGGATAAAAGCGGCAATACCCCAGGCCAGTACCAACGGCGGAATAGACGCATCGGCCAGCAAACTACCAATGTATTTGCTGGTGCCGCTGTCACTAAATATCTGTTTCAATGCGCCCGCACCGGCTATCACGAGCAGAATCGGCGCAATGGCTTTTACTGCTTCCTCCATGTCTTTCGTAACCGCTTTCATGGTCATTCCACGCCGGATACCCAGCGCGTACATAGCCACCAGCACTGAGAGGAGCATGCCCATATACGGCTCAGCCAGTATGGTAACGATGGTTTTGAGCGGTGAATCGTCGGGCATCGCACCTTTGAGCGGCCCAAAGGTTGTCAGCAGCAGTACCGGCAGCAGGGCCACAAAAAAGCTGATGCCCGCACCCGGCAAATTCTGATCAGGCACCTCCCGAATATCGAACAACTCTTTGTCGGGGGCGATTTTCATGTTCACCAGCGTTTTACCGAATATAGGTCCGGCAATGACTATGGCCGGAATGGCAATGAGGATGCCATACAGCAGCGTCTGGCCGATGTTAGCGTCAAGCTGGGCCGCTACGGCCGACGGCGAGGGGTGCGGAGGCAGGTAACCGTGCGCGACTGATAGCGCCGATAACATGGGAACGGCCACCGACAGCAACGGCAGTCGGGACGAAGCGGCAATGGTGAAAATCAGCGGGACAACGATGATGAACCCGGCATTGTAGAAGAGGGGAATACCGACCACGAAGCCCGCCAGCGCCAGCCCCCAGCGGATGTTCTTGAGCCCGAAAATACCAATCAGTACATCGGTAATGCGTCGGGCGGCTCCGCTCTCGGCAACCAGCCGACCCAGCATGGCGCCAAACCCAATGATGAGTACCAGATCGCCGAGCGTACCGCCAATACCGGTCTGGATGGATTTACCCACGTCCCCAACGCTCATACCCGATGCCAGCCCAATGCCGAGCGAAACGAGCACAAACGAGATAAACGTGTCTAAGCGAACAAAAGCAACTAACAGAACAAGGGTAAGAATCCCGATGAGGGTAAGAATTAGAGGCATAGGGTTACGGTGGTTGATCGGCTCAAACGCAAATGACGCAAAAACACAGCGTTTTCGCGCTATCGTCCTGCGTCATTACCGCGTCATCTGCGTTATAACTATCATTAAAACGATAAAGCGTACGCGGCCAGCATTTCTACTTCTTTAGCTAACGGAGCGGCTATATCGAACGGCACTACGTGCAGACGGGTAGCGGGATCATACCCGAACACGGCCAGTGGTTCACGAAACGTTTCATTAGCCGGGTAGATTAGGAACAGCTCGTCAGCCTGGTATTTCTTGCCATAGGCATAAAGCTGGTATAAATCGGTCTGTTCGATACCATAATTCCCGATCCGGTCATCGCCTTTAATCTGCTTCCACTTGGTATCAAGCACAAACGTCCGGCTCGGCTGGCGAATGATAATGTCCGGGCGCAGCTTAAACTTAGGCAGACCAACATGCTCATCGACCAGGTGAGCCGACGACTCCTGCACGGCCACGGCACCCGCTTCGGGCCAATACGTTCGAATGCCATGCGTAACGTAGTCTTCAAATACCTGCCCGATCGGAAACAGTAAGGAGAGATCCGTGGTCGATCCAGTCCGAACCCCAAAGCCGTTTCCCGTCAGTAACGCTTCCGACCAGCGAATGGCCGGTTTGTAACGGTCAAACAGTCGGCTCATTCGCTGAACGCTTTTCAGATCAGCCGGAATGGATTCAGAGACGGGCACGTCGACCAACACTCCTAAAAGCTGATGAATCCGGCGCTGGTTTGCTCCACTTGTTGCTCGGTGCAGCACGAAATCCAGCGTTGTTTTCACCAGGCGATTAGGCGCTACGTCGGCCGTTAACGTATCGTACCGTATGGCCAGGCGCTCAGCATGGTATGTATTCTCACGCTGCTGACGAGCGGGCTGAAATTTGCCTTTCCAGCTAGTTCCGTTTCGTTCGGCCGACACATACGCCTGTTGCAGCCCCTGCCGGACCAACAGTTCTACGGTATCCAGAAACACGCTTACAAATACATCCCAGACGGGCAGCGACAAACCCTGGGTTCGGGCCGATCCGAGCGTCCGGAACGGGCTATGTCGCAGGTATTTCAGCATATTGAACAGAACAGACCGGCCCTCTACCCCGCCTGTTACTTTGGGCACAATTTCAAGTTGCGTGCCATCAGGCAGGGTTACTACGCCGACGTAATTACGTACCCGAACGTATTCGCGTCCTTTCTGCACAAAAAAAGTGAGCAGTGAATCAACCCCTTCGGTGTCGAAAGCCAGTTGCCGAAGCACCTTAAACGTAGTATCAGCCACAAACACTACGTCACCAGTCGGCTCCTCATATTCGCGGGCAACGCTAATTAAGCCGTATTCAGCTACTGTAATGTTCGTTGCCATACAACATGAACTATCTGGTAACTTAACTTAGGGTTTGGCGGATTGATACGCCCGAACAGGCTGTTGATTGATGCCAACGAGCAACGTGTTTCCAATGGGTAACACACTCCGTACGTCACCCGTCAGGCGAAAGCCCGAGCGAGCCGGGGGCACCGCTTCAAATCCTCCTCCAGCGGTACCATGCAGCAGAACGCCATTGTTTGCATCGGAACGGCCAAATCGTAACCGGGCCTGGGTAGTGTTCCCACACAAAAGCAGGTCTTTTCGACCATCGCGGTCGTAATCGAGGCTGGTTATGGTGTAAACCGGCGCTAGCTGGGCAGTCACTGGCAACGGTTTCGGTATTAGTTTACCCGCTTTCGTACTCGCAAAGTAAGTAGTCTGCAGCTGGTTGGCCGTTAGCGTACTGGCTTCGCGTAGTTCATCAGCGGTAAAGATGTCGGTCAACGTAGCGCTGGCATACGTATCGTAACTTGTAAAGCGGGAGCGCAGCATACCGACCTGGTCGAGCAGTTCGTCGCGGGTGGCGTGCGGGTAACTTTTGCCCTGTACGTATAAACACAGGACCGGATCAATTTTGCCGTTGTTATCGAAGTCTTTATATACCAGCTCGGCGGGCTGCTGATCACTGGCCCGGCACTGGGTGTTGAGACCATAATTGCCGACAATCAAGTCGGGGCGACCATCGCCGTTGAAGTCGTCGACCAGCAATTTGTTCCACCACCCCCTGCTCTCTTTATCGAAATACTGGCTTGTTTTGTTGACAAACTGACCGTTCTCGGTCGCAAATACGCTGACGGGCATCCATTCCCCCACTACGACCAGTTCAGGTTTCCGATCGCCATTCAGGTCTGTCCAGGCGGCATCGGTCACCATACCGATACGGGCCAAATCAGGTGCCAAACGCGTCGTCTGGTCCGTAAACTGCGGCTGGCCACCCTTACTGGTATTGATGAGTACATAGCTTTGCGGAGCTTCAGGATACCGGCCCGGCACAACCCGCCCACCCACGAATAAATCGGGGCGACCATCGCCGTTAACGTCAGCGACCCGCACGCAACTTTTGCTCGAACGCATAGCTGGCAGCGCAGTAGTGCTTCTGGTGAAATTTCCTTTGCCGTCGTTTAGGTACAATCGATCCTGCAAGCGGGGGTCATTGAGCTGAAAATCATTGTATCCGCCACTGCATACGTAGAGATCGACAAATCCATCGGCGTTGGCATCGAAAAAAACAGCATCAGCATCTTCACTCGCCTTATCGGCTTCGAAGGCAGGCTGCGTACGACGACTGAATGAGCCGGAGCCATTACGTCCACCGGCCTGTTGCAGAAACAAAACACCCGCTTGTCCATTACTGCCACCGGCATACACATCTTCAAGGCCATCGCCATTCACATCGGCCTTCGCCAGGCATGGTCCAGTGAATGATAAGGCATTTACCAGCAGCGGCTGTCGCTTAAAATCATTGATGGGCCGGGCCGGATACGATTGCTGGATAGGGGATTCCGTTTCCCGAAACAACGGAGACTCGGGTTGGAGCTGATGATACGTCTCTTTAGCTTCGGTTTGCCGCAACGTCAGCAGCTTGTCGCCCGTTACATTGGTCAGGAGTTGTTGCTTTCCCGTGGGCCAGATTACCCGTAAGGAATCAATACGGGGGTTAGTACCCAGGCCGAAATGCAAACGGAGCGCAACGCTGGACTGATAACCACGCGTCGGCATCTGTTCCACAAACTGCTGCTTGCCAGCCTGGTATACGATCACTTTAGCACCCACGCCCTGCGTGTTGGCCCCACTTCCGGCCAGCTGAACCGTCAGGTAATGGTGGTTACGTTGCTTGTTCGCTTCGTTTTGAAAGATGAATGCGGGTTGATTGGTGTTGTTTACGACCAGATCCAGATCACCGTCATTGTCTAAATCAGCATAGGCCGCTCCCGTGCTGTTCGACACCTGGGTTAAGCCCCAGGCGGCTCCGGCATTGGCAAACGTTACGTTTCCGGTCTGATCACCACCCTGGTTGCGAAACATATAGTTTGCTACGTTGGACGAAGGCATCTGATGCACCAGCTGTAACACATCCTCACGGGTGGGATTAGTCGGTCGGTTTTGCATGAAGTCGTTCATGTACTTCAGAAAATCCATATTCGTGTAGTCACGCACGTAGCCGTTTGTTACGTATAAATCTTTCCAGCCGTCATTGTCATAATCGGCAAACAAGGGTGCCCAGCTCCAGTCGGTATTCGAAATGCCCGCCAGTTGCCCAACTTCGCGGAACGAAAGATTGTTGGCTTCATCACCGTTGTTGAGCTGAAGCATGTTGCGCATGGTCTGGTGGTGGAAGCCCGATTCAACGGCAAGCGCGTATTTTTCGTAATTGTCCGGGGCCATGAGCAGCTTCTGCCGTCGGTTGTCTTCGGGCAGCATATCCAGCGTCAGGATATCCGGACGGGCGTCGTTGTTGACGTCAGCGAGAGCATTTCCCATCGAGAAGTTGGAGATATGTCCCAGCGAGGTTTTCAACGTATTTTTGAACGTACCGTTTTTCTGGTTGAGGTACAGGTAGTCCGGCACGCCATAATCATTCGATACGTATACATCCGGCCAGCCGTCGTTATTGAGGTCCGAAACCCCAACGCCCAGGCCGTATGTCAGTACCGAGCTACTCAGCCCGGCCTTTTCGGTAACGTCTTCGAAGCGCTTGCCCGTGTTCTTGAACAGCCGTACCCCAATTTCAGGATTAGCCTGCTTGAGCAGTGACGCGGTAGCCGTGGCCTCAAGCACTGGTAATAATCGGGGATTATGGTTTAGCTGAAACAGATCAAGATCACCATCGCGGTCGTAATCGAAAAAAGCGCCCTGCGTGCTCTGCATCGGCTTAGCTAAACCATACGCGGCCGTCTGGTCTGTAAAGTGCGGAACTCCCTGCGCATCGGGACCTTCATTAATAAACAGTTCAGGCAACCGTTTTTCCGGGCTTAAGCTGCCGGAATGACACACATAAATGTCGAGCCGACCATCGCCATTTACATCCGCCATGGTGACGCCGGTTTTCCAGGGACCTTCGCGACCAGCTACACCCGCTTTGTCTGTTACGTCCTCAAACCGCATGTTTTTCCGGTTCAGGTATAGCCGGTTCGGGGTCATATTCCCGGTGAAATACAGATCATCAAAGCCGTCCCCGTTCAGATCACCAACTGCCACACCACCCCCGTTGTAGAAGTATTCATACATCATGACGTTGGTGTTCAGCCCTTCGTCCAGGTTATTGGCAAACGTAACGCCGGTCTGGTCCGGAGAAAGTAGGGTAAACAGCGGTGGGCCACTGGTTTCGACCGTGGTGGTCTGCTCATTGGCAGCCTCTTTTTTCTGGCAACTCAAACCAAGCCAACAGGTTGTCAGCACTAACCAACCACACGCAGCCCGCGACGACAACTTCATATAAAACGGAAACGAAAAATGCACTACAGATAAAGTTTAAAATAGAGCCGGTTCAGCTACTGGGAATCCAGCGAAAAGTCGGCCGACTTTTGGTACACTAACCGGGACACGTAGTCGATTAAAATAGGCAAAACTTCCTCAAAGTTAAACCCTAAATAGCTTCACAATCCACTGCAATAGTGGAGCAATTTTTTCAGGTCAGCTTCCTCTCTAAAGTTGATGGCTTCGTTGTCGAGATACGCGGCCACCTGCTGACGATGTTTGTTGAATACTTTCAACAGGCTGGCTCTGTTAATGGGATAAGATCGGCCATTCGGGTCAATAATGAAATAAGTTTTGTCTTTGATCAACAAAAGATCGCCTTTTGCATCGAGTTTGGCAATTGAAGCATTGCCTGATACACTGAACTGATAGTTGGTGATGGCCGACACGCCAGACGACTGATCATACCCACCCCGTTTTTCATTTTTGACCGTTTTCACGCCTTGCTTCATTCCCAACCTGTAGCCGTTATCATCGGCAACAACCTCTATATATCCTTTTAACCGGTCGTAAACAAACAAATCCTGCTGTGCCATCGGGCCGTTGATCCCAATAAGCCGGACAACCGGGTCGTCCACCAAGGCCAGCGTGTCGCCGTTGGGATTGATAAACTGCATTTCACCCAGCAGAATATGATAGTTCAGCCGGGCAGCGGCCGCCGTTCCATTCTGGTAGATTACTTTTCCCTCGCGAAACTGGTCATAGCGGTATCGGTCGGCGAATGGGATCGCTTTGGCTCCTTCGGCCCCTCCTTTTATCCGAATTACCGGCGATGTCTGCGCCCAGCTGGTTACGTGGGCGATAATCCCGATGCCGATTAGCAGCAGTTTTGTTTTCATGACGAACGTCTGGCTATTCATAAAAAATTGGTGCCAGCATATCGCTACGCTGGCACCGGTTGAATCATAGAACGTCAGGCAGATAAACGGTTATTGGTAGCCTGGATTCTGCAACAGTTTACCGTTCCGGTTCATTTCGTCACGGTTGATCGGCCGGAAATACATTTTATCGTCCCAAGAACGATTTTCTTTTCCAGGATCGCCTTCTACAACCCGATACATATAATCGTAACTGGTTGGGTCATACCGATAGAGTGTTACCGTTTTGCCTGGTTTTAGCGTACCTGTAATCGTAATCCACTGTACCTTACGGCCCAGGGTGGCGGGGGCAATCATCCAGCGCCGGGCATCGTGATAGCGGTGTTCTTCGAAGGCCAGTTCAACCCGGCGCTCGTTCCGGTACCGCTGCCGCAGTGCATCACCCGTTTCCGTCAGGGCAGGCATACCCGCGCGGAAGCGAATTTTATTTAGCCAGGTAACGGCTTCGGCATCCTGGCCCAGTTCGATGCAGGCCTCGGCATAGTTTAACACAGCCTCGGTGTACCGCAGGAATGGCCAGGGAATCTGCTGCCAAGTATTCTGGTCGACAATAGCCGGGCTGGGGTCAACAAACTTCCGCATATAATAACCCGTGTAGCTGCCATTCCAGTCTTCCACGGAACTTTTACGGGTATCGAGCCCAGCTATGGACACTTTGTTACCACCGCTGATTACCTCATACTGGCCAGTCTGAATCTGATTGGCGGGGTCTTTGGCCGCTACGTCGGCAGTACGGGGCTTCCAGGGCGCACCGTCATACAGAATCGATGCGTAAAAACGCGGGTCCCGGTTCGTGTAAGGGGTGGAAGCATGGGCTGGGTTAGACCAGCTGAACTTGGTTCCGTCCATCATTTCGTAGTCGTCGACCATCTGCTGAATCGGCGTATTTCCGGCCCAGTTATGATAGCCGTTCGGGCCGTTGAACAGCCCTTGACGACCGCCGTCTTCCTGCTTGATGTTCGAGAACAGCCGCGAGAAAAGGATGTCTTTTTCTCCACCATTCCGGGCTAGCGCAACGTTCATGTAGTTAGCCGTTCCTTCTTCTTTCGTGGCCGGAGCGGCCAGATTCAGTTGTGAACCGTAGGCGGTCAGATCCAGTACAGCTTTGGCCGCGTCTTTGGCTTTCTGCCAGCGGTCAGTCCGGCTTCCACTTACATAGCCCAGTAATTCGGGCCTGGAAAAGGCAGCATGAGCACTCGACTTAGTCTTGGCCGTTGCCGCGTCGTACAAATCACTGGCGGCATAGATCAGGATACGGGACTTCAGGGCGCGGGCGGCTGCCTCATTGGCCCGACCCAGCGCCATTGTTTTACCCTTGAGCAGCGTAGCCGCTTCGTCGGCATCTTTCACGATAAAGTTGATACACTCCTCCATCGTGTTGCGGGGAACGGTGTAATCAGCCGCACCAAGTCCGTAGGTCTTATCCACAATCGGTACGCCACCGTAATACCGAACCAACTGGTGGTAATAATAAGCGCGCAAAAACTTGGCTTCGCCGGTCAGCCGCTCCACGATGTTGTTTGCATTGGTGAACCCAGGCTTGGCCAGGTTCTCCAGAGCCAGGTTACAGGCCCGAATCCGCAGGTACATGGCATTCCACTCATGCGGATTGTTGGCCCACCCCTGATCGGCGGCATTAGCCCGGCCTTCCGTAATAGTGGTTATGTTACGGCCAGGGTGCGTAAACTGCGCTTCGTCGGTGGTCGATGCGAGTTGTTCCTCCCGGAAGCCACCTAACTCTAAGCCGGCATAAATGCCCGTCACGAAGGCTTCGGCGAGCGAAGCATCCGACCACACAGCCGTGCCGGAGACCTGGTCCAGCGGTTGCGTATTGACAAAATTATCGTTACAGCCCGTCACGGTCATAGCACCGAGAAGCAAGGCTAAACTTATGGTTTTAACGTTACGTATCATATTGACTTGCTGATTAGAAGCGTAGCGATGCACCGAAGTTCATAACACGGGCTTGTGGGTAATATTGCCCAGTCGAGTTTGACGATTCGGGATCGAACGAACCTAGTTTATTAATAATGTTGAACAGGTTCAGCCCGTTCGCATACACCCGCAGGTTGTTAAGGCCTACCTTCCGGCCAATAGCCTCGGGAATGGTATACCCCAGTTCGAAGTTCTTCAACCGAATGTAATCTGCCGAACGCAGCCAGTACGTGTTTCCATTTGAGTAATACTGATCGCTCCGGTTGGCAATCCGCGGGTGAACACTACTTGGATTCTCAACCGTCCAGCGATCGGTATAAAACTCACTCAGAAAGTTACCGATGTTACCCGATTCGCCCAGGCTGATGTACTGACGAGCCCCAGCCGATCCCTGAAACAGGATGGTCAAATCAAAGTTTTTGTACGAAGCGGTAATGTTCATACCGCCCTGAAACAAGGGTAGGTTCGTGCGTTCGAGCCGATACCGGTCGTCGGGGGTAATTTTTCCGTCGCCGTTGTAATCTTTGTATTTCATGTCGCCCGGGCGGATCGTTTTCACAATGGACGTATAATCGATCCTGTTGGCATCAATCTCGGCCTGATCTTTAAATACCCCGTCGTACTCATACACCAGGTATGAATCGAGCGCACGGCCCGTCGTCCGTTGCCACTCGGGTGCACCGGGGGCCTCGTCCCAGAATAAAATTTTGTTCTGTGCGTAGCCGCCGTTTACACTGACCGAATACTTCAGAGCTCCGGATTGACCGTTGTAGCCGACGAGCAGGTCAAAGCCCCGGTTTCGTAGTTTTCCGATATTTTCGGGCGGTAAGGTCAGGCCCGTTGAGCGGGGGATCGACGCGTTACGGGGATACAGGATGGACGTCCGCAGGTTATTGAAGTAATCGAACTCGAAGTTGATCTTACCGTTGAACAACTGTCCTTCCAGACCAATATTGGCATTGTTGGCCACCTCCCACGTAATGGTCGGGTTCGGAATCCGGGCTTCTGACAGAGTAGTCCGCGGTGCGTTGTCAACAATCCAGGTATTGAACCCGTAGGTAGCCAGGTACTGATAAGTGGCAAATTGTGGTGGATCAGTGTTTGGAATGTAAATCTGATCGTTACCCAGCTGCCCCCACGAACCCCGCAGTTTCAGGTAGTTAACCGCTGGCACTGAGTTCTTCCAGAAATTTTCCTCTGATATAACCCAGCCGGCCAGAAAACCGGGGAAGAACCCATAGCGGGTTGCTTCGGGGAAAATATCGGAGCCGTCGTAGCGCCACAGAAACTCGGCCAGATACTTCTCTTTGTAGTTGTAGGCTACCCGGCCGAAGTAGTTGATACGCGCCCGGTTATAAGCACCACCCGTTGCGTTTTTTTCGAGATCTCCCCCCGCAAATAACTGATCGATTGAGGGGGAAATAAAGAAGCGCCGAAAAGCCTCGACGTTATCCCCTGAGATGGTCTCCCGGTTTACCCCGGCCAGGAATGTCAGCCCGTGGTCGCCAATTTTCCGCTCATAGGTAGCCAGGCCACCCAGCAGAATATTTAACTGCGTTTCACCGTATACGTTCAGGCGAGGTTCAGCCGGACCGCGTACGCTGGCTGTCAGGTTCGGGATGCCGTTGGCATCGGTACCTGTTCCGCGTTCGTAGAGAGTCCAGGGCGTCTGCCAGAGCCGACGGTTACGCAGGCGTTTGTCAACAGCTGCTGTACCGCTGATCTTAAGTCCTTCAATGCCGGGTATCTTGAAATCGACCTGACCGTTCGACTGGAAGTAATCCTGCCGGTCGCGGTCGTAGCCCGTTGCATTGGTCGTGATAACTACCGGGTTTTCACCATTTTCAATATCGGGGCCGGGACGACCGTCGGGCCAGAAAGCCGGTTGATTTGGCTTACCCCGCATCTGCATCCGGAAAATAGCACCGGCACCACGCGTCGGGTAAAAACGGAACTCTTCACGAGCCAGTAAACCAACAGATAAGTGAATATACTTGTTGATATTGGCGTCCAGGTTCACCCGCGCATCGTACTGTTTGTAGCCTGTTGCTGAATTTTTGTAGTACGCATCCTGGTTCTGATATCCTAACGAGGCCAGATACTTGAAATCTTCAGTTCCGCCGGTTAGCTGCAGATTATGCTGCTGCTGCGGAGACCAGGTTTTAAGCGTCGAGCCGTACCAGTCGGTATTGGGATGACCCCACGGATCAGAGCCATCGTTATATTTGGTAATATCCTCTGGTGTGTAAGGTGCTTTGCGTACTGAACCGTCTGGACGGGTATAGTTACCCGAAGTCTTATATGCCTGCGTAGCCGCTGACCACTCACTGACGGGTAACCCATAGATGTCCAGGTCATTAAGCATTTGAGCATACTGGCCCGCATTGGCCAGCTTCGGGACAACCGTTGGCTGCGAAAACCCTTGATTAAATGAGTAAGAAAGTTGGGGTTTCCCCGTTTTTCCACGCTTGGTCGTAATCAGGATAACGCCGTTGGCCGCCCGCGACCCGTAAATAGCCGCTGATGCATCTTTCAGCACGGAGATATTCTCAATATCATTCGGGTTGATCCGATCCAGGCCACCCGCCCGCGCCGGAATACCATCCACTACAACCAAGGCATTGTTGTTACCAATGGTATTGGTACCCCGAATCCGGATGGCAGATCCGTCGGCGCCAGGTTCACCACTCCGGTTTACGGCAATTACGCCGGGTAGGCGGCCCGCCAGCGAGTTCGACAAGTTGGTTGTTGGCGATTTGACCAGGTCAGCGCCTTTAACGGCAACAACCGAACCCGTAATCGTTTCTTTCTTCTGCACGCCATACCCCACCACCACGACTTCGTTGAGCATTTTGTTGTCCGAAGCTAATGTGAGATTGAGGGTGCTTCGACCATTCACGGCAACTTCCTGGGTGACATACCCAATGTACGAGAATACGAGCGTCTGGTTATTCGCCGGTACGTTGAGCGAGAACCGACCCTCAACATCCGTTACGGACCCGGTCGTGGTGCCTTTCACAACGACACTAACGCCGGGTAAACCTTGCCCCTGTTCATCGGTAACCTTCCCGGTTAGCCTGGATTGGGCTAGTACACTTAGTGAACAGCACAAGCCAAGCAGCACGGCCAGTACATTGACCCGGACCCAGTTCACCCGGCGCGGGATGGTCCCTTCCCGAATTGAGCAAGCCGCTTGTTTAGTAGATTGATTTTTCATGGGCTTTAACCAAGATTTAACGTGTATTAATCTTAGGTTAAAGCCGGTTGAGTAGTTGTTTTTACTTACTCTTTTTTACCAGATGCTTACTCTATTTTAATTAATGTTATAAATTAAACGGTATATACTTCGATTCTTGTAAAACCGGTCACACATCATTTGCAGGAATTACTACGAGATACGTCCCCAGTTGTTTTCCGACTTTTTAATGTTATCTACGTGATTGCGGATGGGTGCGTGCTGAGGCAGTATCAACTCAGGGTCCTGCAAGAGAATGGTTTGCGCTGATTCGCGGGCAGCTGTCAGAATAGGCCCGTCTTTGGCCAGGTCGGCAATCATTAAATCCATAACCCCGCTTTGCTGGGTACCGGTCAGGTCGCCGGGTCCCCGAAGTTGAAGGTCGACATCGGCAATTTCGAAGCCGTTATTCGTACGACACATCGTTTCGAGCCGGGTGCGCGTATCACTGCTTAGTTTATAGCCCGTCATCATAACACAATACGACTGTTCGGCCCCCCGCCCTACCCGACCGCGCAGCTGGTGCAGTTGAGAAAGGCCAAAACGCTCCGCACTTTCGATGACCATGACACTGGCATTCGGTACGTTCACCCCAACCTCGATAACCGTCGTTGCTACCAGAATCTGCGTTTCGCGGTTGATGAACCGCTTCATCTCGTCATCTTTTTCGTACGGCAGCATCTTCCCGTGCAGAATCCCAATCTCGTACCTGGGCCGCGGGAAAGCGCGCTGCATGCTCTCGAAGCCATCCATCAGGTCTTTGTAATCCAGCTTTTCGGACTCTTCGATGAGCGGATACACAACGTACACCTGACGGCCAAGCTCAATCTGCTGCCGCATAAACCCGAATACCTCCGAGCGATGCTTGTCGTACTTATGAACGGTTTTGATTGGCTTACGTCCTTTGGGCAACTCATCAATCACCGATACGTCCAGATTTCCATAGAGCGTCATGGCAAGCGTCCTGGGAATGGGCGTAGCCGTCATAACCAAAATATGAGGTGGTACGGTCTCGTTCTTGCGCCAGAGTTTAGCCCGCTGCGCTACACCAAACCGATGCTGTTCGTCGATGATAGACAGGCCAAGATTCTTGTACTGCACGGCGTCTTCCAGCAAGGCATGGGTGCCGACGAGAATATGCATCTTTCCGGATTGCAGCTCTTCGTGCAGAACGACCCGACGTTTTTTGTTGGTTGAGCCCGTTAAAATACCCAGGTTCAGGCCCATAGCCTCAGCAAACGGCTTTAACCCATTGTAATGCTGATCGGCCAGAATTTCGGTGGGGGCCATGATACAGGCCTGCGCCCCATTGCCAATGGCCATCAGACAGGCAATAAACGCCACTATGGTTTTGCCACTTCCTACGTCACCCTGCAGCAACCGATTCATCTGCTTGCCCGTCAGAAAATCGGCGTAGATTTCTTTAATGACGCGCTGCTGCGCGCCCGTCAGTTCAAAAGGAAGCAGTTCACTATAAAAGTGCTTCATCAGCGACGTATCGCGGAAGATCTGGCCGGGAAACTCTTCTTTCTGAATCAGCTTGTTTTTGATCAGCCGCAACTGGTTGTAAAACAGTTCTTCGAACTTCAGCCGACGTTGCGCCTGCTTCAGCCAGGCCTGATCCTGCGGCAGGTGGATGTTCCACATGGCTTCCCGCTTGCCGATAAGCCGGTATTGCTGGATCAGTGACTCGGGTAAGGTTTCGCGAATATGCGGCCAGGATTGCTCGAGCAGCCCACGCATCACTTTTCCGATCGCCTTACTATCCAGGTGGCGCTTACGAAGCTTATCGGTCAGGTTATAAACCGGAAAAAAACCCGGCTCATGCTCCGAAGCCGTCACGGCATTGTCCAGTTCAGGATGGACAATGCTGAACTGACCGTTAAAGGATTGCGGCTTTCCGTAGGCAACGTACTCTCCATCGCGACGGAGCGTCTTTTCAATATACGTAATGCCCTGGAACCAGACCAGACTAATGGATCCGGTTCCATCGGTGAACGTAGCGACGAGTCGCTTCTTGGGCCCTTCGCCTTCCATAGACCAGTCACGGAGCCGCCCTCGTACCTGGGCCGACGGCATGGAATCCATCAGTTCACTGATCGTGTAGTAACGCGACCGGTCGTCGTAGCGAAACGGATAATATTGGATCAGGTCGCCGTAGGTAAACAGATTCAGCTCTTTATTGAGCAGCTCCGTCCGCTGCGGGCCTAGACCCTTCAGGTAAAGAAGTGGTGTATCGAAAAAAGTCGTTCGTTCGGTCATAACTGACCCAGTAAATCTCGGTTTACGGCTGGGATTTGACCCGGTCTGAATCGACCAAATTTACGGATTTTCGCCGAAAACAAAAGCCCGCATTACTCGTCATCGTCGGCTCGGCTAATGCCGAACGCAATACCCGCGTATACGTCTAAACCTCGCGGCTGAATACCATTTGAGCTGTTTCCGACGAGACCCAGAAAATTGTCAGTGCCGAGCCAGGCGGGGCCAACCCGTAGCGACGCCCCCGCCGTAAAGCCCCGGTTCAGGTAGGCAATTGGCACGGCGATGCTTAACCATCGGGCATCGTAACGGGGAGTAACCGCAAAAATGGTCGGCTGATGAATGGCCGTAGCCTGTATGGACCGGGCGTCCTGCAAATACGTTACGTTAATGCCCACCCCATCCGGCATCTGATAGTCAAGAGACAGATTGATCGAGGTAGGTAAACCGGCCCGGAACGTAGTGCGATCTGGATTCCGCCCTGTGTTCAGCTTTTCCTGAATCACGCGGGTAACCTCAATGCTACCACTGACATTGTTGAAGTCGCTGCTTCCGAACCGCACAGGATTTTGACCAATATCGGTGTAATTATACTGCTCCCCTTTATAAGTTAACCCGCCCAGATCCGTCACTGCGGCCCCGATCCGCAAGGCGGGGCTGTCGGAGTCGTACTGACTGACGTACGTAAAGCCAAGGTCGAACCCAATTCCCACGCCGGGCGCGGCCGTGCTGAGAAGGGATTTAAGATTCAGCGACCGATTTTGCAGAAAGGTTGTGTAGCCCAGCGTAGCGTTCAGTTGATTGACCTCTAGGAAAGCCGTGTTCGGATTGCTCGGGTCCGTAGCAATGCGGTAGTTCAGGCCCCGGTTGATAAAGTGCTGTGCATTGTAGCCGAGCAACCCTTTCACCGTAGCACCGACTAACAGCTGTTGCCCATCCCCTTCCCAAACGGTACCGGCATACGTCAGGCCTAACTCCGCATACGTATTGGTATTGGCACTGAGCTGATTGTCGTTACTCGGAATGCTGTATAGAGCGCCATCGTTCAAACCCGCCCGAAACGCAGACAGCAGCGATTCTGACGCGCCCATGACCTGTCCAACAGCCCTAAACCGGCTTGTTATCGCAAAGGCACCCCGTGCGCCGGTACGCATCAGAAGAGCCGGTCCCCGTACCTCGCCAGCCAGGGTTCCATTTTTAGGTCTCCCATCGAGCGTTTCGCGGGTGTAGCCCACCGCAAAATTCAACGAACCGTCCTGGCTTTTATACTGATCGGGTACCGTACCTGTAATCAGGCTTAACAGCGAAAAGGGGGCCTGGTAGCGGAGAAAGTTGTTGTTGGCGTGAATATTGCCGACAAATACGTTGAAATAAACGTTGCTCGGCGAATCGGCAGCTAATGAAGGGTTAATGTATAATCGATTGGTTCCGCCGTAACGACTCGTTGACAGGCCTAATAAATTCTGGCCAAAACTGGCCGTTGTCATCAGCAATAGTGACCCCAGCAACAGCGAATACTTCATGAATGGTAGATTAGTTGGTAAATTCTCGTGTAAAGTAAACGTCTATTCGCGCTGCCTGTTGACCTGATTTGTGCTTTATTGAGTAAGTGGAAAATAAACAGGCCGCCCTCAGTCGGTTGTAAACGCTTTTTCGAGCATGTACAACCAACTGAGGGCGGCCTGTTTATAGCAACTAAACGCCTTCGGCTTCGACCAGTTTAACCTCTGGTACCAGGCGAGTCAGTAGGTTTTCAATACCCGCTTTCAGTGTCAGCGTCGATGAGGGGCATCCGCTGCATGAGCCCTGCAAGAGCACTTTCACCGTACCGCTTGGCTCATCGAAGGAGTGAAAGTTTATGGCCCCTCCATCCGATTCAACGGCTGGCCGTACGTACTGATCCAGCACCGCCTTGATTTTTTGTACCGTTTCCGAATCTATCTCCAGTTTGGTGGTATTGGCATCCATCGTCCGCTGCGCAAACACCGGCTTCTGCTCACTGAAATATTCTTTTAAGAACAATTTCACCTCGAACAGGACCTCATCCCAATCCGTCTCGTCGTCTTTGGTGACGGTTACGAAATTAGCGGATATGAACACGCGACGCACGAACTCAAACCCAAATAAAGCCACCGCCAATGGAGAAGACTTGCCATCCAGCAGGGCATCGCCCGGCGTGGCATAATCGAATGAAAGCCCGGACGGAACCAGCTCAAAATTAACAACGAACTTCATGGAGTTCGGGTTGGGGCTTCCTTCCGTGAATATAGATACTGGGCGACCTAACGTCTGATTCATTTTCGTATGCGGTTTATCGTTTCCGGTTCGTGGTTATGCGTTTAACAGCATCCCCCTTTTTTTAGTTTTTAACCACAAAAAAACCCGCCGGGTATTCGCCAGACGGGTTCATATAAAGCTTCTGCGCTTCGACTACGCTTCGACAGGTGCCGCAGCTACGGGTGCCACCTCAACGGCAGACGGACCAGCGGGAATGATGTCGACGTACGAACGGCTATCGCGGCCGGGACGGAACTTCACGACGCCATCAACCAGGGCAAATAACGTATAGTCTTTACCCAGACCAACGTTTTTGCCAGGGTGATGCTTCGTACCACGCTGACGAATAATAATGTTGCCGGCAATGGCCGACTGACCGCCGAACAGTTTCACACCCAGGCGTTTGCTGTGTGAATCGCGGCCGTTTTTGGAACTACCTACACCTTTCTTGTGTGCCATTTTTTTAGGAGTTAGGAGCCAGGAGATGGAAGTTACTATGTATCCGCTTCTGCGGAGCATTCTCATCTCTCACCGCTCGCTTCTGACTACTTATAAAGTGATATCTTCGATCAAAACTTTGGTCAAATACTGGCGGTGACCATTCTTCTTTTTATAGCCTTTCCGACGTTTCTTTTTGAAGACGATTACTTTTTCGCCTTTCAGGTGTTCAACGATTTTGGCGGCTACTGTCGCTCCGGCGACGGTTGGGGCACCAACGGTAATGCTCCCTTCGTTGTCAACAAGGAGAACTTTCACCTTGTCGGAGGCAAGTGCAGCGTCCACATCGCCCTCTAACCGGTGGGTATAGATAGAACGACCTTTCTGGATCTTGAATTGCTGCCCTGCGATCTCTACGATTGCGTACATGATTTGTGTATAAAATTGAAAATGAGGGTGCAAAATTACGAATACATCAATTAATAATCAATAGCCCATCCGTAATAACTGGTCATTTGTCTTTAAAAAGGAAGCTTGACTGATGTCTGAACCAGGTTTGTTGCGCACTTGGCAATTAACTTCCCATCGGCAGCCACGATACGTCCTTCGCAATGAATAATGTTTTTACCCGCTCTGATCACCTCCGCCGTTGCCATCACGACCTCACCCATGCGGGCTGCATGCAAAAAGTCCACCGCGATGTTCACGGACGTAAAGGCGTGCTCTCGGCCAAGTGTGAAGACCATTGCCCCGATCAGGTCGTCTAATATACCGGCTGCCGCCCCGCCGTGTAACACCCCCGCCGGATTGGTCATGTCCTCACGAATCGTAAAATCAGCCACTAATCGACCGATCTCAACCGACCGAAGCGTCCCATTAAGCCACCGGCCGAATGGCGAAATGCTCGTGCTCATGTCCTGACCGACCAGCGACTGAAAGAGATTAAGGCGATGATTTAATGAATTGTCCATTAGAAGCAAAAATAGCATTAAACTAAGTCCAAAGCCCATCTACCGCTTTTATTTGTGTACTTTCTTGGGAGGTTTTCGGGACTTATGCTACTTTTGGGCGATTTTAAACTCGCCTATTCAATCATTTGTAATGAATTATACGCTTACGCAGCTTCCTGAACGCACTACCAAGCCCCGCCAAAGTGGCATAACCATGGTAATGGACAAAGGGCTGAGCCTACGCGAAGTAGAGGATTTTTTGTCTACGTCTGCCGATTACGCCGACATTATCAAACTAGGCTGGGCAACTTCATTCGTTACGCCTAATCTAAAAGAGAAGCTTGCGATCTACCGCTCGGCGGGCGTGCCGGTTTATTTTGGCGGTACCCTGTTCGAAGCCTTTGTGGTACGCAATCAATTCGACGACTACCGGAAGCTGCTGGATAAATATGGCATGGAATACGCGGAAGTGTCCGATGGTTCTATTGACATGAACCAGGATGACAAATGCGAATACATCCGGCAACTAACCTCGCAGGTAACCGTCTTATCGGAGGTAGGCTCGAAAGATGAGGCCAAGATCATTCCGCCCTACAAATGGATTCAACTCATGAAAGCAGAGCTGCAGGCTGGAGCCTGGAAAGTGATCGGCGAAGCCCGCGAGGGGGGTACGGTCGGTTTGTTCCGGTCGAGTGGTGAAGTTCGCCAGGGGCTGGTCGAAGAAATTCTGACCCAGATTCCGTTCGAAAGTATCCTTTGGGAAGCTCCCCAGAAAGAACAGCAAGTCTGGTTTGTTAAACTGCTGGGCGCAAATGTCAACGTCGGCAACATTGCCCCTCACGAAGTTATCCCCCTAGAAACCATCCGATTAGGACTTCGTGGAGATACATTTACCCACTTTTTAGATAAGTAATCAGAAAGCAGCAGCGAGAAGTAGGCATACGCCCATTCGTGAACGCGCCAGCCCTTCTCGCTTCTGACTCCTTGCTCACAATCAACACATGGACATAATCAAATCGTTGCTTGATTTTCTGCTTCATCTTGATCGCTACCTCGATCTATGGGCTAACGAATACGGTGTTTTGCTGTACGCCATCCTGTTTTTGATTGTATTTACCGAAACGGGGCTGATTGTGATGCCGCTGTTACCCGGCGATTCACTCTTGTTCGCGGCTGGGGCACTGGCCGCCCGGGATACCAATGAATTAAGCGTCTGGGTAATTATTCCGCTCTTGATAACGGCTGCTTTACTAGGCGATAACGTAAACTACTTCGTCGGAAAATTTCTGGGAAATCGCATAAAAATGCAGGAACGTATTCTGTTTTTTAAGCGGGAGTATATTTCTGAAACCGAGAAGTTCTACGCCAAATATGGTGGTCAAACGGTGATTATGGCTCGTTTTATCCCGATTGTACGTACCATCGCTCCCTTTGTAGCCGGAGCGGGGAGTATGAGTTATGGTACGTACATCAAGTTCTGCATCATAGGTGCCATATTGTGGGTAACTGGTATTTCGCTGCTGGGTTACTTCTTTGGCAACATCGAATTCGTTCAGAAAAACTTTGAGTTAGTTGTTTTTGGCATTATTGGCTTGTCTGTACTTCCCATCATCATCGGTGCAATCCGGAAACGGATGAGCTAACTTACCTCAGCAAAGGTTTTTAGGATGGGGCGTCGACCACAGGGGTTGGCTCCCCATTTTTGCATCGTCAATTCAGTCTACCATGATACGTTACGGCCTTATCGGTTATCCGCTTACCCACTCGTTTTCTCAGCGCTACTTTACCGAAAAATTCAGTCGCGAAGGTATTGCCGATCGTCGCTACGATTTGTTCGAGATGCCCGACGTAACGGCGTTACCGGCCTTACTGCAAACGCCTGATCTGCGCGGGTTGAACGTAACGATTCCGCATAAACAGGCGGTGTTGCCTTACCTCGACCGCTTGGATGCATCCGCTGAAAAAGTAGGGGCCGTGAACGTTATCAAGCTCGCTGCCGACGGCTCCCGAATTGGCTATAACTCCGATTACTACGGCTTTCGCAGCACGTTGGAAGATTGTCTGAAAACGGCCAAACGCAATAAGGAACTGCAGGCCCTGGTTCTGGGAACGGGGGGAGCGTCAAAGGCTGTAGTGGCTGCGCTGATCGACATGGGGATACACTACCAGTACGTGTCCCGGACTAAAACCAGCAAAACCAGTACGTACGAGGAAGTACCGGATTTATTGCCTACCCACCACTTAATCATCAACTGTTCACCCGTGGGCACGTATCCGAACGTACAGGAAGCGCCCAACCTCCCTTACGATCAACTTACCGACCGTCATATACTCTACGACCTGGTGTATAACCCTGCCGAAACCCGATTTATGCAGCTTGGCAAAGCGCAGGGTGCGCTAGTTCTGAATGGCTATCAGATGCTCGTTCTGCAAGCCGAGAAAGCCTGGGAGATCTGGCAAGACAAAGCGTGATTTACTGTAATTCACTAAACCCAACCAATATGCCTTTATTAGTTTTCGCTACGATCACGGCCAGACCAGGTGCCGAAACCAATCTGAGGGAAGGATTGCTCGAACTCATCCAGCAGGTGCGCACCGAAAAAGCCTGCCAGCTTTACGAGCTTTACGAAAGCCTCGAACATCCCGAACGTTTTATCATGCACGAACGATGGGACGACCAGGCCGGTCTGGATGCGCACAACCAAATGCCGCACATGAGCGCGTTCGGCGAGAAAGCAAAAGATTGGTTCGCGAAGCCAGTCGAATTGGCCAAAATGACTATTTGAACAGTTAATCATTTGCTATCACTGACCCGTTGGTTGTAGCCTATTTTTTTATTATGAGACAACCAATGGCCCAGTGACAATGAACTACTGAAGACAGATTTCCTGCATCCGGTTTTCGTCCAGCACAAAGACGTTGAAATCGACCTGACCACGAATACCCTGCACCCACCCGTTCTGGTTGTGCTGCCACAGGTATAGTTTGTCGGGGTCGTAATTGCGCAAATGCTTGGTCGAGTAATCTGCGATCCAGAGCGGGTACGCATCCAGGTTGCCTTTGATGTATCGGCGGTAGAGATTTCCGTTGGTGTAGATGATGGGTTGAATCCCGTAGTGTTCCTCAACGGTTTGTAGCCAAAGCCGAAGTCCGTTAATGATCGTCTCGTCCGACTGATTATTTACCACTTCAAAATCAACCACGGGCGCAAAGTCGCCAGCGGTCAGATCAACATGGTCGATGAAATTGGCGGCTTGTTTAATAGGGTCACGGGTAGGGTGAAAAAAATGATAGGCACCCCGACGCAGGTTCGTTTTTTTTGCCTCCCGCCAGTTCTTCTTAAAATGCTTGTCGGCCAGCGTAGCGCCTTCGGTGGCCTTGATGAATACGAACTGTAAGCGTACCCCTTCGGCTTCCATCTGCCGTACCCGTTCCCAGTTGATTCGATCGTTATGGCGCGATACGTCTATACCGTGAATTCCGTAGCGCATAGGCAAGCGAATGCCGAAGGCCTTGACAAAACGCCAGTCCATATCGCTCTGGCGGTACGAACGAAAAATTAAAATGCCTGCCAGTAACACCAGAGCCGCTGCGATCCATAGCCCATACCGTCGAAAAATGATGTTTACCAGAACGCGTAACTTCATGTAAGCGTATTGATTTTAGGCCCTAAATTAGGGCTTTTCCAGCTCTTTACGGGTACGAGCGGCCAGAAGATCCACCATAAGAAAGCCGCTACCGGAATGGGCAGCGGCTCTTTATTCAGGTACGCAGGCGGCTGGAGTCGCCAGTTCAGTCTTTCTTGTACTGCTGGATAATTTTATAAAGCGCTTTCTGCTTTTCTAACTCCGGAAAAAACTCGAAGAGTTGAACATGCGCATCGTGATTGAGCGATAAAGCCGCTTCGAGCTGGATCAACGCTTCGCGGTAGTAACCGGCATGAATCAGGTAAACCGCTGAACGGTAATATAAATCAGCCTCAGTGGGCATATCCTCGATACCGAGCTGAATGATCTCATTCGCCCGCAGAAAGTCGCCCTGATCAAACGGCACCAGTGACCACGTCAGATAAACATCCGGATTCTCGGAATCGACCTCAGCCGCTTTCTCGAACGCTTCTACACTCGAAATAACGTTTCCGATCTTGTATTCCGTTTCGGCCAACGCAAGCAGGTACTCCCCGTTATTATCGTTCAGTTTAACCGCCTTCTGCAGGAAGGGCAATGCTTCGTACCACTTACCCGAATCGCTCAGGCAAACGCCCATACCATACCAGGCTTCATCCCACATAGGGTCGAGCTTAAGCGCTTCACGGTATTCTTTAACGGCTTCCGGTAATCGATCCTGCTTTTCCAGACTCGCGCCCAGGTGGCAGTACGTATCAGCGGTAGCTTCTTCGTATTTGAGCGTCTCCCGATAACACACTTCGGCTTTTTCGAACAACCCCAGATTCATGTAGGTATTGCCCAGGTTAAAATGGGCCGATGCGAAATCACCTTTGATAATAACCGCGTAATCATACGCTTCAGCCGCTTCGGCATAGCGCCCAAGCTTGCTGTAGGCAATGCCGATGTTATACCAGGCATTATACGAATACGGCTCCTGATCAATCAGTTGCTGATAATACGACAGGCTGTTTTCGAGTTCGCCCGTTACGTCCAGACAGAATGCCAGCTCATACAGCGCATTTTCATTGTTGATGTTTAAGGCAATCGACTTTTTGTACTGCGTAATGGCCTCATCGTACTTACCCCAGTTCTGGTAGCTTTGGCCCAGTTGAAAGAGGATATCGTCTTTATCGTCGGCTCGATCAAGTAACTCTTCCAGCACCTGAATCGACTCTTCATATCGACCGGCCATGTTCAGGACCGAACCCTGCATAAAGGGTACGTCAAGATCACCGGGGTTAAACAAAGAAGCCCGTTCCAGCAAATCCAGCGATTCATCAAACCGTTGGAAATTAGCCAGGATCTGGGCTTTATCGAGCATCAACTCCAGTGCGTAAGGAAAGTTTTCCAGACCGAATTCGGCGGCTTTAAAGGCCTTGTCTAAATCACCATGGTTGAGGTAATGTTCAACCATCTGTTCATAAACGTCCAAATCGAAAAACTGGCTTTCCTGCTGGTCCAGCATCTGCTCAAAACGCCGGATTGATTCTTTTATGTCACCTTCTCGTTCTTCGAACTCTTGCTCCATGCTATTGCCTTCAAAATGTGGGGCGGATAGGGGCCGCGCCATTGGCGCGATTTATCCTTTGGCAGTGAAATATAAACTCAAAAAAGCGAAACTCCAACCCCCTTTCCCGATTATTTACCCTAGGTTTGGGCGGTTCTGAACGCGGCTGCCACTCGCTTCAGGGTGTCACTCAACGGTCGGTACTGAAAACCAAGCACCTGCTCAATTTTGTGACCGTTATAGGCATACGACGAACTTGCCGATCGGGCAGTCTCACGCGTGATGAGCGGAGATTTGCCCATTATCCAGGCCCGTAGTGCTTCTAACGGCCAGAGTACCCGCGTTAAGGCGGGCGGCACCTGCATTGCGGGTGCACGCTTGCCTAACGCAGCCGCTATCTGTTCTAACAAGGAACGGTAGGGAATGGTGCCCCCATTCAGGATGTAGCGTTCAGCCGTCACTTCTGACTGCATCAACGTAACGAGTGCGTCAACCACATCCAGTACGTCTACATAGTTTACCAGACCCGCGGGGTAGAATGGTTTTTCGTCGTAGACGTATTTTATCAGTTGTAGGCTGCTCCGGGTCCAATCACCGACGCCTAGCACAACCGATGGGTTCACCATTACGGCATTCAGTCCTTCAGCCACACCGCGCCAAACTTCCAGTTCAGCGCGGTATTTGGTTTTTGCGTAGGTCGAATTATTGGGCGACTCCTCCCATTTCTGATCTTCGGCAAGGAGTACGGATTCATCGGTCTTCCCTCCTTTTGCCATCGGACGCCCTAATGCCGCTACTGAACTTACATAGCCGAGTTTGCGCACGCCCGCCTTCAGACATACGTTCACTACGTTCGCCGTGCCCTCCGCATTGATTCGCTCCATCTGATCACGGTCTTTTGGCAGAAACGAGACAATGGCAGCCGCATGAATTACGTCATTATGAGGCTGAATAGCCGCTTCAAGAGACGGTATATCCAGTATATCCCCCTCCCGCCAGTTGATTTGATCGGCTACATCAGCTAACAGACCATACCCACTTTCGGGGCGTTTCAAGGCAGAAACGCCATAGCCCATGTTCAGGTAACGTCGTGCGAAGTGAGAGCCAATAAAGCCCGTTGCGCCGGTAATGAAAACTGTGTTAGGTAGTGACGATGTCATTCAGAATTCGGAAGTAATTGGCGTCTGTTTGGCTTGCCAATAAAGATATTTACGCGCCTGCAGTCGAGCCGGAGATCTTTGATCGATTTGAAGTTTTTAATTTCGACCGCATCGGTGGCCCGGCCAGTTCAGGAAATTATTTGTATTCGACGGAGTGTTCTCCATTACAGCCCCTTTTTTACTCTTCGCGTAAACATAACAACGTTCGGGTCTGAATTGCTAATTTTGCGCCCGAATAGTGACCTGGTGCTCGTTCGTGGTTATACCACATCGATTCGATTTGCCAGCGCCATTGACTATTGACCACAAAGCATGTTAGAAAATCCCCAACGCTATACCGTCACGGCGGCCCTCATCTACGCCAACGGACCGATTCACATCGGCCACATTGCTGGTTGTTACCTGCCCGCTGACATTTATGTACGCTACCTGCGCTCAACCGGTAAGGATGTCGCCTTTATCAGCGGTACCGATGAGCACGGTGTACCGATAACAATTAAAGCCAAAAAAGAAGGCGTTACGCCCCAGCAGGTTGTCGACAAATACTACGTCCAGATCAAGAAGGCGTTCGAAGAGTTCGGCATTTCGTTCGATATCTACTCCCGCACGTCTAAGCCGATTCACCACGAGACTTCGCAGGAAATTTTTCTGAATCTGTATAACAGCGGCAACTTCGATGAAGAGGTAACCGAACAGTACTACGACGAAGTAGCCGGGCAATTTCTGGCCGACCGCTATATCGTCGGTACGTGCCCCGTCTGCGGTAATCCAAATGCCTATGGCGACCAGTGTGAACGTTGCGGAACAGCGCTGAGCCCTACCGAACTGCTTGAACCTCACTCCACGTTGTCAGGCTCCAAGCCCGTGATGCGTTCGACGAAGAACTGGTTCCTGCCCCTCGATCGGATGCAGCCTCGCATTGAAGAATACGTAAATAGCCATACCGAGTGGAAAACAAACGTATTTGGCCAGTGCCAGTCGTGGTTAAAAGAAGGTTTAAAACCTCGCGCCATGACCCGCGACCTCGACTGGGGCATTAAAGTGCCCTTGCCCGACGCTGACGGCAAGGTACTCTACGTCTGGTTCGACGCGCCCATCGGATATATCTCCATGACCAAAGAGTGGGCCGAACAGCAGGGTCGCGATTGGGAGCTATACTGGCGGGATGAGCATACGAAGCTCGTGCACTTTATCGGCAAGGACAATATCGTTTTCCACTGCATCATTTTCCCGGCCATGCTGATGGCAGAAGGCAGTTACATTCTGGCGGACAACGTACCAGCTAATGAGTTTATGAACCTCGAAGGCGACAAAATCAGTACGTCGCGCAACTGGGCGGTTTGGCTGCATGAATACTTAGAGGAATTGCCGGGTAAGCAGGACGTGCTACGTTATGTTCTGGCCGCTAATGCGCCAGAGACAAAAGACAGTGAGTTTACCTGGAAGGATTTTCAGACCCGTAACAATGCTGAACTGGTCGGCATTTTTGGCAACTTCGTCAATCGAGCGATTGTCCTGACGCAAAAATTCTGCGACGGCAAAGTTCCGGTTCGGGGTGAGTTAACGGACTACGACTTACAAGTCCTGGATGCACTTGCAGAGTTACCTGATCGCATTGGTCAAGCCATCGGACAATATCGGTTTAGGGAAGCATTGGGGTATGTAATGGATCTGGCACGACTGGGTAACAAGTATTTGGCAGAGACTGAGCCCTGGAAAACCGTTAAGACAGACCCCTTACGCGTGAATACCATCATGAACATCGCCCTGCAAATTACAGCAAACCTGGCGATTGTTTGTGAGCCGTTTTTGCCATTTACGTCTCAAAAACTCTGCGACCAGCTAAACATCAAAGACCGGCTTGACTGGCAGAATGCAGGACGAGCTGACCTGCTAGTGGGAGGTCACGAATTAGGTACGGGAGAACTGCTATTCGCAAAAATTGAAGACGAAGAAATTAATAAGCAGGTTCAGAAACTGCTGAACGCCAAACGCATGAATGAATTAGAAACAAAGACCATACCGGCATTACGTAACGAAATTACGTACGACGATTTTGCGAAGATGGACATTCGTATCGGTACCATTACCGAGGCCGAACGGGTACCGAAAAGCGATAAGCTGTTAAAATTGAAAGTTGACGACGGCCTGGGTGGTCGGCAGATTTTAAGCGGTATCGCTAAGCACTTCGCCCCCGAAGACATCATCGGAAAGCAAGTTACGTTCTTAGCGAACCTGGCTCCCCGTAAAATGATGGGGCTCGAATCGCAGGGGATGATTCTGATGGCCGAAGACCGCGACGGTAAACTATCGCTCATCGCTCCCGGCGACTCAGTCTGGAACGGCGGAACGGTAAGCTAATCTAAACCAGAATTGGTCAAGCTTTTAACTGATTAAGCTGACAATCAGAAAGCCATGTGCTACGTGTACATGGCTTTCTGATTTTATAAGTTTTTACCCCTTAATGGCATGATCGGCTTTTACGGCCTGCCCTGACCATACCTTCTTCGCGGTCCAGTCTGTTGAGGCAGACGCCCAGAATGGGTCGGAAGCAGGCAAGCCAAGTGGCAGGAAGGCTACTGAACATAGATACAGGCTGCCCGTCGAAATATAGGTTTCGCCGATAGTGGGTTGGTGCCCGCACAGACCGATTTGCAGCCAGCCGTTTTTGTCGAACGTACCCGGAACGTCCATCGTGCGGTGGATCACCGCTGTTAAAGCAGACCGCACCTGGCCAGGTGTTAGCTCCGGAGGTAAATCTTTCTGCAACGCCACCTGCGACAACAACTGAAACGCACCACAGCGGTAGGCCAGCGATCGCCCAAAAGCCGCAAACGAGCCGTCAGGATTAATCATACGTTCCTGAATGATCGCATACCGCTGCGCTCTTGCCAGCAACGTATCGAACAAACTCTTTTCGGCTTTACCAGCCTCTACCAACGTTCTGACGACATCCAGCAACATGGGCTGTATTACGTAACTGTTGTAGTTGTCCCAGTGAAAATCCGGGCCATCACCGTACGCTCCATCGCCTTTGTACCAATTTTGGTGCTGCTTAATGGCATAATCCATGCGTAACTCATCGCCCGAGCCGGTATACTTCAGCAAAGCTGCTTCAACCATGGCGCTGAACAGCAACCAGTTGCTGTATCCAGGCTTAATCACCCGAGTCGACAGCAACGCCTTGACCAGATCCGCCTGTTCTGCGGCACTTAATGCACTCCAAAGCTTAGGAGACCGCAGTAAGCCGTGCGCCAGAAACGCAGCGTCTACTAAGGGCTGGCCACCTTTTGTAAAATTCAGATAATCAGGTGAGCTCGGATTGATACCATTAACGATGGAAGCACGGGTTAGATCGAAGTACCGCTGCCGCAAACGTCCTTCTGCTGAATTATCAGCCGTTAATTCGAGCCAGGGAGCCAGCCCGGCCACTGTCCGGCCGAGGGCTTCAAGGTGCGATACAGCCTTTCGACTTTCCAACTGTCCCGGTGCTGATTCAATCGGCATCGTCGCCTTTAGCTTATTCTGCGACAACGCCGTCAGCACCGGATCAGCTACCTTCAGCAAGGTTTGCAGCCAATACGTCCGATCATCGTTCGCATCGGCAGGCAAGCTTGACGATGCATCCAATAGTTTCGCCTGCCTACTCCCTAACCCAAATGGCAGAGCAACGGCCAACCGGCTAAATGTTCTTCGTTTCATAGGCAATTCTTAACTGGTTTCGCCACGGCCGGGTCGCTTCGCATAAGCATAGTGACAATATATGGGCCTGGTTACGTATTATCAGCTGATCTAAAAATTTAAATACCCCTTCTTTATACTGTTCGAAAGCACGTATCCTTTACGCTCACCAAGACAAGCCGTTTAGTTTTTTATACAATTCTCAGTATCGCACCGAAGCGGAAACGTTCGGCCGTAAAAAGCTGTTACACCCTAAACTCGCCATTTTTGCTTTCCCGTGAACCAAGAACAGAAAAGCGCCGGGTCGCCGGCCGGTCGAATATTTGACTGGGAGATTCTCCGTCGACTTTATACGTTTGTTAAGCCGTATCAAACCCGTTTTTACCTTCTGATCGGCATTATTATGCTGGCAGCCTGCCTGGCCCCACTGACGCCCCTGCTCATCCGGCACACGATCGACAATGTTATTGCCGTGGGCGATTACCAGCAGCTAACGGTTATGCTGGCCATTATGATCGGGGTACTGGTGGCGCAGGCTGTGATCCAGTTCTTAAATACGTATTTGTCGGGTTGGCTGGGACAATACGTCATTCGGGATATTCGGGTGCAGCTCTACCGGAAGATTCTGCAACTCCGGCTCAAATTCTTCGACAATACCCCCATTGGCCGGTTAGTTACGCGCTCCATCTCGGACGTGGAGACACTGGCTGACGTATTCAGCGAAGGCATGGCGGCCATTGCCGGCGATATCCTGCAGCTGGTCTTGATTATCGGTGTCATGTTCTACACCGACTGGCGGCTGGCGGCTATCAGTTTATCGACGATTCCGTTGATGCTGTTCAGTACGTACGTCTTCAAAGAGAAGATCAAGAAATCGTTCAACGAAGTCCGTACGGCGGTGGCCAACCTGAACTCGTTTGTGCAGGAGCACATAACGGGCATGAACATCGTGCAGATTTTCAGCAGCGAAAAAATTGAGGCCGACAAGTTTCGGGAAATCAATAATGAACACCGACAGGCTAATATTCGCTCGATCTGGTATTATTCGGTTTACTATCCCGTTGCCGACATTATTTCGGCCGTAGCGGTTGGGCTGGTCGTCTGGTACGGCGCGAAACAGATCATAAACTCGGACATTACGTTCGGTACGGTTACGGCCTTTGTGATGTTTATTAACCTCTTCTTTCGCCCGATCCGAATGCTGGCCGATCGGTTTAATACGCTCCAGATGGGTATCGTCAGCACTGACCGTATCATTAAGCTCCTCGACAGCGATGAATTTACGGCCAACAACGGCACCCACGCCCCCGCAACGTTACGGGGTGAGGTCGAATTCAAAGAAGTTTGGTTTGCCTATAATGACGAAGACTACGTATTACGTGACATTTCGTTCCGGGTTAAGGCTGGCGAAACCGTAGCGTTTGTGGGTGCCACCGGCGCGGGTAAATCATCAATTATCAACCTGCTGAGCCGGTTCTATGACATCAACAAAGGCGAGATTCTGGTCGATGGCCTTGACGTGCACGAATACGAACTGGGTCATTTACGCCGAAACATCGGCGTTGTTTTACAGGACGTCTTTCTCTTCTCCGACACGATTGAGAACAACATTACGCTGGGCGACAAACGGATCACGCGCGAAAAAATCGTTGAAGCCGCCAAACTGGTAGGCGTTCACGACTTTATTGAGCGGTTACCAGGTGGCTACGATTACAACGTAATGGAACGCGGGGCAACCCTATCGGTGGGGCAGCGTCAGCTCATCTCGTTCGTAAGGGCGATGGTACAAGATCCAAAAATCATTGTGCTGGACGAAGCCACGTCCTCGGTTGACACCGAAACCGAGGAGATGATCCAGAACGCCATCAGTAAGCTCATGAAAGGCCGTACGGCGGTTGTAATTGCGCACCGATTATCGACTATCCAGAAAGCCGACAACATCATTGTTGTCGACAAAGGACGCATTGTCGAGCAGGGGAACCACGAAGAATTGCTCCAGCGCGAGGGGTTCTACGCGAATCTATACCGGATGCAATACAAGGAAGTGGTGTAACGTACTACGCCCGTAATGCGTCCTCTTCTTCATCGAGACTGGCCCCGGTGATGCCCTCCGTAATGGTTTTATGCCCCGAGACATTGGGGCGGTCATTGGTTGGGCCTGGTCCACTGCCGTCAATCGCGTACGCAATCGAATCGGCCAGATCATCGGGCGCGATTTTAGCTTCGGCAGCGGGTTCTTCTACCGCCTTCGGGTATTGTTCCCCCGCCTGCTGGTTGATGATTTCTTCGTCGGCGTGCGGATCATTTTCCAGCACGGATGGTACCTCGCGGCTGGACCGTTGGGGCGATGGAGTGCCGCCTAGATCAACTGAATCGGGGATGAAGCGTCGCATGGTTATTGAGATTTTGGTTCATCACAATAACCTATAACGCCAATCGACTGTTCACGAGAAGCTTATTCTTCCTTTAGTTTACGGACCAGCATCTTGTCGATTCGGCTCTTATCCATATCCACGATCTCGAACCGGTAATTTTGCCAGACAAATGATTCGCCCGCCTGTGGAATGTCTTTAAGAATGTGCAGGGCAAACCCGCCCAACGTATCAAATCCGGTTAAATCCCGACGGTTCTGAGCGGTTATAGTAATTTCAAAGTAAGACAAAAAGTCTTCAAAAGGAATCTGAGCATCAATCAGATAGCTCCCATCTTCGCGTTCCCGGATTTCATAATCTGAATCACTGTCGTCGTTGATATCACCGACCAGCACATCCAGAATATCGTTGAGCGTTACCACGCCAAGTACGCCCCCGTATTCATCGACAATGACGCCGACGTACTGCCTGCGTTCCCGGAATCGTTCGAGCACCTGGTACGCCCGGTTATTTTCCGGAACGAAAAGCGCTTCCCGTTTAAAATCAGTCAGGTGTAACAATTCCGAATCCAGGTCTTTACCCAATAAGTCTTTTGAGTAAATAAGCCCGACAACCTCATCGACACTACCAGCGCAAAGTGGGTACACCGAATGTTTGTATTCCAGTATCTTGTGCTTATTCTCAACCGGGTCGTCTTCCAGATCAAGGTAAATAATTTCCTGACGGTTGGTCATCAACGACGTAATCTTCCGGTCGCCAAGCTGGAAAACATTCTGCACAATCTCCTGTTCGATTTCTTCGATAGCGCCCCCCGATGTTCCTTCCTGAATTAAACTTTTGATTTCTTCTTCGGTCACGGCGCTTTCGTTCGGACGTATCCGCAGGAGTTTCAGCAGCAAATCGCTGGAAACCGTAAGCAGCGCGATGAACGGCGAGGTCAGCCTCGACAGGATGTTCATGGGAGCAGCCACCGTTTTGGCGATTCCTTCGGGATTGGAAAGACCGATACGTTTAGGGACCAATTCGCCAAAAACAAGCGATAAATACGTGAGCAGCAACAGTACCAGTACCACCGCAATCGAATGAGCGTAGGGCTGGAACACCTCTACCTGAGCCACAAAGTCCTGAACGTCGGTGGTCAGCTTATCGCCCGAAAAAATACCCAGCAAGATGCCAATTAACGTAATACCGATCTGCACCGTCGACAGAAACCGGTTGGGTGAATTGAATAAGTCGAGGGCGGTCTGTGCCTGGCGGTCCCCGTTCTTGGCCGCCGTTTCCAGCTTGGATTTACGGGATGAAACCAGAGCGATTTCTGACATCGAAAACACTCCGTTCACAATCGTTAACAAAAGGATGATAAGAAGTTCCACAAAGGGAGAAGGTTGGCTTGTCGCAAAAATAGTAAACTCTACCTGTTTGTAATGGGTTCAACTGTGTGATAGCGCTTCTGTTTTACTACTTTTACAGCCCGAACTGCTCATTGCGTCAATGATTGTTTTTATAAACGACCGCCCAATCCGGCTCGTTGGCCCTAAAGCCGCTTCTCAATTAACTGATCCTTCAGACTCAAAGGCGTTTAAAGATTACGATCAAATCGTAGACGCCCGCCTTGAGGTACTCAAAGCGGATATGTTACACGGGCATCTGCTTGTGCTAAACGCGACGCCTGCTACCATCGAGAAATTGCTTCTCCTGCTTCAGAAAGCAGATGCGAACCAGTTGCTGTCGGTTACCCTCGGCTGTCTTGACAAGGTGGCCTGCGAAAACGCGATAAAGAAGCCGTTTAAAATCGTCAAAGCCGCGGGTGGCGTGGTGGTTAAGGATAACCAGATGCTGCTGATGTTTCGGCGGGGCGTCTGGGACCTGCCCAAAGGCAAACTGGACCAGGACGAATCGTCCCGACAGGGAGCCGCCCGGGAAGTTGAAGAAGAAACAGGCGTTGAAGTAGCCGTAGGCGAGCGCATCTGCACGACCTGGCATACGTATACGCTCAATGGCAGTCGTATTTTAAAACGTACCAAGTGGTATCTGATGCGCGTAGTCGACGACACGGACATGGCTCCTCAGGAAGATGAGGACATCGAAAAGCTGGCCTGGCTTGACCGTCGGGAAACGCAGTTGGCGCTCACTAACTCGTTCAGCTCCATTCGTTACGTAATTGACCAGCTTAAAGAACTGGACGCCCGGAATTATTAACCAAACCAGTCTGATCTGGATCAGCCTATACTTGGTAAGTACGAACGTATCATTGCTTTAGCTGCTCCAGGCGATACGGCAGAAAATCATCTACTTTCTGCCCGTAGCGGTGAAGATCGCGAATGATGCTTGAGCTGATCGGTGCCAGATGGGGCGAAGTAATCAGAAACACCGTTTCAACGGCCTCGTTTACGTAGCGGTTTACCTGCGAAATGCCATTTTCGTATTCAAAATCGGTGGTGTTCCGCAGACCGCGTAATAGAAATCGCGCGCCAACGGCACGGGCCACGCTGGCCGTTAAATCGTCGTAGCTAATGACACGTACGGCCGGATAGTCCCGAAACGCTTCTTCAATCAAAATCGTCATCTGCTCCAGCGGAAAGTACCGTTCCTTACGGGCATTCCGGCCGATACCGATTACAATTTCGTCGAACAGATTAAGCCCTCTCAGAACAATGTCTTCGTGGCCTTTGGTAAATGGATCAAAAGAGCCGGGAAACAAGGCGATACGCTTCATATCAATGCGGGAACGAGCGAAGGAATGATTTTGGGATTGTTTATCCCCTCTCTGGCTCTTCTGCTTATTCGCTAAGTAATGACAGACCAAATAAACTGAGATACCGATGTTCGGGAAGCTCGTCGAACTCCTTAGCCATCGTCAGCCCGGAGGGTAAATGACCAAACGTTAAATTCGGCAGGAAACGGCTCAATTCAGCGTATTGCTCGGCAAACGGTGTGATCTCACCATAGAGCAGCACATTCAGCGCTTCGGGACGTAACGCCAGTTCATCGAGCACATACAAGATATAGTACGCTAAATCCTGCACATTTCGGTAGCCAAAGCGGTTGCAATACCGAAGCTGCCGCTCGTTTCGATAAATGATCGAAACGAATTCATCCTCGAAGTACAGATGAATGGCTGCTGGCGTAAGCGATTGACGATCCAGACGGGCTGTGGCCTGAATCAATGCGCCCATCTGATGCACAAACGTAAGCGGCTGGAGCGGATAAGCTTCCGAGAAATAGTCCGCGAGTGGGTGCTCCAGGTTGAAAACCGACAGGAAATCTTCAGACTCGTGGGCGTAAGCCTGGGCGAACTCATGAGCAGGTAGCGGACTACCCCGCATCAACGCGAGGTAACTCCCCGCGTACTCCTTCCGGTATAACTGTTTGGGTACCAGCGTAAATGAGGGAGAGTTAACACTCACCCGAACCTCCTGCCACGACCCGGCCGACAGCACAGCGTGCCCACGAAACACATCGGGCAGCACACCGACCAGCGGCCGTTCGGTTAATAACGACGGAAAGGTATACTCTTCAAGATAGACGCTGCGTCGCTGCGCGTTCTGCACCACAAACCGAAACCGATCCCGGCCCACCTCCAGACACAATACGGATTTTGCGGTATCCGTTGGGTCGAATGAGTGAGAACGAATAGTAACAGTAGGTGCTAAAGTCACAGCAAGTTGCACGAATACAGGGCAGGTAAAAATGTACTTTAAAGGAAGCTACTAAACTTACGAAAAGTTTAACAGCTTGTATCAGAATAACGCAGTTACGAAATAAGGTCAGACCACTTAATGCAGATAGCCGCGCAGATTGAACACATCATCCAGTGACTGACAGTGCCGGAATACGGCGTGTACCTCTTCGGGCGGGTAGCTTTTTATTTCCGCGAAGCTCATTAGCCGTACGTCCTGAATAATCTGTTCGTCTAAGCTCATTTCCGGATCGATGCCCTGTCGAATGAACCCACCCGTCGCCTTTACGTCGAAAAACAGTTCCATCGCGTGCAAAGGTGGCTGCATAAACTCATTGACAAAAAGCAGCTTTCCAATTTCGACTTCGAGACCCGTTTCTTCGATAAACTCGCGAACGAGGGCTTCGGGGGCGGTTTCGCCAAACTGAGGTCCACCACCCGGCGGGCACCAGAACGTATCGGTTACGCCAATTCCCCGGTGGCGAACCATCAGCAAACGGTCACCATCCCGGTAAAGGCCACAGACACGCAGTCGTAACCGATTTCCATACAGTTTGAATACCTCTTCTCGGGGCGAATCCATCGTACCGGCACTTAAACCGGGCATTTCAACTACTTGCGTCACAATGCTCTTCCTATTTCGGGACGCAAAGGTACAAAAGAGTCTGTCAGTTTATTCGTCATGAACGACAAAGTGACCGCCCGGTTGTTCAACTTTAGGATAAACGGGCTAATAGGGACTGCCTGAGATATAGCTCTCCAGCGAGTCAATTCGGCTCTTCTGATCCCGGATAATGGAGGTCACTACGTCATTGATGGAGATGATGCCCACCAACTCGCCTTTGTCAACGATGGGCAGGTGGCGAATGTGCCGGTCCGACATGATGAGCATGCAGTCTTCCAAGCTCTGATCAGGCTCAATGGTGATTACATTGGTCGTCATTACGTCGGCAACCCGCGTGTCGTCAGAATGGCGATCTTTCAAGACGATCTTGCGGGCGTAATCGCGTTCCGAAAAGATACCCGTCAGCTCACCCTGGTCCACGACCAGTACCGCACCAATGTTTTTTTCGGCCATTAGCCGGAGCGCATCCAGAACGGTCTGGTCGGAAGAGACAGCGTAGAGGGCGTTAACCGCTTTTCCCTGAAGAATTTGGCGTACATTCATGTGCGTGAAGGATTTAGTGCAGGTGAATGTAAGAAAAAAGGCGAACCGAGTAAAGTCTAACCCTGAAAAGCAGAAATATTTGTGGGTCGACGTTTCGTTTGGCCCGGCTCAGGCTTCCTTTTTAGCGGCTTTTTTTGTAACTTAGAACCATGAACGAAACCCAAACGGCCGCGCATTTGCTGGCCAAACGCTTCCCCTACAAACCCACACCCGGCCAGGAGCAATTTTTCGAAAAAATCGGCGCGTTCATCACCCACGAAGATTACGAGCACTACCGCGATTGCTTTCTGCTGCGTGGCTACGCCGGTACGGGTAAAACTACTCTCGTCGGAACGCTCATCAAAGTTCTCCCGCGTTTCGGGTATAAATCAGTGTTGCTGGCCCCAACGGGCCGGGCTGCCAAAGTGATGGCGAACTACGCCAAAAAACCCGCCCAAACGATCCACCGAAAAATTTACCGGCAGGTAGCCGACCCGGGTTCGGGAACGCTGGCGTTTCAGCGCCAGAAGAACTACCACGAAGACACGCTGTTCATCGTTGATGAGGCTTCTATGATCTCCGACGAAGCGGACTTTGGTGGTAAGGGGCTGCTCACAGATCTTATCGACTACGTATTCGAAAACCCGGGTAACAAGCTTATGCTGGTGGGAGATACGGCTCAGTTGCCGCCCGTTGGCCGGGAGTTAAGCCCAGCTCTTGATCAGGGCTTTTTAGCCAGCTCGTTCGACATGACGGTGTATGAACAGGAGCTGACCGAAGTAATGCGGCAAGATGAAGAGTCGGGTATTTTATATAACGCCACGGGTTTACGCATGCTGCTGGATGAGCCGCAGTTAACCCCAAAAGCCGTTGGCTTTGATGCGCTGCTGAGCGACAATGCGCCTTCGGCAACCGGCTCTCCCGACATTCAGCTCAACGTCCGGTCATTTCAGGACATTTATAAAATGCCCCTCACTAAGCTGGAAGATGGTATTCGATACGCTTACGACAAATACGGTCGTGAAAATACGGCGATTATCTGCCGTTCCAACAAAACGGCCGTCCAGTACAACCAGTTTGTTCGGCGAATGATTGACCAGTGCGAGGAAGAACTCGACGCAGGCGATATGCTGATGATTGCCCGTAATAACTATACCGTCCTCGATGAAGATTCGCCCGCTGGATTTTTGGCCAATGGCGAGTTTGCCGAAGTGCTAAAGATTCGGAATAAAGAAGAGCAGCACGGTTTCCGCTTTGCCACCGTTACGTTACGCCTGGTCGATTACGAAGATCAGCCTGATTTCGACGCCAAGATCATGCTCGATACGCTTCACTCACCGGTCCCTTCGCTGACTTCGGATCAGTACAAGGCCTTGTACGAAAGCGTGATGAAGGACTACTTCTATATCAAGAGCAAAAAGGAACGCACCGAAGCCATGCGACGCGATCCCTATCTGAATGCCTTACAGGTTAAGTTTGCGTATGCCTTAACCTGCCACAAAGCGCAGGGTGGTCAGTGGAGCGCTGTATTCGTCGATCAGGGCTTTCTGCCCGACGGTCAGGTAAACGACGAATTCGTCCGTTGGCTCTACACGGCCCTTACCCGCGCCACCGACGAAGCCTTCCTGATGAACTTCAACCCGCAGTTCTTTGGATAAACCTTTGGCTGTGAAACGGGTTTATCGTAACGGTATAATAGTTCTAGCAACTGCATATACGCTTTATAAACCCATTCACAACCATGACGATTGATTGGTTCATTAGTGCCTGTGTTGGTATTGGTTTGGCCGCCTGCTGCGGGTTTCGGGTGTTTGTTCCCTTATTAATCGCCAGTCTGGCGACGAAGTTTGGTCTTGTTGGGCCTGTGTCGGGTTTCGAGTGGATAAGCGGATGGCCAACCATTGGCGGACTAGCCGTGGCTACCGTATTCGAAGTCGGGGCTTATTACATTCCCTGGCTGGATAACTTGCTCGATACGTTGGCGACACCAGCTTCTATTGCCGCTGGAACTCTGCTGAGTACGTCCTTTCTGCACATCGACAACCCAGTGATACATTGGGGTTTGGGCCTTATGCTGGGTGGCGGATCGGCGGGCGTTATTCAGGCTGGCACCAGCTTGTTACGTCTTGGTTCAACAGCGACTACTGGCGGTGTGGCCAATCCCGTTGTCGCTACGGGCGAAAACGTAGCGTCGGTTGGGTTATCGATCTTCACCATATTACTGCCTCTGGTCGCTTTTGTATTGATTGGGCTGGTTCTAATCTTCATTATTGGACGGCTTATTGCCCGGCGAAAGGTTTGGTTTACAAAGGCTACAGATAAATCCGCCGGAACCGTAGTTTCCCGGATACCACGTAGCAGAAACGGGCAAGCTTGACCGAAACAGCAGGTTGTATATGTAAAAGCGCCCAGCACTACCTAGTGCTGGGCGCTCTATTTTTAATAGATGATAGTATTACAGGCTGGCAACCGTCCGGCGCACGAAGGCAGTCAGATCAGCACCGGTTAGCATATTCTGCGCCAGTAAGGCCAGATCATATACTTGTTTGATTAACGCCTTCTGCGTATCAGCCTCGGTTTCGGCGATGATTTTACCGATCAATGGGTGGTTGGCGTTAACGACAACGTTATAGCTTGCCGGTAAGTTACCGTAGAACGACTGCTCACCCGATAAGGCCGACATATCTTTCATCCGACGCATAAACTCGGGCTGGGTAATGGTAACCGGCAGTTCATCAGTAGGCTGCGCTTCGATGCTTACAGTCAGCGTTTTGTTATCCAGCACCTGCTCAAAAGCCTCTTTTAGCTTCGTCCGGTCGTCCTCCGACAATACACTCTCGTTGTTTAGCCCTTTATCGATCAGCTTATCAAGCGTATCGGCATCGACGCGCACAAAGTGTACTTTCTCGAGTTTGTATTCGAGTGCATTGATGAAGTGCGGATCAATGACGTTGTCCATGACCAGGACGTCATACCCACGCCGACGAGCCGACTCAATATAGGCATCCTGCTGCTTGCGGTCAGTGGTGTAGAGCAGCACCAGCGTTTCGTTTTTATCGGTCTGGTTCGCCTGAATCTTTTCCCGGTATTCGTCGGGCGTTGCATAGTTCCCCTCCGTATCTTTCAGCAAGACGAAGTTCTTCGCCTTCTCCCAGAACTTGTCGTCGCTCAGAATACCGTACTTAATGAACAGCCCGATATCATCAAACTTTTCTTCAAACGCTTTGCGGTCGGCATTGAATAGCTCGTTCAGCTTATCAGCCACTTTCCGGGTGATATAGCCATTAATTTTCTTCACGTTCGCATCAGCCTGCAAAAAGCTGCGCGATACGTTCAACGGAATATCCGGCGAATCGATGACCCCGTGGAGCATCATCAGGAAGTCGGGCACTACGTCTTTTACCTCGTCGGTAATGAATACCTGGCGGCTGTACAGCTGGATTTTTTCGCGCTGGAAACGCAGCTCATTTTTAACGCGCGGGAAGTATAGAATACCCGTCAGGTTAAACGGATAGTCAACGTTTAGGTGAATCCAGAACAGGGGTTCTTCGCTCATCGGGTACAACTCGCGATAGAACGTTTTGTAGTCCTCGTCGGTCAGTTCGCCGGGGGCCTTCGTCCAGATCGGCGTAGTCGTGTTTATCGTCTGCCCATCGAACTCGATTGGCACGGGCAGGAAACGCGCGTATTTGTCCAGGATACCGCGCAGGCGACCTTTATCTAAAAACTCTTCGGAATCGGGTGCAATGTGCAGGATCACATCGGTGCCCCGCTCGCTACGTTCGGCAGTCGTCAGTTCGAACTCAGTTGAGCCATCACATACCCAGCGCGAAGCCGAGTGGTCGGCCCCGTTTGCCCCGTCGCGGTACGACTTCGTAACGATTTCAACCGACTCAGCCACCATGAATGCCGAGTAGAAACCGAGCCCAAAATGACCAATAATCTGGCCTTTGTCGTCGGTTTTGTCTTTGTATTTTTCCAGAAAGTCCGTTGCGCCGGAGAATGCAATCTGGTTGATATATTTCTTGATTTCATCGGCCGTCATGCCGATGCCATTGTCACTGATGGTGATGGTCTTGGCTTCTTCATTGAGCGAAACGGTTACTTTCAGTTCCCCCAGTTCGCCACCAAATTCACCAAATGAGGAGAGTTGGCGCAACTTTTGAGTCGCATCGACAGCATTGGAGACAAGCTCACGCAGGAAAATTTCGTGATCGGAATACAGGAATTTCTTAATGATCGGGAAAATATTCTCGGTATGAATCGAGATCTGGCCCCGCGTGGATTCGCCCTGCGTGGACTCGCCTTTTTCGTTCTGTACGGCTTCCATAAGTTAGAAATGAGTAAGGAATAAATGTTTGTTATAGTTGGCTACCGGTGGGGAACAAATCCTGTTCCAGGATAAATCAGGCTGACAGATTGACAGAAACCGAGTTTATACACTAACCTTACAACCTGTTGTGCGGTAAGCGGGTCTTTATCTTAAAAAACGAGATTATGAAACTGTCCATATTCCTGGTTCTGGCAGGCCTGTTTGGTTGCCAGTCCGAAAAAACAACGCTCTCGTCTCCTGAGCAGGAAGCCCTTGCCATTATTACCGGCAATAGCTTACCGGTTGACGGCTGCGAAGAATCCGTCCGAATCGAGTCGGAAGGCTCTTCTACTCCATTTATTCAATACAAACCAACGGCGAGTTCGTTGCCAATTTTGCAGAATGCCCTATCCAGCGTTCCCGCCGAGCAGCGCTACTCCGCCCAGAAACCCGTCCGAATCCGGTTCTATAAAACAGGCCGACAAGTTGCGCTGGAGTGTGGATGGGGAAGCCGCCCTCAGGTTGACGAGATCGAAATTCTTGCCATCAGCGACCGTTGACATGTTGCGCCCGATGGAACAGCAAGCCGAAAATGACGGTTATGTCAGTGTATGACACCACAACCATACACTGACATAACGTTACGTGAATTCGAAACCCTTCGCCAGCAGCCCCACCTGGTTCTTGTGGACGTACGGGACGAATGGGAGTTTGACGAGTTCAACCTGGGCGGGTTAAACATTCCCTTACCCGATATTCGGGCTCGTAAGGACGAGTTGCTGCCGTACGAGTCCATTGTGGTAATGTGCACAAATGGCGTCCGCAGCCGGGTGGCGGCAAAAGATCTGCTACGTCAGCCCGAATTCCGCCAGAAAGCCATTTATCACGTACAGGGTGGTATTATTGAGGACGAAAGCTAGTCAGGTGACAATAGTGAAGCCAGGTTTGGCAGCCTTTTTTTCTAGGTGCGGCAGGTCAATTTGTAGAATGTCGTAAACATTTACCCGGATCAACTGGCTCAGTTGATTTAAAGGCAGATCATTCCCTTCAAACCCAAAGGATTCTTCGATTTCTTCCCCGATCATCTCCAGACCAACCAGAATATACGAGGTGAACAACACGGCCGGGATGGTTAAATAGCCGTATATTTCGATCATGGTAAACGGCAGTACACCCACGTACAGCATAATAAGCAGCTTGATAAGCAGATTGTAGGAAAATGGAATTGGCGTACTCTTAATACGTTCACAAATGCCACAGATGTTAATCAAGCTCGTCAGGTACTTACTGAGGTTAATATGCTATGATTCAGAAATAGCTCCCTGCCGATACAGCGCTTCTGTCCGATACCAGAGCTGGTTAGAACCACTGGATGGTTTGTGACTGAAGATAGCCAGATTTCGCTGTCCTCCTTCAGTCATGTCAAGCTCATCGGCTCCCGGCTGATCGCGGAGGTGATTTTTCAGCGCTAACGGAAAGTTAGAAATCGTTTTGCAAAAAAGAGCCGATTATCCATGTCATCCGTCGGCAGCACAGTATTGTAAAAGATAGCGAGATTTCGGGTATCATTTACGAGTACGCCTGCTCCAGGCCTGCCGTCCCTCATAGAATCGATCATAGGCCGTGTTGGTGCGAAAGAGCAAAGCAGGCTTAGCAGAATACCCATGGTCTGTAAAAAGGCGCTTGGCGTATCTTTCATGCGCAGGTCTTTATATCGCAGCTCAATGATGGTATTTATGGCAGCGTACATAAACACAACCAGCGGCCTGCGAAACAATGCAAAGGCCGTAAGTCCTGTATAAAAATACCAGATTGCCGGTAACCAATCTTGTCGTCTATAAATAATCAGTTTCTAACTGAACGCGTAAGTTGAACGCTTCCTGTCAGGACTTGTCTGGTATTGATCTAAATGGTTACCTCCCCGCCAAACACGTACGCAGCAGGTCCGATGAGGTACACGTCGGAGAAACCGCCGGTTTCCTGGACCGTAAACGCGACCTGTAAATTTCCGCCCAGCGTGCGAATCGACACAGGACTTGGCAGGCCAAGTTGCTGAGAGGCCACCAAAGCAGCCGCCGTTACGCCTGTACCGCACGAGTACGTTTCGTCTTCGACCCCGCGCTCATACGTCCTGACAAACAACGTATTGCCGCCAACGACCTGAACGAAGTTGACGTTTGTTCCGCCCGGCTGAAATTCACTACTGTACCGGATGGATCGACCTTCGGCCATGACATCGAGCGACTCCAGATCATCGGCAAACCGAACCACATGGGGTGATCCGGTATTCAGAAAGGTCAGATCGTTTCGGTCTTCAATGCCGGTTACATCGCTCATCTTCAACGATATACCATGTTCATTAACTTCCGCTGCGTGCTCCCCATCTACGGCAATAAAGCGGGTATGTGTACCGAAAATCCCCAGATCGTGGGCGAACCGAACAATGCAGCGGCCGCCGTTTCCGCACATACTTCCTTCGGCTCCATCGGCATTGAAATATACCATCCGAAAATCGTAGTCTGGGTCCGTCTGCAGCAAAATCAGGCCATCGGCCCCAACGCCGAACCGGCGGTGACAGAGCTGTTCAACAAGCCGCTGATCCGTAGCCGGAAACTCACCGGCCCGATCATCAATTAAAACAAAGTCGTTGCCAGTGCCCTGGTATTTTGAGAAGTTCATCGGAGAAAAGTTGTAATGTCGTAAAGTTACAGCGTTGTAAAGTTCTTTCGGTTGAGCTAGGAGCGCCAGCAACTATACAACTCTTTGACTGTACAACTCTATAACTCATAAAAAAAGCCGCCTTTACAGGCAGCTTTCAGTAAATGGGTACGCATTGAGAGCGATTAAGCAGCTACTGCCTTTGGCTTACGCTCTTTCAGGCGGGCAGCCTTACCCTGACGACCGCGCAGGAAGAACAAGCGCGCACGGCGAACTTTGCCTAGGCGGACAACCTCAACCTTGTCAACATTGGGCGACAACAACGGGAAGATCCGTTCTACACCAACACCATTCGATACTTTACGAACGGTGAATGTTTCACCACCGCTGCTTGGGTTCCGGCGTTGAATTACCGTGCCCGTAAAAATCTGAATACGCTCCTTATTTCCTTCGCGGATTTTGACGTGTACGTTCACCGTATCGCCCGCCCGGAACGTGGGCATCTCGGCGCGACGCTGCGCGTTGTCTGCCTCCACTAATTTGATTAACTCGCTCATGACCGTATATAAATCGCCAGATAACTATTTGCGAAATGAGCCGCAAAGATAGTAAAATTTTAGCGGGGAGAAAATACTTTTGTAAAATTACACTAGGTGACGACACCCAACTTATGAAGATACTGAACGTTGATCAGATCCGCGCGCTCGATCAATTTACCATTCAACACGAGCCTATTGCTCCTATCAACCTTATGGAGCGGGCAGCGCTCGCGTTTGTTGACTGGTTTGTTGATCGCTTCCCCAACACCACCTCCACGAAGGTTTTCTGCGGGCTGGGAAACAACGGGGGCGATGGTCTGGCCATTGCCCGGCTGCTGCTGGAACGGGCATATCCGATTGAAGTCCACGTGGTGCGTTACGCCCCCCGCGAGTCCAACGATTTCATGCACAATCATCGTCGCCTGAAACTGGTTACCGAACGGATCAACTACATCGAAGATCCGCGTGACGTACCCGCCATTCGGCACAACGAAGTGGTGATCGATGCCATTCTGGGTTCCGGTTTATCGCGCCCTACCGAAGGCATTGTGAAAAGTGTCATTGAGAGTATCAACCGGGCCCCCGCTACGGTTGTCTCGGTAGATATCGCGAGTGGTTTGTCTGCCGACCAGCCTAATCAGCAGGATGACGTCATTATTGAGCCCGATCATACCGTTACGTTTCAACTGCCCAAGCTGGCTTTTATGCTGCCTAAAAATGGCCGTTACGTTGGCCATTGGCACGTAGTGGCGATCGGCTTGTCGAAACGCTACATCGATACGGCACCAACGCCTTATTATTACACGCAGCCGCGAGAAGCCCGTCTGTTGCTTCGCACCCGCGACCGATTTTCCAACAAAGGCTCGTTTGGCCACGCGTTGCTGCTGGTTGGTAGTTACGGTAAAATGGGAGCGGCCGTGCTGGCCGCCAAAGCCTGCCTACGGGCCGGGGCTGGCCTGTTGAGTGTTCAGGTACCGCGTTGTGGCTACGAAGTGCTGCAAACTGCGGTTCCTGAAGCTATGTGCCGTCCTGACCGGCATTCGAACTTCCTGACCGGACGAGCTGAAATCGATGTTCCCGACTTTACAACGTATTCGGCCATCGGCATTGGCCCCGGCATTGGCAAAGCCCCGGAAACGCTGACCTTGCTACGTGAGCTTTTGCCGAGTCTGACGAAGCCTATGGTCGTGGATGCGGATGCGTTGAATCTGCTTTCCGAAAATCGGGATTTGCTCAGTCGATTACCCAAAAACAGCATCCTTACTCCTCATCCGAAAGAATTTGAACGACTCACTCAAAGCTGGGAAAACGATTACGAGAAGTTAACGATGCTGCGCGACTTCGCCCAGCGCTATCAGGTAGTGGTTGTCCTGAAAGGAGCCCACACAGCCGTAGCGACTCCCGGTGGCGAAGTTCATTTTAACTCAACGGGTAATCCCGGCTTGAGCACGGGCGGCACGGGCGACGTCCTGACTGGTATCCTGACGGCGCTTCTGGCTCAAGGGTACGACCCGGTAGAAGCTGCCGTGCTGGGTGTATTCGCGCATGGGCTGGCAGGAGACAAAGTAGCTAAGCAACGTGGCCAGATCGGTATGATAGCTTCGGATATTATCAGCGCATTACGCTGGGAGTAGCTGTGGATTCTGGGCAACAGCAGTGTAGAAACATCACCACACTATTCCACAGATAGAGTACATAGCCATATAGAACTATATATGGACCAGACAGGATATAGCTAATATTAGATTCGTAACGTCAGTTGTAACAAGCCGTTAACTTAATACAGATCTGTAACTCATCTGCGCGGTTGAATGCGGTCTAAAATTTGTGTATGGGAAAATACCCCATTTCAACACATACTATGAAGCATACAGCACAAAGAGACTGGCGGGTTAGCCGGAGTTCACGCAGAACACGGGTCTCCATTGACCAAACGACCGCCCTGGGCGGTCTAACGATAGGCTTGTTTACGTACATCGTCTATCACTTCATTTACCCATTGATCTCTAAAGGATTACTATGGTAGTGCTTTTTCAATATAAAAGGCCCGTTGAAGCATCTTCAACGGGCCTTTCTGTTTTCACGCCAATGCTGACTTACTTCATGAGCTGATACGTAACAAACGCAGAACCATAAGCCAGTATCATCATATACGTGAGTTGCACGGCAGGCCATTTCCAGCTCTTCGTCTCGCGCTGGGTGGCCGCTAACGTACTCATGCACATCATCGCGAAAACATAGAATATCAATAGCGAAAAAGCCACCGCCGGGGTGTACATAGCCTGGCCGGTCTCCGGATTTTTCTCCTGGCGGAGCCGCTCCCGAATGGTTGTTCCCGCGTCGTCATCGCCATCGCCAATACTGTAAATCGTCGACATTGTACCGACAAATACTTCGCGGGCGGCAAACGAACTGAGCAGGGCAACACCAATCTTCCAATCGTACCCGAGGGGGCGAATGCTCGGCTCAATAAAATGGCCAAACCGACCCGCGTAGGACGCTTCGAGCCGCTGCGAGGCAATCTGATTGTTCAGTTCATCGGCGGCTACGCCTGTCTGCTGTCGTACGCGTGCTTCGGCTTCATCCATCGAGTTGCCAGGACCGTAACTGGCCAGCACCCACAGAACGATTGAAATCGCCAGAATAACCCGACCAGCCTCCCAGACAAACGAACGAACACTATCCCATACCGTCAGGCCTACGTGGTTCCAGCGGGGCAGTTTGAACGTAGGTAGCTCCATAATGAAGAAACCGCGCTCTTTAGTACGTAGCATCTGTTTCAAGACGTAGGCAGCAACCAGCGCGCTCACCAGACCCAGCAGGTATAAGCCCATCAATACTACCCCCTGTAAATTGAAAATTCCCAGCAGACGCTTATCCGGCACAACCAGCGCAATCAGAATTGTATAGATAGGTAAGCGGGCCGAACAGCTCATAAGGGGCGTTACCAGGATCGTGATGAGCCGGTCGCGCCGGGTACCAATACTCCGCGTCGCCATAATGGCCGGAACGGCACAGGCCACACCCGAAATGAGGGGAACAACGCTTCGGCCGTTCAGGCCGAACTTGCGCATGATCCGGTCCATGATGACCATTACCCTCGACATGTAGCCCGATTCTTCGAGCAGCGCTATCAGGAAAAACAGAAAGGCAATCTGCGGAATAAATACGAGTATGCCCCCGATACCGGCCAGTACGCCATCCGTCAACAGATCCGTGAGTGGGCCAGCGGGTAAACGCGTTTTCAACTCGCCATTCAACCAGGCAACGCCCGTATCAATCGCATCCATGAACGGCTGCGCCCAGGCAAAAATGGCCTGAAAGATCAGAAAGAGAATAAATCCAAAAATGGCGTACCCCCAGATGGGATGCAGCAGCAACCGATCGAGCTTCTGGCTCCAGGTGGGTTGGTTAACCGGGCGGTTGTCGGCTACGGCTTCCGCCACAATGGACGCAATACGTTTGTAGCGGGTTATGGTTTCACCCGCCTGAAACGGCGTTTCGCTGAACTGATGCTGATCGATGAGCTTATCCAGACCGACCTGCTGCGAACGGTTCAGGAACGTAAAGCCGTCGTGCTGAATGACGTACTGAAGCGCCAGATAGTTATTGTCCAGTTCGTATTGCTGCCGGGTATCTTCGATGAGGGCGGGCGCTTCTTCGGCGGGGTCAAAAAATAACTTGCCGGGTAAGGTTGGCTCCCTCATCTGGCCCAGAACGGCCTTTCTGACCTGATCAACCCCCTCGCCGGTTCTGGCGTTAATCCGCACGACCGGAACTCCCAAGCGCATGGCCAGCCGCACACTGTTTACTTCTTTCGACTGCTGCCGGGCAACATCCAGCATATTCAGGGCCAGTACGGTCGGAATACCTAAATCAGCGACCTGTGTGAACAGGAGCAGATTGCGGTGCAGATTCGAAGCATCTACCACGACCACAACTACATCCGGATAGTCAGGATGGGCCGGGTTAGCCAGAATATCGGTAACGAGCTGTTCGTCTAACGACTTTGGGTAGATTGAGTATACGCCGGGTAAGTCAACAACGGTGGCTGTGATGTTGGCATCAATAGGCCACGTTCCTGATTTTTTGTCAACTGTAACACCTGGAAAATTACCGGTTTTTTGCCGTAGCCCCGTCAGTTGGTTAAACAGCGAGGACTTACCAGCGTTTGGGTTACCGATAAGAGCAATTATAGGGGAACTCAAGTCAGTATTCGGTTTACAGCGGGGTACGGAGCCCTTCGGTCTTCGGCGACCCTACGCACTGCGACTGTACGGCCTGATGCAGTGCCACCTAATCAACTAATATGGTAGCCGCTTCAGACCTACGCATCGCCAGGCAGTAGCCTGATACATTCAGACAGATCGGATCACCCAGCGGAGCTTTGCTTTGCAGGCATACCTCAGCGCCCGGTAAACACCCCATTTCGAGTAGCTTGAGCGACATTAGTTGATCATTGAACGATTGAATGATCGCTCGTTCTCCAATTTTCAGGTCGGCTACACTGCGCTTACTCATGGTCTGGAATACCGTAGTGATACGGTCGCCTTATTTAGATTCAGTTTAATTAACGCAAGATTACGACGGAAAGTTTGTCGATGCAAGGGCTGACTTAAAAAAGACGAAGCACTCATGCATCCGTAAAGCAGACAGTCAGTAAAGCTGAATCTGCGTCCTACGCACTACGTTTCGACTTATCTATCAACCCGTTAATTCTGTGATGACTCATAGATACAGCTTACTTAAATCCCAGCCGAAGCGTAGAATGGTAGCCATAATAACCAGCAAAAAGAACACCCGGATAAAACGGTTGCCTTTCAGTATCGCTAATCGGGCGCCCAGAAAGGAACCGGATAAGTTAGCGATAGCCATTGGCAAAGCTACCGTATACAGAATAACACCTTGCTTGACGAAAAATAGAACACTGGCCAGATTGGTCGCTGCATTCACCAGCTTGGCGTGGGCACTCGCTTTTAGAAAGTCAAATCCAATCAGGGCAATGAACCCTAATACCAGAAAACTACCGGTTCCGGGTCCGAAAAAGCCATCGTAAAAGCCAATAGTAGCTCCCATTGCCCACATACGGACGCGTTGCTGCTGGGCCGTTACAACCCGATGGGTCACCTGACCGAAATCCTTCTTAGTCAGAGTATACAGGAACACAGCCATCAGGATCACCAGGGCCAGCGGTTTCATGAAACTGTTTGGTACGCGCGTCAGCGTCCACGACCCGAGCCAGGAAGCGCCGAACGCAATCCCCATCATCGGGCCAATGAATCGCCCTGCTACCGCTACCCGCCGACTGTACTGAAAAGCGCCCATCAGGCTGCCCGCCAGCGACGGAATCTTCGTGGTGCCGATCAGGGCAGGAACCGGATACTGAGGTAAGGTAATGAGCATGGCAGGCGTCTGAACCAGGCCGCCCCCGCCAATAATCGCATCAATAAAGCCAGCTACAAACGAGAATGCACACAGAGTGAGAATAACAGAATAGGTCATGCAAGCAAACGGCCTTTTACCGGCAAAGGCCCTAACCGGACGTGCAAATAGCAGACTTTTCTTTTTACCATCGGCATTGCGCTGTAAATTTGCAGAATTAGAAGACGAAGCATGGCAGAATCGGTACGGCAGTTGAGCGCATTGATGCGTAAAGAATTCCTCCTCGAATGGCGGCAACGCTACGCGCTGAATGGCATGCTGCTGTATATCGTGGGAGCTGTGTTCGTCTGTTATCTAAGTTTCAACGCCCGGCGGGGTCAGCTCACGCCGATTGTCTGGAACACGTTGTTTTGGATTATTCTTTTATTTACGGCGATCAACGCTATTGCCAAAAGTTTTGTGCAGGAACGGGCTGGGCGTCAGTTGTATTACTATACGCTTACGAGTCCGCAGCAAATTATTTTGTCGAAAATCCTGTACAATACCGCCTTGATGCTGGTGCTGGCGTTGTTAGGGTTTTGCGTGTATGCGTTTGTGCTGGGCAATCCGGTGGAAGATGTTGGGCTTTATTTGATCACACTGATACTGGGGGCTATCGGCTTTGCGGCTTCGCTCACGCTGGTATCGGGTATTGCCAGTAAAGCCGAAAATCCGGCGACGTTGATGGCGGTACTGAGCTTCCCAATTATTCTGCCGCTCCTGTTGATGTTATTGAAGATTTCGAAGAATGCGCTGGATGGTCTGGACCGGAGCACGAGTTGGGACGAAATCGGAATTGTGCTGGCTATCGACGCGATTGTCGTAACGTTATCCTGGCTTTTGTTTCCGTTTTTATGGCGGAGCTGATTAATGTTTGCGGGTTCGGTTGCCTGACGATCTGGGTCACCTGCGTAGCATAACCGAACACCGGGCAACTAACTATTTAAACAATGAAAACGAACTGGTGGAAGGCCCTCGCGGTCGTAATTCTTACATACGTAGTACTTCAGGGACTGCTGGGTGTCGTACCGCGCCAGCCTATCCTGAACGAAAGCATCCGGAACGTTTATTTTCACGTTCCACTTTGGTTTGGGATGATTGCTTTGCTGCTCACTTCAGCCGTATATTCGATTCGTTACCTACGTAGCGGTCGGTTTGACGACGATCTGGTGGCCGTTGAGTTTGCGAACACGGCGATTCTGTATGGCCTTCTTGGCTGCGTCACGGGGTCGCTTTGGGCGAACTTCACCTGGGGCGAGCCCTGGCCTAACGATCCGAAACTGAACAGCGTTGCTGTAGGAATGCTCATGTACTTTGCGTACCTTATTCTGCGCGGTTCGTTCGATGATGAGCAGCGTAGAGCCCGCATCTCGGCCGTCTACAATATCTTTGCGTTTGCCGTTTTCGTGCCCTTGATTTTCATCGTTCCGCGCCTGACCGACTCCCTGCACCCCGGCAATGGCGGTAACCCAGCCTTCGGCAAATATGACATGGATAACCAGATGCGAATGGTCTTCTATCCTTCAATTATTGGCTTTATCTTGCTGGGCGTCTGGATTAGTCAGCTGCGCGTGCGGTTACGTCGGATAAAAGCGGTTTTAGACGAATAAGATTCCGGTCCAGAACCGGGAATGATTCAAGCTAATTTTACGTTATTTTTACATCTATTTAGACGTCCATGCGACTCTCCTCTTTCATAAAAGCCCCCTTAGCGGCTCTCCTTCTCTTCAGCCAGCAGGTGTTGGCGCAGCAACCGGTCAGCGACGGGGTCGAAATGGCCGACCGACTGCGGGCGGATGGTAAAATCTGGGTTGTAGTGGCGGTTATTGCCGCTGTATTTGCAGGTATCATTGCGTACCTGATCCGGCTCGACCGTCAGATTGGCAAGCTGGAAAAAGAGGTTAACCAAAAGAATACTACCAGTTCTGTTCGATTATAAGCGCCTATGAAACTCTCTCATATCTTCGGCATCATCGTTATCGCACTCGCCATCGGCATCATCGTTGCAACGGCGGGCGACGCCAGCTCGTACGTTACGTTCAAACAGGCGTCGGAACTCGCCCAGGACGGTGACGATAAACTGATTCACGTAGTGGGGAAGGTCAAGAAAAACGAGCAGGGTCAGATTGTCGATATGCTTTATAACCCACAGATCGACCCCAACCATTTTGAGTTTACCCTGGTCGATAATGACAATCGGGCGCAGAAAGTCGTATACAACAGCCCCAAGCCGCAGGATTTCGATCGGTCGGAGCAGATTGTAGTGATCGGGGCCATGCAGGGCGATCACTTCCAGTGCAACAAAATTTTGCTCAAGTGCCCATCGAAATACCAGGACGGTAAGCTCGAAACGACTGAACACGAAGCAAAAACCGCACAGTTATAAAAGAGCGAAGCAGTGGATGGATTGCTCATTCACTCATTCATTCTTTCACTCTTTTTAGTTTATGATACATACCACAGTAGGACAACTTGGTCACTTCTTCGTTATTCTGTCGTTCGTTACGGCATTGGTAGCGACGGTGGCGTATTTCATATCAGCCCTGGGCCGACGTAACATCGGCCAGGCGATTGCCATTGAAGAACCTCAGCTTGCCTATGCGGGCGAGGAAAATCCCAATGGTGCATCGTTCGGCGGCAAAACGGCTAAACGGGCAGCCGGGCCGAAAAAAACGGACACAGGCAAAACCATGACGGACGTCGACGATTGGCGCAAGCTGGCTCGCTGGGCGTTCTACATCCACGGGGCCGCCATCGCTGGCGTGGTCGCTTCGTTGTTCTACATCATTTACAATCACTACTTCGAGTATCATTACGCCTGGAGTCACTCGTCGCGTGCCTTACCGGTGCAGTACATGATCTCCTGTTTCTGGGAAGGTCAGGAAGGGTCGTTCCTGCTCTGGCTCTTCTGGAATGCCTTGCTAGGCGTTATTCTGATTCGTACCAATGGTCGCCAGTGGGAAGCTCCGATGATGGCTGTTTTTGCCCTGGTGCAGGCCTTTCTGGCGTCCATGATTCTGGGGGTTGTCTTCGGCGATACGTTCAAGCTGGGCTCCTCGCCTTTTCTGCTGCTGAGCGAAGCCATGCCCGATGCACCGATCTTCACGGCCGATCCAAACTTTGTTCCGAAAGACGGAAATGGGCTTAATCCCTTGCTTCAGAACTACTGGATGGTGATTCACCCGCCTACTCTGTTCCTCGGCTTTGCCCTGACTTTAGTTCCGTTTGCCTTCTGTATTGCCGGTTTATGGCGGAATCAGCCCCTGGAGTGGATTCGTCCTGCTTTACCCTGGACGCTTTTCGGAGCCATGATTCTGGGTATTGGTATTATGATGGGCGGCTACTGGGCGTATGAAACGCTTAACTTCGGCGGATACTGGAACTGGGACCCCGTCGAGAACGCAGTATACGTACCGTGGCTGGTTATGGTCGGGTCTCTGCACACGATGTTGATTGCCAAGCGCAGTTCAACTGGGTTGAAGACCGCCGTTATTCTGACCATCACTCAATTTTTGCTCATCCTGTATTCTACCTTCCTGACCCGGAGTGGTATTCTGGGCAATGCTTCGGTCCACTCATTTACTGACCTTGGCTTGTCGGGGCAGTTGCTGGTGTATCTGCTCGTCTTTGTAGCGCTGGCCACGTTGCTGGCGGTCCGCAAATGGAAGTACATCCCGAGCGATGAGCAGGAAGCATCGGTGTATACGAAAGAGTTCTGGTTGTTCATTGGCGCAACGGTATTGTGTCTGGCTGCGTTTCAGGTCGTTGCCACTACGTCTATTCCGGTCTATAACAAAGTGCTGGAGCTGTTTGGCAAGGTGTCTAACCTGGCGCTTCCGGCCAATCAGATTGCGCACTACAACAAGTTTCAGGTTTGGTTTTTCGTGATCATTGCGGTGCTGACGGGCATTGGCCAGTTCATGTGGTGGCGGAAGATCGACAATAAAAAGTGGGATGCGCTCATTACGCCGGGTATCATTACGTTGCTGATTAGTGCGGGCCTGATTGCCTTCAATTCAATGAGCAATCCGGTGTATATGGCCCTGCTGGTGGCGTCGGTGTTTGCGCTGGCCGCTAACGGTACCATTCTGCTCGGCATCATCCGCGGAAATTACCGGATGTCGGGGGGAGCCATCGCGCACATCGGCATGGCGCTGATGCTGATTGGTATTCTTTACTCGTCGGGGTATTCGCGGGTGATCTCGCTCAATACGAGTGGGCTAATGATTTCAAATTCGGACGATTTCACCAAGGACGGTAATAAGGAGAACAAAGAGAACGTGCTGCTCTGGCTCAACCAGCCCGAACGGATGGATAACTACCAGGTCACGTACCGTGGTCAGCAAATCGAGGTGCGGGGTGTGCCCGGTTACGTGTCCCGCGACGACGTATCGGTGATCGAAGGTGATTTTCACGGCATTGCCCAGCGCGATATTGAACAGAACGGCAAGGTATATTACAAAAAAGGCGATACGCTGGGACTGTATCCCGAGAACGTGCATTACGCCGTTGAATACCGCGAACCGAATGGTCAGGTCTTTACACTTTACCCACGTATTCAGGTAAACAAACGGATGGGAGTTGTGTTGTCGCCCGATAGCCGCCACTCGCTCCAGCGTGATATCTATACGTACATCGCTACGGCGCCAGACCCATCGGAAGAGAAGAAGTGGGAGAAAACCGAAACCTATTCCGTAGCCATCAAAGACACGTTCTTCCTGAATGATTACGTAGCCATTCTGGATGACGTTATCCGGACGAACGAAGTCGATGGTACGCAGCTTGGACCGAATGATGCGGCCGTAAAAGCGCAGGTGCGGGTACTTAGCAAGAACGGCGAGCAGGTTCTTAACCCGGTATTTATCATCAAAGACCGGATGGTAGGCCGCCGGGCTGATACCAGCGATGAACTGGGCATCCGGCTTCAGCTCAACGAAATCAACCCGCAAACGGGTAAATTCGTGTTCGCCGTCAACCGAACGCAGCGGGATTACATCGTAATGAAAGCCTACGAGAAACCGCTGATCAACGTACTCTGGATTGGTACGTTGGTCGTGATGCTGGGCTTTGCCATCTCAACCATTCGGCGCTACCGCGAGTTTAGCAAGATGCGGGACAAACAACTGGCTTAGTCAGTGCTGAGCTGATGAGTCCATTGAGTTGGCAGAACACGATTTAGTATACTTTATGAAGCTTTCTGAAATTCTTCTGCTGGCCGTTGCCGCTGGCTTCCTGATCATCTGGATTGCGGAGTACCAGCGGACCGATTTTGCAGATAGTTACTGGCTGTTGATGCTGTGTTTAGCCTCGCTGCTGGCGTTTCAGTACGTTAAGAACTGGCGGCTGGAACGAGAAAAAGCCGTGTCGCCGACTATTAAGCAAATGGCCGCTGACCGGAAGAAGAAGAAAAAATAGTGATGAACAGAAAGCGGCTGGCCTGATAGGTGTCAGCCGTTTTCTGTTCCGTTCAACCACCCTCTATGGAATCCTACGTCTTGCTTTTTGGTGCCTTTTTAGCCCTCATTCTGGCCGGTTTTTTTTCGGCCGTCGAGATGGCCTACGTTTCCGTAAATCGCATCTATTTTGAACTGCACAGCAAGCAAGGGCCTTTGGGGGAGAAACTGGTATCCGGATTTTTGAAGAATCCGATTCTGTTCGTTGGAACCACCTTAACCGGCAATACTCTGTTTCTGGTTATCTACGCGGTGTTAGGCGTTACGTTCCTGAACCCGGTGCTGATGCATGTCATTCCGGATGCGTACAACAGTCCATTCCTGCTCGTTGGGCTGGAGACACTGATTCTTACGGTTGTTTTCCTGCCTGTAGCCGACTATCTCCCCAAAAGTCTGGCGCTTATTCATCCCGATCGATTTCTGGAATGGTTGGCAATCCCGATCTGGGTTATTTTCAAAGCCATTGCTCCGATCGTTCGGGTTCTGGTAGGCACCGCCCGTTTTTTTATCCGCTTCGTGATGGGCAATCGGAATCCCGAAATTAAGCCTGTATTCGGGTTGACGGATCTGAACCACTACCTGCAACAGCTGAATCAGAAATCAGACATGGCAGAAGACGTAGAGGTAGACACCCGAATTTTTACCAATGCCATTGAATTCCGGGATGTGCGGGTGCGCGACTGTCTGGTCCCTCGCACGGAGATTACGGCCATTGACGTAGAGGATAGCGTTGAAGAACTACGGCAGGCTTTTCAGGACAGTGGTCACTCCAAGATTATCGTTTATCGGAACACAATCGACGATGTAATCGGCTATTGCCACGCGCTGTCCCTGTTTAAAAAACCAGCCACGGTTGCCGAAATAAATACGCCCATTATCACTGTTCCGCAGACCATGCCCGCCCAGGATCTATTGCTACGCTTCTTGACGGAACGCAAGAGTCTGGCCCTGGTCGTTGATGAATTTGGGGGTACTGCTGGTATTGTGAGTGTAGAAGATATGGTTGAGCAGATATTCGGCGAAATTCAGGACGAATACGACACGAACGAAGACTGGGTTGAGCGGCAGCTTGACGATACAAACTGGCTCCTCAGTGCCCGGCACGAAATTGACGACCTCAACGAGAAATACGGCTGGAGCATACCCGACGGCGATTATGATACGCTGGGCGGCTTAATTCTGGCTACCAACGAGGACTTGCCCAAGGTAGGTGATGTGATTGACTACGCGCCGTTCACCTTCACCATCGTATCGATGGATGGCACCCGGATCGATACGGTAAAAGTTCGGTTAAATAAAGAGTGAAGAAATCTGACTTTCTTCGTCGGCTCGCTTACGGACTCGTTTAGTAAGAGGCTTTTACTGGGGGAGGTATACCCGGAACGTAGCGCCTTCGTTCAACTGGCTATCTGCCGTGATCAGGCCATAATGATTCTCCACAACCCGCTTACAAATGGCCAGACCTACGCCCGTGCCTTCGTAGCGCTGCCGGGTATGGAGCCGTTGGAAAACCTGAAAAATGCGCTCCGCGTGTTTATTCTCAAAGCCAATCCCATTATCCGTTACGCTGATTTCGTAGTACGTAACACTGGGTTTCAGCCCGGCAGGTCCGTCGGTACCAGTTATGATCTTACAGGTGATCTGAACCGCACAGGGCCGGTCTGGCAGGCGAAATTTAAGCGCGTTGGCCAACAGATTACTGAACAGCTTATGTAACTGCGACCGATCGCCCTGAACCGTGGGTAATTTATCCACATGCAGGCTCAGGTTGTTTTTCTGAAATTCTCCCTGATATTCGTTTTCGATCTGAAGAAGGATATCGTTGAGCGAAACCGGCTGAAAGGGCTGCCGATGGGTCGTAATGCGTGAATACGCCAGTACGTCTTTGATCAGCACCGACATGCGCTCGGTGGCGAGCTGCATCCGTTTCACAATATCCTGCCCGGTTTCGTCGAGTTGAGGAGCAAACTGCTCCCGAAGTATATCCCCAAAGGCGGTAATCTTCCGTAACGGTTCCTGTAGATCATGACTGGCTACATAGGCAAACTGACGCAGGTTATCGTTGACGTACAGCAGCTCACGGTTCGCCTGTTCGATCTGCTGCTGGTAGTCTTTACTGGCCGTAATATCGACCAAAGTCAGAACGATGCCATCGTCCCATTTCACGACCGAAAGCTCATACCAGCCGCTTAGCTGATCGTAATTATATTCCTGCTCAAAACGGGCGGGTTCACCCGTGTCGACCACCTGCACGTAGCGATCGAACAAACCGGTAGGCACTACGTTCGGAAAAAATTCGAGCATGGTATGGCCAATCACTTCTTCGTCGGTCCGGACTGGGTTTCGACGATTGGCTTCGTTCTGCGCAACGTACCGAAAATCAATTATCTGGTTGGTCTGCGCATCCCGAACGGCCTTAAACGCAATGATCGCGTTCGATGAACTGTCCAGAACCGAGCGCAGCAGATCGGTCTGCTTCTGGTTATCCAGTTCAGCCTGTTTTAACGCCGTTACGTCTACAAACGTAGCGATCACTCCGTCGCGGAATGGCCGGATCCGGATATTGTACCACCCGTCGTAGCCATCGACCGAAATATTTACCCCGTTTATTTTGGCCGGTTTACCGGTTTGGGCGACCGCAATATGCCAATCGAGTACGCCATTGGTTTTCGCTTCGGGCCAGATAAGCGAATAATAATGCCCAATCAGCTCACCTTTCAACCGTTGTGTAATCCGCTCTGCATCAACATTTATGTGCGTAAACTGAAAATCAACGATCTGCCCGGCCAGGTCACGAACCGACTGCATCACCGCTATGCCCGTCTGTGTATTGTCCAGAATTGCCTGCAAAAGCTCGGTTTCCTCTTGACGGGCTTTTTCAGCTTCCTTTAAACTCGTTATATCAGACCACGAAGCCAGTACACCATCGCCAAACCTGGCCAGCGACTGCGCCATCCAGATGTTTCCCCCACTAAAATAGTGCTCGATGTGCATCGGCAGTCCCGTTTTAACCACTTGAGCATATTTAGAAAAAATGCCGCTGCTATGTCCGTCGGGGTCTACCGTGAGCATAGTCTGGTTCAGCATCTGCTCGCGTGACCGACCCGTTATGGCTACCGCCCGGTCGTTGCACCAAACAACGCTGAAGTCTACAATCCGCTCCTGTTCATCACGGATTGCCTGGCAAAGCAGGATGCCATCCATCGAATTCTGCAACACACTTTGCAGCAAGAGATCAGGCGGTTGAGTTGGTGAATTCGGCATCATTCTGTAAGAAGTGAGGAAGTAAATGCGGTCAATCCGTCTAAGATACTGGGTGTTACCAATCCTCATCATTCAGAAACAAGGGTTGGCAACTATTTTTTATTAAATGGACTTATCGCCTAAACACTAAAGAACAATTACCAGGTTTGCTTACTTTTGAGGGTGTCATTATTTGGTAATCCGTGGACTCATTAGCCATCCAACAAACCGTAGCCCGGCATCTGTTAGCGGTGCAGGCCGTACGACTACAACCCGATTCGCCATTCACCTGGAGTTCAGGCTGGAAATCCCCTATCTATTGCGACAACCGGGTCACCCTCGCTCACCCAGACGTACGTACCTTTATTAAGAATGCGTTGGCCGATGCAATCCGGCAGCAATTTCCAGAAGCCACTGTTATTGCGGGCGTTGCGACGGCCGGCATTCCGCAGGGCGTTTTGGTCGCCGACGTATTAGGGCTTCCCTACTGTTACGTCCGGCCCGAGCCTAAAGCCCACGGCATGGGCAAACAAATTGAGGGGCAACTCGAAGCCGGGGCACGCGTGGTGGTTATTGAAGATCTGATTTCGACCGGCGGCAGCTCCCTGAAAGTTGTGGACGCCCTGCGGGCTGCGGGCGCTGAGGTACTGGGTATGGCCGCTATTTTCACCTATGGATTTCCGCTAGCTGACCAAAACTTCGCCAGTAAGAACGTACCACTGATTTGCCTGAGCAACTATGATGCCCTGCTCACCGAAGCGCAGGCCCTCGATTACATCCCGGCGGAGGCAATGGCCTCTTTGTCAACCTGGCGGCAGAACCCCGGCGAATGGGGTAATTAATACGCTACTGCTGGTCGGTGCGTACAGCATCAAACTCATAAAAATTTAGTTTACCGTTTGTTCAATGGCCACAATCTCTGCCCGTATTGAACGTACTCCGTACGAAACCCACCTCACCACCGGATCGCAGGTGATCGTTGTCGATGAACCGCAGGAAGTTGGTGGGCAGGACCGTGGTATGCGGCCGGGTGAGTTGCTGGCCGGTGCGCTGGCTTCCTGCACGGTCATTACGTTACGTATGTATGCCGACCGCAAAGGCTGGCCGCTCGACGCGGTGGTTGCGCACGTCAACTACACCTACGATCCCGCTGCCAAACGGTCGCTATTTAGCCTGCAGTTGGTCCTGACGGGTGATCTGGATGCTGACCAGCGGGCTCGCTTGCTGGAAATGGCTGACCGGTGCCCTATCCATCGAACCTTGCAGGAGCCCATTGATTTCGAAACTACTTTGGTTGATTAGCCAATCGCGTTATGCAATGCTGGTCGGCAAGGTAAACGATATACGTATAAAAAAAGGCAACCCCGCTGATGAGGTTGCCTTTTTTGGTTGTGGTTAATTTACGCTACGGCCTCATACAGCTCTTCGCGTTGGGCTTTTACCCGGTCGTCGGAGATGTATTCGTCGTAGGTCATCAGTTTATCAAGAATGCCGGCTGGCGTAATCTCAATGATGCGGTTAGCCACGGTCTGCGCAAACTGGTGGTCATGCGAAGTGAAGAGAACCGGACCTTTGAAATCGATCAGGCCGTTGTTGAGCGATTCAATCGATTCCAGGTCAAGGTGGTTGGTCGGCTCATCGAGCATGAGGACGTTGGCACCCGACAGCATCATTTTCGACAGCATACAGCGTACTTTTTCGCCCCCACTCAGCACGGTCGCTTTCTTGAGCGATTCTTCGCCTGAAAACAGCATCCGACCCAGAAACCCGCGAATGAAACTTTCATCTTTTTCCACCGAGTACTGCCGCAGCCAGTCGACCAGATTCAGATCCGTCTGGAAATATTTTTCTTTCTCGGTATCGTTGGGGAAGTACGACATCGTAATGGTAACACCCCAGCGGAACGTACCCGAATCCGCTTTCCGCTCACCTGATAGAATGTCCATCAGCGCTGATACGGCCAGGCCATCCCGGCTATACATAAAGATCTTGTCCTGCCGATTGACCGTAAACGACATGTTCTCGAACAGCTTGGTACCATCCTCTGCCGTGTAGGTCAGATTTTCGACCGTCAGGATCTGATCGCCGGGTTCACGTTCCGGCTTGAAGTTCACGTACGGATACTTCCGCGACGACGGCTGGATGTCTTCAATCGTTAACTTTTCGAGCAGCTTAGCGCGGCTGGTTGCCTGTTTCGACTTCGACGCGTTGGCCGAGAACCGGCGAATGAATTCTTCCAGCTCTTTTCGTTTGTCTTCCGTTTTCTTGTTCTGATCCTGCCGTTGTTTTAGGGCTAACTGGCTCGATTCGTACCAGAACGAGTAATTCCCGGTAAACAGCTTAACCTTGGCAAAGTCAATATCGACAATCTGCGTACAGACCTGATCGAGGAAGTGGCGGTCGTGGGATACGACAATGACGGTATTGTTGAAATTAGCCAGGAAGTTCTCCAGCCAGATACTCGATTCCACATCCAGGTTGTTGGTCGGCTCGTCGAGCAGCAGAATGTCCGGATTACCAAACAGCGCCTGCGCCAGCAGCACCCGTACTTTTTCCGACCCGTTCAGGTCCGACATCAGGCTGTAGTGAATGTCTTCTTTGATACCCAATCCTGATAGCAGCGACGCGGCATCGGATTCAGCGTCCCAGCCGTTCATTTCGGCAAATTCAGCTTCCAGTTCGGCCGCCCGTTCGCCGTCGGCATCCGTGAAATCGACCTTGGCGTACAGCTCGTCTTTTTCCTGCATGATGTCGTACAGGCGCTGGTTACCCATAATCACCGTTTGCAGCACCGGATATTCGTCGTAGGCCGACTGGTTCTGCTTGAGCACCGACATGCGTTCACCGGGCGAAAAACTTACCGAACCGGTTTGCGGTTCGATTTCACCCGATAAAATCTTAAGAAACGTTGATTTTCCGGCCCCGTTGGCGCCAATGACACCATAGCAGTTGCCGGAAGTAAATTTTATGTTGACATCGTCGAACAGCACCCGCTTTCCATAGCGGAGCGAGACGTTTTGTACCGTGATCATGGCGCGTTATTTCCCGTTCAGATTGAAAGACAAAGGTACGAATTTTTGGCGGGAAAAGGGAATTACGGCCGTTTCCGTACCTGAACCCGACGGGCAGACAGTTGCCGTACTGTGCCTTAAAATGAATAGCTTTGCCAGCCAAGCCTATGCGTATCGCTAATCATGCTGCAATCGACCACTCTAACGTTCCTCACCGACCTGAAAGCGAACAACAGCAAACCCTGGTTCGATGAGAACAGAAAGACTTACGAAACCGCCCGAGCCGATTTTATCCAATTCGTAACGAAGCTGATCGAAGGCCTGGGCGCACTGGACCCCGACATTGCCGAAACGCCCTTACAGGCAAAAAGCTGCATCTTCCGCATTAACCGGGACGTTCGGTTTTCTACTGACAAATCGCCCTATAAGACCAATTTTGGTGCCTGGTTCAACAAGGGCGGCAAGAAACTGGAATCAGCCGGGTATTACGTGAACATCCAACCCGGTAATTGTTTTGTCGCGGGAGGTTTGTATATGCCCGACCCAACGGTGCTGGCTACGGTTCGACAGGAGATTGATTACAACTTAGAAGAATTTGAATCTCTGCTCAAAGCGCCCTCCTTTACGAGTCATTTTGGTGGACTAAACCGCGACGAAGCCTTGCAACGGCCACCCAAAGGGTATACTGCCGATAACCCCGCGGTTGAATATCTGAAGTTGAAGAGCTTTACGGCTTCGCATACGCTCCCTGACTCCGCACTGACGAAACCAGCCCTGACCAAACAGGTGCTGAATGCCTTTGCAGGCTTGCAGCCGTTAGTAGCTTACCTAAACCGGGCCGTTGTGGAGCGATAGTATGGCTTTCTTTAGCGAGCACCGTCGCGGTCTCCCGCTAAAGAAAACGTAATATGTATTATAGCGCCAGATACTGCGATTGAACGGGTTCTCCGTAGAAGATGGCGGCTTGCCGATCGAAATCGTCGGTAGAATCAGTCGTCAGAAAAGCCCGCTGGCCATGCTTGCTGCATTGCATTTCGATCTCGGGGTGACGGTGCAGATAGTCGGCTAAACGGTCAGCGACAATACCGCCCTGGCTAACTATCGTTGCGTTAGCCGGTGCGTATTGCCGGATCTTGTCCAGCAGCAACGGATAATGCGTACAGGCGAGCAGCAACGTATCAATCTGGCTTGACTGCGCCAGCAAGCGGTCGATGTGCTGCCTGACAAAATAATCGGCTCCGTCACTGGCGTATTCGCCATTTTCAACCAGTGGTACCCACATCGGGCAGGCTTCCTGATACACCCGTACATCCGGAAAGAACTTCTCGATCTCAACCCGGTAAGACTCTGATGTAACGGTACCGCGTGTCGCCAGAATGCCGACATTACCCGTTTTCGAGTACGTACCGATCACTTCGGTAGTAGGCCGAATAACACCTAGTAGCCGGCGATCGGGAGCGATTTTCGGCAAATCAAGTTGCTGGATATTACGTAACGCCTTGGCCGAAGCCGTGTTACAGGCCAGAATCACCAGCTTACAGCCCTGATCGAACAGATGCTGAACGCACTCCAGTGTATAGTGATAAACCGTGTCGAACGAACGCGTACCGTAGGGCGTACGGGCATTATCGCCCAGGTAGACGTAGTCGTACTGAGGCAGTTTCTGAACAATTTCGCGCAGTATAGTCAGGCCACCATAACCCGAATCAAACACACCAATGGGTTGGTTCATAACTGTATTACGTGCTGACGTACCCAATCGGTGAACTGCTCTCTTGTCAACTTACCGTCGGCAACCTGTAAAATAACGTGTTCCTGTTCGGCTACAGAGGCTTTTAGTTCGAGCCCATTCATAACTAAAACCACTTCCATAATAGCATGCCCGATTCGCTTATTTCTATCAATAAACGGATGATTACTAATCAGCAAATAGTCGGTTAAAGCCGCTTTATCTATCAGCGTTGGATAAAAATCATTCCCATCGAACGTAGCAAAAGGCTGTGCTAAGGCAGAATCGACAAGATCGTGGTAACGCATACCAAAACTCCCGCCCGATTGCTCGATAATACGTTTGTGCGATGCCAACACATCAGCGAGCCCTGGGAATATCATTAAGCCAGACGTTCGTATAGAGCCTTGTTTTTAGCGAGCACATAATCAATTGCTCGCTCAGATACAGACGATTGACTCAACAGGGAGTCAATCGTCTGTTTTAGAAGCTCATCTACAGTCAAATTTGTGGATTCGGCTTTTGACGCTAAAGCCGACATCTGTTCGTCAGATAAAGTCAGCTGTATAGTCACTTATAGACCAGTTTCTAATCTAACTCAACAATTCTTTTCCCTGTGCCAGGGCAGCATCGAGGCCACTGGAGTCGGAGCCGCCAGCTGTGGCAAAAAACGGCTGACCCCCTCCCCCACCTTTGATGTTTTTAGCCAGTTCTTTCACAACCTGACCTGCGTTCAACTTCTTGGTTTCAATCAACGTATCGGGCAACATAACCGCCAGTTGAGGCTTGCCGTTGATGTCGGCTCCGAGTACAACGGCGAGATTATCAACCTTGGCTTTAAGGTCGTAGGCCAGCTGCTTGAGGGCATCGGCGTTCGGAACGCTTACTTTTTCAACGAGAACGCTGTGCCCATTCACGGCGACAACCTTCTCCAGCAACTGGTTCTTGAGTTGCTGTACTTTCTCGTTTTGTAAGGCTTCGACCTGCTTCTGTAGGGCGCTGCGTTCTTCGAGCAGCGTCTGCACCGCTTTCACTACGTCTTTTGGCGCCTTGAGCAGTTCTTTAAGTTCGCTCACTACGGCCATCTGCTCGTTGATCAGCTGCTCAGCCCCGGCCGAGGTTTTGGCCTCTACCCGCCGAACGCCCGTTGATACGGAGCCTTCGCCGGTGAACTTGAACAGACCAATATGGCCCGTTGCCGGTACGTGCGTACCACCGCATAGCTCAACCGAGTAGTCCGGATCGAAGGTAATCACCCGCACAAAATCGCCGTATTTCTCGCCGAACAGGGCCGTAGCGCCCATTTGCTTTGCCTGTTCGATCGGTACGTTCCGTTTCTCGTCGAGCTTAATATCTTCGCGAATTTTCTCGTTCACAATCCGTTCGACTTCCGCTAATTGCTCGTCCGTCACTTTGCTGAAGTGCGAGAAATCGAACCGCAGCGCGTCGGGACCCACGTATGAGCCTTTCTGCGCTACGTGTGTACCCAGCACATCGCGCAGGGCGGAATGCAGCAGGTGCGTAGCGGAGTGGTTGCTGCTGGTCAGACCACGACGGGCCGTATTGATTATTGCATAGACCGAATCGGCTTCCGTCAGCAGATCGTCAATGCCCTCCACATTCTGGACAATGTGGATGACCAGGTCGTTTTCTTTTTTCGTGTCGAGCACGGTCAACGTACCAATCTGATCAGAACCGGACGGTCCGCCGTTGCGGTAGAGTTCAAGCGTACCGGTATCACCGATTTGTCCGCCCGATTCGGCATAGAATGGCGTTTTGTCCAGCACCACCTGAACCTGGGTTCCCTGCTTGTTCTGAATCTTACGATACTTGACAATCTGCGCGTATACTTCGGGCTGATCGTAGCCGACAAACTGGACTTTATCGTCTAGTTCAGCCAGATCGATCCAGTCACCCGCCGACGATTGGGCGTCTTTGCGAGAGCGTTGCTTTTGCCCCTGTAAGGCCTTCTGGAAACCTTCTTCGTCAATGCGCAGCCCTTTCTCGCGAGCGATCAGGGCCGTCAGGTCGGCGGGAAAACCGAACGTATCGTTCAGCTCGAACACCGTTTCGCCAGGAATTTCCGACTTGCCTTCGGTGGTTAGTTGGCCAATGATCTGGTCGAGACGTCCCAGACCCGTTCCCAACGTCCGTAGGAAAGCGATTTCCTCTTCCCGAATGACCGTAGCCACGAAATCACGCTGAACATTCAGTTCGGGAAAGACATCGGCAAACTGCATGGCCAGCGTCGGCACGAGTTTGGTCATGAACGGCTCGGTCAGGTTCAGGTACGAGTAGCCGTAGCGAATGGCCCGACGCAGAATCCGACGTATTACGTAACCCGCCTTGGCATTGCTCGGCACCAGCCCATCGGCAATGGCAAACGACACCGCCCGGATGTGGTCGGCAATAACGCGCATCGCTACGTCCGATTTCTCCATCGTGCCCCCGTACTGAACACCCGACAGTTCTTCGATTACGTTGATCGTGCCCGAGAAGACGTCGGTGTCGTAGTTCGACCGCTTTTGCTGAATCGCCATGCACAACCGCTCGAAACCCATGCCCGTATCGACGTGACGGGCTGGCAATGGCTCCAGTGAGCCGTCGGCCTTGCGGTTGAACTGCATGAACACCAGGTTCCAGATTTCGACAACCTGCGGGTGATCGGCGTTAACCAATTCTTTACCGGACTTTTCGGCAACCTCTTCGGCCGAACGCAGGTCGACGTGGATTTCGGAACAGGGACCGCACGGCCCCGTGTCGCCCATCTCCCAGAAGTTATCTTTCTTGTTGCCGTAGATGATGCGATCTTCGCCAACGATGGGTTTCCAGAGGTCGAACGCTTCCTGATCGAAGGGAACGTTGTCTTTTTCGTCGCCCTGAAACACGGATACGTAGAGCCGGTCTTTCGGCAGTTTATAGACATCCGTTAGCAGTTCCCACGCCCAGGCAATAGCTTCTTTTTTGAAGTAATCACCGAACGACCAGTTGCCGAGCATCTCGAACATGGTGTGGTGATACGTATCGAAACCGACATCTTCAAGGTCGTTGTGCTTACCGGATACGCGCAAACACTTTTGCGTATCGGCTACGCGCCGGGAAGGCGGATTTCCGTTGCCTAAAAAGAAGTCTTTGAACTGCGCCATACCTGAGTTGTTGAACATCAGCGTGGGGTCGTTTTTGGCGACCAGCGGGGCCGATGCAACAATCAGATGTTCTTTGGAACGGAAGAAGTCGAGAAAATGCCGACGTATTTCGTGGGAAGTCATAAGTTTAAGCTCTACTCACATATGAATACTAATTAGTGTCATTCTATTTTAGAATGTACACTAATCAAAATCCATTAAATACTGATACTGTGCAAAATTACGCCAAAACTTGCGTTTATTCAGGCAGATTGGCAAGTTTGTCATATGGACGGTGCGGGCAAGCTATACTATGGGATCAAGGAGGTGGCAGAGATGTTTAAGATCAATGCCTCCAAGCTGCGCTTTTACGAAAAGGAATTTCCGACGCTCCAACCCAAAAAGAACCGTTCGGGTGATCGGGTGTACACCCAGGCTGACATCGATCAACTGAAGGAAATTTTCGAGTTGATCAACGAAAAAGGCTACACCTTGCCCGGTGCGCGTGAGTACCTGAAGAAGCGCGAAACCAGCCGGCGGGAAGGCGCCCGACTCACGGCAAAACTTCTGGAGCTGAAAGCTTTCTTGCAGCAGATGCGAAACAATCTGGATAATCTGTAACGCCAGCGTCAGCCATTTTTCCGCTACTATATCAAGAAACACCTGTCGACGATCCGGGAGATCAAAATCAAAAAGAAGGTCACCCATAATTCGACAGCCTGATCCTACAGCGAGAGGTTGGGTTTTCAACTAGAAATCAGTAAGCTTGCAAGAGCCTCTTTAAGGCCTGTTCATACCCACCGATAATCACTGCTTTTTGTGTCCACCGATAAACAGCATCAAATTGCCTTAACCCTTGTTCCCGGGGTTGGCAGCATTCTCATTCGCCAGTTAATCAGCTACTGCGGTTCAGCTACTGACGTATTCCGCTCACCACTGGCGCGTCTGCTCAAAGTGCCGGGTATTGGCGACGTTACCGCCCGGTCCATCCTGAAACCCGATGTGCAGACTCAGGCGGAACAGGTCATGAACCGGTTAGCCAAAATGGGCGCTACGGCCCTGTTTTACACCGACAAAGCCTATCCGGCTCGGCTTAAGTCACTTTACGATTCACCGGCTTTACTGTATTTTCAGGGATCAGGCGACCTGAACGCGCTACGTACCGTCAGCCTGGTTGGCACGCGGCAGGCAACGGATTACGGCCGACGAATGACTGCCGAACTGGTTGAAGCGATGGCCCCGTTCGGTGTCAGTGTGATCAGCGGGTTGGCCTACGGCATTGACATTGCCGCCCACCGGGCCAGTTTAGTCAACAGCATACCAACAATTGGCGTCATGGCGAGCGGATTGGACATTATTTATCCGAATGTCCACCAGAAAACGGCACAGGAAATGCTCGTTACAGGCGGTTTACTCACCGAAAGTCCATCCGGTACAAAACCCGATGCGCACTTATTTCCGGCCCGGAATCGGATCATTGCAGGCTTAAGTGATGCCGTGATTGTCGTTGAGGCAGCGGCCAAAGGTGGCGCGTTGATCACGGCCGAATACGCCAACAACTACCATCGGGATGTGTTTGCGGTTCCCGGACAGCTCACTCAGGCGTTTTCGGCAGGTTGCAACAAGCTGATTCGGGAGAACAAAGCGCAGATTTACACGAGTCCTAAAGATTTGATCGAAGCCCTGAACTGGGATCAACCGACAAACGCCGTGTCAAGCAAAGTGATTCCGCCTGCCTTACCTGTGAACATTACCGAAGAAGAAAGTCAGATTGTCTCGCTGTTACGTCAGGTCGCCGACCTACACATTGACGACCTAAGCTGGCAATCGCAGATTCCGATGGGACGGCTGGCGTCGCTGCTGCTCAATCTAGAGTTTCAGGGGTTTGTGCGCTCGTTGCCGGGGAAGAAGTACTCGGTAGTGTATGTGTAGGCATTTCATCTTTCAGATCCACGCCCGACAAGCGCCGGGTTTTCATTTCGGTGAGCAGGTAGATCAATTTATCAACGGCCAGATCGCCCGGCAACCCGTCGGGCCGGATGTTCGATACGCAGTTTCTTGATTCGTCGGTCAAGCCCGGCCGGGGCTGATACGTTAAATAAGCGCCGAGACTATCGGGCGACGATAAACCCGGTCGTTCGCCAATCAGGACAACAACCAGTTCAGCTCCCAGCGCGTGGGCAATCTCATCGCCGATGGCTACGCGTCCCTGCTGCACCAGGCAGATCGGGGCCAGCGTCCAGCCAAGTTGCCCGATCTGCCTAACTAACTTCGTTACGGCGGATACGGCGTGTTGATTGATCGCCGAGGCTGACAATCCATCAGCCACCACAATCGAAACCGTGTAGACTGGGCTATGCTCGAAAAAACGAATTGCCTGTAGAAATAACCGGGACGAATCGTCGAGCCGGCGACCTAGATCAGGGCGCTGGAGGTACGTCTGTCGGTCAATGGCCTGGCTGTGCAGCCACTGAGTCTGGGGCCGAATTATGTTAAACTCAGTTCATAATCGGTCGGTGTCAAACTGCGAATAGGCGTCATCATGGACCCGGGCCTGTGTAGGCAGGCTATGCCCGGCACGTCCCTGCGCGATTCGGGCGGCAGTATGGTCTCGAATAAAAGACCAGGGACAACGTCTGTCATACCAGCAGGATAACTTATTTTTTGATCTTATCGACTAACTCAATCAATGTGTAGCGATTGGATGATCCGTCGGCGGGTGGATTCGCTACGTGTTCGCGCTTCACCACCAGTCTGTACTCGTAACCTTCTTCGTACGTAAAGCCCCGAATGGGATCGTAAAACAGCTGCCAGTCGGTCGAGTCATTGATTCTGACCTGCATACATTTCCGGGGCCCTACCCCCATGCAATCTTTGTATTGATCGGCAACCTGGAGCATAAGCAACTCCGGCTTAACCGTGCTTTTGTCGCAGGCTGAAAACACGGTTAAAAACCCGATGGTAAGTAAAGCAAGCAGTCGATTCATTTTCTGATTTAGTAACAGTATAGTAAACATACGTCTGAATGACCCGCTTTGGTTACGATCGGTTGCAAGCCGTTATGTTAAGGCAATACACGTACTGGACCCAACAAGCCCGACGGCATAGGTTCCCACTGGGAAGCATCGAAAGGACGGTAGCGAATGTCAACAATATTGATGTCGTAAAACTTTTTCCACTCGGGGTGCTGCCGGTCGTAGAGTCGCATATAATTTGCCGACAGATTCGTTACGTCAATTACCAGTTGATTTGTGCCCGGCTTCAATCGCCCGGCCGGATTCGTCACCTCGAAAGGCAGGCACCAGGCCGTACCCAATGGCTGCCCATTCAGCCGAACCTCGGCCACTTCGCGCACATCCCCCAACTCAAGCCGATACGGTTTCATTACGTCTGTAGTGGAAGGTACATCAAACGTAGTGGTGTACCGGGCCGTGCCCGAAAAATAAGTCGCGGAATCAGAGGAAGCGGCCCCGCCCCCCGTTGTCCATGAAACCAGTTTCGGCAGGGTTATGGTGCCAGTTAATGATGGACGGCCGCGCAAAAACTGCACCTGCCAGGGGCCAGTTACGTCCAGCAAGGGGTTGGGCGTCGACTGATCCGTCCGGCTGGGCATACCGGCTAATTGAGGACGATTTTGACCTCCGCTCCTGTCGGAATTAGAGAGCGTCACAAAACACGATTTGCCGGGCGGAAGGCGCAGATAGACCTCCGTGTTTGCCTGAGCACCTTTCCGCATCGGTACCGGTCGACGCTCTTCATCGGTAAGCGGGTCGTTCAGGAGAGCCGTATTTGCCGTAGTGGCCAGGTTCACCCAGCCAGCCTGAAAGCGGTCGCTCAGGTTAGTGATAAAATACTGCGTTTCACCGGATGCCGTTTTCTTTCGCACGAAAGACAGACCCGCTTCGGCCATTGGCTCCCGCCTGGCACCGGCCCGTTCCAGCGCACCGAATACGTCCGTTGTTAGAGAAACCGTTTTCTGCTGGTTCAATGCCTGCCCTAACGACGCTACGTCCGCAGTCCGTTGCTGCCAGTTATAAAAACCCGTCGCCTGTTTCGGCACAGCGCCTTCGAAAACAACCCGAACGCCCTGGCGCGCAAATGCCAGTAACGTTCGTAGCGTGGTCTCCGGAATATACCTAGCGGCTGGCACCACAATGGCGCGATACGTAGCATCCGCAGTACGTACCGCCCCATCCGGATTCACGGTAAGCTGATTCAGCAACGCATCGGATACGAAATCGAACGTAAAGCCACGCTGCTGCAACTGCTCACCCAGTCGCCCGAACGGCAAGGGTAATAACCACCGCTCGACATGGTGTACTTCGAGCATGTGTACGCCCCCGGCCGATTTAGCGGGTTTAGCCCACAAGTCATGAATGGGAAAGTAAACCAGCACATCGTTGTCTGGCCTGCTTTGTTGCAGCAGCCGCTGGCACCGTTCGACGTATTGATTGAGCAGGGGCAAATGCGGCCACAGATGCGACGATGGGCCGTAGTTCGTGGACGCGTAGAAGAGCCAGCCGGGATACGCTTCGGCCTGGGGTGAATACGTGGTACCGTGGTAGAATACATGGTTAATCCCAGCCGTAAACAGCTCGTCAATCTGCGGTTTTATCTGCGACAGCGCTACGTTGAAATGATCGGCCAGCCAGGTGCCGGTTTCCGAGCTTACCAGCTTCTTACCCGTCAGGTGTGCGGCCGACGAAGCGAATTTCATAGCCAGTGGATCGGGTGTTCCAAACCGGTCGACTTCATAGTTCTTATCGACGCGCAGGCCCGGAATCGGAAAGCGGCTGCTGCCGAATGACTCCGTTTCGGGTATATCCGTCAGGGCGTATAAATCCAGCAGATTACCTGGTGAGCCATGCGCCTGATTTCGGGTCTGATAGCCCTTTGTACGCGCCCAGTTGGTCCAGGTCGTGGTAAAACCATCCCGCAGCAACTCCGCTAAGGTCTGGTGGTAATCCTGGCGGACCCGAACGCCATCGTCATAGCCGGTGGTGTCCTCAAACGCCGGTAACTGACTGTTTAGATCATAACCCCGTCGTTTTTTGAATTCAGCAGCGAACCGATCCGTCCAGTTCGCGCCGTACACTTCGTACGAGTCGTTGTACACCGCCCGCGGTTTCTGAGGTAAGCGCGCCAGCGTCGAGTCGAATCGTTGCAGATACCGGCGAACCGCTGCGCTGTCGAAATAATCGAGCACGAGACCCGCCCCACCCGGCGCGGCCCGTTTCACCAGCTGTTTGGTCGGTACCGACGTCAGCTGACCATTCTCAACCTTCCATTGTTTCGCGGCCATGTCCCCCGTTACGTTCGGACCGCCAAATGGCCAGCCGGTACCGGTCGTTACGTCGACACCCAGGCCCAGCCGACTGGCTTCGTTAACCGTATGCGCAAACACGGCGAGCCACCGCTCGCTCAGAAACGGAATAAACGCATTTTCGTATCCTTTCACGCCGTAGATCGGAATGATATGCACCCCGCCCAGGCCCGCTTTGGCAAACTGGCCAAGCTGGTTCGTTACGTCGGCTTCGTTAACGGCGCTGCCCATCCACCACCAATATGTCCAAGGGCGACTCGTATTTAGCGTCGACACTTGGGTAGGCTGAGCCTGTAGCGTAAAGGCCGCAAGCAGCAGGGCAACAATACAGTATAATCGAATCCGAATCTTCATGGCAGGTTTTTTCTTAAAAGGCAAATAAGGCTTCGTTTTCCTGTTCTGGTCATCTGCCTACTCTCGACTAACTTAGCCTGGTATTGCCGAAATAAGGCTGGATACCCCCTACTTTACTGGCTTCAACAATTGGCAGTCACTACTCAATTTGGGATAAACAGCATTACCATCTCAACCAATACTATTAACTTCGGCGCTCTCAACCTTTTATGCTGACCATGCTACGTACGCTCCATTTGTTTGCCTTACTACTGTGTACATTACCTTCCTTTGCTCAATCTAAAACCGCGACTTCGGCTTCGTCGAAATCAGCCGGCAACCCGGTTTTCCCTGGCTGGTACGCTGACCCTGAGGGTGTGATCTTTGGGAAGCAGTATTGGATTTATCCCACCTATTCGGCTCCTTATAATCAGCAGGTATTTTTCGACGCGTTTTCGTCGACCGATCTCAAAACCTGGACCAAGCACCCGCGTATTCTAGACTCAACCGCCGTTAAGTGGGCGAAACGAGCCATGTGGGCTCCGGCCATTATTGAAAAAGGCGGGCAATATTTTCTTTTCTTCGGCGCGAATGACATCCATGATCCCAAAAAAGAAGTGGGCGGCATTGGCGTAGCGGTAGCCGATAATCCAGCAGGCCCTTTCCGCGACTACCTGGGCAAGCCGCTGATCGGCGAAATTCACAACGGAGCTCAGCCCATTGATCAGTTTGTGTTTAAAGACAAAGACGGACAGTATTATCTGATTTACGGCGGCTGGAGCCACTGCAACATTGCCCGACTCAAGGACGATTTCACCGGTGTGGTTCCGTTTGCCGACGGCACTACGTTCAAGGAAATTACGCCCAAGAATTACGTAGAAGGACCGATCATGTTTATCCGGAACGGCAAGTATTACTTTATGTGGTCGGAAGGCGGATGGACGGGGCCAAACTATTCAGTGGCGTATGCAGTCGGTACGTCGCCGTTTGGGCCGTTCGAGCGGGTCGGCAAAATCCTGCAGCAGGATCCAACGGTCGCCACCGGAGCGGGTCATCACTCGGTTATTCAGATTCCGGGCACCGATGAGTGGTACATCGTGTATCACCGCCGTCCGCTCACAGAAACCGATGGCAACCACCGCGAAACCTGCATCGACCGGATGTACTTCGACGAAAAAGGGCTCATCAAGCCGGTTAAGATTACCAGAGAAGGCGTTGAAGCACGACGTATCAAGTAAAAAGCAGATAAAAAGCAGACGCACAGTCCTGATGTGGCGGGACTGTGCGTCTGCTTTCGTAAAATAGAAAAACGTTACGTATCGATGCCCCGGACAAGCTGGTGCCGGGCAGTTACAGGCATCTGTTGGCCTTGTTCATTGAGTAAGCCCATAGTTACGATCCATTGCTCAAATTCAGGAGCAGGGCGTCGGCTAAGCACCCCGCGGATATACAGAGCGTTGTGGAAGCTGGTGCTCTGGTAATGCAGCATTACGTCATCCGCACCCGGAATGCCCATGATAAACGTAACACCAGCCGCGCCAAGTAAGGTCAGCAACGTATCCATGTCGCCTTCGAGACGGCCGCAACCACTTCGGGTAGTAACCCAGAAGCCAATCTCTGAAGCGTTCGCCTATCAGTCTCGGCGGAAAGCAGGAAATTACGAAAATCACCCACCGTCAGATGACGTATTAGCGCAAACGCCTGCCCATCGTGCGTATCGATACTCAGGCGCGTCACTTCGTCCTGTTTATAGAGCACGACTGCTTCGTTCAAAAACGTCGTCAGGGCAGATCAGCCAGAGCCATCTGAGCCGCTACCCGCTCTTCGGCAGATTGAGCGGCCACGCCCGCCAGCTGATCGCCGGAACGCAGCGGTGAGGCTCTGGCTAGCAGCGTTTTCAGATCTTCAAAATGGTACGTTGTCTGACGGACGGGCATAGTGACGGGGTTGCGATTAGTAAAGATACGGGAACCGCAGATTTATTGAGTTCCCAAACAAATCGACTGGTTTTCGGGTACTACAGGCGTACATCAATACTAAACCAATCACCAGTTATGGGAAAAGGCGATAAAAAATCACGCAGAGGTAAGATTTCAATGGGCTCATACGGCAGAACCCGCCCCAGTAAAGTTAGTACGGATGCACCGAAGCCTGCGGAGAGCAAATCGGAGGAGTAATCGTGTTATACCCCTCCCGACCTCCCCTACGAGGGCACGAGTTATTGCCAGCAGGTTTTGCTCCTCCCCTCGTAGGGGACGTCAGGAAGAGTACAGTACAAGTTAACGTACCAACTGCAGCTTACCACTTGTCTGACTGACCTTTCCTGTTGGCCGTTCGATCTGTGCCTGATATCCGTACACCCCTATTGGTGCCGGTACGCCATTGGTATCTCCATTCCAGGACCGCTTCTGATTATCCGTATTAAACACAACCCGTCCCCAGCGATCGAAAACGGTAAGTTGATAGCGTAGGGACGACACCTGGTTAACCGGCCCGAACGTATCGTTCAGGCCGTCGTTGTTCGGGCTGAAGGCATCCGGAAAATAGACCTCATCGGATAAGTTCGGTAGGGATTTAGTCGGCGGGAACGTATGGCAAACTTCCGGCGAAGGGGCCGTGCCGGGGCAGTTGCCTGCTGGTACAAGCCGGTAGCATGTCAATACACTCGTATCGGCCTGGATTTCCAGGCTCACCATCGTTCCCTCGGGAACCGGTTGTCCACCACTAAACGCTCCCTTATCGACTCGCTGCTCAAGCCTCAGTGGTAGTGCAGCGGGGTTGTCTACCTGAATCCGGACTGTGGCTAATCCCGCTGGCTCAACGAGTCTAATCTGTGCCGGTTGGTTCGGTGTAAAGGTCAGGCGTTTAGTACCTCCGCAGTTCCCGACTTCATGAATACCCTGTACCTGTATCTGACGAGCGGCATTTCCCGCAAAAACGTGCTCCCGTTCGGTTTGCCCTTTCCGAAGCGTATCCGTCTGCCCATCGCCCCACCGAATGAGGACGTAATCATACTTACCGGGATCAGTCAGTATGTCGTTAATGAACAGTTTCAGTTGATTTCCGCAGGCAGTCATGGCAACGGCAGGCGGCAGCGTATCATACGCCCAGACGATGGCACAAGCCCGCAACGGCAAGCCCTTGTATTCTCCTAACTGCAAAACTGTGTAAATACCGGGCTTAGTATAGGTATAGGCGCTGGCCGTCGTTACGTTGTCTTCGCGCTTACCATCGTATTCATAGACGTACCGGACATTCTGCACACCCACCAGATCGCTGCGGGTGGTAATGGTCAGCGGTACGCAGTTCGTCGTATTCTTTACCTGAAGGGCCCCAAGGAATGTTGTCGAGGTAGTACACTGCGCCCAGACAGCGGAGAATCGAACGGCTACGTTTCCACTCAGCAGTAGCCAGAAGACTGCCCGGCTTGTGAGCTTTAATGGTGACATTCCAATTCTCCGCAATATCATAGCGAGTGAACACGTCTTCGTTACGTGCAAACGTAACGAAGACGCGCCACAATTACCGCGTTTTCGCTTTTTTCGGCTTTGGGTCAACCGACACCGGCTCGGGTGCCGTTGGGGTTACCGGTGCAGGGTCTACCGGAACCAGCTCAGTCTGGCGGTTACGTCCTTCCCGGAACAGGACAAACCCAATCAACGCGATCAGCAGTACGTTGCAGATCAGATCAATGATATCCCCCGTTTTCGCCAGGGGCGGGTCAAATTTAAACTCAATCGTGTGCTTCCCGGCGGGGATTCGCATGGCTCGCAGAACGTAGTTCGCCCGCAGGTGTTCGGCCGGTTTCCCGTCAATAAACGCCTGCCAGTCTTCATTGCCCCGGTAATAGATCTCCGAGAATACGGCCAGGCCGTCACGGGTGGCGTTGACCTGATACGTCAGGCGATCCGGGCGGTAACTGGTGAGTTGGATGGTACTGCCGGTATGATCCATGGTGGCGGGCAACGTACCGAGTTGAGCCGCAAACCGTTTATCGACAATGGCAGAATCGCGTGGATTGAGCGACTTTACAGCGGCAAGCTCTTCATCGGCAGAATTCACCTGCTGCACATGACCCACAAACCAGGCCGCTCCCAATACGTCCGGATTAGGCACCACTACCGGTCCCGCGGGTTGCTGCGGGTTCGCCGGGTCAGGCTGGCCTTGCTGAATGACGTACTTGGCGTTCAGCATGTTCAGGATATTGAGCGTATTCGACTGAAATGCGTAATTGATCAGCTCATTGTACCGCCGTAGTTTAGCCGCATGGTACCCGCCAATCGACCGGTGAAAGTACGATGTCCGGTTGCTGCTCATAAAGTCGCCGTTCGACTCGAATACCCGGTATCCCAATGACTTATCCTGAAGAATCTGCTGATCGGCCGGTGTAGGCTCAAAAATCTGGCTTACCTGCGATTTCGGAACGAAGTCAGAGCTGTTCAGATACCGTTTATCAACGCCGAACAGATCGAACACAACGACCGCCAGCACGAGTGGGTAGAAAACAACCGGTTTCAGTTTGTTCGTGATGAACGCCCACAACGCACCGGCTACCAACACAATCAGAATGAACGAGCGAAACGCATCACTTCGCATCAGACTCTGCCGGTCGCTGATCAGCGCCGATTGAAATTCTTTACCGGCCTCGCCGAAGTAACTAGCCAGGATGCTGGCATCCTTGGCCGACTGAAACGAGAAGATTGTGGTGCCTAACAGGGCGAACACCAGCGCCAGACCGGCAGTCAAACCAAAGCTGATGAGCAGCGGTTGCTGTACCTGAGCCCAGGTCAGCTTCCGGCTCACAATAATCTGGATAGCCAGGGCAGCGCCAAGGCCAATGAACAACTGCGCCAGGCCCACTGCCATGGTCATCGCCCGAAACTTGTTCAGGTAAGGCAAATAATCGAATAAGAAGTAATTGACAGAGGGCAGGTATTTCCCCAGCGCCAGAATAAGCAGCAGGCCCGTAGCACTTAGCAGCCACCACCGAAACGGCTTCTGAATGATAAACATGCCCAGCACAAAAAGGAACAGCAAGGCGGCACCCGCATACGCTGGTCCCCCCACAATGGGCAAATCACCCCAGTAGGTCGGAGCACCCAGTTCCGCAAACTGTTTCGCTTGGCTTGGGTCGAGTCCCCGGTTGACCAGAGCCTTGTAAAATTCAGAGTCCGTAGTTAGCCCACCACCGGGACCGCCCCCGTACAGGTTTGGCACGAGCAGCGTAAACATTTCGGCAACGCTGTAGCTGTAGGCGAATGCATATTCTTTATCCAGACCACTTTTCGACTCATTCCCGGCCGATTTACCATCCGGATTCGTCGTCTTCGCCGTCAGCTCGGAAGTACCCCGAATGGTCTCTTTGGTGTACTGATTCAGCACCAGCAACCGTTTACCGAAGCTACCAGCGGCCAGCACACTCACAACAGCCAACGTAGCCAGCCCAATCGCCAACTGCCGGGTCTGACCTTTTCGGAACATCGAAATTCCTTCGATCAAGACGTACAGGCCGATGGTCATGAACAGGTAGTACGTAATCTGGATGTGGTTAGCTCCAAACTCCAGACACATAAACAAACCGGTCAGTGCTGCACCAACCCAGTAGCGCCCCCGCAACGTCAGGACAATACCAGCCAGTAATCCAGCGCCGAACCCCATAGCGTAGAGCTTCGACATGTGACCAGCTTCAAGACTCACCATACCGAACGTACCGAACCCATACGCTACGGCTCCAAGCGCTGCCAACCAGGCATTACACCCCAGCACAACCAGCAGCAGATAAGCCCCGAACATGATGGCAAACAGCACGGCAACCGTGGCTGGTACAAGACCCAGCACCGCCATTACGGCTTTATAAACAAAAATATAAGGGTAAACAAAGTCGATCATGTAGCTTGGCATGCCGCTGAACACAGCGTCAGTCCAAAGCGGCTTTTCGCCCGTTTGCTGGGCTATTTCGCGGATTTCGCGGGCTGAAGCTCCAGCCTGCTGCACGTCGTACATAGACAGCGTTTTGCCGGATAAGACGGGCGATAAATACAGGAATGCCAGCGCTAGTAGCCCTAGCACAGCAATCAGGTGTGGGCGTAGGCGGTGGAAGAGAGTTGGTTGGTTCATAAAGTCTACGGGAACGTAGCCCAAAGATACGGCTTTAGACCAAAACGGATGAGATGGTACGTGGATTGTTGGTAGGCATCTGACAATACATGTCTATTGCCTATAGTTGAAACTAACCCCCAAAGTAGCCTCCTTTGACTACCTCTGTGGTCAGTATGCCAACGATAATCATTCTGGCGGGAAACTTCAAAATCGACATTTACGGCAAAGACCACAATCCACCGCCTGTTCATGCCATCTACGCTGAGTATGAAGCGTTGATCAAAATCAAACCAGGCAACGTCTACTCAGGCTATCTACCTAACAAGAAACTAAAGATCACCCGTGACTTCGTATTGGCGAACTAAACGGACCTACTGACTTTATGGAAACCGAAAAATCCGTCAATCCGGTGACGATTCCAGCCATTGTGCAGGTGTTGTCGGTATTGCCTTACCGAATGACTGGCAGCGACTTTAGGGAAGCGGGTAGCTCTGGTTTGACGAGCGAAGAACGAGCGAGTCGTTTAGGAATCCACTAGCTCATCATTAGATAACCTAAAAATAGGAAAGCCAGCCACTTAAGTAGCTGGCTTTCCTATTAAGGTGTATTACACTGACAGAATATCCTTTTCCTTCGCGACGAACGTCTCGTCGATGCGGGCGATGAAGGCGTCGGTAAGTTTCTGAACGCGCTCTTCGCCTTGTTTGACGAGGTCTTCCGAAACGCCTTCTTTGGTCAGTTTGCGAATGTCTTCGTTCGTGTCTTTGCGGATGTTGCGGACGTTGACCTTCGCGACTTCCACTTCCTGCTTTACCTTCTTCACTAAGTCACGACGACGCTCTTCGGTCAGGGGCGGAACGCTTAACCGGATCATTTCACCATCGTTGTTAGGTGCTAAGCCGACGTTTGAGTTCCGAATGGCTTTTTCGACCTCGCCGATCAGTTTCTTTTCGAAAGGCTTTACGACAATGGTTCGGGCGTCGGGTGTATTGACGGACGCGACCTGATTCAGGGGTGTCATCGTGCCGTAATATTCGACCTGAATACCGTCCAGCATCTGAGTGCTGGCTTTACCAGCCCGAATTTTGGTTAGTTCGATGGACAGGTGCTTGAGCGCCTTTTCCATCGTATCTTTTGCATCGTCGAGGTATAGCTCGAGTTCTTCCATTTTTTTATGAATTTGTAAACCGGTTCACCGTACAGTTCTACAGTCCTAAAGTTCCACCGTTAGCTCCGCTGACATCCGACAACTTTACATGCGTTGAACCCTATAACCCTTCCGGCGGCTCTGCCTATTACTTATCGAATAAACGTTCCTGTGCTATCGTCGCCCTGCACGACCCGCAGCAAACTTCCCGGCTGGTTCATGTTGAACACAATGATGGGCAGGTTGTTTTCCTGACAAAGCGTAAAGGCCGTCAGGTCCATTACGTTCAGTTTCTTTTCGTAAACGTCCTGGAAGCTGATGGTCGTATAGCGCGTAGCGGTTTTATCCTTCATCGGATCGGCCGTATAGACTCCGTCAACTTTGGTGCCTTTCAGTACTACGTCGGCTTCGATCTCAATGGCCCGCAGACTGGCCGTCGTGTCGGTGGTGAAGTACGGACTACCGGTGCCGGCTCCGAAAATAACCACGCGCCCTTTTTCAAGGTGGCGCACCGCCCGGCGACGAACGTAGGGTTCGCAGACCTGCTCCATTTTGATGGCTGACATAACGCGGGTGTACATCCCTTGTTTTTCGAGCGCACTCTGGATGGCCATAGCGTTGATAACCGTAGCGAGCATGCCCATATAATCGCCCTGTACCCGGTCGATGCCTGACCGTTCGCCCGATACGCCCCGGAAGATATTACCTCCACCGATAACGATGGCCACCTGAACGCCCATATCTACGATTTGTTTGACTTCCAGACTGTACTGTTCCAGCACAGCGGGGTCAATATTATAGCCGGATGGACCAGCCAATGCTTCCCCGCTCAGCTTGAGCAGGATTCGTGTGTACTTGGGTTCTGGTGTCATGAAGTGAAATTTGCGCGGGCAAAGATAGAAAAAAAGGGTTAGGAGAGAGAAGCGAGGAGATAGGAGTGAGCATAGTTCGACGATAAAGTTATTTCTACTCCCGCTCCTCACGCCTATCTCCTCGCTTCTCTTTACATAAATTCCACCAGCACCTGCCCTTTCTCAACCCGGTCCCCTTTTGTTACGCGAATGGCTTTCAGCGTACCGTTGCCCGGTGCTTTCAGGACGTTCTCCATTTTCATCGCTTCCAGAATCAACAGGCTCACCCCTTTGGTTACCTCGTCGCCCGGCTGCACGTTAATGCCCACAATTAACCCTGGCATAGGCGCTTTGAGGTCATTTACTTTCGCACCGGCCGCCTGAGCCATACCCATTTTTTCGAGCAACAGGTCAAAGCGGTCTTTGAGCTGAACCTGATGAATATGTCCGTTTATTTTTAAACTCACCGTTTTTTCGACGGCATTCAATTCCAGCACTTCGGCGGTATAGGATCGGTCCTGATGAAGAATATGAAAGGTACGGTCCGACAGCCGGACGAGATCCCACGCAAAAGGTTCGCCGTTGAGAAGAGGGTTGCCAGCCGCAAAGTCGATGGTAACAGCAGTTTGTTCGTTGACGCTCGTTTGGTACATGCGATAGCCGTTAAAGTCCGAAATCTATTTCCGATTCACCAAATATACGCCCAGCAGGCAAACGGCCATGCCGAGGTACTGAACGAAATAAATCCGTTCGTGATCGAAAAGCCCCCAGAGTAAGGCCACCATCGGCATCAGGTACGTAACGGATGAGGCAAAAACGGGTGATGTCAGTTGCACTAACCGATTGAAGAGAATGGTCATTACGCCCGATCCGAATACCCCCAGCATAACGAGGGTAGCCACGGATGGCCCGGCTCCTGACCGCACAGCACGGCCCGAAAAATCGGTAGGCAGGAGCGCTAGCAGCGCCAGCGGCCCAATCAGCATGAAAATCCAGCTGCTCGACACCAGAGACGGAAAATGGCTAAGGTAACGCCCAATCAGATTGATGTTGATGCCGTAACAGAGCGTCGCCAGCACCACGAGCAGCGCGTATCCATTGATAGCAAATGTGCCCGTAGCACTGTAAAATACCAGCAGTAACGACCCACCTAACCCAAGCAGAATGCCAGCCAGTTGACGCACGTAAATTTGTTTTCCGAAGAAAGTCGCACCGATGAGCAGGGTAAACAAGGGACTCAGCGAGTTGAGCGCGCCCGATAGGGAGCTATTGAGGTGCGCACTGGCAATTGCAAACAGAAAGGCCGGAATCAGATTACCCAGCAGGCCCGCGGCCAGCAACGCAATCCACCGCTGACGTACCGACGAGCGAATATCCGCTTTCTGGCTCTGGTGCGCGATAAATGGGGAGAAAAACAACCAGGCGAGCACAATGCGGCCAGCCGCGACCTGCTCCGCTGGGAAGACCGCCAGGCTGTGCTTCATTAAAATGAAGGAACTTCCCCACACCAGGGCTAACGTTGCCAGCAGCACCCAGGCTAACATTGGGCGTTTCTGAGTTAGTCCAACAGCTTTTGTAGAGCTAGCCATCATCGGGCAAAGTGGGGGTAGACGCACTGAACTATCAGCAGCAAACGGGTCAGATGCACGTAGACCACCGTTGCTGGTCGGATCCTTATACGTACTCTTCCGAATACCGTTCCGCTACTTCGTCCAGTACTGCACTCGTCTCCGCGTAGGAGTCCATGGTTACCAGGCGCATCCGGTACGGTTTGAAGTCAGGCAGTCCCCGGAAATAGTTGGCGTAGTGACGGCGCATCTCGAACAGGCCTGTAATCTCTCCTTTCCAGCGGATTGAGAAATCGAGGTGCTGACGACAGACCGCAACCCGATCGGCGATGGTCGGTGGTGCCAGGTGCTCGCCAGTCTTGACAAAGTGCTTGATCTCGCTGAAAATCCAGGGGTAGCCGATGCTGGCCCGGCCAATCATGACCCCATCGACCCCGTACCGATTTTTGTATTCCAGCGCTTTCTCCGGCGTGTCGATATCGCCGTTCCCAAAGATGGGAATCTGAATGCGCTGATTTTCTTTAACCCGGCCAATCAGCGTCCAGTCGGCTTCTCCTTTGTACATCTGTACCCGCGTACGGCCGTGAACCGTTAGCGCTTTGATGCCAATATCCTGAAGCCGCTCGGCCACTTCCTCAATATTTTTGGTGCTATCGTCCCAGCCCAGGCGCGTCTTCACCGTAACGGGCAGATGCGTAGCTTTCACAACAGCTTCAGTCATCCGCACCATTTTCGGAATATCCTGCAACAGGGCAGCCCCAGCTCCGCGACAGGCCACGTTTTTAACCGGGCAACCGTAATTAATGTCAATCAGGTCGGGATTGGCGCGGGTGGCAATGCGGGCGCATTCGCCCATGGTATCAACATCAGAGCCAAATAATTGAATGCCAATCGGCCGCTCGTATTCAAAAATATCAAGCTTCTGAACACTCTTGGCCGCGTCACGAATCAGCCCTTCTGAAGAGATAAATTCGGTGTACATCAAATCGGCACCGTTTGCTTTACAAACCGCCCGAAAGGGCGGATCACTGACATCCTCCATGGGAGCCAGCAGCAACGGAAAGTCCGAGAGTTGTATGTTACCAATAGTGACCATACGTTGTTACGTCATTATAGAGTTATTACGTGCCATTTCGAGTCATTACTCATCACGAATGGTTGACAACGTAATGGATCCGAACGACTATTCACTAACTCCGTTCAAAGTTTTAGCACAATCCGAAGGCAGAAATGGTTCCCATTTCTAAATTATGCCAATGAATCTGTAAATTTACGGGAAATATGCAGCCAATCTATACCCCAGACTCTCCTCATTCACGGCCTCCCACGATCAGTGGGTTGATTACACTTGTTGGTTTTGTGCTACTGGGGGGCGTTATCAGTACATTGCTACTCTTTGGCGTCTTCATCATTTTCAAAGGATTTGGGCCTGCTGAAGCTCAGGCTTATCTGATTGAACTGGCCGAAAAACCAACCGCGGTGACTAATGGCTGGTACGAGCTCATGGCCCTGCAGGCTATCAACCATCTGGGTACGTTTCTTCTTCCCTCGCTCCTGTACTGGTATGCAATCGAACACCGGACGTGGCAACACTTCAGCGCCCGCCCCACCTGGGCGGTAGCGGGTTTAGGTCTGGTCGGTCTGATCGTGATTGCGTTCATGCCGTTCGATGGTCTCATCATTGAATGGAATCAGGGCATTCATCTGCCCCAAACGCTGGCTCCAGTCGAACAATGGATTCGGGACAAAGAAAAAAGCCTCGAAGGGATTACCAAATACCTGACAACGTTTAACACCCTCGACCGACTGCTGCTGGCGATTTTGGTTATAGCCATTATTCCGGGCATTGGCGAAGAAGTCCTGTTTCGGGGTATTCTGCAACGGAACCTGAGCTATTGGACCGGCAACGTTCACGTTGGTATCTGGCTGGCCGCGGCCCTGTTCAGCGCCATTCACGTGCAGTTTCTGGGCTTCTTTCCGCGTATGCTGCTGGGGGCTCTGTTTGGCTACCTGTATCTCTGGTCGGGCAATATCTGGGTACCCATTCTGGCGCATTTTGTCAACAATGGATTCACCGTGCTGATGGTTTATCTATACCAGCGAAAGTTAACCATGATGGATGTCGAAAGTACGGAGTCCGTTTCGGCTACGGCGGCCCTGGCATCCCTGGCCTTGACTGTAGGACTGCTGTATTATTTCAAAAAAAGAAATCAGGCGTCAATTAATACCCGGGAACGGTGATTGCCCATAGGTATCAATTGACGTTTATCTGTTTCACTAGAGTTATGACCGAAACCTGGAAAAGTATCTATACCACGCCTATAGCCCACCGGGCTGAGCTGGCTAAAGCCATATTACTGGAGCATGACATTCCGGCCGTGGTCGTGAATCGGCAGAGCAGCAGTTATCCGACCATTGGTTCGGGAAAGAGCGAAGTCCATGTGCTCGTTAAAGACGAAATTCTGGCTAAAGTAATTCTGGAGAATGAGGCAACATTTAGCTAAGATGTCAAACCTGCAGCAACGGATCATCGCGGCCGTTGTGGGAGTTCCGATTATCATCTTCATGATCTGGTACCAGCCCTGGACATTTGCGTTGCTGTTCTGCGTCATCAGTGCCCTCACCCAGCGCGAGTTTTACCGGTTGCTTGGCCTCGACGGCTTTGAGCCCCTGACGGCGTATGGGACGCTGGTCGGAACGATGGTCTGTGTGCTGGCTTATTTCATTGAAACCGGCATGATGAGCACCGGCAATTATTTTCTGATCTGCCCGGCTTCGTCGATGATCTTTTTGATCAAGCTGTATAAGAAGCGCGATATGAAGCCGTTCACCAATATCGGTTTCACCTTCCTGGGCATCATCTATGTAGCTATGCCTTTCGCGTTGCTAATCATTCTGGCGTTGCGGGGCGGAACGTATCACCCGATCATTATTACCGGTTGCCTGCTCCTGCTGTGGGCCAGCGACATTGGCGCTTACTTTGCCGGAACGTATTTTGGCCGCCGGAAACTCTTCGAGCGCGTATCGCCCAAAAAATCGTGGGAAGGTGCCATTGGGGGGGCCATCGCAGCCGGGTTAATTGCGATGGGGCTGGCCTCTTTCTCCGATGAGCTCCGTCCCTGGCAATGGTACTGCGTAGGTGGCATCATCGTCGTGACGGGCACCTACGGTGACTTGGTCGAATCTCTGTTCAAGCGCAGTATCGCCATTAAAGATTCCGGAACGAGCATTCCCGGACATGGCGGCTTTCTCGACCGCTTCGATGGTCTCCTGCTGGCGGCCCCCTTTATCATTACGTTCCTAAAGCTTTTTGCGTAATGGTGTTTTACCCCTCCTAACTTCACCTCGTAGGGGAGGCTGGGAGGGGTAAAAAGAACACTTAATCTTTCTTAAAATTCCTCGCGGAGAAACCATATCGTACCGTTTACTCGTTTACTTTGTAGTATGGTTAGTATGCCTATGAAAAAGTCATTGACGTTATTGGTGTTGGTTCTGGCGTTTTTTGTGCTGGCAGGTCTGTTTACGACCGTACGGGCACAGGGGCAGGACCGGCAGGTGACGTTCACGGGCTTCATTACGGGTGGTAAATCCAGCGAACCGCTGCCAGGTGCTTATATTTATATTCCGAAAGCGGGAAAAGGAGTTTTGTCGGCCCCGAACGGCTATTTTGCCTTGCCTGTTTTTCCCGGCGACAGTATCATTTTCAGTTACGTTGGTTTCAGAACGCAGTACCATATCATTCCGAGCCGACTCGCTGACCTGACGTATTCAGCGGTGGTGGCCTTGCAGGAGGATGTAAAGACGCTGGCCGAGGTTAAAGTGTATCCGTACGCTACCGAACAGCTGTTTAAAGAAGCGTTTGTGAACCTGAAACTGCCAGACGAAAAAGAGCGGGAAAATCTGGCTAAGAATACCGATCCGGCTGCGCTGATGCGTTTAGCGGCTACCATGCCGATGGGCGCCGTCGCCAATCACCAGAATTTTGTTAACCAGCAGTTTTTCGGGCGCGAATCCATCACCGGACGTAGCAACATGACTACCTTTTCCTTCACCAACCCCTTCGCCTGGGCTAACTTCATCCGGTCGGTGAAGAAGGGTGATTTCAAGAATAAAGAGTGGCGTAGTGAGCTTAACAAAGCGCCCCGCGAAAACATCTCGCGAAAAGATATTCTTCAGGAGAATTAATCTCAGCCCCCTTTTCAGGTTATTTAATACGTTATAGTGTGGCCTGCAATCAGTTTACCGGCCATTGCCCATTCGGCACCTAAGCCGGCGATGATCCCGACCATACATCCAGCTTTAGCTCAGTACCGTCGAAGACGGCGTAAGTCCTGGCTGATACCCACTCCCCAAGGTTAACGTAACGGCTGTCAGCCGACACGGCCAGGTCGAGCGGAAGGTGCCGATGACCAAATACGTAGTAATCGTGATGTTGTCTGGCTTCCACCTCGCGGCAGTATTGCATGAGCCATTCGCGGTCTTCACCCAGAAACTCCTCTCCTTTTTCCTGGTTACTGATCCGGCTCCGGCGCGACCAGGCGTGTGCGAGTCCGATGCCTACATCGGGATGCACCCAGCGAAACAGGCGCCGGGCCAGGCCATTTTCAAAGACGGTTTTCAATCGTTTGTAAACAAAGTCCCCCGGTCCTAATCCATCGCCGTGGCCAATAAAAAACCGTTTATCACCAATAACGTAGCGCCGTGGCTCCCGATAAACGGGTATGCCCATTTCCTGCGTGAAATAATCGCTCATCCACATATCGTGGTTCCCGGTAAACAGAACCACCCGCGTTCCGGAATCAGTCAGTTCGGCCAGTTTACCCTGTAGCCGTATAAACCCCTTGGGAATGCTATGCTTGTACTCAAACCAGAAATCGAATATGTCGCCGACCAGAAAGACAACTTCAGCGTCGGCCCGGATGTGCTCAAGCCAGGTGACAACGGCCTGTTCGCGCAGGCGGCTTTGTTCGGGAGAGGGTGTGCCGAGGTGAAAATCGGAGGCAAAATAAGCTTTGCGGCTGGCGGTAAGCGGAATAGTTTCGACGTCAGACATGAATACGACTTATGCAGGCACAAAAGTACACAAGCTTTTGAAGCGGCCCGCGCCCTCAGGTCACTCCAACAAATTAACCGTTCAATCAAGAGCCAACCAGCGGTGTTTTCAATCGTGCTAACTTCCACGATTATAGCACGATAACTGAACATACTTTATGAGCAAGCAATGTCTTTTAGGAGTAGCAATCGGCCTGTTATACTTGCCGAATGCCGCAGCCCAGATCCGTGTCTATGATCCTGGCCGGGTTGTGGAACGGAATGTGGAATATCGCGCCAATAGCAAAATTGATCAGGGTATCAACAAAGGTTTAGATAAGGTTGAGGAAGGTGTGATTGGTATTTTCAAGAAAAAGGAAAAGCCCAAACAAGGTCAGGCTAAGCCACAAGTCGAATCGGTCGAAGCCGAAACGGAACAAACCAACACCGCCGAACGACCTCAGCCGACCCGCGACCGTCCAGCGGCTACCAGGCCGGCAAACGACGGCCCCGTTACGTTAAAATCATACAGCAAATTCGACTTTGTACCCGGTGACAAAGTTGTGGCTACTGAAGACTTTATACAGGACGCGGTAGGTGACTTTCCGGCGAAGTGGAATTCCAGCGGCACCGGTGAGGTTGTGACCATCGACGGCAAAACCGGGCATTGGCTCATGCTCGGCAAGAAAGGCGAATACCTGCCCGAATACATCACTAAACTACCCGACAACGCTACGCTCCAGTTTGATCTGGCCAGTAATACTAATTTTAACTTCTACTCAACCGAGTTGTTCATCAACCTGGTCGCCTTAACTAATCCCGCCAAAGATTTCACAAACTGGAGCCGCTTTCCCACCCCAACGGAGGGGGTTCGGGTATCCCTGCATCCTAAAGATGCTGGTGACAAAGCCGGACGTACTACGTTCGTGAGCTATACCGCCGGTGATGAACTCGTCAAGAATGAAGCGGTGCTGAATCAGTTTTACAGCGAAGGCCGCAATTACGTCCGCATATCGATGTGGCGGCAAAAACAACGGTTGCGGGTCTACGTCAACGAAGAGAAAATCTGGGATATTCCGCGCGCCTTTCAGCCCAACATTAATTACAACTCGGTCGTATTCTCGATGGGTGATATGGAACAGGAGCAGGATCGCTACTACATCAGCAACATTCGCCTGGCCGTGGGTGCGCCCGATACCCGGAACAAATTGATCACCGAGGGTAAATTCGTGACAACGGGTATTTTGTTTGATACTAACTCCGACAAGATCAAACCCGAGTCGTACGGCGCATTAAAAGACATCGCCAACGTCCTAACCGAGAATGCCAGCGTAGCGGTTCGGATAATCGGCCATACGGACTCCGACGGTGACGATGCCTCGAATCTGGCTTTGTCCAAGAAGCGGGCGGCAGCGGTGAAATCGGCCCTCAGCAGTACCTTCGGTATTGGTGAGAGCCGGATGGAGATCGACGGCAAAGGCGAATCGCAACCGGCAGCGCCGAACACCACCGCTGAGGGCAAGGCCAATAACCGGCGGGTTGAATTTGTCAAATTATAAGTCCGCCAAACAACTCGACCCGTAATTTGGTATTACAGGAAACCGCTATTCTGTATTTATGAAAACCAAATTGCTCATACTGGCTTTTCCACTTCTTTGTATGACCTCGTGCTTTACCGGCGCCGACTCCACTAATACGGACAACACCAACAATGCCGCCGGAACGGGTGATGCTGATTTGGCCCGCGAAGTATCGGGGGTGTGGATGCTCAGCGAAGATCACCGCTTTGGCTACGACGAGCCCTGCAACTCGCTGAATGAAGGGTACATTGAAGACGCATTTGACATTAAACCAACCGATAAATTCGAAGCGCTCGATAGCCAGGAAGGCTGTCAGTTCCGATGGGCCACTGGCTCAGTTAGTATTTCGTTTGGTGGGCCAAAACCGTATCAGTCGATGTACCAGGCTGAGTACGAATTCAATAAAATGTTCCAGAACAATGCAGGCCCGGTATCTGGTCAGATGGGCGCTACGCAGCAAAAGCCTACGTACACCGGCCCTGAACCGGAAGGAACCGGAGCCGAGCGGCCAGCCATTGAACCTAAAGGTGGCGCAACCGCCGACGTAGATGACGACGCAACATCAGCAAACGACTCATCGGAATCAGTATCGGGCATACCACCAGTTGCGGCTCAGTTCACGAAACCAGCCGTTAGCACCGGTCGTTTTGTCGCGATGCCGGGCATTGGCGATAAAGCCGTTTGGGAACCGGCTAAGAATACCCTGCATGTCCTTTACAACAATCATATTGTTAACGTTGGCGTGCAGATGAAAGGGACAACAGCACAACGGCAGCAGAAGGCAACGAGTCTCGCCGAAGTTATTCTGGATCGCTTCAGCCACGGTGAAGCCAACTGGAATTAACGGCTAGTCGTTCACTATCTTCGTCATCGAAAAGGCCACCTGTTTGGTGGCCTTTTCGATGAACAGGGAAACGCTTTTCTTCATAACGGAATCTGCTCAAACACCACCGCAGGCTGATCCTGATTCTTGAAAGCCTTCCGAGGGCGAATGTTCAAAGTCTGGAATAACTGCTGGTCAGCGTCTTCATCAGGGTTAGGGGTCGTCAGCAGCTTATCACCTGCGAAGATCGAGTTGGCACCGGCCAGAAAACACAGCGCCTGTTCTTCGGTATTCATCCGAACGCGACCAGCCGACAAGCGTACCATCGCCTTCGGCATAATGATACGTGCCGTAGCAATCATCCGGACCATTTCCCAAACCGACACCCGAGGCTGGTCTTCGAGCGGGGTTCCTTCTACCGGTACCAGCGCATTGACGGGTACAGATTCAGGGTGTTCGGGCAGGGTAGCCAGCGTGTGCAGCATACCAATGCGGTCCACCTCCGATTCACCCATACCGATGATACCACCGGAACAGACCGAGATGCCCGCTTTACGAGCGTGCCCAATGGTACTTAGCCGGTCGTCGTAGGTTCGGGTGCTGATAATGTCTCCGTAATATTCTTCGCTTGTGTCGAGGTTATGATTGTAGGCGTATAAACCGGCGTCTTTCAACTTCTGCGCCTGACTTTCACTGAGCATACCCAGCGTACAGCAGACTTCCAGCCCCATCTCGTTAACGCCCTGCACCATTTCCAGCACCTTGTCGAAATCGCGGTTATCGCGCACTTCCCGCCAGGCGGCACCCATGCAGAAACGCGTACTCCCGGTGTCTCTGGCGCGTTGGGCGGCCGTCAGCACCTCATCGACTTCCATAAGTTTGTGCACCTTTACGTTGGTGTGGTAGCGAGCGGCCTGCGGGCAGTAGGCACAATCTTCGGGGCAACCACCCGTCTTCACCGACAAAAGCGTACACACCTGTACTTCCTGCGGGTCGTGGTGCTGGCGATGAACAGTAGCCGCCTGATAAATCAATTCCAGAACCGGTGAGTTGTATATAGCGGCAATTTCGGCGCGGGTCCAGTCAGTACGAATCATATTCCTATAATAGATAGCTTAATGAAAGCAGGCAAGACTCAGTAAGTCTGCCTCGTGAACGAGTAAAGTTAAGGGGTCAAGGGGATATGGACAATAAAAATTGGGCAGACTGCTTCGGTTTGACTGTTTACGAATGAACTGCGATCAATTAACGACGGAGATAGCTGCTTACCGAAAAAGACGCAGCCTCTCCTACTCCAACCTTTTCAGCCTGCATAGGGTCATGCCATAAATCTTATTCAGCGCATGAAAATTGGTAGCCAGGTTATTTCGTTTTTACTGCTGACGGGACTGGTAGTAAGCGCCTGCCGCGAAGAACCTTTTCAATCCGAGCAACGCTACAAACATGACCTGGTAAGCGAAGCCGATTGCCAGAAACGTCGATCCGTTAACCAGGAATTTAACTGTGTGGAATGGATTCTGTTTTCAGCCAATGGTCAGGTCAATCTGTTACTGGGTGGAGGAGACATTATCGTGCGTAGTACATATACCCGGACTAACAACCAGATTAAAATACAACCCGCATCCGGTCTGCCCACATCCGTCAGATTCAAAATTATCAGCGGCACTGAACTGATTAGAACCGACAACAGCACGAGGTGGATAACCTATTAGTTTCGGTAGGTGAACTGGCTAATTTTACTGGATTAGTAGCGAATAAAACCGCAGGCCGACGAGTGAACGTCATGCCTGCGGCATACCACTATAGGTTGATAACGTACCCACTGCGGGCACATCGTCCATACGTAACGCATGGCGCAAGAGTTGCGTTACGTTCTTATTTTACGCCGAAAAATAAGCGGGTTACTTTGAACGGACGAATCAACAGCAGATACAGAGCGGCACAAACTGCCAGGGTAGAAAAGCTAACTGCGAGAAACCCATCGTACACACCTAAGCGGGTTCTGGTCAGCACGAAATAACCGATGATGACAATAACGGTCTGGTGCAGGATGTAAAACGGGTACACCGCTTCGTTCAGATGACGCAAAATGGGCCGGTTGATGTTCAAATAGCGATACCCATACCCAATCGTAGCCAGCACAGACGCCACCATCAGGCACAACCCGTTGGTGAAATACGTAACGTCAACCCAGAAGATGGTGTCGATTTCCTGGTACGTAAAGAGCATCCTCATACCGTACAGAACTACCGTAAACACGAAGGTGGCGGCTAAAAAATATCGGCGCTGATCGGTCAATAGCGACCAGAACTCCCGACGGCTGATCAATACGTAACCAAACCAGAACAACAGTAAGTTCTCCACAAAATACGCCCAGTCGTTTGTCAGAGCATGGGTCTCGTCGGGGTAAAAGGGACGTAGCGTATACTGGCTGAGCGCAACGACTACGATCATCAGCCACATGGCCCCGCCCGATTTAGCAATTAGGCGACTAATCCGGTCTATGAATCGCTGACCACTCGCCTGCTTGAGCCAGCGAAAGAAAGGAATGCTAATGAGGGCGTATAGAAACAGGTACGCGACAAACCAGAGGTGGTGCCAGCTAAACGCGCCACCAGTTCCCCCATCCTGGTATGGCTGAAACTTGAAAACTTCGGGATAGAAATCAGCATAGCTGCCCACAAACCTTTTCCGAAATAACCACTCGATGTAAATCTGGGGGGGCACAACCACGAACATACCAAACGCCAGCGGCACGAATAAGCGCTGAACGCGCTCGCCCGCATACGCTCCGTACGAACGTTTACGCAGGGCGAAAAACGTACCTGCGCCCGATATGAAAAAGAGTAACGGCATGCGCCAGCGGTGCAACCACTGCATCACCCACTCGAACGACCGGCTGGTTTCAGCGCTTTGGATATGCCAGCCCCACGACACGTAGATCATGCCCGTATGGTAAAAAAGCAGGGTCAGAATGGCGATGATCCGAAGCCAGTCGAGATCGTACCGGCGCCCGGTCAGCTGGCCCTCGGCCAGTGTAGTACGGGTTGAATCAGTGGTAATATTTGCCAGGGAGGATAGATCCGGATTCGGTTGCACAGGAAGAGCCATTAGAAACACAAGGTTGGTTCGATGGCCCAAAAGTGAACACAGACCAATCCAAATGGCCTATTTGCCGACGATTTCGAAGTTCATGCCGACCGGGACGAAGTTGCCGTGGCCCGAAATTGCGCCGGTGTCTGGTTGGTCAGGCGCTTAAAAGCAGTGTGAAAGGCGGAAGGCGAGTTATAGCCAACCCGCTCGGCGATCTCGTCAATCTTCAGATAGGACGTAGCGGGGTCCTGCAAAATCGCCTGGGCTTCGCGGATTCGGTACGTAGCGAGCAGATCGAAAAAACTTTGCTCCAGCCGGTCGTTCAGTAACTGGGAGAGATGATGCGGAGTGGTGTTTAATCGCCCGGCTAATTTTGGCAGCGATAAGTCGCTTTGCAGATACGGCTTTTCGATCTCCATGAGTCGGGCCAATTTTTGCAGAACAACTTCTTCAACTTCTTCCGATAAGGATGATTTTTCGTATTTCTTTCTGGGTTCGGCCACAGGTTGGGGCAGCTCGATCAGATCGGTTACGCCCTCCACGGGCTCAACGCTCATAAAATCAGATCCCCGCATTACCAGAAAACTTATGGCATAGATGGTAGCAGACATATACGTAGCCAGCAGGTAATCGCCAAGGTCGTTGTAGAACTGCGGTTTTACCAGCATGATCAGAAATGGTACCAGGGCAAACAGCCAACTGAGGATGCGTAATACGCTGAGCCTGGCCGACGACCGCAGCGTGGGGTTCCGGCGGATTGCGTTCCGAATGGTCAGCAGCGCCAGTACAGCATAAATCAGGCAACTCAGCAAGGTCATCTCATTGATATACCCCCGCAGACCCGTGAAATCCTCATGCAGGTACGGCTCGACGGGTACAACCGGAAGTTCGGGATGCCAGGAATACAGGTAGGAGTTGTATCTGAACTCCGTGGGCTGGTAAAACCACGTAACGGCGTTAGCCAGCCAGATGCCAAAAGGCAGAAAATGCCAGGCCCAGTACCGGGGAAGTCGCTGGTAGATTCGGCTGAACACATAGAAATACAACAGCGGGGCCAGCGTGAAGTTGAACGGTTCGGCAAAATCGACCGTCCACAACGCCCGAAACGTGTAGTTGGTGTAGTTGAGAAAAATTTCGCCCTCTACGGCCGATACAGCCAGCGTAAATAAACCCAGACAGCGATTAGCGACGCTCCGGCCCCGCTTGCCGGTCAGAAAAAACACTCCCAGAAAAATCGCCTGCGCCACGCCCAGCAGCATGACCAGCGCAAACAGATCGAGATGAATGGGGAGGGTCTGCATGGAACAGGCGTTACGGGTTGCAAGGTAAAAAAAGCCGATAGGCAAAAAAAGACCTACAAGCTTCTTACGTCTTGTAGGTCTAACGATTCAGGCAAACCAAACTTATTATCGAATCTCCATCTCAAACGGCAACCGGGCCTGAATACCCTGCATCGTTTTGAGCTTTTTCAGGTATTTTACGTACGGCGCCAGCTCACCGAGCTGCGCCTGAACCTGCGTATCTTCGCTATCGCCAAACGCCCGCATCAGTTGCTCAAAGAACTCTTTCTTGCGAGGTTGGTACTTCAGCCGGTAGTCACCTTCGTTCAGCTTTGCGGTTTGGGCCGCCAGTTTAATCGCATCATCTAAGCCCCCGAGCTGGTCTACCAACCCAATGGCTTTCCCTTGCGTCCCGGTCCACACACGGCCACCGGCAATGGCCCGCACACTATCGACCGAAATTTTGCGACCAGCGGCTACCTTGCTGGTAAAGATAGTATAGAACCGGTCGGCCCCTTTCTGAATTACCTGCTTCTGAAACGGTGTCATCTCGTGCGTAACCGACGGAAAATCAGAGTTGGCGTTGGTTTTCACCCGGTCATACGTAACGCCGAGCTTTTCTTTAAAGAACCCTTCGGTATTGAACAGCAGCGAGAAGACGCCAATAGAACCCGTAATGGTATTGGGCTGAGCCACAATCTTGTTACAGCCCATCAGCATATAATAGCCACCCGAGGCTGCGTAATCAGACATCGAGCCAATGACGGGTTTCACCTTACGGGCCAGTTCCACCTCCCGGTACATGACGTCCGAAGCGGTCCCATCGCCCCCACCCGAGTTGACACGTAACACAATCGCCTTTACTTTGTCGTCGAGTCGTGCCTTCCGAATCTCTTCGGCAATGGTTTCCGAGCCAATGCTGTTGTCATCGCCCTTACCCGAGTTAATATCGCCCGAAGCCACGATGACCGCGATACGGTTCTTGCCGCTGCCTTCGCTGTTCGCGTCATTGCTTTTATCGGCATCCTGGTATTTGTTGAGCGAGATGTAGTTGATCTTCTTTTTCTCGTCAATGCCCAGTTGCTTCTTAATCACACTTTCGATTTCATCCTGATAGCCAACGTTCGTGACCAGCTTGGTACGTAAGGCATCTTCGGGTGTCTGAATGGTCAGGTTATCCGCGTACCGTTTCAGCGAATCGACGCGCAGGCCACGGCTCTGGGCTACCCGGACCAGCATGTGATCGTTGATCGAACTCAGGAAGGACGTAACCTGCCGCTTATTCGGCTCGCTCATATCCTCACGAATAAAGGGCTCGATGGCACTTTTGAATTCGCCCACCCGGAAAATTTCGGCCTTGATCCCCAGCTTATCGAGCGTTCCTTTGAAGAACGTAAGCTCCGCATTCAGGCCGTTCCATTCCAGATCGCCCGTTGGGTTGAGGTAGATTTTATCGGCAACCGACGCGAGGTAATAGCCTTTTTCGGTCATCCGCTCGGCATAGGTATACACGAACTTCTTCGATTGCTTGAAGTCGATCAGCGCGTTACGGACCTCTTCGAGAGTGGCCCAACCCGCATTCGGATTTTCGGTCTGCAGATAAATGCCTTCGATGTTATCGTCTTCTTTAGCCGCCTTCAACGCCTGCTTGATCTCAATCAGGCCCAACGCATCGCCAGAACTGCCAAATGCCCCATTAAACGGGTTGTCGGCACCACGTTCCTGAATGGGTTTGTCAAGATCAATTTTCAACACAGAATTTTCCTTCAAATCGGTTTTGGAATTGGCCGATGACGACACGGCTACCGTAAAACCGACTAGCAGCAAGAAGCCGATGAACGAAAACAATAAAAGCCCGATAATGGTGGCTAGAACGTACTTAAGAAACTGTCGCATGAATCATAAACTAGTTGTGTGCTTACTACACATAATGAACAAAAGTACGCCAGGATTTACCCACTACGCAGGAAAAATGTTAAGTGTGCCAATGGACGGATAAGTGGTCGAAAAACAGAAAAAGCCTATGCTTCCGCACAGGCTATCCATGAGTCTGGTCCCTGTCCGGTCGACTAGGCTGGCATCTCGGCGTAATCCTGCATTGAGGTGCGGATCACTTCGAGCGCTTCTTCCCGGCCGTAGATATTGGCCAGTTCCATAACGGCGGGCTCGCCAGGCAGGTTTTTATACGTCAGGAAGTAATGACGGAGCCGCTTAACAACGGCTTCGGGCAAGTCGCTCAGATCGTCGTACTGACCAAACATCGCATCACCTTTCAGGACAGCAATGATCTTATCGTCCGCTTCGCCTTTGTCGATCAGGCGGAATCCACCGATCGGGATGGCTTGCAGCAGAATATCGCCGTGCGTGATCTCGCGTTCGGTCAGGACGCAAATATCAAGTGGGTCACCATCGCCCATCTCAATCAGTCGACCCGACCGCTCGGAGGCTAAACGAGCAATCCGGTCACCACAGAATGTACGGGGCACAAAACCGTAGAGCGCCGGGATAATGTTGGAATACTGCTGAGGGCGATCAATTTTCAGATAGCCCGATTCTTTATCAATTTCATATTTAACCGTATCGGTCGGAACGATTTCAATAAAGGCGGTGATGATGTCCGGAGCGTTTTCGCCGGGCGAGATACCATGCCAGGGATGTGCTTTAGAAGGAGTTTTTGCCATCGGGTCGAGTTGTGTCGGCTCAAAAAATGCTTGCATACGATTTTAAGAAAAAACTGGAATAATCTGTGTTTGTTGGAGAGCAAAAACAAACATTCCGCCCGCTTTACGTCCTGAATGGCCAGTATGGCCTGACATAAAGCGGGCGGAATGCCCTGAATGCGCACAAAAGTACGAAGGGAAACGGATAAGCCGCGTTTTTTCGTTTAAACGGGCCGTTCTTTTCTAGACGGAAAGAATGTCTTAGCCTAAATCGACATCGTTTCCAGAAAGCCAACCCGTTCGGCAACCTGGTACTCTCCGGACCGGTTTAAGCTTTGCCGGACCAGCATCTCGCCCAGAAATCCGGCCAGAAACAGCTGAACACCTAGAATAATGGCCACCAGACCAAAATAAAAAAGGGGGTTGTCGGTCGCATTCCGAAACTTCACGCCCTGCGCAATATTGATCAGCTTATCGACAATAAGCCAGAGCGCGAGCACGGTCCCGATAAAGAATGACAACGTACCGAACGTACCAAAAAAGTGCATGGGTCGTTTGCTGAACCGATGCACGAACGCAATAACCAGTACGTCCAGAAAGCCATTCACAAAGCGTTCCAGACCGAACTTGGTGGTTCCGTACTTACGAGCCCGGTGCTGAACAACCTTCTCGCCGATGTGGCTAAACCCGTTCCAATTGGCTACGATGGGTAGGTTTCGGTGCATATCACCATACAGAGTGGGCGCAATCGACTTCACTACTTTCTGCTTGTAGGCCTTGAGCCCGCAATTAAAATCGTGGAGCTGCACGCCCGAAATCCAGCGCGAAACCGCATTGAACAGTTTGGTGGGCAATGTTTTGGTCAGTGGGTCGTAGCGTTTCTGTTTCCAGCCCGACACCAGATCGTATTTATCCTCAACAATCATCCGGTACAGCTCCGGAATCTCGTCGGGACTGTCCTGCAAATCGGCATCCATCGTAATGACGACCTGCCCGCGAACGGCCTGAAAACCGGTCTGCAGGGCGGCTGTTTTCCCGTAATTGCGGTTAAAGCGAATGCCGCGCACGTTCGCGTTAATGCTCGCCAGCCGCTCAACAACGGCCCAAGAATCGTCGGTGCTGCCGTCGTCGACGAATAAAATTTCGTACGTGTAATTCTGCTCCGTAACCACCCGCACGATCCAGTCGTGTAATTCTGGCAACGACTCCTCTTCGTTGTAGAGCGGAATGAGAACGGTAAGTTGAAGCGATTGGGTCATGTACTGATTTTCGAACGATGCGCCAAAAACGGGTATTGGCGACTGATTTACTCTATAAACGCAAATTACAGCGCATCAATTCACTGGTAAAGGTCGGAAAGAGATTTAAAAAATCAGGTAAAAATCGCGCAGGAGTTCACGAAAGTCAGCCGTATAGGTTCGCCCATCCGGTTCGTAAATAGTCAGTGCGTCGTTCTTTACCTGTTGCTGCACCAATGAGAAGCCCGTAATCACCCGGAAAACAGGCTTCGTTGCCTGATGACGTAACGCCAACCGCTGAAACGGGCTTAATCCGTGAGCCTGGGCTAGCTGCCTCAGCTTTCCGGCCTCGTAAGGCGGCAGCAAAACCCACCACTGTCCATCGGTACTTAGCAGTTGAACAACCGCTTCGAGCAAGTCTGAAAACGGCAATTCGTCGGTATGTAATGCTCGATTAACGGCGGCATCAGGAGAGCGGAGGTGGTTGGTGTAGAACGGCGGATTGGTCAGGATGCAGTCGTAGCGCTCGTACGTATCGGAAAGGGCGAAATCCTGTATGCGACTGTGCGTTAGGTGTACCTGAGCCGCGAACGGGCTATTCACTACGTTCTCGACAGCTTGCCTGTAGGCTGATTCATCGACCTCAACGGCATCAACGACTGCCGTCGTGTTTCGCTGTGCCGCCATCAGCGCCAGCAAGCCAGTCCCCGTACCAATATCCAGAATACGGGTTCCGGTTACGTTCGCGTAGGCCCCCAGCACACAGGCATCGGTGCAAACCTTCATGGCCGTGCGATCTTGCTGAATGGTAAATTGCTTGAAGCGAAACACGATCAGATTATTTGCGACCGAAATCAGCCGGATTTTCTCCCCAAACCGTTGTTTCCCACTTCAGTACCGGATTGGCGTACCGATGGGTTTGCAGCCAGCTTTCGGCCCGGTCGAGCAGTTCAAACAGGTCCGCGTTACGTGGCGTTTCTTCCAGCTTCGTGTTGGCTTTCTTTTTCTTCACCCAGCCAATGGCCGTTCTGGAGTCGGAATATACAGGAATGTTGCTGCCTTTCTGGTGAAGCAAAGCGAGGGCATGCACAATCGCCAGAAACTCGCCGATGTTATTTGTGCCATCGAAATAAGGGCCCTTCAGAAACACTTTCTGCTTCGTGGCTAAATAAATGCCCTGATATTCCATATCGCCCGTTGCCGTGTTCCAGGCGGCATCTACTACCAGACTATCTTCGATCGGGTTGCCCACCAGACCCGGAATTTTCTGGCTTGTTGACCCGCCCGCTTTAACCTGGCCGATGTGGAGGTGTGGCTTATCTTTAAAGGCTTTAAGCGCGGCCGCTTTGGTATCAAATGATTTAAACAGGGCGCCATCGAAGCCCGCGGTTTGTTTCTGACACGCTTCCCACGTATCAAACACGCCAGCCTCGCGCCCTCGCCAGACCACATAAAATTTAGGCTTTTTCTGAGCCATATTCACATCAACTTAGTCCTGCAAAAGTAATGACAAGCCGGTGTTTGTTCTGTTCTATTCACTTAAATTATGGTTTACCAGTTGGTACATAAACCAAAGCAGCTCAACTACGTAGTTGAGCTGCTTTGGTTTATGCCTATTTTACTTTTTTCTAATCGTCGTCTTCGTCGTCCTGACTGCTGCCGGGCCAGAATGTGTACAGGAGCAATCCGGCGACGAGTCCCCAGCCGATCGCCCTCGCTACGTTATAGGAGGTTGGCGACGGCATATCGACAATACCATTCTCGTCAGTCACGGCGGGTTGTTTTACGTACCGCCCTTCCGACGGAATCGACATCTCTTCAAAGCTGTGTACCAGCCGGTTTAGCCCTAATTCAAGATCGAGACCGCGCACAGATACACCATGACCCGTTCCGGCAGCGCGTGGATTCAGCGCAGCCAGCTTTTGTACTGACTGTTTCGCGGCCTGCCAGTCGCAGGTAAAATAAGCAGGTGGACCATGAAACTCTTCGCGTTGGGTCGCCACCGCCGAAGCCGCATTCTGATTTGTCGTCACAAAGGCATCGCCGACAATCAGCGTGCGGTCCTTGTCTCGAAATAGCGAAATGTGACCCGGTGCGTGGCCGGGTGTGTGAATAACGCGCCAGTCTGACAATTCCGGAATCGTCCCGTTTTCGGGTAAAGGTTTAACCTTATCTCCGTAATCGTCGGGACCAATCGGGAAGATGAACGAGGTATACGACATCATTCCGCCACCAATGGCCGGATCTGGCGGTGGGTAGCTTGACTTACCCGTCAGGTATGGCATTTCCAACGGATGGGCATACACCGGTACGTCCCATTCTTTCAACAAAGACTTCAGCGAGCCCGTGTGATCGAAGTGTCCATGCGTGAGCACAATGGCCTCAGGCTTCGCATTTGACCCGAATAACTGTTCGGCTTTTTTCTTGATTTGTCCAGTGTAACCCGGCAAACCAGCATCTATCAGTACCCACGGATTACCAGCACCCGGCTGACCAATAAAAAAGACGTTGACAAACAAGGTTTTCAGACCGTGAACGTCGGTTGTTACGTCATAAGGCGACGGTGCACTTGTATCCACCGGTGCATCGAGTTCGAATTGGCTTTCCATATACGTTAAGATTGGTTAGACGTATCAACCCAGCCACTTACTAGATTGTTCAGCCAACTAGTCTACTGACTCCAGCCTACTTAGACTCAACAGGCAGCGGACTGCGAAGGTCGCCTGCACCAGTTGCGGATGTTACCTCTATCGCTACCTCTCTGCAACCTGCCTGACAGCATCATTATACGTAACGGGTACGATTAAAACACGGTGATCAATTATGATTCCGTAGCGGAATGCTCAGTTTATGCGGAACGGTCAGTTCAGCTACTTATCTTCGTCTCGTTAAATAGCTTTTGCTTACTCTACCATCAGCTTCCTTTCAGCCTCAGGCAATCCCGGATGAGAACCTTTTTTCTTACCCTTGTCGGTCTCCTGGCCGTACTCGTACAGGCGTCAGCCCAACCTGCTCAGTCGCCTAACCCTAAGTCCACTTACACAAATCCGGTTATTGCGGGCGATTTTGCCGATCCTTCCGTCATTCGGGTCGGCGATACCTACTTCGCCGTTGGAACCTCTTCGGAGTGGGCACCAGCATATCCTATTTACACCTCAAAAGACCTCGTGAACTGGAGCTATGCTGGACCTGTGTTTAACGAACTGCCGCAGTGGACAATGGGCAGCTATTGGGCTCCGGAGCTGTTCTACCGGAATGAGACGTACTACGTGTATTACACGGCTCGGCGAAAAACCGACCAGCGTTCGTTTATCGGCGTTGCTACGAGCCGCGACCTGACGAAAGGGTTTACCGACCACGGCTTGTTACTGGAATGGACCAGCGAAGCGATTGATCCGTTTATCATTGACGAGGCCGGCAAACTCTTCATTACCTGGAAAGCCTACGGCCTGGATAAAGGCAGGTCCATTGAACTTCTGGGTGCTGAACTATCGGCCGACGGACTCAAGGTTACTGGTCAGGCGTTTACCCTCATCAAGGCGGATGCAAACAATTGGGAGAAGGGAGGAGCCGAAGGGCAAGCGATTTTTAAACGAGGAGACTACTACTATATGCTCTATTCGGGCAACGCCTGTTGCGGAGCGCAATGTAACTATCAGGTTGGCGTAGCCCGCGCCCAGACCCTACGCGGCCCCTGGGAGAAATACGCTAACAATCCGTTATTGGTCAGTGACGACGCCTGGAAATGTCCCGGACACGGAACTGTTGTGCTAACGCCCAATCAGCGCTACTTCTACCTGCACCACGCCTACAATGGCGTCGATTTTACCTCTACCGGCCGTCAGGGCGTGCTGAGTGAGTTGATCTGGGATGACAAAAGCCAATGGCCCGCTTTTCGGTATGGGCACGCAACGCCTACCCAGGCAGCGTCACCGCTTCAGGCGATTCAGAAGCGTCAATCAGACCTATCGGTTAAGTTTAGCCAGGCTCCGACTGACGTTCCCTGGGTCTGGGATGTGAGTCTTTCTAAGCCAGCCTATAGCGTTAAGCAGGGTCAGTTGCAACTGGTCAACAAGGGCTCAGGTCAGGCAGGCACTTTTCTGGGCCTCGTCATCAAGAAAGGAACCTATACCCTATCGGCCGACATCATTCCCCAGGCCGATTTACGCCAAAGTGTGTGCCTGTATGGTGATGCGCAGAACCAGTTAGGACTCGGCATTGGGCAGGGATCGCTTGAACTCTGGCAGATTAAGGCGGGAACACGTAACGTTCTAAAGGCACAGTCAATACCGGAAGGTACCGCTTCGGTTACGCTGGAAATTCGGAGTCAGAAGGGGCAGTTTTATGAATTCGGCTGGCGCACCAAAGCAGGTGATTACACCCGAATAACCGATGTAGCGTTAGATGGCTCGTTTCTGCCCCGTTGGGACCGGGCACCGCGTGCCGGGATTAATGTCAGTGGCAAAGATCAGGCGAGTAGCCGGGTTCGTGCACTGTCGATCCACTATGACGAGTCCTGAGCTGGTTCGCCAGCCCTATGTGCCAATAGCTGTTCACAATTTACGCTACGGTCTGACTGCCTTCCCTTCTTAGTTCTGATATGTAATCGTTTGCCCCTGCGTTAGCAACCGGCGGTGGTAATCGATTTGGCCAAGGTGATAGTTCAGATGGCCCGCCAGGTGTACCAGGAAGTAATGAACAGTCATAGGGTAGCCTAACACCTCATCTGGAAATAGATTCCCCAGTTGATCGTCAGTGAGTTTCTCTAAAGTACTCGTTACCCGCGTCTTCGTTTCCTGTAGTCTGTTTAGCAGGATAGCTCTCGGAATGTGCTTGTCGGAAAACTCGGCGGGGCGGTCCCGTACGTAGCTGATCTTACCCAGGTTATCACCGATGTACGTATTCAGGTTTCCGATCAGGTGCAAACAGAGGTTACCCGCCGAGTTGATGATTCCCGGCCTGATTTCCCAAAGCACACGCTCGTCATTGTAAGCCTCTATCTGTTGCGTCAGACGACTTAAATCCCGCGCATACAGCGTCACGAACGATTGGCTTAGCGACTTAAAATCTGTTTCCATCTTACTACGCCTGTTCTTCCCAAACCTGTACGAGATTGACAATGACGTCAACCGCTTTCTGCATATCCTGTACCGACACCCATTCTAACCGGGAATGAAACGCGTGTTCACCCGCGAAGATATTTGGGCACGGCAGCCCCATAAACGATAGTCTTGACCCATCCGTACCACCCCGAATGCTACGTCGTTCGGCCGATAAACCCGTGCGCCGGATGGCCTCCAGCGCGTTTTCAACCACAGCCGGGTGCTGATCAAGCACTTCTTTCATGTTGCGGTACTGCTCCTTTACCACAAACTGGGCCGACGAGCCAGCGTAGTGGACTAATACCTGGTCGAGCTTGCCTTTCAGGTAATCTTCTTTCTCATGGAGTCCCGCTTCGTTGAAATCACGGATGATAAATTCCACAACGGCCGTATCCTGATTTCCTTCGAATCGGGTTGGATGCACAAAGCCTTCTTTGGCTTCGGTCGTTTCGGGAGAGAGCGTGTCCTTGGGCAGTGCGGCTAACAGACCGGCGGCAATTTTCAGGGCGTTTTCGAGTCTGCCTTTGGCAAAGCCGGGGTGTGTACTCACGCCCTGAATGGTAATGGTTACCGCATCGGCCGAGAACGTTTCATCTTCCAGCGTCCCCAGGGCTTCACCGTCGATGGTATAACCAAAATCAGCCCCCAGTTTTTGAATATCTACCTTCTCCGTCCCCCGGCCAACCTCTTCGTCGGGCGTAAACAGCAGGCGAATCCGACCGTGTTTTACGTCGGGATGCGTCAGTAAGTAATGGGCGGCATCCATGATTTCGGCAACGCCCGCCTTATTGTCGGCCCCGAGCAACGTAATGCCACTGGCCGTAATGATGTCATTGCCGATCTGCTGCTTCAAATCCGGATGGTCAGCTATTCGGATCACCTGGGCCGAATCGTCGGGCAACACAATGTCAGAGCCATTCCAGTTGCGGTGAATAATGGGCTTTACCCCCGCCCCCGTTACGTCAGGCGAAGTATCTACGTGCGAGCAGAAGCAGATCGTCTGCACATTTGCCTTATCGGTATTCGCTGGAATAGTAGCGTATACGTAACCCCATTCGTCAAGTTCGGCATCGGCAATGCCCATTTGCAGCAGTTCCTGCACCAAAACGCGGCTCAGGTCTTTCTGTTTCTCGGTGCTCGGATTCGCCGTTGACTGCGGGTCCGACTGCGTGTCGATCTGCACGTAACGCAGAAACCGGTCAACGACAGTATATTGGTAGTTGTTCATGGTCATTAACGGCCTTCTATAATTGCCTTTAGATCAGCGGGTGAATAGTTTACGCTTTTCAGGGTTTTGTGATCGGCGTCGCGATACACCAGGAATTTGCCGTCCGACTCAACGTAATGGCAGTCTACCCCCTTCGCCTGGTATTGCGCTACGGTGGCCTCCGCTTCTTCGACGGTCAGGCAGGCTTTGCTCATGTTGGAGCGCTGAACTTCATCGAATAACGCCTTGAATTTGTCGCCCAGACCAAACTCCAGCACCGCGCCCGACAGTACGTATTGTAAATCGCAGAGGGCATCCGCAACGGCTACAATATCGCCCTCAGCAATAGCATCGCGAAATTCATCGAGTTCTTCCGCCAGCAACGACACCCGCAGTTGGGCTCTGGCCGGTGGTGGGACCTGAGGTGTCTCTAAGATTGGTGCATGACAGGTACGGTGGAACTCCGCCACCTGGTTCAAAGAATCCGGTTGCTGCATGGTCAGGTTCTGTTAATTCGGGAGATGCTTATGCCCGCAAAAATAAGCCCACAACCCAGACCAACAGAATCTGTCAGGGAATAAAGGTGATTTTAGGATTCTTCAGGCACTTCATCGCCTGCTCCAGGCCGTTGAGTGTTAACGGGAACATGCGATTACCCGACCATTCACGAATGAGTTGAGTGCTGTGCGTGTATGTCCAATACGCGGCTATATTGGGATTTAGCCAGACTATGTGCGGATACTGCGCTTTAAAGCGATCGAGCCAGACGATTCCTGCTTCTTCATTGTAGTGCTCAACGCTGCCCTTAGCCATCGTAATCTCGTAAGACGCCATGGCGGCATCGCCCACAAAAATCACTTTGTACTCTTTATTGTACTTGTGCAGCACCTCCCAGGTTGGTACACGCTCCCGTCTGCGCGAGTTGTCTTTCCATAATGTTTCGTAAACGCAGTTATGAAAATACATGAACTCAAGGTGCTTAAACTGGTAGCGAGCCGCCGAGAACAAATGCGAGCAGAGTTCAATGTGTTCGTTCATCGACCCGCCCACATCAAACAGCATCAGCACTTTCACCCGATTCTGGCGGGAGGGCTGCATTTTTATGTCCAGATACCCCGCATTGCGACTTGTGCTGTCGATGGTTTTATCGATATCCAGCTCGTCTTCGGTTCCTTCGCGGGTTAAGATGCGGAGCCGACGCAACGCCATTTTCAGATTGCGGGTATTCAGCTCAATGTTGTCGTCAAGGTTCTTGTACGCGCGTTGTTCCCAGATTTTAGCGGCAGAACGATTCCCGCGCGATCTTCCGTTTTCATCCGGATTCATAGTAAATCCTTCGGGCGGGCCTTGTTTGCCATTGGTGCCAAACGGCGACGTACCTTCCGGACCAATCCACCGGTTACCGCCTTCGTGACGATCGTCCTGCTGATCGAGCAGTTCACGCAGTTGCTGCCAGAGTGTGTCTAAGCCGCCCGTTGGTCCGAAAGCCGCCCGTTCTTCTTCCGTTAACTGACTGTCGAGGGCATCCCGCAGCCAGTCGGGCGGTACGCTAGGTAAACTGTCGGGAGGGGTTGACTGCTTGTCCGATACGTATTCGCCGAATAACCGGTCGAACAGATCGAGGTGCTGCTCATGCTTAACAAGAGCCGTCTTGCTCAGGTAATAAAAATCCTCGACACTCGTGCCGCCTACATTGCTCCGCAGAGCCGACAACAAGTTCAGGTACTCCGGCAACGTAACGGGCAAAGCATGTTGCCGTAAAAGCAGAAAGAAGTCGAGAAACATGAGCAATAACGAATAAGAAGCTAACCCAAAGTAAAGAGCTTCTTATCGGGATAACAATGCTTTCGCCGTTTCGTTAGCGCTTAACTGAGGTACGCTGATTTTTGAAGCGACCTCCACCTTACTACTAATTGCTGACGCCTAGTCCTTCGACTCGACCCAGGGAACCGGCAACAGATTACCCGCCGAACGTTCGGCAATTTCCTGAGCAGTCGTCCCTTTTAGCGCAGCCAGCCCGTCGTTCATGGGCGTGTTGACACCGGTGAGATGAATCGAATTAACCCGATTGCCATACGGAACCCGTTCGATGGCCAACGACTTTGTAAACAATACGTAACGGGGCCTCTTCCTCCACGTTACCTTGCCTTAATCAATGCCCCTTAATACGGCCGACCGCCTTTCCGACGTAAGGCGGTCATCAGGTCGGTATCCTGTTCGTTTTTGAGTAGAGAGCCAAGGTAAGGCGGGAGTTCATTCAGCGCGTCAAGGTCGCTTAAATCGTCGTGGGTTACTCCGGCCGCCAGCAGCAGACGTACCCAATCGATGAGCTCACTCGTCGACGGCTTCTTTTTCAGGGCCTTTACGTCCCGAATGTTGTAAAAGACCGACATCGCTTTCACCATCAGTTCCTGCGGCAGATTGGGGAAGTGAACCGTTACAATCTGCTGCATCGTCTCCCGATCGGGGAAGCGGATGAAATGAAAAAAGCACCGACGCAAAAACGCATCGGGCAGTTCCTTTTCGTTATTTGAGGTAATGATTACGACGGGCCGGTACTTTGCCGAAATTGTTTGCTGCAACTCGTAGCAGTAGAACTCCATCCGATCGAGTTCCTGCAATAAGTCATTGGGAAACTCGATATCGGCTTTGTCGATTTCATCAATCAACAAAACGGCCTGCTCTTCCGACTCAAAAGCCTCCCACAGCTTACCTTTCCTGATGTAATTGGCCAGATCGTTAATCCGTCCGTTGCCAACGCCCAGCTGCGAATCCCGCAATCGGGAAACGGCATCGTACTCATACAAACCCTGATGTGCCGAGGTTGTCGATTTAACGTGCCAGGTAAACAACGGTTTACCGAGTGCCTGCGCAATCTCATACCCTAAAAGAGTCTTACCCGTGCCTGGCTCACCCTTGATGAGTAAGGGCTTTTGAAGTTGAATGGCCGCGTTAACGGCCAGGCTCAACTCACGGGTGGCAACGTAGGTGGCGGTGCCCGAAAATAGAGTCATTCGTAATCATGGATAGTCACCCGCAGCCGTCAATGGCAAGTAGTACAAAGATTGACACTTAATGACTATCCATGACTACGAATGACAGGGTTTATTCTTCGCTTTCGCTGGTGAACGAATACAGCGTATTGTCCAGCGATAAAGCGTTGGCGTTGAAGCTCCGGATGAAATTTTCGATAACCTCGTCGTTGATTTCTTCTACGTGCAGACACACATCCAGCGCGATACCATAGTCCGACTGTGTATCCACTTCAACGTGTTCCTGCACCTTAACCGTTTCGGTTTCTTCGATCTCTTCGATGATTTCGGTCAAAGCGGTTTCGGCCTCTTCTTCCATCTCGGGCGCAATTTTGTAACCGGGCTGCCGATCTTCGGGCGGAACGTACTCCGGATACGTTTTGCGGACCTGCTCAACCGCCATCTCATAGACAAGGCTACTGTGGTGCAGCCGGAGGGTATAGACCAGCGTATCGAAGATGACTTCTTCGCCCTGATAATGCCCAGGAAACTGAATATGAACGCATTCGCCTGACTCCAGTACGTCCAGGTCGTCGTCTTCGACGTAAATAAACGACTTACCCTCCTGCTGACACTCTTCTTTGAGCGCGTTTATTTCTTCCGGGTCATAGCCCTCGTTTCTGTAATTTGCCATACAGCAAAAGTAATGGATATTCCGCTAGGAAGAACGAATAATGAGCCTACGCCGTCGGGGACTGCGCAGACTTTTCCCCGATCAGCCATTTGTTCAGTACGGCCTCCGCCAGATCAACGGCTGCCTCTACGGGCCGCATATCAACTTGGGCCAACGTATCATCGGGCTGGTGAATGCGCGGCATCTGCCCGTCGGTATCCAGCGCACACAAAGCCAGTACGGGCACGCGGGAGCGAACGAACCAGACACTGTCAAAATCAGCCGTGTGCCACTGACCAACCTTTACTCGTCCTGAAAAAGCCTCGGTTCTTACCAGCGACTTTGCCAATCGGGTTGGCTCGTTATCGTATTTTATCACCTCCACCGTTCCTGTCTGTTCTACAATGGTCAGTTGGCCTGCGCCGAGCGTATCGAAATTGACGGCCATCATTTGGTTGCGGTTCCACTCCTTTTTATGCCTCTGAACGTAGTAATAAGCGCCAATCATACCCGCTTCTTCGGCGCTGGTCAGCACCACTTCTACGTCGAGGTCGGGCTGATGACGCAGTCGATCGGCGGTGGCTAACGCAGCCGTAACGCCCGTCGCATTGTCACTAGCCCCATTGGTATACCCACTCAGCCAGTAGCCAGCCGTACCGGTAATCGCCTGCACGACGAAATACGCCATTAGGCCGTAGCGTAAATACGTCGTATACGGTAGCGCGGCCCCGAAGGCTTCGAACGTAGCAGCCATCGCGGCCATTGCCATCAGACCAAGCGATACAATCAGCGATGTCTGGAACGACGCCTGCCGTTTCGGTCCGTACAGTAGGGAAATCGGCGCGGTATCGTAATGCGCCATCAGGATCACTTTCCGTACCCCCTCTCCCGCTTTGCTCGGTGGCCAGCGCCCGACAACATTGTAGGCCGTGTGCTGAATGGGAAACCGGGTCGCAAACGAGTACTGCCAGTTGAAGTACCGCCAGGCCATGTACGCGAAGTACCAGACCAGCCCGATGGCCACTCCGGTCACGGGCACCAGAGCAAGTCCCGACAGCAAGCCGCCGAGCAGCCAATAAACAACCGTTACGTATGTCTTTGGCGTCTGAAAGGCTTCCGTATGAACGGTGGCGCCCAAGTCAGTCAGGTATGTTTGCAGAAGCCGGGCAGCCTCGCGTTCCTGAGACGTGGCCGCTCCCCGGTGCGGTAACCGACACAGATCACGCAGGAAAACATCGGGAGCGAACATCAGGAGTTAATGGATTTAGCCTAGGCAGTTAGTACTCAGGTATCAGACTTTTGCTAAAGGAGCGATTAAGAATCGGCACCGTCTGGCCAGACGGTGCCGATTGAATTTACTTGATAAACAGCAGTTCACGGTATTTGATCAACGGCCAGTCTTCGTCATCAACGATCTGCTCAAGTTTATCTACTTCGTAACGAATCGTATCGAAATGATTTTTCACCTCCGTAGAATAGAGTCTGGCGCGTTCGACCGTATCCGGTACGTTATTGGCTTTCTTCCGCGCTTCGATCATCGATTCGGTTTGCTTTTTAATGACAACAACGCGGCTGGAGATTTCGCGCAGCAAATCCTTGATCGGTTCGGCTTCGGCGGCCATACCCAGTTCCATGAGATTGCGTGCAGTTTCGGCCAGTTTGTTCTGATACTTCAGCGCCGTCGAGACAACGTGATTCATCGCCAGATCACCCATAACCCGCGATTCAATCTGCACGTTCTTGATGTATTTTTCGAGTTCGATCTCGTAGCGTGACTCCATTTCGGCATGGTTCATAACCCCGGTACGTTCAAAAAGCGCCAGCGATTCGGGCTGCACAAACACGGCCAAAGCATCCGGCGACGATTTGATGTTCGCTAATCCCCGCCGGGCGGCCTCTTCGACCCACTCGTCGGAATAGCCGTTTCCTTCGAACAGGATTCGCTTCGTATTCGCGTAGTATTCCTTCAGGATGTCGACAATGGCGAGTTCTTTCTTTTCGCCCCTGGCCAGTCGGCTGTCCAGCTCGGTTTTGAATTGATTAAGCTGATCCGCGACAATCACGTTGAGTACGGTCATCGTTGAGGCCGAATTGGCAGAGCTACCCACCGCCCGGAACTCGAACTTGTTGCCCGTAAACGCGAAAGGCGACGTCCGGTTACGGTCTGTATTGTCGCGCATCAGGTTCGGAATTCGGTTCAGGCCCAGTTTGTAATAAACGTTATCGCCTTTATTCAGCGAAATCTCATTTTTAGTTTCCAGATCCTCAAGCGCCCGGGTCAGGGTTTCACCCAAGAAGATCGACATGATGGCGGGTGGCGCTTCGTTGGCCCCCAGCCGATGTTCGTTACCAGCTGAGGCAATACTGGCTCGCAATAAATCGGCGTGATCATGAACCGCTTTAATCACATTGACCAGAAACGTCAGAAAGCGCAGAATCTCCTTAGGTTTGGATGTCGGTGCCAGCAGATTGACGCCCGTATTGGTCCCCAGCGACCAGTTGTTGTGCTTCCCGCTCCCGTTAATGCCGGCAAACGGTTTCTCGTGGAAAAGCACTTTAAGGTTATGTTTTTCGGCAATCTTATCCATCAGATCCATCAGCAGGGCGTTGTGGTCGATGGCCAGATTCACTTCTTCAAAAGTCGGTGCTACCTCAAACTGGCCAGGTGCCACCTCATTGTGCCGGGTCCGCACGGGCATGCCCAACTTCATGGACTCAAACTCAAAATCGACCATAAAGGCATTGATGCGGGGCGGAATTGAGCCAAAATAGTGATCTTCCAGTTGTTGGCCCCGTGCGGGTGAGTGCCCAAACACCGTCCGACCGGCCAGAACCAGATCAGGGCGGGCGTAAAATAAAGAACGATCAACCACAAAGTACTCCTGTTCAGTCCCCAGGGTAGGCGTAACTTTAGAGATGTTCCGGTCAAAATACTGGCAAACGGCCGTGGCCGCTTTGTCGATCGCATTCAGGGCCTTAAGTAAAGGCGTTTTATAATCCAGCGCTTCGCCTGTATAGGAAATAAAGACGGAGGGAATACAGAGCGTTTTACCACCGGCTCCGTTATCCATCAAAAAGGCGGGTGATGAAGGGTCCCACCCGGTATAGCCCCTGGCTTCAAATGTATTCCGTAGCCCACCGCTTGGAAACGAAGATGCGTCGGGCTCCTGCTGGACCAGCGCGCTCCCTTTAAATTTCTCGATGGCTTTTCCATCGACGGTTACGTCGAAGAAAGCGTCGTGCTTTTCGGCGGTTTCGCCCGTTAGCGGCTGAAACCAGTGGGTGTAGTGCGTGGCTCCCCTCGACGTCGCCCACGACTTCATGGCACCTGCGACTTCGTCGGCGATGGTGCGGTCGATGGCTCCGTTGGTTTGAATAGCCTCCGTCACTTTCAGGTACGCTTCGGGGGATAGCAGCGTCCGCATGACTTCGTTGTTGAATGTATTGCTGCCGAAGAAATCGCCAACGCGCTCGGTAGGAGCCGCGACCGGTATTGCGTGACGACTCTGTGCAATTTCCAGCGCCTTAAACCGGAAGTTAGACATGGTACGGTTGGGGTGTTTTTTTAGTTAAAAATTAACCAAACATACACGCCATTGGGCCAGATTACAACGACATAGCAAAAAAAGCCTGACCAGTACGTACTGGTCAGGCTTTTGAACAATGTGTAGTTTACACTACGTCAATATATGACTAGGCTGTCTCCAGCACATTTGCCGATTTTACAGTCTTGATGATGCAGGCAGCTACTTTGTATGGATCAGCCGCCGAGTTCGGACGACGATCTTCCAGCCAGCCTTTCCAGCCGCGCTCTACCGTAGCGATTGGGATACGGATCGACGCGCCCCGGTCAGAGACACCGTATGAGAACTGGTCAATGGACTGAGTCTCGTGCTTACCGGTCAGGCGCATTTCGTTATCGGCACCATAAACGGCGATATGAGCCTTGATAACCTCAGCCGGCGAGAACGCCTGGCAGATCGTATCGTAGGTTTCTTTGTTTCCGGCTGTACGCAATACAGAATTTGAGAAGTTCGCGTGCATACCTGAGCCGTTCCAGTCGGTTGCGCCTAGTGGCTTGCAATGCCAGTTGATCGAAATACCGTATTTCTCACCGATACGTTCCAGAATGTACCGGGCGACCCAAATCTGATCACCGGCATCTTTAGCACCTTTTGCGAAAATCTGAAACTCCCACTGACCAGTTGCGACTTCAGCATTGATCCCTTCAACGTTCAAACCCGCATCCAGGCAAGCGTCGAGGTGTTCTTCAACGATCGAGCGCCCAAAGGCATTCTGCGCACCAACTGAGCAGTAGTACGGCCCCTGCGGACGGCTTGGGAAGCCTTCGGCGGGGAAGCCCAGTGGTTTGTCGATGGCCATGTCCCACAGAAAATACTCCTGCTCGAAACCAAACCAGAAATCGTCGTCATCGTCTTCAATCGTGGCGCGGCCATTCGATTCGTGCGCGGTACCGTCGGCGTTCAATACTTCGCACATAACGAGGTAACCGTTCTTACGCTGCGGGTCAGGGCAAATAAAGACGGGTTTCAACAAGCAATCGGAGGAACCGCCGAGGGCCTGCTCAGTCGATGAACCGTCAAATGACCACAGTGGGCAGTCTTCGAGCTTACCCGAGAAGTCACCTTCAATTTTTGTTTTGGAACGTAGACTTTGGGTGGGCTTGTAGCCATCGAGCCAAATGTACTCTAACTTCGCCTTTGCCATGATGTACAGGTGGATTTAATTGATACGGGTTTTGTTACGATACTTTTAGCAAATATAGCAGGCACAAACAATTAAATACATCTGCCACTTTATGATTTAACCGTATTTTTTATCGGTTTTGTGGAAATATTATAATTAAAATTCGCTTAGTACAGAAAAAGTCCATATTAGACAGGATAAAATAGTTACTCTGTGATTTAACTACTTTTCTAACCAAACTTGCTTATTTACTGCTAACAGGTATCTTTTTTGGATATAATAAGACAAAAAATAGAATTTACGTAAAAATCAGGATTTATTAAAATTTGGCACGATGACAACTAAATGGATATCTGTTTTGTGTGCTACCCAGGATTATAACGACTAAATTAGGTTAAGCTCCAGACCATTTTGTCTATGTATTATAGATGGTCAGCGAGTAAACTAGATACTTTTGATGACGACGGGGCATCCACGCAGACTCTATAGATCAACGGAACCCACCCCGTCGTTTTTTTGTAACTTTGTGGGATAGATTACTGACTGTGAAAAAAGTAGCGTTTTATACACTCGGCTGCAAACTCAACTTTTCTGAAACCTCAACGCTGGCCCGCCTGATGGAACAGCAGGGGTATCAACGGGTTGAGTTTAGCCAACAGCCTGATATATTTATTATCAATACGTGCTCGGTGACGGACAACGCCGACAAGAAATGCCGCAAAATTGTTCGGGAAGCACAGAAGATCAATCCGGATGGGTACGTGGCAATTCTGGGCTGTTACGCACAGTTAAAACCAACCGAAATTGCCGAAATTCCGGGGGTGGATGCGGTGCTGGGAGCCGCCGAAAAATTCCGGTTGCACGAACTTCTCCCAACGTTTGAGAAAGTGAGTGCCGGCGAACGCGCTCAGGTTTTCAATTCTCCTATCGAACACGCCATTGAATACCACGCTTCGTATTCGCTCAATGACCGTACCCGTACGTTTCTGAAGGTACAGGACGGCTGCGATTATCCATGCGCCTATTGCACCATTCCGCTGGCGCGGGGAAAAAGCCGCTCCGATTCTGTGGAGAACGTAGTGCGGGCCGCCCGCGAGATTGCCGGTCGGGGACGGTCGGCCGGTGCGGTTAAAGAGATTGTGCTTACAGGCGTCAACATCGGTGATTTTGGTCTGGTAGAGGGCGACGGGGGAATAGCGCACCGTCAGGAGACGTTCCTGGACCTGATTCAGGCTTTGGACGAGGTTGAGGGCATCGAGCGGTTCCGGATTTCGAGTATTGAACCCAACCTGCTGACCGACGAGATTATCGCGTTCGTCGCTCAGTCGAAACGGTTTGTTCCCCACTTCCATATTCCGCTCCAGTCGGGCAGTAATCGCGTACTGGGCTTAATGCGCCGTCGGTACAAGCGCGAACTTTATGCCGACCGCGTCGCCAGAATCAAGGGACTGATGCCCAACGCCTGTATTGGTGTTGACGTAATTGTAGGTCACCCCGGCGAAACCGATGAGCTATTTAAGGAAACTTACCTGTTTCTGAACGAACTGCCGATTTCGTACCTGCACGTGTTCACCTATTCGGAACGCCCGAACACAACGGCATTGAGCATCAAACCGGTTGTTCCTGGCTCTGTTCGGGCTGATCGATCGAAAATGTTGCACATCCTGTCCGACAAAAAGCGCCGGGCCTTCTACGATTCACAGTTAGGTTCGCAGGCGACGGTGTTGTTTGAAGAAGACGTTCAGGAGGGGTTGATGCAGGGATTCACCGAAAACTACGTCCGCGTGGTTGCTAAATACGATCCGTTACGTATCAACGAAACTATTCCGGTTCGCCTGGTGGCTGTAAATACCGATGGGTTGATGGAAGTTGAGGAAGTCGAATCCGTTTTTGAACGACATTAATATGTATTAAATAAAAGAGGCCGGTCTGATCAGACCGGCCTCTTTTATTTTTTTTATAGTTAAAAAAGGCAGCTTATGCATACAGGAAACCGCCCCCAAGCGGAAGCGGCTCCACGAGTACAACAAAACCACAGTAAAGCTGCCGGACATTTCGGCCAGACAGGGCCTGTGGCTCTGTTGCTATGTCAAAGGAAAGTTGAGGTATAGTCCACTATCGCTATCAGTAGTGGACTATACGGCAATTCACTACGCTTCGATCAGGAATTCGTCGTGCTGGCTGATGTCCAGACCCGACTTCTCGTCTTCTTCCGATACACGCAGGGGCAGAATCAGATCCGTTACTTTTAGCAGCAGCAGCGACATGCCAAATGCGAAAGCCGACACGGCAATCAGGGCAATCATGTGATTTACGAACAGGCCGGTTTCTCCGAAGGCCAGCCCTTCTACCGTTACTGCCGAGTTAACCCCTTTGCTGGCGAAGATTCCCGTCATAATCATACCGACCATACCGCCCACACCGTGGCAAGGAAACACGTCAAGCGTATCATCCAGCGTAGATTTCGACCGCAGGTGCGCTACGTAGTTCGAGATTATCGAAGAAATGGTTCCGATAAAAATTGAAGTGGGGACAGTAACGAAACCGGCAGCCGGTGTGATGGCAACCAGACCGACTACAGCACCGATACAAAAACCAAGGGCTGAAACTTTCTTGCCTTTAGCTGCATCGAACAAAACCCAGGCTAAACCAGCAGACGCAGCCGCCGTATTGGTCGTAGCGAACGCTGATGCTGCCAGTGGCGAAGCACCTACCGCCGAACCGGCATTAAAACCGAACCAACCGAACCAAAGTAAGCCTGTTCCTAACAAAACGAATGGGATGTTGGCCGGTGGGAAATAGCTTGCTTCGAGATGAGACTTCCGGCGCTTCAGGTAAAGCGCACCTGCCAGAGCGGCCCAACCCGCCGACATGTGCACGACAGTACCGCCGGCGAAATCCAGCACGCCTAATTCAAAAAGAAGCCCTTTTGGATGCCAGGTCATGTGCGCCAGCGGAGCATAAACGAACAAGCTGAACAGGATCATGAACAGGACGTACGACCGGAAGTTGATTCGCTCCGCCATAGATCCCGTAACCAGCGCGGGTGTGATAACGGCAAACTTCAGTTGGAAGAACGCAAACACAACCAGTGGAATGGTAGCCGCAAGTTCCCAGGGCTTACCGTCCAGCACACCTTTAAACATGAAGTGATCCATCGGATTTCCGATAAAGCCACCGATTGACGTCCCGAAGGCAAGACTGAAGCCCACTACTACCCACAGAATACTGATAACGCCCATCGCGATAAAGCTCTGTAGCATCGTCGAGATTACGTTTTTGTTATTGACCATCCCGCCGTAGAAATACGCCAGGCCCGGCGTCATCAACAAGACAAGAGCACTAGCCACGAGCATCCATGCGGTATCGCCGGAGTTGATACCTTCGGTTACGATCTGCGTGGGCACGGAGGGCGAGATTATGGCAGCTACGCTGATAACCAGCAAAATAAGAAGAGGAATGTAGTTGGGCTTTTGCATAATAATTAAGAGGTTTTTGTTGTACTTGATTAATACGGAGAAGTTAGGTTAAGAAACGAAGAAGCGTTGGTTAGAACTTGAAGATGGCTGCCATACCCAGCGTAGCCTGCGATGTCGATAACGACCCGTCGTTCTTTTCAAATTTGTTCGCCGAATACGTATCGATACGGAACTCGGGTTTCAGCAGCACATGACCGTCGGCCGCTGTGATATTGCCAGTGAATGTCAGGGAGTTTACGCTGGCTCCGCTGCCCGATGCGTCGGTTAAGCCCCGTACGCCACTTTTGTTGTCGAATACTTCGTAGCGGGCACCCAGTGCAAACTTGTCGGTGAAGGCATAGTTCGAGTATACCGCAACCCCACCCCAGGTTCTGGCCGAGTTAACTCCCGAAGCCACCTGAAAGCCGCCTTTCTGCGAACCAGTCGCAGCATTCAGTCCCACGAAGAATTTAGAAGTAACCTGATACGTTGTAGCCAGGTCAAACAATGAATAGCTCGCATTGTCATCAACAACACCGTTCGCATCTGGCGATGCTTCGTTGGAAACGATCCCGTTCAGATACACGTTCCAGCCCGATACCGGCGAAATAAAGAACTGACCGATCAGGCCTTTCTTTTTATTGTTGTCATTGAGGTTATCTACGTTGTTAACCACGCCCAGCATCAAAGCAACTCTATCGCTGAAGGCGTATTGCGCTTTCAGACCGATGTGGTAGAACGGACCGTTGTTGAATAAGTTAGAGAGCGAATAATTAAAGTTCACCGGAGCATCGATCACCTCGTAGCCAATGTGCGTTCCGAACTGACCGGCGGTGAATGATAATTTCGACGAAGCTTTCAGGGTAATGTACGCCTGCTTAATCGCCAACGCCGTTGATCCCGATCCTAACGGTCCGATGTTATTTCCGTAGTTCGCTATGTCGGCAAAAGGACCAAACGCTAAATCCATGACGGCATCTACCTTGTCAGAGCTATAAGCCGCTTTCGCCTGGATAAGACCAAGACCAAACTGCCCGGCACGTTGATCGAACGCCCGTGCATTTCCCACTGATTCTCCGCTTAATCCCAGGTTCGACTGGCTTTTGGGGTTATTGAAGTTGCCGAAGTAGTACGTATCCATATACCCCGAAAACGTAAACTTACCCTGAGGTACGGCTTCCGCTGGGGCTGCTGCTTCAGTTGAGGCAACCTTTTTATTCATAGAAATGGCTGTAGAATCCTGCGCTTTCAAGCCTCCTGCTGCAAACAAAGAACCTAGTAGTAAAAATGTTTTTTTCATAGCTTTTATTTGGTCTACAATACAAGGAACCTGTGGTTTGTTCGGGAACAAATTTTGGGATATAATTATTACTATCCAACATACCAGCTTTAAAAACTCTTCATTTTTGCCAGAAAATATTAATTTTGTTTAAAAAATTCTATAAATTAATTTCAAAATACCTTAAAATACCATAAATAAGCTATGTTTATATTATTCTGTCTTATTCAATTTTCTTAGAATTTTATTTGGTTCAAATATTCATCCTTTTGAGAGCAGACAACGTAGATAAATGCAAAAAGCCCGTTCTGTCGACAGAACGGGCTTTTTAGTGCTGAGTAAATCTAGTTTCTACGCTTCAGCGTGTAACCAGGCTTTCTTTGCCAGTAACGTTTCTTCATCTTCTACGTGCTCGGGGTCAGGAACGCAGCAGTCTACGGGGCAAACAGCCGCACACTGTGGTTCTTCGTGGAATCCCATGCACTCAGTACATTTATCACTGACAATATAATAGAATTCGTTCGAAACCGGAGCCTGTGGCGATTTTCCGCTTACGATCGTGCCCTCGCCGAAATCGACTTCGGTCAATTCAGTTCCTCCGCCCCAGGTCCACTCGACACCACCTTCGTAGATGGCCGTGTTAGGGCATTCGGGTTCGCAGGCACCACAGTTGATGCACTCATCGGTGATCATGATTGCCATGAGCAATACGGATTTATAGGCGGTGAAAATTATCTTCTTACTAGGGACAACAAATATAACTATTTAAAGGTTAGCCCCAAACTAATTTTTTATTCCATCCGTTGATGGAGTATTCCATTTGTTTATAACCTACATGCTTCAATCAGAACGCCTGCAAACGTTCGCGGCACTGGGCGACTTCTTACGCTCCGCCGACGCTCAATCCGAATTAACTGATCTTGCCCACCGGGCTCACCTCAAAAATAACTGGTTTACACCCGATAACGTCTTAAAGGCATTAGAGGCTATTGCCGACGAATTCCTAACGGTCGATCATTTAACTGCCTGGGCAGGACACTATCCAGCCGAACCTATCTCGGCTCCCCGTACGGTTGGTGTGGTTATGGCCGGAAATATTCCCGCTGTTGGATTTCATGATCTCTTGTGTGTACTATTAAGCGGCCATAAGTTAATGGCCAAGCTCAGTAGTCAGGATTTTGTATTAATTCATTATTTAATACAAAAATTAAAAGAGATCAATCCGGCAATTGGTGATTACATGGAGGAAGCTGAGCGGCTGAACGCGGCAGATGCCTATATCGCTACGGGCAGTAACAACACCGCCCGTTACTTTGAGTACTACTTTTCAAAAAAACCGCATATTATCCGCAAGAACCGAACATCGGTAGGATTGCTGATGGGTGCCGAGAGCGACGAGGAGTTCCTCAAGCTAGGGCATGACCTCTCTGATTACTATGGTCTGGGATGCCGGAACGTATCGACCTTACTCGTTCCCGAAGACTATGACTTTATTCCGTTGTTGCAAGCGCTGGAACCTCAGGCACAAACGTTCCTGAATAACCACAAGTATCAGAACAACTACGATTATAACAAGTCGATTTATCTCATTAACGCCGTACCGCACCTGGACAACGGCTACCTGCTGCTGACCGAACAGCCGGGGTTAGTCTCTCCCATCTCCGTCGTTTATTACCAAACGTACCGAACTCAGGCGGATGCAACGGCATGGCTCACTGAACGAACCGATCAGATTCAGGTTGTGGCTTCGGCAAAAGCCTGGTATCCGGGCAGCGTAGCGTTTGGCCAAACTCAATCACCAGGATTAATGGATTACCCCGATGGCGTTGACACGATGGCATTTTTATCGCAATTGTAAGTCATCTTTCTTTACAGTTTTAGCTCTGCGAACGTAGCAAAATGCGTTGCTACGTTCGCAGAGCTATTTTTTGGGTATTTAGCGTGAATGACCTGACTTATTTATTACTGAGTGTATCGGACTTCGCCAGCAGTTGAAAATAGTCGCCAAGTGACTTACCGACCGCATCTCTGTAGGTCAGCACCTGCGCCAGCGGAATGCCGGTTTCCTTGCCGGTAGCCACGTAAATACGTTTACCCGGCATTTGTACCTTTTCCGATAAGCCGCTGTACTCGTCGTTGGACCATTCCTGGTCGGGGCTGTATCGTATACGGCCATCGACCTCTACTTTGATTTCGTAGTTTTTGCCGTCCTGCTTGCCCCGGAACACCCGGACAAAGTCTTGCTGATTGCCGTAGACCAAGCCAATAATCTGGGGGAAGCGATCAGCCTCATCCCGGCTGAACTGCCGGTCAATACGTGGCCATTCCCTTTTGAGTAACTCCGCGTAGCGCTCGAAGGCAGCCTCCGTAAACCGTTCCGGCGACAGATACAGCATCGTGCTGGGATGGCGCTGCGGGTCGTCCGGCTCGTTGCTGTACGCCTGGTGGTTTTTATCAATGTACACTCGCCTTGCCTTACCGTATAGATCATCGGCGTAGGGTGGCCCCCAGTCCGTGGTCATGGCGTCGATAACGACCCGCTTCTCTCCATCCAGCTTTATAGCGTAATCAATCCGGTTCGTGCTAAATCCTTTTGTTTCCAGCGACTGGAGCTGGTAAGCCGCCCCTTTGAACGTACCGGCACGGATGGCCTTCCAGTTGTCACAGGACAGCAATCCCAGCAGGAGAAACAGGTTCATGGGCAAACAGCGTTTAAGCATTATAGGTACGTTGGCGGCAACGGGTAAACGATCGAACTAATCTGCACTCCTGTGTGGGCGCTTTTACGCTGCATCATTCATTACTTTCCAGCGTATTGCCTTTCTGAGCGTTGCAAGGCTGACACATCGGCTGGTAATTGGCCAGGGTGTTCCCACCCCCCTTCGAGCGGGGTAAAATATGATCGATCGTCATCAGTCTGAAGTCGGCCGTGAACAAATCGACGTGATGCCCGCCCCCCGGGTCAACCGACGTAATCAGGTGAACCCCTTCGACACCACAACGCACGCAGGCGGTTCCTTTTTTAGCAAATACCTGTAGGCGTCGGTGCGTGCTGTATTTGGTATGCAGCAATTCAAAATCCAGCTCTTTCAATACCCGATTCCCATTTAGAACGGGTGGTAGCTCATTCGTAATCACAATAAAATTCGTTTCGTTTCACTTAATACCGCCAGCTCGTTACGTCTGCTCCCTTGGGGGCAGTCGTTTCAATCCGTTTCAGTATCTTATCTACATACATCGTATTGTACCGCAGCCGACTAATGTAGTTGGGCTGCGTTGGGTCGCCATTCCAGCAATGTTCAGCGCGGTCACCGTAGGCCACTTCGCTGTTGGCTTTCGGATTCTGAACGCTTTTCAGAAAATCCTCCATTAAATAGACAGCATTATTTAGATAATAGTTGTCCATATCGCCACAATAAATGTGAATTTTTCCGGCTACTTTCGGTCCCAGCGTCTTCCAGTCGCGACGGAGTATGTGCAGTAAGTCAAAATGTTCGCGCCAGTATTCGGCCACGCCAGGGTTAATTTCTCCGGTACGTTTGTCCCAGATTCGTTTCGGGTATCCGTCGGGGCCAGCAGGCGAATAAACGGCTTCCCAAATATCGAACTGATCGCCCGACCGGGAGTGCGTGCCCAAAGCCAACTCCCGGTGATTGGTTTCTTCCAGCGTGCATTTCACCTGGCCCAGGTAATTGCGCTGACTGGGGCGGGGTGTGCGTCGCAACGGGCCTTCTACGTAGTAAGCGTTCTTATCTTTGTACAGATTGAAAACGGTATACGCATCGAAGGCGATGGGATCAGGGCAGGCCGCGAAACAGCCGTTGAATTCATCCGGGTAAAATACCTGAGCGGCCAGCGCTTCCCAGCCCCCCGTCGACCCGCCGTACGTAAACCGAGCCCAGCCCTGCCCGATGCCCCGGAATCGCTGCTCTATTTCGGGCAGCAGCTCATGCATGATCGCATCGCCGTAGGGGCCCAGGTTTGCCGAATTAACCGCATAGGAGTCATCATAATACGGATTGGCGTGCTGTATTTCTATAATCAGCATCCGCGGAAAGTCTTTGCTCGTCCATTTTTTATAAAAGTCATACGCTTCCTGCGCCACAATCTTCTTGTAGCCATGGATCTTGAACCGCTCAATATAGTCGGTCGTGTCCATATCGGCGGGCGGGGGCGTTTCGCTGAACCCGTCTAAATCGGCCGGGAAATGCCCGTGGTTGATACAAAGCGGGTAGCGGGCATTCGGATGTTCATCGAACCCGGCGGGTAGCAGAACGTGCGCGCCCAGGAACATAGGTTTACCCCAGAATTCAGTCAGCAGCTTGCTCTGAATTTTGATATGCTTGATAAACTCGGTGTCTTTGGGTTCGTCAATGGGTGGGTTGACCTGATCCAGTATAACGGCGAATGATTGCTTCGCTCCTGCGTTCAGTTTGATTTCAACCGGCTTGCTGAACAGATTACCGGGGGCCGTCCGCCAGTTCTGCCCTTCGCCCCGATCCATGGGCAACTTCACGGTGTTACGTGTTCCGTTCGGCCCGTTTTTGACCTGAAATGTCTCGTATTTGTGCAGCACCGCCTGTACGTAGTATTCACCCGTCGGCAGATCTTTCAGACTCTGCTTCGGATACCCGAACGTACTGGCGCTAAGAATAGCCGCCTGACCTGGTTTTAGTCCATCGACATCGACGCCAAAAATCTGAGCCGTTTCTACGGCATCACTGACCTGTTCACGCGGTTCGGGTTTATTGGTTTTAGCCAAAATCAGCAGCACCCGGCCATCCAATGGTCCTGTGCTCTGACTAGCCGGAAATGACACGGAAAATACTGACTGAGCAGCCGTCGGCTGAACCAGGGTGAGCAGGGTGCTACCGAGCCAGCAGAGCATTTGTAAACGAGGCATAGAGAGAGGGTTGTATGTGGAGAACTGTAGACGCCAGCAACATACAAAAAAAGCCGTTACCTGAGGCAACGGCGAATTGGTTATAAGGGGTTAGGAACCAATCAGACCAGTAGATGAGTCAGATGCTGGTACGTAGCATGAGTCGTAGAAAGTGCTTTGGATAGAAACATAAACCATTCGGAGCCCTTACCAGACACTTGGCCTATTTGCTATTGATAAACCCGTACGTAATCAACCTCCAGGCGTTTGGGCCAGATGGTTTCATCTACCCCTTTCTGGCCACCCCAGTTGCCACCAACGGCCAGGTTCAGAATCAAATAGAACGGCTGCTCGAAAGGCCACTGCGCTACGTCACTGCCCAACACCGCTTTCTGCACGGAGTAATACTTCTGATTGTCGACAAAGAAATCGATCTGATCGGCCGTCCATTCAACGGCATATAAGTGATAAGCAGACGTAGCGTCGTTCACCGAAATCTGCTGGCCTTTTTGCGTGCCTTTGCCATGGTTATACGCTTCGGTGTGTACCGTTCCGTGAACAACGCCCTCGTCGAAACCCACGTGTTCCATAATGTCAATTTCGCCACCTCGCGGCCACCCCACTTTTGCGATGTCGGTGCCCAGCATCCAGATGGCGGGCCACGTACCCCGTCCGGCGGGCAGCTTAGCGAGGGCTTCGATACGGCCGTATTTCCACTCCGCTTTACCCCGTGTGAGCAAACGGGCGGACGTATAGCCTTTGCCCTGGTAGTCTTCTTTATGCGCTTCGATGATCAGCTTGCCGTTCTCAAGCCGGGCGTTTTCGGGACGTTTAGCGGTGTAAAACTGCAACTCGTTATTACCCCAGCCATTGCCGCCAACCTCATAGCGCCACTTGGTCGAATCCGGTAAACCCGTGCCTTCAAATTCGTCGGACCAGACCAGCTTTCGATTCGACGGAGCCGTTGTTACGCTGAGCGGGGACGTAACGGGCGCGAGTGTTTGAGCCGTTGGAGTGGTGACTTCAGGGTCGCTACAGGCCAGCAACAAAGTTATCGAGAATAGTACCATAAGGGGTTGCGGAGTATATTTAAGACGTCTCAATGTGTTGATCTTCTGGATTATTTACGTTCCGAACGCCCATTTCAGGAAGTCAGGCATGATTGCACTCCAGGTTTCCTGATTGTGCTGACCGCCCTTCACCTCTACGTACCGAATGTCGCGCTCGCGGTGGTAGCCTTTCTTCACCAGTTCGTCGATCAGGTCCGTTGTATCTTCAATGGCATCAATAATGCCATTGTTGTTTCGGTCGCTGGTTTCGTCTTCAGTGCCGGTTTCAAACCAGAATTGCAATCCGTTCATATACCTTCCCTTCCGAACCAGATTGTGCATGATCCGGTCGGTATCGTCGGAGTAGCTGCTATCAAATTTCCTGCTCCGCCACCAGAACGATCCGGAAAAAACACCCGCCCGGCTGAATCGCTCCGGGTGATGAAAGACAAGGTCAAAAGCCGACAGACCACCCAGCGAAAAACCCGCAAAAACTGACTCGGTCGGAGACGTACTGACCCGGTAGTGCTTTTTGATATAGGGCAGCAGTTCGGTCAGCACAAAATCGGTATACAGAGCCGCTTTACTGCCCCGGTTCAGGTAATCGGCCTGGGCCGCCGTACCATATTCCTGGATTCGATCGCCCGCGTGAATGGCCACCAGCACAAAGGGCCGGATCGCCTGAGCGTTGTACAGCGAATCGAGTACGTCGGTCATGTTCAGACGGGCCAGATCCTGACCATCATTCAGATACAAAACCGGGTAGCTCTCGTTGGCAACCTCATAATCAGGCGGCAAAATAATATCGAGCAGAACGGTACGATTCAGCGGAACCGAATACAACGAATCATCGCGCTGAACCGTAACGGGGATCGGTTCAGTGCGTAAAGAGGCCGGTAGATGGTCAGCCATAAGCGCAAAAAATGTCAGAAGTAACGCAATCACAACCCGCAAAGTAGCTAATTTTTTCGGCTTGGTTGTCATCCGGTTTTGCCGTTATCAGCGATTTACCCTATTTTCAACCGATGTTTCAACGTTTTATTTAGATCTCAATCGCCTTGCAGGAAGAATATAGAACCTGGTACTCGAACAACCTGGGCCGCAATATGGAGATGCTCGTTTTTGGCACCTGGGGCTATCCCGTGCTGATGTTTCCCACCTCCATGGGTCATTATTACGAATATAAAGATTTCGGCTTAACCGAAACGGCCCGCTGGTTCGTTGAGTCGGGCAAAGTTAAATTATACTGTATCAGCAGCATCGACCGCGACAGTTTGTACGCCAAGCACCTCCATCCCGGCACCCGCATCTGGAACCACGTTCTGTACGACCGGTTTTTGCACGAAGAGCTGGTACCCGGCATCCAGCGCGAGTGTAATGTCCAGAAAATTGGGGTATCGGGTGCTTCGTTCGGTGGCTACCACGCCATGAACTTCGCTTTTAAACACCCGGAGCAGGTAGGCCATCTGCTCACGATGGGCGCGGCTTTCGACATTCGCTCCTTTCTGGATGGTTATTACGACGATAATGTCTATTTCAACAATCCACCCGACTTTATGCCGAATGCGAACAACGATGAATTCCATCGGATGAACATTGCGCTGGGTACGTCGGAGTACGATTTCTGCAAGCCGTCGAATCAGCAGATGTCGGAGATTCTCAATCGGAAAGGCATCCGCCATCGGCTCGACGTAACCCCTTGGGGAAATCACGACTGGCCCGTGTGGAAAGACCAGTTTCCGCGGTATTTGAGCATGATTTAACGCATCGACTATGTGGACGGCTTACGCTGAACCAACCGGCTCAATCACCAACGCGTTGTCGAGGCTTCGGAATCACCTGGTGCAGGTCCTGGAACGTATTGCGCTGTTCTCAGCAGCAAAGCAGATCGAGAAGCAGCCGGGTCAATGGTCGAAGAAAGAAACGCTGGGGCATCTGATCGATTCGGTCATCCATAATCTCAACCGATTTACCGATGCGCAAGTTGCCGACGGACCGTACAGGCTTCAGTCGTATAATCAGCATCAACTGGTGGTTGTCAATCAGTACCAGCAGTTGCCATTAGCTCATTTACGAACCCTGTGGGCTAGTCTGAATACGCAGACCCTCTACGTAACGGAAGCCCTCTCACCTGACCGGATAGCCGAGCCTCTCCAGCTAGAACAGGCTGACGGACAACGACGAACTCTGGGTTGGCTGATCGAAGATTATGTCGCTCAGAAAGAACATCATCTTAAAACGTTGTTATAGTGTGCGAAGGGCGATCATACGTAACGCACAAAAAACGCCGAACACAAGCGGGTCCGGCGTTTCGCCAACTTCTATGAGAAATCCTTCTGAGGGGATCTAGTCTAAAGAAGCTTTTTTATGGGTCCACGTTGCACGAGACCCATAAAAAACGTAGCCCGGCCAACCACAGCCGGGCTTTTTTGTTTTTATCTGTAAACCACTGCAACTTGCTGACAAAACAAGGGGTATGTAAACACCTTATAATTTGTTCATTCACCTATCCCCGACTCAACATCTAACCAGTTACTTATGAGTAAGCAAGCTAAAATTGGCATTTTATTCGGCCAGGAAAATACGTTTCCGCAGGCTTTTGTGGATCGTGTCAACGAAAAACAATCTGATCTTCAGGCCGAGTTCGTGGGCATCGACCAGGTCGAGCAAAGCGTACCGACTGACTATGCCGTGATCATCGACCGCATCTCGCAGGATGTGCCCTTCTACAAGGCGTATCTGAAAAATGCTGCCCTGACAGGTACCGCGGTCATTAATAACCCATTCTGGTGGGCCGCCGACGAGAAGTTCTTTAACAATGCCCTGGCGGTGCAGCTGGGTGTTCCAGTACCGAAAACGATTTTGCTACCGTCCAAAGACCGGCCGGACGATACGAACCACAATTCATTCCGAAACCTGCGCCACATGAACTGGGATGCCATCTTTGAGCACATCGGCTTCCCGGCCTTTATGAAACCACATGCCGGGGGCGGCTGGAAGAGCGTTTACAAAGTCGACAACCCGGAGCAGATGTTCAGGGCGTACGACGAAACCGGGCAGTTGGTGATGCTGTATCAGGAGGCCATCGAGTTTGAAGATTACTTCCGGTGCTACTGCATTGGCGGCAAGGATGTGCGTATCATGCCGTATGAGCCCCGCAATCCGCATCACCTCCGCTACGCATCCGAGATGAAAACAACCGGCGACGCGGGCAGGAAACTGCTAAAAACCATGACGGACTATGTTTTGAAGCTCAATCATGGTCTCGGCTACGACTTCAACACGGTCGAGTTTGCCGTACGCGATGGTATTCCGATCGCCATTGACTTCTGTAATCCCGCTCCCGATGCCGATGTTCATTCGGTAGGACAGGAAAATTTCGAGTGGGTAGTTGAAGCAGCAGCTAACATGGCTATCGACCGAGCGACGAAAGCACAGAAAGGTAAAGACAACCTGACCTGGGGTACATTCGTACGTGGCTCCGTAGATGGAACCGGGCTAACGCCAACAAAAGCGCCTAAAACACCCATCGAAGCCACCGTTGGCAAAAGCGTGAAGGAAGAGAAATCGCCCAAAGCCGAAAAAGGCAAGAAAGACGAACAAAAACAAGATAAGCCAAAAAAGGCTAAAAAATAAGTTGTTCTTATCCACATAAAAGCCGTTGCCGGATCCGGCAACGGCTTTTATCATTCCGATTCCAACCCTTCGCCCGTGGCTGGAGTCATTACAACAAAACGGAACGAGCCCTACTATGCGCAAACTCTTTGGTGTACTGATTCTTTGGGCAGCCCTAGCGGGTTGCGGTGAGCAGAACGAACCGGTATCACCTGAAACCCTGACCGGAACCTGGGTAGAAAAATCGACCCGCCGGGACACGCTCATGTTTAACCCGGTATTTCAGGGTCAGCTGCTGATGGGTACGCTCACCGTAAACCGGGGCAAAGAAGTGAACGCTGGCGGTTATCTCCTGCCTAAACTTGGCAGCGGTATCTATTCGTATGAGCTTCGGGGGGATCGCATTTATGTACGTAATGGGTTATCCAGTTCATCCGTGGGCGCAGAATACAAGCTTGCCCGCCAACGTAACGAACTGCTTATTGAAAACTTTTTCGAGTTAGGCGTTAACCAGCCAGCCACCGCCCTCCGTACCCTGGTTCGGCTACCGTAACGTAGCGTTTTAGCTTTTAGTCCCTAATCTACGGCCGTTATTAACCGCCTGCCCCACCGCCTACTCAGGGAAACTTCAGACGGTGCTACGTTGCTTAGTTCTGCTGGTCATGCTGGTTGTCCGTTGTTGCTCACGGTCAGAAGAGCCTGACCGGCCTTCGTGTTGGTACAAACTTTGTGGCATTTGCTGACTACCTTTGAGGAAGTTAGCCGCCCATCTATGCTTAAAAAGCTACCGTACCTTGTTCTTGCCTGTCTTGTTTTTCCTTTCATCGCCTGCGCACCTGATAAGATTGAATCTGCTCCGGTACTGATTAGTGCCAATCAACTTGTTTTCTACGATACCAGCCTGTTAAAACGTCTGTCAAGTAACGATTCGCTGGATTATCAACCTCTGGATTATCAGATCAGCATCAATCGGCTAACGTATCGAACCACGCTCCAAGATGGGTCAAGCGTTACAGCGTCGGGCGTTGTGTACATACCGAGGCAACTGACGTTACCCGACAAGTCGTATCCGCTGCTTAGTTTTCAGCATCCCACTGCGTATACCAATGCCGAAGCACCGTCGGTCAACAATTTTGCAGCCGCTGCGTTTTCGTATCCATTGTATTTCGCCACCCACGGCTACATTGTTGCCTGCCCGGATTACATTGGCTATGGGGTTACCCATCAGATTCCCCACGACTATGAACATCGCCAGACACTCGCTCAGGCAACCGTTGATATGCTGCTGGCTACCAGAGAGTTTTTGAGTAAGAAAGCGATCGGGTGGAATGCACAGCTTTTTCTGACAGGTTACTCAGAGGGCGGTTTTGCTACGTTGTCAGCGCAGAAACTTCTCGAAGAACACTACACCGGCGAGTTTCAGGTGAGCGGCTCCAGCTGTGGAGCCGGGCCGTATGCAATGCCGACTTTCTACGACTATCTGACGCAGAAAAATACCGTTGGCGGTATCGCCAATTATCTCTACGTATGGGAAACATTGAGCTATAACCGCGTGTATGGGCTCAACAAGCCGATTAGCTATTATTTCAAATCGCCTTACGCCGAGCAGATTCAGGAATCGCTGCAGAATGCGAAGTCGATTAAAGCCAGCTTTAACCAGATTTGTACCAGTCAGTTTTTGACTGACATCCAGCGTGCTTCCTCCCCGTTTCGAATCGCCCTGATCGACAACGACCTGAGTGACTGGTTAACGCACACCCCAACTCAATTTATTCACAGCCAGCAGGACGAGATCATTCCTTTTATCACCTCGCAGCACACTTACAATTCGCTCCGAAGCCGTGGCTCGTCGAACCTACATTTAATCACGTTGCCGAAAGGCGGCCATGTATCTACGGAAGTCTTGTTCGTCCAACAGTCACTAGACTGGTTTGAACAGCTTAAACGTTGATGTTCAGGTTCCGTTCTGGCTAACTATACGTTGCTGACGCTGGGATTCGCCATGCCGGGGCTGCACGTCAGCTTTTTATTTATAACTCGGATTCGCTTATAAGCTTATCCCTTCAGGATCAATTCCGGTGTCGCGGGCAGAGCGACCGTCGATATACGCCTGCTCTTCGAGGTTCCTAGGGTTAGCGTGAATCGGCATCTGAACGGTCTGTTCAGATAGACGAGCAGAAGAATTCGTCGCAAGTGTTGCTGATTTATGGTGGTATTTATAAATACCTCGCACTTGGGCAATTAATCAAAATATTATTAGGTATTTCCTGGGATAACCCACTTACCATTCGTCACAATTTACGTCTGGGCGACTGATCAATCCACTGTTTTTGACCATATTCGCGTTTTAAGAAGATAACGTATCATGTAAATCATCAACCAACAACTCTGTTAAATTAGTCAACCAGTTCATGAAACGAAGAGATTTTATTCAGTTGTCTGGGTTGGGAGTAGGTGCCCTGATGACGGCCGGCGTTCCGGGCGCATCGATCCCTGTGCTGGGCAACGCCGTTCCGCTTGAATATCTGCTTGAGCCGGGAGCCGACGCGGCTACCAGGAAACGGCTGGCCGACGTCGCGCTGAACGCGGCCAAAAGCAAAGGCGCTACGTATACCGACGTGCGCATTGGCCGTTATTTGCAGCAGTTCATGTTCACCCGTGAAAAGCAGGTGCAAAATATTGTGAACGCAGAGTCGTACGGCATTGGGATTCGGGTTATCGCCAATGGCACCTGGGGATTTGCCGCCACCAGCGACGTAACGCCCGACGCCATTGCCAAGTGCGCAGCCACCGCCGTAGCCATTGCCAAAGCTAATTCCAGGCTCCAGTCCGAACCGGTACAGCTAGCTCCCCAGAAAGGCGTTGGTGACGTAACGTGGAAGACACCCATCAAGAAGAATGCGTTTGAGATCCCGGTTCAGGAGAAAATCGACCTGTTGATGAAGGTGAACGGCGAGGCCATGAACAACGGAGCCGCCTTCGTAACGTCGAATTTGTTTTTTGTGAATGAACAGAAATACTTTGCCTCGACCGATGGATCGTACATCGATCAGGACGTTCACCGCATCTGGCCAACGTTCACTGTATCGGCGGTTGACCGGACGTCGGGCAAGTTCAAAACCCGCGATGCGATCAGTTCGCCGATGGGCATGGGCTATGAATACCTTGACGGCCTAGCCACCGAGAAAATTCCGGGGCCCAACGGGTTAGTCGGCTATCGCAACTCGTACGACATGGTCGAAGATGCGGTGATGGCGACTAAGCAGGTAAAAGAAAAAATGACCGCCAAGTCGGTGCAACCCGGCAAATATGACCTCGTTCTCGACCCAAATCACCTCGGCCTGACCATCCACGAATCGGTAGGCCACCCTACCGAACTCGACCGCGTGCTGGGTTACGAAGCCAACTACGCCGGTACGTCGTTCGCGACGCTCGACAAGTGGAAAACCAAAAGCTTCAACTACGGCAGCAAACTCGTCAATATTGTCGCCGATAAGACGCAGCCTTACACGCTCGGTACGGTTGGCTACGACGACGAAGGCGTTCCTTGTAAAGAATGGGATTTGATCAAAGATGGTATTCTGGTGAACTATCAGGCTATTCGCGATCAGGCGGCTATTCTGGGCGAAAAAGAATCGAACGGATGCTGCTACGCCGACAACTGGAACTCGGTACAGTTTCAGCGGATGCCGAACGTATCGCTCAAGCCCGGTTCTGAGAAACGCTCGGTTGCCGATATGATCAAAGGCGTCGACAAAGGGATATACATCATCGGTCGAGGCTCCTACTCCATTGACCAGCAGCGATATAACTTCCAGTTTGGCGGACAACTGTTCTACGAAATCAAGAACGGTGAAATCGTTGGCATGCTCGATGACGTAGCGTATCAGTCGAACACCCAGGAATTCTGGAATTCCTGCGCTCAGCTTTGCGACAAAGATGATTACCGCACCTTCGGTTCGTTCTTCGACGGCAAAGGGCAGCCCTCGCAGGTCAGTGCCGTGTCGCACGGTTCAGCCACTACGCGCTTCAACGGGGTCAACGTCATCAATACCGCCCGGAAGATTTAACCACTCATTACGTTGTCAACCAAGGTGCAGTAGATCAGTACTGACAATCAACAACTAAAACAATGGCCATCTTAACCAGAGAAGAAGCAAAAAAAATAATCGATAAAGTCCTCTCTTACTCCAAAGCCGACGAGATGAGCGTCAACCTGTCGGGAGGCCGCACAGGCAACATTCGGTACGCCCGCAACTCGGTTTCCACCAGTGGCGAGAGTTCGAACCTGTCGTTGAGCGTAACGGCAGTTTTCGGCAAACGTAGTGGTACAGCTACCATCAATGAGTTCGATGATGGCTCGCTGGAGAAAACCGTCCGGCGGGCCGAAGAGATTGCCCGCCTGGCTCCCGAGAACCCCGAGTACATGCCCATGCTGGGGCCACAGACGTATCTGGAAACGAAAACATACGCCGAAAGCACCGCCAAAATTAACCCGGACTTCCGCGCCCAGGCCACATTCGACAGCATTGATCCATGCCGCAAAAAGAACCTGACGGCGGCCGGGTACATGGAAGACCGGACCGGTTTCAACGCCATCGGCAACAGCAAAGGATTGTCCGCCTACAACCGGGAAACATCGGTCGAGTTTTCGATCACCGTTCGGACGAACGACGGTCTAGGCTCAGGCTATGCCACCAGCGACGTAACCGACGTATCGAAGCTGAGTACCAAAAAAGATACCGAAATAGCCATGCAGAAAGCTATGGCTTCGAGCAGCGCCCGGGCGTTGGAACCTGGTAAGTACACCGTTATTCTGGAACCAGCCGCGCTCGTATCCAATGTCGATGCCTCGCTGATGGTGGCGTTGGTACGTTCGATGGATGCCCGGAATGCCGATGAAGGCCGGAGTTTTCTCAGCAAAAAAGGGGGCGGCACTCGTCTCGGTGAAAAACTCTTCGACGAACGCGTCACGATTTACTCCGACCCAACCAATCCGGAAGTACCCAGCGGAGCTTTCAGTGGTGATGGTCGCCCGCAGGAGAAAGTAACGTGGATCGAAAAAGGCGTGGTCAAAAACATGCCGTACACCCGCTACTGGGCCGAGAAAAAAGGGGTAAAGGCCATTCCACCGGGTGGTAATTTCATCATGGAAGGCGGCACCCAGTCGCTGGCTGACATGATCAAAAGCACAGAAAAGGGCATTTTAGTTACCCGGCTCTGGTACATCCGCCCTGTCGATCCGCAAACGCTGCTGTATACGGGCCTCACCCGCGACGGCACGTTCTATATCGAAAATGGCCAGATCAAGTTTCCGGTGAAAAACTTCCGCTTCAACGAAAGCCCAATCATCATGCTCAACAACCTTGAATCGATGGGCAAACCCGTCCGCATCGGCGGCAACCTGGTTCCTCCGCTGAAAATCCGCGACTTTACGTTCACAAGCCTGTCGGACGCTGTATAAACCTGTCATTTGTCGTCGTTCGCTACGCTGTCGTTAGTCGTCTTACAGCGCAGCGAGTGACCAATCAATAAACTATGAATCGTCGAGATTTTAATCAATTGTTAGGTATGGGCGCGGCTGGGATCGTGATGCCCAGTTTGCCGGCTTTCTCCCGCACCGTTAGTCCTGAAGCGCTACTCGAACCCGGTTTGGACGTAGCCGTTAAGAAGCGTCTGGCCGATGCGGCTTTGAACGCAGCCAAGTCGAAGGGAGCTACTTACGCCGATGTGCGTATCGGCCGCTACCTGAATCAATTCGTGCTCACGCGCGAAAACAAAGTGCAGGGTATTATCAATTCCGAATCCTACGGCGTAGGCGTACGAGTCATTGCCAACGGTTGCTGGGGATTTGCCTCCGTCGGCGACGCCCGCGACGAAACGGTTGTGGCTAAAGCGGCTGAACAGGCCGTTGCGATTGCCAAAGCCAACGCCCGCCTACTGACCGAACCGGTACAGCTAGCTCCCCAGAAAGGCTACGGCGAAGTAAGCTGGAAAGCTCCTATCAAGCGCAACGCGTTTGAAGTGCCGGTGAAGGAAAAAGTCGACCTGTTGCTGGAAGCGAACGCAGCGGCCATGAAAAACGGGGCCAACTTCGTGAACAACGTCTTGTTTCAGGTGAACGAGCAGAAGTACTTTGCCTCGACCGACGGTACGTATGCCGATCAGGATATTCACCGGATTGGACCCAGCTTCACCGTAACGGCCGTTGACCCGCAGAACGGGAAATTCTCGACCCGAAATTCCTTAAGCGCCCCAATGGGGATGGGTTACGAGTACCTGCAAACCAACCCCGGCGATAAACTTTCCGGCGTTACGACCCGCTACAATAAGGGATATGACATGCTGGAAGACATCACCGCTGCCGCCAAACAAGCCAAAGAAAAGCTGAACGCCAAGTCGGTCGAAGCCGGCAAGTACGATCTGGTACTGGACCCCTCCCACCTGTGGCTCACCATTCACGAGTCCGTTGGCCACCCCCTCGAACTGGATCGGGTACTTGGCTACGAAGCCAATTACGCGGGCACCAGTTTCGCTACCTTGGACAAGTGGCAGACGAAGAATTTCAACTACGGCAGTAAAGTGGTCAATCTGGTGGCTGACAAGACGCAGGTTGGTTCATTAGGCGCTGTGGGCTGGGATGACGAAGGCGTAAAGACAAAGAAATGGGACTTGGTCAAAGACGGCATTTTAGTGAACTACCAGGCTATTCGCGATCAGGCGCACATCATCGGTGAGAAAGAATCGCAGGGCTGCTGCTACGCCGACAACTGGAGTTCGGTGCAGTTCCAGCGCATGGCCAACGTATCGCTCGAAGCCGGGAAAACGCCGTTGTCCGTTCAGGACATGATCAAGGATGTCAAGAAAGGCATCTACATCATCGGCGACGGCTCCTTCTCGATCGATCAGCAGCGCTACAACTTCCAGTTCGGTGGCCAGTTGTTCTACGAGATCAAAGACGGCCAGATTGTTGGGATGTTGAAGGACGTAGCGTATCAGGCCAACACCCGGGAGTTCTGGAATTCCTGCGTAGCGGTCTGTGACCAGAGTGACTACCGGCTTGGCGGTGCATTCAACGATGGAAAGGGTCAGCCAGCCCAGTCGAGCGCCGTGTCGCACGGTTCAGCCACTACGCGCTTCAACGGGGTCAACGTCATCAATACCGCCCGGAAGATTTAACCACTCATTACGTTGTCAACCAAGGTGCAGTAGATCAGTACTGACAATCAACAACTAAAACAATGGCCATCTTAACCAGAGAAGAAGCAAAAAAAATAATCGATAAAGTCCTCTCTTACTCCAAAGCCGACGAGATGAGCGTCAACCTGTCGGGAGGCCGCACAGGCAACATTCGGTACGCCCGCAACTCGGTTTCCACCAGTGGCGAGTCCGACAATATTGCCTTGTCGATAACGGCGGTTTTCGGCAAACGTAGTGGTACAGCTACCATCAACGAGTTCGATGATGGCTCGCTGGAAAAAACCGTCCGGCGGGCCGAAGAGATTGCCCGCCTGGCTCCCGAGAACCCCGAGTACATGCCCATGCTGGGGCCACAGACGTATCTGGAAACGAAAACATACGCCGAAAGCACCGCCAAAATTAACCCGGACTTCCGCGCCCAGGCAGCTTTCGATAGCATCGACCCCTGTCGGCAGAAAAACCTGACGGCGGCCGGGTACATGGAGGACACCACCAGTTTCTCGTGCATCGGCAACAGCAAAGGCAACTTCGGCTACAATCGGTCGACGGGCGTCGATTTTTCGATCACCGTCCGTACCGCTGACGGTCTGGGCTCCGGATATGCGAATCCGGATGTGAACGATGTCAGTAAGCTGAGCACAAAAGCCGCGACCCAGATCGCCATGCAAAAAGCCCTGGCCTCGGCGAGTGCCCGCGCGTTGGAGCCGGGTAAGTACACGGTCATTCTGGAACCAACGGCATCCGTTGAATTACTGAACAACATGATGCGCAGCATGGACGCTCGTAACGCCGACGAAGGCCGGAGCTTCCTCAGCAGAAAAGGGGGTGGCACACGGCTTGGCGAAAAACTTTTCGACGAGCGCGTCACGATTATTACGGACCCGACGAATGCCGATCTACCGTTGTCGCCCTTTGGTGGCGGAGGTGGCGGTGGCCGCTTTGGCGGTGGCGGAGGTAACGACGGCTTACCTCAGGAGAAACGCACCTGGATCGAGAATGGCGTGGTTAAAAACATGTTCTATTCGCGGTATTGGGCCGACAAGAAAGGCGTTCAACCGATTCCGGCTCCCGGCGGATTCATCATGCAGGGCGGTACCCAATCGCTGGCGGACCTGATTAAGAGCACCGATAAAGGAATTCTGGTCACGCGCTTCTGGTATATCCGCGCCGTTGATCCACAAACCCAATTGTATACGGGCCTCACCCGCGACGGCACGTTCTATATCGAAAATGGGCAAATTAAATTTCCCGTCAAGAACTTCCGTTTCAATGAAAGTCCGGTAATCATGCTGAACAACGTCGAAGCGTTAGGTAAGCCAGTTCGGGCGGGGGGTAACCTAATACCGCCGATGAAAATCCGCGACTTTACGTTTACGAGTTTATCGGATGCGGTATAAATCTGTTATTAATGGTCGTTTGCTTCGCGGTCATTAGTCATTACGTGGTCATTCATAGCCGTAAAACTTGAATGACCACGTAATAACCATACGATGACTAGCTCATAACCAATCCATACACTATGAACCGCCGAAATTTCAACCAGCTTCTGGGCATGGGTACCGCCGGTATTCTACTGCCCAATCTACCCGCCTTCTCCCGAACTGTCAGTCCGGAAGCGCTGCTCGAACCAGGATTAGACGTAACGACCAAGAAGCGCCTGGCCGATGCGGCCATGAACGCAGCCAAAAGCAAAGGCGCTACGTATACCGATGTGCGCATTGGCCGCTACCTCAACCAGTTTGTCGTTACGCGGGAAGATAAAGTCCAGAATATTGTCAACACTGAATCCTACGGCGTGGGCGTACGGGTCATTGCCGATGGCTGCTGGGGCTTTGCCGCTGTAGTCGATGCGAAAAGTGAAGCCGACATGGCCCGAGCCGCCGAACAGGCCGTTGCCATTGCGAAAGCCAATGCCAGGCTGATGAAGCAGCCCGTTCAACTGGCTCCGCAGAAAGGGTATGGCGAGGTTAGCTGGAAAGCGCCGATCCAGAAAAATGCGTTCGAGGTACCCATCAAAGAGAAAGTTGACCTGCTGCTGGGCGTTAACGCTGCCGCGCTGAAGAACGGAGCCAACTTCGTTAACTCAGTGCTGTTTATGGTCAACGAGCAGAAATACCTGGCCACCACGGACGGTACGTACGCCGACCAGGATATTCACCGCATCTGGCCCCTTTCGACCGTAACGGCGATCGACCCAAAGACGGGCAAGTTTGAAACCCGGCAGTCCTTGAGCGCACCGATGGGCATGGGCTACGAATACCTGCAAACCAACCCCGCCGACAAAGTCACGGGCATTACGACCCGCTACAACAAGGGGTACGACATGCTGGAGGACGTAACGGCAGCCGCCAAACAAGCCCGCGACAAGCATAAGGCGAAGTCAGTTGAAGCCGGTAAATACGACCTGGTTCTGGACCCTTCCCACCTGTGGCTCACCATTCACGAATCCGTTGGGCACCCTCTCGAACTGGACCGGGTACTGGGCTACGAAGCCAACTTTGCAGGTACCAGTTTCGCTACGTTAGACAAATGGAAGTCAAAGAACTTCAACTACGGCAGTAAACAAGTCAATCTGTTTGCCGATAAAACGCAGGTCGGTTCGCTGGGTGCCGTTGGCTACGACGACGAAGGTGTCAAGACCAAACAGTGGGATCTGGTGAAAGACGGAACACTAGTGAATTACCAGGCCATTCGTGACCAGGCGCACATCATCGGCGAGAATGAATCGCAGGGCTGCTGCTACGCCGACAGTTGGAGTTCGGTGCAGTTTCAGCGGATGGCTAACGTATCGCTGGCGGCCGGAAAAACGCCGTTGTCCGTTCAGGACATGATCAAGGATGTCAAGAAAGGCATCTACATCATCGGCGACGGCTCCTTCTCGATCGACCAGCAGCGCTATAACTTCCAGTTTGGTGGACAACTGTTTTACGAGATCAAAGACGGCCAGATTGCCGGCATGCTCAAGGACGTAGCGTATCAGTCGAACACGCAGGAGTTCTGGAACTCCTGCGTTGCGGTCTGCGATGATCGGGACTATCGACTTGGCGGCTCCTTCTTCGATGGAAAAGGCCAGCCACCGCAGTCGAGTGCGGTCTCGCACGGCAGTTCGACGGCCCGGTTCAACGGCGTTAATGTGATCAATACAGCACGAAAAATCTAAAGAGTTATGACGACCCAGAAAAGTCTAAGCAATCTTCAGATAGAATTACTGAAGTTGTATGCCAATGATTTGCCTAATGATCAACTCCAGGATATAAAGCTCATGTTAGCCCGATATTTTGCCAATAAAGCAACGGAAGCAATGGACAAAGTATGGCAGGAGCAAGGTTTAACTGAGCAGGATATGGTAGATTGGTCAAACGAACATAACCGTGCTGCGCATCGTCCTTGACACGAACCTGTTGATAGCTATAATTGGCAGAAAGTCACCATTTAGGTGGTTGTTTGACAGTGTGATTGCAGGTAAGGTAGGGCTTTGTGTTACAACCGAAATTCTTTTGGAATACCGTGAGATTATGGAGCAAAGGAATGGCGTAGAGGTGGCCGAAAACGTAATAAACTTTATTACCGTGATGCCTACTACGGAGCGGATTGAGATTTATTACGCCTTTAACCTGATCACCGACGATCCTGATGACAATAAGTTTGTGGACTGCGCCGTAGCGGCTGATGCGCACTACTTAGTATCGAATGATAGTCATTTCAGCGCATTGCCCCACATAGATTTTCCTAAAATAAGTTGGCTAACTTTAGATGAGTTTACATCTGAATACAAAGCACAACTGACTGCTTAGTCTTAATGAATCGATAATACGTATGTCTATCCTACTTACCGAAGCAGAAGCAAAGGCCCTGTTGACGAAAGTTCTCAGCTACTCCAAAGCCGACGAGTGTGAGGTTAACCTGTTGGGTGAAGAACGGGGCAATCTGCGCTACGCCCGCAACGAAGTGTCGACCAGTGGTTCGCTTATCAATCAAAACATACAGGTGCAGTCGGCGTTTGGCAAGAAGGTCGGGGTAGCTACGATTGACGAGTTCGACGATGCGTCGCTCGAAAAGGTAGTACGCCGGGCCGAAGAGCTAGCAAAACTAGCACCCGAAAACCCCGAATACGTCGGGCTGCTGGGTCCCCAACAGTACATAAAATCAAGCGGCTTTTTTGACTCAACCGCCAGCATTACGCCTGATGCCCGCGCTACGGCCGTGGACAAAAGTTTACAGCTAACGCGAAATGCCAAACTGACGGCGGCTGGCTTTTTGCAGGACAATCGGGGTTACTCGGCCATGATGAACTCCAAAGGGCTGTTCGCCTATTACCCCAGCACGAATGTCAACTTCTCGCTGACGGTTCGCACGGATGATGGCAAAGGCTCGGGTTACGTAGCGCGGGGATTCAGCGATTTCTCAAAGCTGAACACGGCCTCGGCTACCAACATCGCCATTCAGAAAGCGCGGGGTTCGGCGGAGGCACGCGCGATTGAGCCGGGTAAATACACCGTCATTCTGGAGCCAACTGCAGCTGTCGTTTTGCTCGAAAACATCTACTTCAACATGGATGCGCGCTCAGCCGACGAAGGTCGTTCGTATTTCAGCAAAGCCGGTGGCAAATCGCGTCTGGGCGACAAAGTGGTTGATGAGCGGGTAACCATTTACTCCGACCCAACGCATCCAGAACTCCCCGCGTCGCCCTGGTCGGGCGACGGGCGTCCGCAGGAGAAAACCATGTGGATCGAGAATGGCGTGGTCAAAAACCTGTCGTATTCGCGCTACTGGGCACAAAAGCAAGGAAAGAAAGCGGTGCCCGGTCCCAACAACATGATTATGGCTGGCGGCACTACTTCGCTGGAGGACATGATCAGGAGCACCCAGCGCGGCATTCTGGTCACCAAGCTTTGGTACATCCGCGAAGTCGATCCGCAAACGATTCTGCTCACCGGCCTGACCCGCGACGGGACGTTCTATATCGAAAATGGGAAGATCAAGCACCCCGTTAAGAACTTCCGCTTCAACGAAAGCCCAATCATCATGCTCAACAACCTCGAAGCCTTAGGCAAACCCGAGCGCGTGGTCAGCACCGAAACGGACGGCAACTACCTGGTGCCGCCGATGAAGATCCGGGAATTTACGTTCACAAGCTTGTCGGATGCGGTGTAATACCAAACTTTCCCCGAGTATTTACTCGCGGAAAGAACTCAGATACATCTTAGTACGTCTTTAGTATGCCGGTTATCTCCGTGTTCTACGGACTGATTATTAGTCTGTACTATTTTGACAACAAGCAGCACAAGTTGCCTCATGTTCACGTTCGATATAGTGAGATGGAAGGCGTATTTGCAATTGAAAGCGGTGATCTGTTAGAAGGAAAGTTACCTAAAGGAAAGATAAAACTGGTGGAAGCTTGGATCGAAATTCATCGCGAAGACTTGATGGCTAACTGGCAATTAGCAATAAGCGGTCAGCGAGTATTTCCAATAGACCCTCTAAAATGATAGCTATGAATCCGCGTATTACATCCGTAAAGCCACTTAACGATTACCTGCTTGAACTGTTGTTTACTAATGAGGAGCGTCGTTTTTTTGACATGAAACCTTATTTGGGTATCGGCGTCTTTCAAGAACTACGGGACTCATCATTGTTCAATGGGGTTCGAGCGTTCAATGGAAGTATTATCTGGCCTAATGAACTGGATTTAGACCCGGATACACTCTATTTAGACAGTCATCCGGCTAGTTAGCAATGGAGTCTGACTTCGCTTTACTAGTTGGTCTACTGTTCACAACTCAAGCAGCTATCTTCTTTATGAAAGCTGTTGAAATTGATCAGCATGGACATAAGACAACCGGCAAAGTCATAGATGTATTAGAGACATCAGAGTGGCAGCTTGGTAAATTAGGATACCAACCAGTTATTCAGTTTTTGGACGAGAGTGGGCGCTTACTTGAGCGTAAACTAGAGATGGCCACAACCGCATCTTGGTTTTGGGAAAAAGAGCAAACCGTCTCCATTACGTATTACCAAGGTAAAGTTTACCTGACTAGTTTCGGTTGGATGCTGCTTTACATGATTTTCGTTCTAATTGGAGTCGGTATGGTTTCCTACAACCTAATTATTCGCTATTTCTAATACGTTTTGTTTACAAACGCCTATGCTCGAATCACGTGTTCATGATCTTCTTGAAGCGCCCGATGCGAAAATAGTCATCGAACGGGCACAGGCTATCCTCGCCGACGAAGCCGAACGTCGCCGGTCGTTTCGGGAGTGGCTGCGTGATGACGTAAAAGCCGAATTCATCAACGGCGAAATCATCATGCACTCGCCGGTAAAACGGCGTCATCTGGATGCTACGCAAAATCTGCTGACACTATTAAGGGTGTATGTTCTTCTGCATGATTTGGGAGCAGTTGACTCAGAGAAGGCGCTGGTGGGTCTGACACGTAACGATTATGAGCCGGACATCTGCTACTGGAATAGCGAAACAGCCAGTTCGTTCGAGGACGATCAGATGGAACATCCCGCTCCCGATCTAATCGTTGAAGTCTTATCAAAAAGCACGACCGGTCGCGACAGGGGCGTTAAGTTTGAGGATTATGCGGCCCACGGCGTTCAGGAGTACTGGATTATCGACCCGGTCCGAAAATCGGTTGAACAGTACACATTAGATGAATCAACAATGGCGTTTGCGTCGGCCGCGACGTTATACAGTCATGATACGTTGGAGGCCTTGACGGTTCCTAACTTTATCATTCCGGTGCAGGCTTTTTTTGATAAACAAGCGAATATGGAAACATTACAGAGTCTGATTACGAAATAGAACTGGTAATGTTTTTTAACACCTCAACAGTTTGAAACCCTTCATCTTCACTCGTATTCAATACACCTCCGGCGACTGGGATACCGACCAGCGGATGCCCGTTAATCTGCTGCACTCACTGGTTGAGTACACTTCGATTCCAGTTGACCAGAAAGAGAAGGTCGTACAGTTAAGTAGCCCGGATTTATTTAAAAGTCCGTTTTGTTACCTCAGCGGTCATAAGCTGGTCGAGTTTTCGGGGCAGGAGCGGGATCACTTCCGACGTTACGTTCAGAATGGCGGTTTCGTGTTTGTTGACGACTGCAACCACGATGTCGACGGCTTATTTGCCAGATCGTTCGAGCAGGAGATGGCCCGCACCTTTGGGCCGAAAGCCTTACAGAAGATTCCGAATAACCATCCGCTCTATACCTGTTTTTTCAAGTTTGACGATGGCCCTCCAACTACGTCGTTTGAGTTGAATGGCTGGGGCGACGATCTGGTACACGACTACCTGAAAGCCGTCACGATTAATGGACGTATCGGCGTTTTATACAGCAACAAAGACTACGGCTGCGAGTGGGATTACGATTTCCGGAATAAACGCTTCCTCGCCGAAGACAATACCAAGTTTGGCATCAACATCGTGACCTACGCCTTAACAGCGTAGTAACAGCTGCCAAATGCATGAAGAGACAACCTGATAAATTGGAGATTTTGGAATCAACAGACTTAACCCACTACAAAACCCTGGTAGCCAAACTGCCGCAGTTACGCAAAGAGATTGGAAAGGTCATTATCGGACAGCAGGAGGCCATCAGCGAAGTGCTGATTTCGCTCCTGGCAGGCGGTCACTGCCTGCTCGAAGGAGTTCCCGGACTGGCCAAAACACTCATGGTCAAAACCATGTCCGACGCGCTGGCTATGCGGTTCAAACGCATCCAGTTCACCCCTGACCTGATGCCGGGCGACATCGTCGGTACGGAGATCCTGGAGGATGATCACGAAACAGGCCACAAAGTCTTTGTCTTCAACAAAGGACCTCTGTTCGCCAACGTAGTGCTGGCCGACGAAATCAACCGGACTCCGCCCAAAACGCAGGCGGCCATGCTCGAAGCGATGCAGGAATACAAGGTTACCTACGGCGGCAACGACTACCCATTGCCCCGTCCGTTCCTGATCATTGCTACGCAGAACCCCATTGAGCAGGCGGGTACGTATCCCCTACCCGAAGCGCAGCTCGACCGGTTTCTGCTGTATATCAAGCTGAGTTATCCGTCCGAGCGCGAAGAACTCGACGTATTGAAAAGTACGACGGGAACAAACCGGCCTGAGCTACACACGGTCCTCTCCGATCAGGACATCATTGATCTGCAAAGCCTGACCCGGCAGGTTCATATCAGCGACGAGCTCATTGAGTACATTAACCGCCTGGTACGGGCAACCCGCCCACAAGACAGTCCTTCAACCTTTGTGAAACAATGGGGTGAATGGGGCGCGGGCCCTCGGGCTGGTCAGGCCCTGGTGCTTTGCGCCAAAGCCCGCGCCGTGCTGAACGAACGGTTTTCGGTGATTCCGGAAGACATCAAAACGCTAGCGTTTCCCGTGCTCCGTCATCGGATCACGCTGAATTTCCGGGCCGAAGCCGAGGGCGTTACCACGGATAAGGTGATTAGCGAGTTGCTGCAGTCTGTTAAATAACCGCTGGCGCTTATCACTGACTTTCCTGTTAAGGCTCTATGCTAACGACTGACCTCATTAAACTGAATAACCTGCAACTGGCCGGAAAACTGGTCAGCGATGAGCTGTTGCTGGGTATACAGACCAGTCGCCGATCAGGTATAGGTACCGAGTTTGAACAATTTCGGCATTACACGCCGGGCGACGACCCAAAACGGATTGACTGGAAGCTATTTGCCAAAACGAGTCAATATCTGGTCCGCGAATCGGCTACCGAAAGCAACCAGCAGGTTCGGCTGCTGCTCGACCTATCGGGCTCGATGAACTATACCGAAGCGAATATTAGCCGGTTAAACTACGCCAAACTTTTGCTGGCCTCGCTGGCATATCTCGCTAACCGCCAGGGCGATCAGCTAAGCCTGTACACGCTGCTGCACGGCAGCGTACAGACCCTGGTTCCCGCGGGCAGACAGGCGTTTCAGAAAATTGTGGCTATGCTCGAACAGGCCAAGGCATCGGGAAGCTGGCAAAACGAGGGAACATCGTTCCCGGAGTTCAGCCGAAAGCAAAGCGAACTGCTTATCATAGCCTCCGATTTCTTACAGGTGAACGATGAGTGGCTCCGTCTCATTCGGAGCGTAGCCGGGCCGCGTCGGGAGATTGTTATTTTTCAGATCCTGGGCGATCAGGAGCTTGATTTCAACCTCAGCGGCTTTTACCGATTCCAGGACCTGGAGACCGGTAAAGAAGTTGAATTGCAAGCCGATGCAGTGCGCGAAACGGTGCAGCAGAGAGCTTCGGACTACATGACTTCGCTGGAAGAGGGCCTGCGTATTCCGCACGTTCGGCTCATCCGCACTCGGTTGAGCGACCCGTTGGCCCTGGTACTGAAAAAATTCTTGATCAGTTAATGTATCATGCAGTTTGTTGAGCCGTATTTATTGTGGGGAGCCTTGGCCGTAGCCATTCCGGTGGTCATCCACTTCTGGCACCAGAAGCGAGGAAAGCTATTGCCCTGGGCGGCCACCCAATGGCTTACCGAAAAAGATCAGCAGCAGAGTCGGGGACTGCGGCTTGATAACATCGCTTTGCTGATTGTTCGCTGCTTACTTTTACTGCTGGTAGCTCTTTTACTGAGTCAGCCCGTTCTCCACTGGTTCGATCAATCGAAAGCGAGTCAGCGCATCCATCTGGTGCAGCCCAGCACCCTGGTTGCGAATAATTTTAAGTTCGAACTCGACGAAGCACAGAAGAAAGGCGAATCCGTTTACTGGATACATGACCAGTTACCCGTTTATACCACGCCCCTTAGCAGTCTCGCCAATTCGACGCAATTCAATGCGCTGACGTTACAAACAGCCATCAATCAACTGCCTTCCGAAACCACCGAGCTACATACGTATCTGGTCAACGATCAGGAACTGGCAGACCTACCGGCCATCACAGTTCCCGCTACGTTTCAATTGCACAGTGTGCCGGATTCAACAACCCCGGCACGGCCTTATCTTGCCGTTCGAGCCAATAAAAAGCTGTTCGTAAATCGAGCTGGTAAGTTGACGAGTAACGAAACGCTTGACCCAACGGTAAAATTTCGGCCGACTCCGGCGCTTACGGGCAGTGTGCGCGTACTACTCAGCTACCGTAATTTACGCGAACGACAAACGGTCAAAGCGGCCCTGGCTGCGTTAAGTGATGTGTATGCCCTTGATCTGATCATCGATGAAAGACCGGCCCCAAACCAAGCGTATAACTGGGTACTGACGGATCAGACCGCGCTGGCGAACCGAACGGCCCCGCAAACGCTTTATATCGTATCGGGTCCGGATCAGGCTGTGGCGACGAACAATGTTATTTATACGAACGAAACGTTAACGCCACAAACGTCAGAACGGGTGGCGTCGGGCCAGTTGCCGGAGTGGCTTGGGCAACAATTCATTCAGCAGTATGTCCTCAACCCTACTCATCAGCCCCTGAGCCAGTCGGCGCTGAACGCCTTATTTATTCCATCGCCCAAACGTAACGTAACGCAACAGGCCGGAATTCAACAGGCACTGTTGCTGCTGCTGACCGTTTTACTCGTGCTTGAACGCTGGCTTGCTTTGACCAAAAACGCATGAAGGAAATCAACCGCCTTATATCGTCTGTTACGTATCAGCTTTACGCCAATGCGTTGCTGCGGTCTGGATTACTGGCTGTATCCGCTTACCTGCTGACGGCGACCTTTGTTACGTCCCCAATCTGGTCCATTCTGGCCGGGTTTGCCGGGCTGGGCGTGGGTATTTTTCTGAGTCGGCTTTATCAGGACAAGAAGCCCCAGGCGATCCGGTTGATTCATCAAACCGTTGGTGATGTAGAGTATAGTTTACCACTCCTGACAAAATCACCGCTAAACCTGGCCGAACGGCTGCAACTCGAACGCCTGGGTGAGCAGGTACAGAACGTCCGACCTCCGCAGGTGGTGTTGTCAAAAGCAGGATTATATGGAGCGGTATTACTAGCGGCCCTGGCTATCCACATTGGCTATCCTTTGCTCGATAAGAATCCGCAGGCTCCGCAGAAACAGGCCCTCCTGTCGGCAGTTGACAGAGCGCGTGAGCCGGTTGTGCCCTCGTTTCGATCAGCCGATTTACGCGTTCAGCCTCCGGCGTATACCCGACTGCCCGAAATCAACTCCGGTAACCTCAACGTATCAACGATTGTGGGAGCAGCACTGACCTGGCGGCTCAGGTTTAGCGATCAGGAGCAGGTAACCGTGCGGTTGGTCAACAGCCGCGGTCAGGAATTAGCCTTTCGCCAGACTGGAGACGTATTTACGTATCAGGACCGGCTGGTGAGTTCGGGCTTGTACGCCATTAAAGCTTACTGGCACGATAAAAAGCGGGATCGGGACTCGTTGATCTATCAATCCGACTTTTACCGGCTCGAAGCCAAACCCGATTTAGCGCCGAAGATCGAGCCGGAAGCTAAAGAGCTCTACCGCTTTCATTACCTCAAAGATTCAAAAACACTAACCGTAGCCGCAAAATTCACGGACGATTTCAACGTATCACAGGCCTTTATGGTGGCCACCGTAGCCCGTGGTTCGGGCGAGAACGTGAAGTTCCGGGAGGTACGCATGCCGCTTGGACAGGCGAATTTCAAAGAGGCACGACTCAGCAAAACGCTTGATCTGAACGCCTTGAACTTTGCGCCCGGCGACGAACTATATTATTACTGGGCCGCATTCGACAATCGCCAGCCCGACCCAAACTTCACAAAGTCGGACACCTACTTTATTGTTTATAAAGACACGACTCAGGTCGAAGAAAGTGCTCTGGCCACGATGGCGGTGAATATTATGCCGGAGTACTTCCGGAGTCAGCGGCAGATCATCATCGATACGGAGAAATTAATTGCCGGCCGGAAAAAGATACCTGTAAAGTCGTTCAACAGTATGTCGAACGAGGTCGGTTTTGATCAGAAAGCCTTACGGCTGCGGTACGGTCAGTTCCTGGGCGAAGAATTTGAAACGTCAATTGGTGGCGGGCACGCTGGCCCGGCCGATGACGACGAAAATCCGCTGGCGGGCTACATGCACGATCACGACAAAGGCGAGGGTGAGCACGGGGCTGAGCACCATAAGGACGAGCACGAGGAACACGGCCATAACCACGATCACGGTGGCGGCACTGCCGATGACAGTAAAGACCCGCTGGCCGCGCTGATGGAGCAGTACATGCACTCCCACGACAACGCCGAAACCAATACGTTCCATGAGCAATCGACGCGCAGCCTGCTGAAGATGGCGTTGGAAAACATGTGGCAGTCGGAGCTGCATCTGCGTCTGTACGAACCCGAAAAAGCCCTTCCGTTTGAGAAGAAAGCCTTAGAATACCTGAAGCTATCGCAGCAAAAAGCCCGGTCGTACGTAAAGAAAACGGGCTTCGATCCGCCCCCAATCAAAGAAAAAGAAACCCGACTGACAGGCGAGCTGAAGAACGTAACGTCTGCGTTTAAACAGGAACGTGCCTACAGTCAGGAACGTATCGAATTGTTGGTGGCGCAGGTATTGGGCTATATTGAACTCAAGACGCTTACCGCGCAGCAACGCCAATCCGTGCAGCAGCTGGGCAATGCATTGGCTGATCGGGTCGTCAACAGTGGCCTGCAAAACTGGTCGGTACTGGCCTCGCTGCAAAAGATGGCGGGCGGAAAGCCTGTTTCTGATCAGGAACGCACGCAGTTGAAAACAAAGCTTTACGCCTTAAGTGGGGCAACCGAACGTACTGGTCCAGCTTACGTGAGCGATCAACGCCTGCGAAAAGCGTTCTGGCGGCATTTAAAGTAATAAGTTCTGTATTTTTCACCGGATGTGGCCACTGGTACGCCAGCCCGGACAGATTACACTGAATGCATACATCAATAAACTGGAGTGAACCTATTAATTGGGTTATTGGGCTCGTTCTGTTCGTACTGATCATTGGTCAGCTAGGGCTGATTGTCCGCAATTCAACCCTGTCGACGGAGCGTAAATGGATTCGGGCCGGGCTGAATCTGTTGCTTTGGCTTCTGCTGGCTGGGTACTTCCTTCAAATACGCTGGCCGAAGTCCCATCCCGCTACACATGTGCTCCTGGTTGGCAATGAGGTGCCTGGCGAGTTTGTGCGGCACGTCAGGGACAGTCTGCGGATTCGCGACAGCTTCTCGGCCCGAAACCTGAAAGCCACTTACGACTCCGTTACGTTGGTAGGGCAGGATTTTCCGGCAGCCACCCTTGCTCAACTTAGCCAGACGGCTCTGCACTGGATTCCCTATAACCAGCCCGATCGGGTTAGTGACCTGCGGTGGAAAGGTTTTCTTCAGCAGGGCGAGTTACAGCACGTAACAGGCCGAATCTGGTCGTCGGGTAATCAACGGCTTGCCCTTCGCTACGGAAATCGTACGCTGGACAGTGTCAAGCTGCACACGGGCGCTAATACGTTCGCTCTCCAGTTTCCGGCCTTCGCTCGTGGACGTACGCAGGCGGAGTTAACCCTTGGCGGTTCGTCCATCGCTACACTGCGCTTTTTCTCCCGGCCAACGCAGCCCTTGACTGTCCAGTTTATCGTAAACGGCCCCGACTTCGAGAGCAAGACACTGGCGAACTGGCTCGGCAAACAGGGCCATACCGTGCAGCTCACCACGTCACTCTCAAAGAACATAACCAGCGACGTTCGCATTAATAAGTCGGGCAAGTCACCGTCAAAAACCCCGGATCTTATCGTTACCGAGCCAAGTGAGGCTGGCAGTGCAATCATACGAAAAGCCATTTCCGAAGGCAAGTCGGTGCTGTTCACTAGCCTGACCGATCCCGAAGCCGACTGTCGGGTGATCAATCAGGCAATGGGCAGCCGGTGGCAGGTTCGCAAAACATCGAATGAACCCCTTGTTCCCATTAGCGAGGGCTTAACGGCGTTGCCCTATCGCTTTGCCGATGCCGCCAATCAATTTACCGTTGTGGGTTACCCGGTCGCTGTCCAGCAAACGGCGGGTCGGGTGGGGGTTAGCTTACTGAGCGAAACCTTTCCCCTATCGCTTAGTGGTGATACCGTTACGTATAACCGCATCTGGACAGCCGTACTGGCCCGGCTGACGGGCCCAAACCGAAACACCGTTCAAATCGACGCACCCGTTTACAAAGGCTTGCCAAATCCAATTCTGGTGAATAATCCGAGCCGAAAGCCCTCAACGATGTTGGTTGGGCCGGATACGGTTCGGCTTACGACCGCGCCGGTAAATGAACAATCCGCACAAGGCTTACTTTTCCCTAGTCAGACAGGCTGGCAGCCCGTGGCTGATACCCTGGCGATTTACGTCAGTGGGTTAAATCCAGCCGATCAGGTGGCTCAGCGGAAGGTTGTAAGTCAGTTTGTGCGTGCCCACGCACGCTACCAGACAGCCTCATCTGCAAACGAAGCGACGATAACCTACGCTGAACTGCCGGAATGGGCGTGGCTGGTTCTTTTTCTTGCCTGTCTGACAGTGCTATGGGTTGAGCCAAAGTTGTCGTAACCGTACGCGACAACGCTACGTTACTCATTAACAGGAGTCACCTGGATTTATTCTTTGTTGAGAAACTCAACAGACTACTCGGCAACAAAGGTGTTACGGATATTCAACGTGAATTAAGTGCGATCCAGAATTCACCTGGCTTAGGTAATAGACAAAATTGGTCTGGAATTGCGTACCTTATCGCGGCAAAAGAACACCCCATGAAGCTGTTTCTTAAGAGCTTACCGCCCTCCCGCGCTGCCTATACGGATCATGATGAGGCCGTGGTAATCTCCTGTTTTTTTAACCCCACCCGTTCTCCTTATCGCCTGAAGGTTTTTCATCAATGGTACGAAACGATAAAGCATCTGAATCACCGAATTATTGAACTTGCGATTGGCAATGCGGCTTATGAGCTTCCCGAATCGCCGTGGATTGAGCGGCTCAGAACCGGTACGCTGCTCTGGCATAAAGAAACGCTGCTCAACAAGATCATCGAAAAGCTGCCCGACCGTTTCAAGTACGTTTTCTGGATCGACGCCGACGTTCTGTTCACCAACAAAAACTGGCTGGTGAATAGCGTTCAGCAGTTCGGATCCGGCCTGAACGTGTTGCAGCCTTTCGAGTATTGCGTTCACTTGAACCGTGACGAAACCGAGCCTTCCTATTGGCTGGAAAAAACGACAGCCTGGTCATATCTGAAAAGGCAAGAGAAAAATATATGGCGGTCCTACAGTGCTAACTTTGCCGATCAGGGTCGGCACATCTTCAATCAGTCGTATGATGAACGAGGACATGTTGGATTAGCCTGGGGAGCCCGTCGGGAATTACTTATCAAGCAACCTTTATTCGATCGAGCCTTGATTGGCGGGGGCGATGGTATTATCGCCTATGCATCGGCGGGAGATATTGTAAACAAGTCCATTCGGGAGTCGTTTAAACACCCGCAGGAGTTGGCTTACATCGCGGAGTGGCAGACCGAATGGTTCAGACGGGTTCAGGGTAAGGTAGGATACGTACCCGGTAACTTGTACCACCTTTGGCATGGCGATCTGAAGAAACGCAATTATTTAAAGCGCGTTCAGGATTTTACGCCAAAAAGCACAGCTATCCAGAAACGGGACGAAAACGGCTTTTACCTAAACACCGACCCCGATGCAGTGGCCTATATCCATCGTCATTTTCAGTACCGGGAAGCAGCCGGCTCCGGTGAAATCAAAGCGGTAAACATTGGCGGTACAGATTCTGGTGGCGGGCAGAGTGACCCAACTATGGCCGGTTAGCCATTCACTTGTGCGCTTTTACACAAGAACGTCCGACTGTTAATTACAGTCGGACGTTCTTGTTAATGACATCTGGCAGGCACTACGTAACAGCCTACGGCTTAACCACTTTCACACTCTGCCGCTGAGCAGGCAGCCCGGCATTGCCTTCGCTTATTGCCTGCAAAACATACACTCCTGAGCTATATGCCTGCATATCCCAATCGATCAGTTGTTGACTGTCAGCTTGCTGCCAGCGTTGTTGACGGATAGGCTTACCGCTTAAATCAACCAGTTCAAGTTGCAGCGTACGTCCCTCAGCCCCGCGCACTACGGCTCGTATGCGGTCCTCCTGGATGGGGTTAGGCGCTAGATCTACCTGCAAGGGGATTTCCAGACTCGCCACCTCTCTGGCCCGGCAGCTAGCATCTACCGTTAAGCGGTATGGGCCGTAGACCCTGACGGTGCCTGAGCTGTAGGTGACTTTTAGATAGAAGTTACCCTGGGTATTACTCTGCGCATTAATTAACGTAAGACTTGCTGTAGCCGTCCCCCGAAACAGTTGAGGTGTCTCCATGAGCTTGGGTGTAGTGAGACTATTCTTGTACCACTCGTACTTCATAGGAGCACCCTCCACCGCTACGTTAATCACCGCCGTTCCGCCCCGGCATACGGTGGGGTTGTTACCACCTAATACCGTCGTGGAGGCTATCGTGCTACAGCCGTTGTCCTGTCGAGTCACCGTCACTGAGTAGACGCCCGCCGTGTTGACCGTAGCCGTGTTGCCACTACCTGGGTAAACGGCTCCATTGCTGAAGGTATAGCTGTAGCCTTGCCCTGCTGTAGCGCTTAGGGTAACGCTGGTGTTGGTAAACGACAAGGGGCCGTTGTTAGTCAGGTCGATAGTGGGTCCATCCAAGCTGAAGCCTACTTCGGTTGTAGCCGTAGCGGTGCAGCCATTAGTGCCGCTTACCGTGACCGTGTAGGAACCCGCACTGGTCACCGTAGCCAGAGAACTTCCATCCTGAGTGATAGGGTTAGCGCCTGTAAAGCTGTAGTTCAGTGGGCCGCTGGTGCTACTTCCAGCAGTAAGCTGGACGGTGGTCTTGGCACAGGTCAGGGGCCCGTTGTTAGTCAGCGTTACGTTCTCAGGAGCCGTTGTATTACTTTCTACGGTTACTGTTTGAGTAGCACTGCAGCCGTTATTATTTCGAGTAGCCGTCAGGGTATACTCTCCAGGCTTGCTGACAGTGGCCGTGCTGGCTGAGTAACTCTGGTTTCCTGGTCCGGTTATAACCAGACTCGGATTACCAACACCGCCACTGCTAGCGTTTAACTCCGCTGTTGGCTGAGCGCAGGTCAGTACATTGCTTACACTTAGGCTTAGGTTGCGGGGCGGATCAGTGTTGATTTCCACCAGGGTCGTAGCCGTAGCGGTGCAGCCCTGAGCGTTGGTGATCAGAACAGTGTAGTTGCCGGGTTGGTTGACGGTGGCCGTCCGACTGCTGGTCCCATTGGTTTGAGTAGCCGAGGAGGGCCCAGTAAAGACATAGGTAGCGTTGTTACCAGCCGAAGGTACGGTCAACCGAACGCTGGTTTGCGTACAGGTCAGAGGCCCATTGTTATCCAGTACGTTCTCAGGAGCGGCTGTATTGCTTTCCACCAGGGTCGTAGCCGTAGCGGTGCAGCCCTGAGCGTTAGTCACCAGCACGGTGTACTCCCCAAGCTGACTGGTGGTGGCCGTCCGGCTGCTAGTGCCAGTAGGCTGACCGAAAGGTTCAGGTCCACTGAAGGCATAAGTAGCGTTGTTTCCAGCCGAAGAGACAGTCAATCGAACGCTGGTCTTAGCGCAGGTTAGGGGGCCATTGTTATTCAGGGTTATGTTCTCAGGAGCAGCTGTATTGTTTCCCACCAGGGTCGTAGCCGTAGCGGTGCAGCCCTGAGCGTTAGTCACCAGCACGGTGTACTCCCCAGGCTGACTGACAGTGGCCATCCGACTGCTGGTCCCATTGGTTTGAGTAGCCGAGGAGGGCCCAGTAAAGACATAGGTAGCGTTGTTACCAGCCGAAGGTACGGTCAACCGAACGCTGGTTTGCGTACAGGTCAGAGGCCCATTGTTGTTGACAGAAACGGTGAAACTGGAGCAGTTCGTCTGAGCATGAACGGTGGTTAGTCGTCCTGTCACACAGGTCAGCAAGAGGAGAGATGTAAAGATATGTTTCATAAATAAGCAGTTATTTTAAGTATTAATAAGTTATACTGTTTGTAAAGCTACTTAGTTAAAATACTGATCTAATAGCCACCTTTCCAATAAACCGGTATAGTTACTAAGCGGACATAAAATCACTAAAAACCTGCCCGTTAGGGAACAGCAAAGCTTTCCTGCTAGCCTTATTCGTGTTAACCTACAATGCATTCTTGTCTTGACGGAGCCGGTTTCTACTTGTTATACAGGACACGAATTGGATTCACTACATAATCGCTCCTATATAACCGAGAACAGCTTTAGCAGCCCCCTGAACAGAGATTCAGGACACAGCAGCATAGACGAACCCTTACTTATCCTTCGTAAGCCGCTGCTCTTTATCAAAGCATTACGTCTAAAACTATGGTAAAAGCCAAATAAAAGTCAAAGGCTCTATTAACTATAAATCCCTCTTTTTAGTAGTATTAGTCTAGATTCGCAAAAGACACCCGAAAAGCCAGAGCCCATGCCGATATTCACATTAGGGATTGAAGAAGAATTTCAAACTATTGACCCCCATACCGGCGAGTTGCGTTCGCACATGTCGAAGATTGTAGAAGGCGGAAAAATTGTGCTTCAGGAGCGCGTTAAAGCCGAAATGCACCAGGCAGTCGTCGAAGTGGGCACCAATATTTGCAACAACATCCACGATGCACGTCAGGAGGTTACGTATCTCCGGAAGATGATTATTGAACTGGCGGAACAGCAAAACCTGAAGATCGCAGCCGCCGGTACGCACCCCTTCTCCGACTGGCAGGATCAGCTCATCACGCCCAACGAACGCTACGACCAGCTGATTGACGAGCTGCGCGACGTAGCGCGGTCAAACCTGATTTTCGGTCTGCACGTCCACGTAGGCATCGAAAGTCGAAACGAGGGCATCCAGATTATGAACGCGGTGCGGTATTTTTTGCCCCATATCTACGCGCTATCCACTAACTCTCCGTTCTGGCGGGGACGTAACACCGGCTTCAAATCGTACCGCTCGAAGGTGTTCGACAAGTTTCCCAGAACCGGCATCCCCGACTACTTCTCTTCGGCGGCCGAATACGACGAATACCTGAGTCTGCTCGTTAAAACCGGCTGTATCGACAATGGCAAAAAAATCTGGTGGGACATCCGGCTGCACCCTTTTTTCGACACCATCGAATTCCGCATCTGCGACGTACCCATGCGGGTTGACGAAACCATCTGTCTGGCGGCTATCATGCAGGCGCTGGTGGCCAAAATTTACAAGCTGCACAAACAGAATCTGAACTTCCGGCCGTACCGGCGCATCCTGATCAACGAAAATAAATGGCGGGCCGCCCGCTACGGTATCGAAGGCAAACTGATCGATTTTGGCAAGCAGGAAGAAGTGCCGACCCATGCCCTTATTCATGAGTTGCTCAATTTTATTGACGATGTTGTGGATGAATTAGGTAACCGGGCGGAGTGCGAATACGTCTTAAAGATTCTGGAGATGGGAACCGGGGCCGACCGCCAGTTAGCCGTTTACCAGCAGACCAACGACCTCAAACGCGTTGTGGATTATATCGTTGACGAAACTTCTTTAGGGATACGGTAGTTATTTTTAGGCGGATACCTACTGCAAACGTTACGCCGTAACTTATCATCATGAGCTTAGTAAAAATTGCCGTTCTGGACATGAATAACAGCCACGCCAACGAAGGCATGCGCTGTATTTTGCACTTGATTCGGAACGTACAGGGAAATGATCGTGCTGAACTGGCATTCGATATTTTTGATGTTCGTACTAACAACGAAATTCCCGATCTGACCTACGATGTGTATATTTCTTCGGGCGGCCCGGGAAGTCCGATGCCCTCGGAGGAAGCCTGGGAACAGCCGTATTTTGAGTTGATCGACCAGTTATTCGACTGGAATCTTCACAACGAGCGGAAGAAATACGTATTTCTGATCTGCCATTCGTTCCAGCTCGTGGTTCGCCACCTGGAGCTGGGTCTGCTGAGCAAACGGAAGTCGACTTCGTTCGGCATTTTCCCCGTTCACAAGGTCGATGAAGGATTTACGGATTTGCTGTTAAATGAATTGCCCGAGCCGTTCTATGCTGTCGACTCTCGCGATTATCAGATTACGGAACCCAACAATGAACGCCTGAACGATCTGGGAGCGTCTATCCTGTGCCTGGAAAAAGACCGGCCCCATGTTCCATTGGAGCGCGCTGTGATGGCCATCCGCTTCTCAGATGAGATTATTGGCACGCAGTTCCACCCGGAAGCCGACAACGAGGGGATGCTACGGTATTTCCTTACGGACGAAAAACGCAACCACATTGTTCTGAACTTCGGTCAGGAGAAATACAATGATATGGTCGCTTACCTTCAGGACCCGACTAAAATAGCGCTGACGTCATCGGTCATTCTGCCCGGTTTCCTGCGGCAGGCCATTCGGTCACTGTCACAGGAAATCGAAGAAACCGAAGCGGTTTAAATAATTGATCTGGCCCACTAACAGCGCTACCAAACCGCTGTTAGTGAGCTGCCCATTGCGGACTGACACAAGCACGTTATGATTAAACCCGTTCGCCAGGCCTTCAATCAAGCCTTTAACCCGGATAAGTACCAGGCTTTTCTAGCGTCTATTGACGCCGATTTGCCCGGCCAGCTGGATTTTCGCATTGCCGAAACGCCGGTCTTTGTTCCCAAAGCCCTCACCGATAAGCTGCTTGTGGCCTGTGACGATATCGTAAACGTGATCACGGACGACAACTTTAAAGGCTTAACCGAGAATGCAATTCCAAACGAGCAGCGAGTTCCCAACGAGGATGCTCACCCGCAGTTTCTGGTAATCGACTTTGCAGTCTGTAAAGACGATGCCGGTGAGCTTGTTCCGCAGTTGATCGAACTGCAAGGATTTCCATCGCTGTACGGTTTTCAGCCCTACCTGGCCGACCGTTTCCGCGCCAACTATCCCATTCCGGTTACGCTTTCGCACTTATTCAATGTAGCAGACAATCAGGTGTATTGGGAACGGCTGCGGCAGATGATGGTGGGCGACTGCAACCCCGAAGAGGTAATTTTGCTGGAAATCTACCCCGAGAAGCAGAAAACGCGAATTGACTTTACCCTAACTCAACAGGCGCTGGGCATTGCTCCGGTCTGCCTGACGAAGATCAAAAAAGAAGGTCGGCAACTGTTTTACGAGAAAGACGGTCGGCACATACCGATCAAACGCATCTATAACCGGCTTATCTTCGATGATCTGCAAAACTTCCCCGATCTACAAACCAACTTTCAGCTTACCGACGACGTAGACGTCGAATGGATTGGGCACCCGAACTGGTTTTTCCGCATTAGTAAGTACACCCTACCCCTGCTCAAAGGTCCGTATATTCCGGCCAGTTACTTTCTTTCTGACCTAAACGAGTATCCAGCGGATCTAGACAATTACGTCCTAAAACCGTTGTTTTCCTTTGCGGGAAGTGGGGTTAAGATCAACGTCACCACCGAGGATTTAGACGCCATTCCGGCTCATAAGCGACATGAATTTCTGCTCCAGCGCAAGGTGAAGTACGAGCCGGTTATTCAATCGCCCGACGGCCTGGTCAAGTGCGAAATTCGGATGCTGTTTATCTGGCCCCAGGAAGATGCCAGACCGACGCTGCTGACGAACCTGAGCCGCTTAAGCCGCGGGGAGATGATCGGCGTTAATTTCAATAAAAACAAAGACTGGGTCGGCGGTACGGTTTGCTTTTTTGAGCAGTAATCAGAACAACTGAGCTACGTCCTGGTATACCCCGAATTTTCGTACATGGAATCCCAACCCGTTTCTGTAACCGAGAAAGCCTTGTTCAATCTGACTGGCAAGGTTGCTATTATAACCGGTGCCAGCAAAGGTATTGGTGAAGACATTGCCCGGCTTTACGCCCGCTTCGGTGCTAAAGTGGTAGTAAGCAGCCGCAAACAGGATGCCTGCGATACGTTAGCCAGTGACATACGAGCTGAAGGGGGCGATGCTACGGGCATAGCCGCCCACGTAGGCGACATGGGCCAGCTTCAGCAACTGGTCGACAAAACACTGGCAGTGTACGGCGGCATTGATATATTAGTCAACAATGCGGCTTCGAATCCAGTTTTCGGCCCCTCGCTCGATTGCGACGGTGCGGCTTTTGACAAGATCATGCAGGCGAACGTAAAAGCTCCGTTCGAACTCAGCAAACTATGTTATCCCAGCATGAAAGCCCGCGGGGGCGGCAGTATAATCATGATGAGCAGCATTGCGGGTCATACACCGGACCCCGGCTTAGGAATGTACAGCGTCAGCAAGGCATCCCTGAACATGCTCACGAAAGTACTGGCGAAAGAGTGGGGACCCGATGGTATTCGCGTCAATGCCATTTGCCCCGGCCTGATTAAAACGAAGTTCAGTCAGGCGCTCTGGCAGAACGAACAAATTCTGGATCACTTTACGAAACGTTTGCCCATCGCCCGTATGGGAGCGACCGACGAAATCAGCCCACTGGCGTTGTTTCTGGCTTCAGACGCATCGTCCTACAGCACGGGTAGTTTGTTCTACGCTGATGGCGGTACGGTTATTTAAGCGTTACAACGAATGCCTCCTATCGAAACTCGTGAAGTCTGGTTGCGTGGTCCCTTGCCAGACATCCCTCCGCTTCTTCAGCCCGTAGCGCATGCCCTTTTGCAAGCGCGCGAAGAGGTAAACGCCTTACTCGCTGATTTCCCTGACGCCTTACTTTGGGTACGTCCGTCGGGCGTGGCTTCGGTCGGCTTTCATCTACAACACCTCACGGGCGTGCTGGATAGATTGTTTACCTACGCCCGTGGCGAAGCCCTTTCTTCCGACCAGTTAGCTGCCCTGGCGTTGGAGGGTAAAGCGACCGACCTACCGGTTTCTGTGCCAAACTTAGTCGATCAGTTTAACAGGCAAGTTGATTGGGCAATTGCTCAACTGCGCGAAACGGGAGAACAAACGCTGACTGAGCCCCGGCCCGTTGGCCGTGCTCAGCTTCCTTCAACGGTGATCGGCCTGTTTGTACACGCGGCCGAACACACGACCCGCCATCTGGGCCAACTGCTGGTAACCGCCCGCGTTGTGCAGGTAAGCTGATGTTCCGTCGGTTAAACTCAGTTGCCGGCTGACCGCCGTTTCTTCCGCTCCAATTACTACGTATCCTAGGGAACGCATCATTTATCGGCAACACGTAGCGCTAATAGCCGCAACGGGACGTAACGCCCCTTCCAATATCTCGACTTATTTTCATTTAACCCGGATAGTATAGCCCAATACCAAGAGCTTGTTAATAATTGGTCTAAATAGCTTTATTTCTATTGATCCAAGTTCCATCTTTGCGTCTGTTTATATTAATTCTAAATAGATGCGTTTATTTTACTACAGTACCGCTTTTGTTTTGCTCTTTGTTTTGCTGGCTACCGTACCAGCGGCTGCGCAAACACACGGTTCCATTAAGGGCATAATTACCAGTAACGAAGGCTTACCGGCTGGGTATGTTACCGTCGGACTCCGGGAAATTCGCCGGGGTTCGGTTACCGCCGAAGATGGCTCTTATCAGCTAAAGAACGTGCCCTCCGGCACTTACACCCTGCGGGTTTCTTCGGTAGGGCTGCAAACGCAGGAAAAAACCATCACTGTACAGGCTGGTCAGGTTAGTCAGGCGAATTTTGCACTGGTCGAGAACGCGGCTCAACTTACCGAAGTTGAAGTAACCGGATCAAATAAGGCCGTGCAAATCGGCAAAGCGGGTATTGCTCCTTTGGATCTGCCACAGATGACGGGTAAAGTAAGCAGCGTAGTTATTGAGAATCAGCAGATTTCCCGGCTGGGCGATGCGATTAGGAACGTAAGTGGCGTTTCGCTGACTCAGCAGCGGGGCGGAGTAGCTGAAACGTTTTCGGCGCGCGGCTACAGCATCGGTATTGCCGGTGCTGGTGGCAGCATCTTTAAAAATGGGGTCATCACCAACACCATGGGCTTTCCGGATGCCAGTACGCTGGAGTCGGTCGAAGTGCTGAAAGGAAGCTCTTCACTATTGTACGGAAACGTATCAGGCGGCCTGATTATCAACATGATCACCAAAAAGCCGAAATTCAATTTTGGTGGGGAAGCGTCGATGCGGGTCGGAAGCTATAACCTATATAAACCCACCGTAGACGTGTACGGGCCTCTTTCAAAAAACCTGGCGTTCCGGGTGGTAGGTACGTATGAAAACGCGAAGAGTTACCGGGATGTGGTAAAAACCAACCGTGTGTATGTCAGTCCGTCGCTACTTTACAAACTCGGCAGCAGAACAACGGTGCTGCTACAGGGCGACTATCTCCAGTCGAACCTAACCCCCGACAATGGCGTGGGCTCATTGAATAAAGATCAGGACGCGGTCATTCCGACCTCAATTCCCCGCTCGCGGTTTATCAACACGCTTTGGGCTTACAATAATGTTGACCAAACCTCGGGTTCGATCACGGTTGATCACAGCCTGAACTCCCGCTGGAAACTGAACGTCATTGGCGCTGCCCAAGGCACGAAGGTCACGGCCTACGGCGCGGGCGTTCCTAACAACAACGTCGCGGCTAATGGTGACTGGAGCCGATCATTAAGCCGGACCAAAACAGGTGAGAATAACTACACGGGGCAGGTTAATTTGAACGGTCGCTTCAATACGGGCTCCATTGGTCACCAGCTCCTGGTAGGTGGTGACCTGGTAAGTATCGTCAGCGTGAGCAATGCATTTACCATCACCAGCAATGGCGTAACCGTTACGACCTACGATAAAATTAATATTCTGAACCCTGGCCTGTATGAGCAGCGGACAGACATTCCGGATGCTACCGCCATCTCCCGCACTACGTCGCCCTCGGTCCGGACGGGTTTCTACGCCCAGGATCTGATCCGTTTGACGAACAAAATCAAATTGCTGGCAGGATTGCGCTGGTCACAGCAAAAAACGGTACAGACGACCATCCTCAACCTGAGAAACCAGACCGAAAGTCGTGGCCCCGCCGAAACGAAAACGGATGCAGCTTTTTCGCCTAAAGTCGCGTTAATTTACCAGCCAACGCAGTCAACATCCTTCTTCGGTAGCTACGCCAACAACTTCACCATCAATACCGGCCTTGACATTTACGGGCAGATTCTGAAGCCGTCTATAGTTGACCAGTTCGAAGCAGGCGTCAAGAACGATTTGTTTGGCGGACGGATCACCGCAAATCTGGGCGTCTATCATATCGTGAATAGTAATTTCGCGCAGATGGCTCCTGTCAAGCTGGATGGTTCGCCAAACACCGATGCGAACGTCAAAGAGTTTACAGGACAAACCACGAGCGATGGGCTGGAAGTCGACATCACCGGTAATCTTTCCAAAAACTTCTTCTTTATTACCGGTTATGGCTACAACTACATGCGCTATACAAAAGCATCGCGGCTAAAAGGGTCGCCGATTGAGGGGGAACGGTTAACGAATAATCCCGCCCATACAGCCAATGCCACGATCTTCTACACGTTCGACCTTCCCCAGCTTCGGGGCCTGAAAGTTGGCGCTACCGCTTTTTACACCGGTGCCCGCTACGGAGGCAACAACAATACGTATGGACAAACGCCTGAATTCAGCCGCCTGATTCCGCTAACTGGCTATACAACCATTGACCTCTCGGCTGGGTACAGCTTCCGGAAAATCTCGCTGTTGGCGAAGGTATCGAACATTGCCAATACGCTGAATTACCTGATCCACGACCGGTACAGCATCATGCCGATCCCACCCCGCCAATTCGTTACGACCTTATCCTACCGGTTTTAATGGTCAATTAGCTATACCGAAATCTCGTTGAAAGTCCATGACCCTATTACGTTCGAACGTAATAGGGTCATGGACTTTCAGATAAGGTAGCCGACGAACGATACGTAACAATAAACAGAAAACCAGAATACAACTCCGCTTCCCGGCTTGCTATGCGTATTATCGCTACGTCTTGACCATTAAACGGGCTTCTTTCGATTGGCGACCTTGGCGGCTGTAAACTCCGATGGGGTAAGCTGATACTGTTCCCGAAAACGTTTGGTAAAATAAGCCGGGCTCTCGAAGCCAACCCGGTACGCGGTTTCGGTGCTGCTAAGCCCCTGTTCGAGTAGTTCAGCCGCTCGTTTGAGCCGGTAAGCCCGAATGATCTCTCCGGCCGACATCCCCGTCAGCGCCTTCAGTTTGCGGTGTAAACTCATTCGGCTCAATCCACTTTGCTCGATCAGATCATCGGGCCGGAAGGAAGAATCGTCCAGATGATCCTCCAGCAAGGCATATACTCTATCCAGAAAGGGATCGTTCGTTGCGGAGTCAGGGCCCAGGCTGGGTAGAGGCTCGTCGGCCCGGGTCAGGCGTGCATGTATCCAATCCCGCAGCTGTCGACGCTGTTCGAGCAGATTACGTACCCGCAGCTGAAGCTCCTGCACATGAAACGGCTTGGTCAAATAATCATCGGCACCGGCTGATAAGCCCGTAATTCGACTGTCGTAGGACGATTTTGCCGTCAGGATCATAACGGGAATATGACTGGTCCGCTGGTCTTTCTTGATCTGCTCGCAGAGCGTATACCCGTTCATGATCGGAACCAATACGTCGCTGATAATTAAATCAGGAAGGAGGGCAATAGCTTGTTCCCAGCCCACGGCTCCGTTAGCGGCCCGATACACCTGATAGCGATCGGATAAACTGTCGGCGATAAACTCGGCCAATTCGTCGTTGTCTTCAACCAATAGGATAACCGGCTGCTCATCCGTGAAATCTGCGTCGACTTTCTGCGTTGGGGCCGAACCAATAGGCGTTTCAACCGCAGCCGGTGCTGTACCCGGAGCAATGGGCAGATACGGCAAGTGCACGATGAACGAACTTCCGCGCCCTACATCGCTGACTACGTTAATGGTGCCTTTCTGTAGGTCAACCAGTTCTTTCACCAGGGCCAGGCCAATACCAGTCCCCTCCTGCTGCCGGGTACTGGAATCGTCGACCTGATAAAAGCGGTCAAAAATCCGACCCAGCTTATACTCGGGAATCCCCGTTCCGGTATCGGTGACGGTCAACGTAACGCCCGGTGTCAGACGCACATCAACCTGCCCACCGGCGGACGTAAATTTAAGGGCGTTCGACACCAGATTATACACGATACGTTCGAGTTTACGTGCATCGAAATAATACTCAGCGTGCAGATCTTCGTGATGAAAGATGAGCTGAATCGACCGGGCTTCGGCCTGAGCTTCGAACGATAAAATCACCTGTTCGACAAATGAAACCAGATTACCCCGCACCTCTTCAACCTGGAGAGCGTGCGCTTCCAGCTTAGCCAGGTCCATCAGCTGGTTGATGAGCCCGAGTAGCTGGTGTGCATTTCGTTCGATCACACCCAGCCAGCGTACGTCGTCCGGGTCGCGCCACTTCTGTTTCAGCTTCTCAGTTGGGGCCAGAATCAGGGTGAGCGGAGTCCGAAATTCGTGCGTAATGTTCGAAAACAATCGGGTCTTCAACTCGTCGATTAGTTTAAGCTGCTGGGCTTGTTTGTGCTTCAGATACACACGGAATAAGCCGGCCGCTCCCCCGCCCAGCGCCAACGCATACAGCACATACGCCCACCACGTGGCCCACAGTGGCGGATGGATGGTAATCGTCAGGGTTCTGACGTGCGTACTCCAGCGCCCCGAGGTGTTGGTCACGTTCAGTTGTAGGGTATACGTACCGGGGCTGAGGTTGGTATAGGTAGCTTCCGGCCGATTGGTCACAATCCAGTCCCGGCTGACCGGACTCAGCTTATAGCGATACCGTAGTTGGTCGCGCCCGTTGAACTGCAAGGCCGCAAAACGTACCGTCAGGAAGTTCTGATCGTGGGCAAGTTCCAGGTGCTGAACCATCTGCACGGGCAGCGTATCAATCAGAGAGCCGGGTCCAGGGCTAACCGACTGATTGTTGATCGCAATATCGGTCACCTCAGTAACGGGCTGGTACGTATCCTCCCGCAACTGAGTCGGTCTGAACGAAATAAGTCCTTTCAGGCCACCCAGAATAAGACGTCCATCAGGAAGAACCAGGAAGTGGAACCGGTTAAACTCGTCGCCCGGCAGGCCATCGTCGCGGGTAAACGTACGCACTTCAAACGTCCGTCGGTTCAGTCGGCACAGTCCCTGATTCGTAGCGATCCAGAGAAACCCCTGCCGGTCGGGGATAGCCGTGTATATGACGTTATTCGGCAGACCATTCTGCCTGGTCAGGCGTTGAGACTTACCCGTTCGCTTGTCGAAACGGCACAGTCCAGTGCCGGACGTACCAATCCAGAGAATATGTTTATCGATTGGGTCGTCGAACAGACAAAGCAGCTTGTTACTGCTCAGCGAAGCGGGGTTACCCGTCTGAAACGAGTAATTTCGAATCTGGCCGCTGGACCGGTCAACGCGAAACAGGCCCTTGGTGCCGGTTGCCATCCAGAGCGCCTGATCGTCAGCGACCATTTCAACAATGCGGGCCTGAATGGTGGGACGTAGCGCAACGGGCAACAAATGCCAGTCTCCCTGCTCGTACCACCTGGCCTCACCATCGTGCACAGCCCACACGCGCCCCTGCGGGTCAGTGGCCATCGGCGCGATCTGATCGTCCCAACTGCGTTTTCCCCGAACCGGAAACGGAATTTTCGTCAGGGTCTTCGTCTTCAGGTCGAACCGATAAAAAGGCGAAGTACCGACGTTGAACCATAATTTACCCTGTGCATCAGTCGTGTACCGGAAATTATATGGCCATTGTCCCTCCTGCGGGTCAAAATAGGGTACTTCGGCTTCGGGTATGCCCAACTGATTCCGGAGTACATCGTTGACGAAACTGGACTGATAAAGAGCCGCGTTGAACTGACTGACCTTCAGGTTGTATTTACGAACACCCTGCCCATTTGTACCCAGCCATAATACGTCCGAACGGTCGATAAACGTGCTTTGAACCCGATCTAAGCCGCTGCCCTGATCAATCAGTTGAACGCCATGCTGATCATTGAAGCGAAACAGAAAATCACTGTAATTGAAATAATAATTTCCCTGGCTATCAACGGTACCAGAAGGTCTGAGCCACCAGGGAACATTAGGCACATCCACCGGCAGGGGATACGCTCTGCTCTGTTCCGTACGGGGATTGAATACGGTCAAATGCTGGCTCGACAACAACAGCAGATCGCCGTTCTGGCGGAGAAAAATAGTTTTAAGTCCATTCTCCGGAATGGCATTCGACTGCCCAGCTTGCTGCCGGTAATGCCTAAACTTACCCGTACGATTGTCGAGCCGGTCGAGGCCATTGGAAGTAGCGAACCACATATTACCTTCCCGATCTTCAACAAAGGCAACAACAGTATCGCTGCTCAACGAACTGGGATCGCCAGCGCGGTGGCGGTACCGTTCCACCCGACGCGTAACCGGGTCAACGCGGGCCACTCCGTGCCGTTCGAAACTCAGCCACAGCCTCCCCCGGCTGTCCAGTACGTGCACAAAGATTGTATCGTGATCGAATGCCCGCCGGTACCAGCTCTGGCTGGAAAAATTAATGAATGTTTCCCGACGTGGGTCAAACACATCAATGTCACCCTGGTCACTGCTGACCCAGATACGCCCCGCTGGATCGAGCTTTAGGGACAGCACTGCCGACGACGACAGCGCGGGCCGTCCGTCGGAACCCGGCTGAAAAACTTTGAAATTCTGCCCATCGTAGCGGCACAGGCCATCGCGGGTTGCCATCCAGATAAAGCCTTGTTTATCCTGAATAATAGAAGGAACAAAGGCCTGCGGAAGTCCCTGCCGATCAGTGATAATTTGGGGTTCGGGCAGTTTAAACGGCTGGGCTGACAGGGCAAGTACGTTCAACAGACACCATACGCTTACCCAGGCAGACCATTGTCTGCTACTTCGACAGCAACAGGTTCTTTTCCGCTCTTCGGTCGACGCACAGCCGCCTTGAAGAGACCTTTCTACAGAACCAAAGATTCCAACTGGCTGTAGCACATTCCAGCAATGTAACTTGCTTGTAAACAGTTTTTTTAACAGCTTATACTTGACGTAAGTAACTGAATGTACGACTACTAACGCAAAACCGATTTATTGAGCAACAAGTTATTTATTTCCATCCAGTATTTACCAATAAAGGTCACATCCTCATCAAATAGCCTATTTTTCAGATAGATACAACAGCATAAGTAAATAAATCAAAACATTTTGTTGAGTAAAGGCTTTTTTATATCACCTGTCTGTCATTTACTAGCTTACTGATCGAGTAAGAAGATAAAAAGAGGGATTTTGGGAAAGTTGTTATATAGTTTGGTATAAATGAGATAGTGTTTGTTTAAAGCCCCCGCTAAGTTGCGGCCTGATTTAGCCCGTATATACTACGTGCTTCCCATAAACACCATTTTGTTCAATTAGTCGTTTCTGCGCTCGGTATCTGGCGTCAATATCTTCACAACTTGAGTTAATATTCATCAATAGTTGCTAAGTGTCTATGAAGAAGGTCCTAACCGATGAAGAGTTTATCCGCAAACATCTTCCCCTTAATCCCACCGATTGTTTCGAAGAACTTTATAGTCGTTACGTAACGAAAGTCTACCATCGCTGCCTTTCTTTAACCCGCGACAGTGAGCAGGCTCAGGATTTCACCCACGACATTTTTCTGAAAGTGTTTGCCAAGCTGGAATCCTTTCAGGGCCGATCAAGCTTTTCAACCTGGCTGTATTCCATCTCCCATAACTACTGCATGGATCAGTTGCGCTGGTCGAAACGCTCAGCCACGGAAGCTATGGAATCTAACGATGGTCACGACCTAGCCGACGCAAACGAAAATAGCACCATCGAGGAAGCCCTGGGACTATTAAAAGAAGTAGTTGATCAACTGGCACCCGATGAGAAGATACTGCTTCGGCTAAAATATGAAGAAGAACTGAGCGTCGGGCAGATTGCGATGCAGTACGGTATCAGCGAAAGTGCCGTGAAGATGCGACTGAAACGAACCCGGGATAAAATCTATAACCGCTACCCCCGCTACTGATTTAGCTTCTGTTTTATTGCTACCCAGGGCACCGACGATTCCTCTTATTGGTGATCGCTGGCTTTAGCTGTCTGGCTACACGCTTACCCTGGCAAATCGCCTGTGCATTTCTTGGTCACAGGCAGCCTGGAATTTTCGGTTCAATAGCCTGGAGCAGGCTGATTTTGAGCAAACAGAAAAACGTTATTCCCCTGATTTTGTACGTAAGAAGTAACTTTGAGTAAGCGTAAAACTGATAAATTAGGGGCTGGCCAATCCTAAAAACGCTTACTGATGCCTTGTTTTCCGAAACTGCTCTGGTTTACCGCCTTCCTCTGTACACTCACACCAGCCGCTGTCCCGGCGCAATCGCCTTCCTCAACAACCCGTTTTGCCTTCGCCGAACCGAGCCTGTCACCCGACGGCACCGAAATCGCGTTCGTCTCCGGTGGCGACATCTGGACCGTCTCCGCAACGGGTGGTGAAGCTCGTCTGCTTATATCGCACCCTGATAACGAATCCCGTCCCTTGTATTCACCGGACGGAAAATACCTGGCCTTTACGTCCTCGCGTACCGGAAACGGCGATGTCTATCTGCTGACGCTGGAAACAGGGGAGGTAAAGCGCTTAACCTACGACGATGGCAACGAAGTGCTGACAGCCTGGTCGCGCGATAGCCGGATGGTATACGTTCAGGCCACCAGCCGCGACATTGCCGGGATGAACGACATCTATCGCGTGCGGATCACGGGTGGCACGCCGATGCCCGTAACAGCCGATCGGTACGCGAATGAGTTTTACGGCACTCCCTCCCCCGATGGCACGACGCTGGCCTTCTCGGCGCGCGGAATTGCTTCCAGCCAATGGTGGCGCAAAGGCCGCAGCCACCTGGACGAAAGCGAAATCTGGTTGCTTCGTGATATCGATAAAAAAGGCCAGAATCCGACCTATCACCGCTTCACGGAATCAGGAGCCCGGGAACTGTGGCCCATGTGGAGCGCTGACGGCAAATCGTTGTATTACGTTTCCGACCGCAACGGTGTTCAAAATCTATATGTTCATCCGCTCGGCGGGAAGCCAACAGCTCTGACCACGTTTAAAAATGGCCGCGTTCTGTGGCCGATGATCAGCTACGATAGCCGTACCCTTGTATTTGAACGAGATTTCCAGATCTGGAAACTCGACCTCGCCAGCAAACAGGCGGTTCCGCTGGCAATCCGGCTCAGGGGCGCATCGGCTAGCCCGGCCGTGGATCGGTTAAGACTCACATCGCAGTTTAGGGAGTTAGCGTTATCGCCCGACGGGAAGAAAGTGGCTTTTGTCGCGCATGGCGAAGTCTTTGCGGCTTCGGCTAAAGATGGGGGCGACGCGGTCCGAATTAGCAACAGCCCCGCCGTTGAATCCCAGCCAACCTGGTTGCCGAACAGTCGTGGTCTGGTGTATGCATCAGATCGGGATGGCGTAAGTCACCTGTTCCAATACGACTTTTCGACACGTACCGAAACGCGCCTGACCAACGAAAACACGGATGATGGCTCACCCGTTACTTCGCCGGATGGCAAATCCCTGGCGTTTGTGCGCAATGCGCAGGAACTGCGCGTGCTCGATCTGGCTACCAAAAAAGAGCGCGTGCTGTATAAAGGCTACTTAGGGCGTCCACCTTTTGCCAATGGGAGTTCAGTTGTCTGGTCGCCGGACAGCAAATGGATCGCTTTCGCCAGCTACGGGGCCAAGACATTTCGCAACGTATCGGTCGTTCCGGCGCAGGGTGGCGACAGCAAAGCCATTAGTTTTGTCGCCAATACGTTCGGGGGAGACATCAACTGGAGTCCCGACGGAAAATACATTCTGTTCGAGACCGCGCAACGTACCGAACTGGCGCAGATCGCCCGCATTGACCTCGTGCCCCGTACGCCGAAGTTCCGCGAAGATCAGTTTCGCGATTTGTTCAATGAGGAAGTCCCGAAGACGATAACCTCCACAACGCCAACCCCTGCGCCCAAAAAGTCGGCTACCCGCGATACAACCGCCCTGACGGCTTCGGCCGATACGACCCGGAAACCGGCGGGTAAACAGTCGTTACGTATCGTGTTCGAGGGTATTCGGCAGCGACTGAGTTTGTTGCCCGTGGGGGTCGACGTAGACGCGCACACCATCAGCAAAGATGGTAAAACCTTACTGCTCGTGGCAACCGTGGCCGGTCAGCAGAACCTGTACACCTACTCGCTCGATGAGCTGGCCCGCGACCAGCCCGTTGCCCGGCAGCTCACCTCTACCTTCGGCTCAAAAAGCGGGGCTCAGTTCTCGCCCGATGGCAAAGAGGTGTACTATTTAGAACAGGGACGTATTCAGACCATCAGCCTCGACCGGCGCGATTCAAAACCATTGGCTATTACGGCTGAGTTGGACGTTGACTTTTCGACCGAAAAAGTGCAGGTATTTCGTCAGGCGTGGGATGTGCAGAACAAAGGGTTCTACGACCCTGAGTTTCATGGTGCCGACTGGAACGCCGTAAAAGCGGAATACGAACCATTGGCATCCAGCGCCCGTACGCCCGATGAGCTACGTCGTCTGCTCAGCCTGATGGTGGGCGAACTCAATGCGTCGCACTCGGGTGTTTCGGGTCTGCCGAGCGCGGTTCAGACCACAACAGGACGTATTGGCCTGCGTTTCGACCGGGCTGAATACGAGCGCTCCGGCAAACTACGTATCACCGAAGTCATTGCGCTGAGTCCGGCAGCTCTGACGGGAACTATCAAACCGGGCGATTACCTGCTGGCGGTCGATGGAGCAACGGTCGATGCCCAGACGAACCTGGATCAACTGCTCGAAAATAAGATCAGCCGACGCGTAACGCTCTCCGTAGCAACATCGGCTACTGCAGCTCCCCGCGAAGTCATCATTCGGCCCGTAAATCTGGCTACCGAAAAGGGTTTACTCTATAAACAATGGGTCCAGCAACAGCGTGATTACGTAGCGAAAGCCAGTGCTGGTCGCCTGGGATACGTACACATGTTCGATATGTCGGCGGAGTCGTTAGCTCAGTTGTATGTTGACCTTGACGCTGAAAACCACGCCCGCGAGGGTGTCGTGGTTGACGTACGGAACAACAACGGCGGATTCGTGAACGCGTATGCCCTCGATGTGTTTGCCCGCAAAGGATACATGACCATGACGCCCCGTGGTCTGCCCTCGGCTCCAGCCCGTACGCAGTTGGGTCAGCGGGCGCTGGAAACGCCCACGATTCTGGTTACCAATCAGCATTCGCTGTCCGATGCGGAAGATTTTACGGAAGGCTACCGCGCACTGAAACTTGGTAAAGTGGTGGGCGAACCCACGGCCGGCTGGATCATTTATACGTCGGCAGCCCAGTTGATCGACGGATCAACGATCCGCCTGCCGTTTATCAAGATCACCGATAATAACGGCAAGAACATGGAATTGGCCCCGCGTCCGGTTGATGTTCCGGTTTCGCGGCCCATCGGCGAAAGCTATACCGATCAGAATGTACAACTGGATACGGCCGTCAGGGAGCTGCTCAAACAGATCGACCAGACAAAGCCCAACCGAGTGCTGACAGAAAAGGAATAAAAAGAACAAGGCCCGCAGATTTCATTTTCTGCGGGCCTTGTTCTATGACGCCAGTTGATCGGCCGTTGGTTCTCTCATTTTTGTTAGCAAAGCAGAATCGCTATCTCGGTACGCCAACCATGTATAAGTCGAACCCTCCTTTACCACCGGGTCGATTTGAAGAAAAAATCATCAGCTGATTCGTAAAGGCTAAGTTGCTGTTCAGGATTGGCCGATACTCGTTGTACGACGTATTGATGGTTGGGCCGAAGTTGACCGGATCAGACCATCGGCTTCCGTCCCATTTGCTGTAGTACAAGTCATAACCTCCGTATCCGCCGGGTCGGTTCGACGTGAACACCAGTGTATTTTCATCAATAAACGGGCATTTGTCGTCGGCCATCGATGATAATTCCGCTACGCGCTCGACCGTTACGTTCGCCAGCGATGGCAGGCGGCTGTGCAGTTCCGTACGGGCAACGTCAGGCAGCACCGCTTTGTATACATCGAACGTACCGCCCCGGTTTGAAGTGAAGTAAATAGCACTATAGCTTTTGTCGAATGTCGGATAGCCGTCGTCGGCCGACGAGTTTAGAAAGGGTACGGGGACCGGTTTGCCGAAGGTCTTTCCATCCAGTGTATTGCTGTTTGTCGACGTAGTGGTTGGGGTAGGTTTGTAGTTATGCGTTAGGTATATATTCAGATCGCCCGTTCGGTCAGAGGCAAACAGCATCAGGTATTCGCCGTAGTGTCGGCGATTGCCATCACTCAACAAATCGTGATCGTACGAGCGGATATAAGGTCCCAATTCATTACCCGTCGAATTGGCAATGTCCGTCGCCCAGTAGACCGGGGTTTGCTCCTGTACAACGTCCAGCCCTCCGTACGGTTGATTATCAAATGAAAACGTTCCCCTTTTCAGATCAAACGTGTAATTGAATGACTCCTGTACGAAGTTAAAATCGGATCGCCCACCCCGTTTTGAGGAGAAGGTCAACGCCATCACCCCACCGACTACGCTCAGATTTGAATTGTAATCGTCATCAACCGAGTTGATAGCGCCCAGATTGATCGGCGTTTCCGAAAGTACGGGGGGATAAGAGCGCTGCTCATCCTTTTCACAACCAGCCAAAAGTGTCAGCAGGCAGGCCATAGGTACCAGACGTTTCATACAATAAGAAGTTCAGGAATGGATTTGAATCAACGACCCTAATTTATGGATAACCGTTGTAAAAAAGCCGGAAATATAACGTTCCGGCTTTACAGTTCACCAAGTTTACTCGCCAAAATAATCATTGTCCATACGTTTGATTTCATACGTCTGCTGAAGTGTAACGCCCAGGTTATAATCAATCATGAGTTGAGCCAGTTGCTCCCCGTCGATTAAGGCAATTTTGGTTTCATTACGTGGTACATAATCCAATGCTTCTTTCGTGAAATTAGACGTCGTAATGAACACGCCTTTTTTAGCGCCTTGTCCAGCCAACGCACCCACAAACTTGTGCAACTCTGGTCGGCCGACTACGTTACCGGTTCCCCATCGCTTAGCTTGAATGTAAATAATATCCAGCCCAAGTTTATCTTCTTTAATGGTTCCGTCAATACCTTCATCTCCACTTTTTCCAATCGCTTTACCCGCATCTATAATGGAACCTCCATACCCCATTTTCACTAATAGTTCGACAACAAGCCGTTCAAAAAAAGCGGGAGGTAAGGATATTACTTTGTTCAGTAAATCTTGAGCAAGTGTTTTACGGATACGCTGATACGAACTTTCCAGCGTTTCCTCGGGTGTCTGTTGGGAGCTTTCGTCGGTTATTATTGATGGTGGTTCAACCATACTCTCCCCTTTCTTAGGGGTTTGAAATTCAACAAACTCGGGAAACTGCTTCAAAAACTTAACATCAATTTCTGTAGGTTTTTGTTTGAGCACCTGTTTACCACGAGTTGTGATCACAATTACAGCTCGTCTTGGCGAATCAAGTAAACCTGCTTTTTTCAGGTACGTTCTTGCCCAACCGATTCTATTTCCAAACAAAAAGGTTTGTCCACTCGGTAAAAGCTCATTTCGTTCTTCTTCAGTGAGCTTGAATTGATCGCTTAGTGCTTCGACTAATTCATTGAATTTATGTTCTTGACCGTCTGCTACTAATTTAAGTAATGGCAGCATTGCACTTTGATAATCAGGGATAGGCATGGTTAATAAAAAAGGTGTCGAGCTTCTTCGCCCGACACCAAATTATTATAAATGATCAAGAGTTGTACTGCTATTTTATTTAATCTCCCCAACCATATCTTCCGGCTTCACCCACTCGTTGAACTCTTCTTCGGTTAGGTACCCGAGTTGAAGAGCGGTTTCTTTGAGCGTCGAGCCGTTTTTATGAGCGGTTTGGGCGATTTCGGCGGCTTTGTAGTAGCCGATCTTGGTGTTCAGAGCCGTTACCAGCATCAGCGACGAATCGACGTGCTTTTTGATGTTCGCTTCGATCGGTTCGATGCCTTCTGCGCACTTGTCGTTGAACGACACGCAGACATCGCCAATCAGGCGGGCCGAATGCAGGAAGTTGTAGATCATGACCGGCTTGAACACGTTCAGCTCGAAGTGACCATTCATACCTCCGATGTTGATCGCTACGTCGTTACCCATTACCTGCGCGGCTACCATCGTCATGGCTTCGCACTGCGTCGGGTTCACTTTACCCGGCATGATGGATGAACCGGGTTCGTTGTCGGGAATATACAGTTCACCGATTCCCGCCCGCGGACCACTCGACAGCATCCGGATGTCGTTCCCGATCTTCATCAGGCTGGCGGCAACGGTTTTCAGGGCGCCGTGCGCTTCGACAATGGCATCGTGCGCGGCCAGAGCCTCAAACTTGTTTTCAGCCGTAATGAACGGCAAACCCGTTACGTTGGCAATGTGCTTCGCTACGTTCTCCGAATAGTTCGGGGGGGTGTTGATGCCGGTTCCGACGGCCGTGCCACCGAGTGCCAGCTCGCTCAGGTGCGCCAGTGAGTTGTTGATCGCCCGCAGGCCGTGATCGAGCTGCGATACGTAACCCGAAAACTCCTGCCCGACCGTCAACGGCGTAGCATCCATGAAGTGCGTCCGGCCGATCTTGACGACATTCATAAACTGCTTCGACTTGGCGGCCAACGTATCGCGCAGCTTCGTAATACCCGGAATCGTTACGTCCAGCAGAATTTTATAGGCCGCAATATGCATGGCCGTCGGGAACGTATCGTTGCTCGACTGCGACTTATTTACGTCGTCGTTCGGGTGCAGAAATTTCTTCTCGTCGGTTAGCTGTCCGCCGTGCAGCACGTGGGCGCGGTAGGCAATTACCTCGTTCACGTTCATGTTCGACTGCGTACCTGAACCCGTTTGCCAGACGACCAGCGGAAACTGATCGTCGAGCTTACCCTGCAGAATTTCATCGCAGGCCTGCCCGATCAAATCGCTTTTTTCCTGCGGCAAAACGCCCGCGTCGAGGTTCGTTAATGCGGCTGCTTTTTTGAGGTACGCAAACGCCCGGATGATCTCGCGGGGCATTTTATTGATGTCCTGAGCAATTTTAAAGTTCTCGATGGAACGCTGGGTTTGTGCGCCCCAATAAACGTTGGCCGGCACCTGTACCTGGCCCATCGTGTCTTTCTCGATGCGGTATTCCATAGTTAATGAGCGAAAGAATAAATGAGTGAAATCAGACCGCCGAAGCGGAGCGAACGCTGGATGCACGAGTAATACACTCTTTCTCTCATTCGCTCTTCCACGCTTTGATTGAGCCGCAAAGGTAGAACGGGGCTTGTGTTTTCCCATACGATTCAACAGTTTTACGCGCATCATGAGGGTTTGCAAATGGAGTCTCCAAAAGAAATTACCGCGGAAATCCTTTACCAAAAAGGGGTAGAAGTAGTTCCGTCTGCCAAAGCCTGCAATGACTGGCTTAATAGCTACATTCCCAATCTGGGTGGATGTAAGCCGAGCCATTTAATTCATTCGGAGTCAGGGCGTCGGCGGTGTTATCATGTTCTGAACGCAGTTTTATAGGGTTCCTTTTTTAGAGAAAAGAATCAAAAAACGTGCGCAAACGGTTAGAGTAGGCAGTACCAGCCTTACAGAACCTGGCCACCGCCATGACAACATATAAACTGCCTCAGAAAATAGCCGCCCGGCAGCACGAAATTACGGCCGACTTTCTCGCCATCATTGATCGTCACCTGGCCGACCTGGTGGCCGGACGCGTAACGGAAATGTATGAAATTCGGGATATTGCCGGGGAGATGAACATTCACCCGACGCACCTCAGCAACACCATCAAACTGACTACCGGAAAGGCTCCCTGCTTCTTTTTTGAAGAGAAAATTCTGGACGTTGCCCGGACGCTGCTGCGGGTTACCCAGCAACCCATTGCCGAAATTGCGGCTACCCTCACCTACGATCCGTCGAACTTTACGAAGTTCTTCAAACGATTCCAGGGCGTAACCCCCAGGCAATATCGGGAACAGCAGTGGCAGGCTAACTGGGAAAAAACTGAACTACTCACCATTTAATCTGAAACTGTCACCATAGCCCGCCCGGCTGCGCAGCCCAACTTTGTGCCATTATTAAATCCAGCAAACGATGGCAACTGAAAACAAAATAGCGTTAGTGACCGGTGGTAGCCGGGGGTTAGGCAAAAACATGGCCTTGAGTCTGGCCAGAAAAGGCATCAACGTCTTGCTGACGTATAACAGCAAACAGGAAGAGGCCGAGGCTGTAGTAACAGAGATCAAGACCCTCGGTCAAAATGCCGTTGCCTTACAGCTCGACAGCAGCCGTATGCAAGGTTTCGACGCATTTTATGAGCAGGTCAGCACGGCACTGCGCGACTCCTTCAATACTGACCGCTTCGATTTTCTGATCAACAATGCAGGCACGGGCTTGTACGCGCCCTTTGCGACGACCACCGAAGAGCAGTTCGACGAAATGATGACTATTCATTTGAAGGGTGTGTTTTTCCTGACGCAGAAAGCCCTTCCTCTGCTCAATGATGGCGGACGTATCATTAATATCTCGTCGGGTCTGGCCCGTTTCTCCAATCCGGGTTCTTCGGCCTATGCCAGCATGAAAGGCGGCATAGAAGTGCTCACCCGGTACCTGGCCAAAGAGTTGGGCGAACGCGGTATTGCAGCGAACGTAGTAGCGCCCGGGGCCATCGAAACCGACTTCGGTGGAGGACGGGTACGCGACAACGCGGAAATGAACAGTCACATTGCATCGATTACCGCCTTGGGCCGGGTCGGCCTGCCCAACGACATTGGCGGGGTAGTTGCGTTCCTGTGCAGCGAGGAGGCCCGTTGGATCAATGCCCAGCGGATCGAGGTCTCGGGCGGTATGTTTTTGTAGCGCCCGTATGTGCTTACTGATTCTATTCAATAAAAAGGGCCTTCCGTTGTGGAAGGCCCTTTTTATTGAAACGTATTATCTATTACGCATCACTCAGTCCCTGGCTATAAAGAACTTAATATCACACGGTATAGGCAGGCTGAAACGAATAGTTTTTTCGGGACTGTGTTGTAGGCGTATTTATACTTATCGAATAATAAGAATAAACCCATAAATTCTATAATTTTTGTATTAATCGTTGTTTTCCAGCTACTTATCTTTGAAAAATATTTTGTCATGACAATTTCCAATAGTAATTTAGTGTACTATTCTAATATTCCTCATTCAGACCGTTATGGTTTCAGCCCTCAAAACAACGCTATCCGCCCGGATTGACAGAAGTCAGTCGTTTACCCATCGCCAGGAATTAGTTTGCTTTGACTGCTTGTCCCAGGCTCTTGACTACCGCGAATCGGTTGAAGAGCAGGGTGGTCAGCATCACAGTATCCTACGGTTGGAAAAACACATGTTTGGTGTAGCTCCTTTACCCCTGGTTCAGGTACTCAAGGGAGCTGGCTTCCAGATTATGGTTCAGTAATGAGAACCTGTATAGTACATTTCTGAGCCCTACAACTAAAGATGCGCTGTAGGGCGTTCCTGTAGGTTGCTTCCCCCGGACCTTATTTATGGTACTCGATTTAACAGGTATTACTACTAAAACGGCCCTTCACCAGTTTTTCAAACGTGAACTCCAGTTTCCCGACTGGTATGGTGTAAGCTGGGATGCCTTCTGGGATTGCATCGTGGCCGTTGTTGAAATGCCCCACCAATTGACGCTGACCCACTGGGATGAATTTGCCCAGTACTGTCCGCGCGACATGCAGATTTTACGACAGGTGATCCAGGACTATAACCAGGAAATGGCTCCTAAATCCATGGCGCTTGCCTGACATTCTGGTTAGGACAGAAGCCAGCGGTCAGTTTAAATTATACTACAACGCAAAGGCAGCTATTCCAAGCTGCCCTATTCGCATCGTTAAGCACAAATTCGTACGCGTGAGAGCCGAATATCCGTTCGGTTAAATTGACGTTGCATTTGGGTAAACACCCAATCAATCGCTTCATCTGGGTCCGCAGCCGTAACGGATAGCTCTCCGTTGAGCCATAGGTTGTGTTTAGCTTCATCGAGCACATCAAAAACGATCCGGATTACTTGCTTCTTGTGGGCAGCCATACTAGTTCAATTCGTAAAGGAGAAAATCAAAGCCAATACCCCGTTGCCTTGTTACTAGCAAAGCCAACGCAGGACAGCCATGAACTGACGGACAAAAATAGCAACTAACTATTTTAGTTGTATTATGAGTATAACAAAATAATATCCTACCAACTGCTTAATGAAGATGCTGAGCGCGCATTTGTTCGATGCAGGAAGTAAAAGTTATTATCTCTTCTCTCCTATTTATTAAAAAAGGCGTCGGATTACCCAGCTTGAGTAGTCCAACGCCTTTTCATATTATGTCGTTATGGTCTATTTTGGACTGTTTTCAAAAAGCTTCAAGGCTTCGTCATCCTTATTCTTGATGATATCTGCTTTGAGCCGTGCCTTCAGACTAGCCGTTATTTTTTCGTAGCCCTTCTGCCCATACAGGTTCTTCAGGTTGTGGGGGTCTTTCTGAATATCGTATAACTCCCAGAAGTTATCCGGACCGTAGAACCGCGCGATCGTGTAGCGTTCGGTCCGCAGCCCGAAATGGGGCGCTACGTGGTGTGGTTCCGGATACTCATAGTAATGATAATAAGCCTGATCCTGCCAGTTGGCTTTGGGGCTAGTCAGTACGGACAGAAACGATTTCCCCTGAAACTCCTTCGGAATACTGGTACCCGTAATGTTCAGCAGCGTGGGGGCCCAATCGACGTTCGATACCACATTACGTACCTGGGTGCCGGGCTTAATCACCCCCGGATAGCGAATCACAAACGGCGTCTTGAGCGATTCTTCGTAGATCCACCGCTTATCGAACCAGCCGTGTTCACCCAGGTAGAAGCCCTGATCGGAGGTGTAAACGACGACTGTGTTTTTAGCCAAGCCGGTTTTATCGAGGTAGTCCAGCAATTTGCCGATGTTGCGGTCCAGCGAATTGGCGGTTGCCAGATAATCCCGCATGTAGCGCTGGTATTTCCACTCGACCAGGGCTTTGCCGGTCAGTTTCTTCTGCTCAAATTCGTGGCTGATCCGGTTATAGTAAGCAGAGAAAGCTTTTTTCTGCTCGGGGGAGAGTCGCTTGTAAGAGCCGTTCCGGACTAGGTTTTCCAGTTGCTTATCCCGCTCCGGGGTAATTGGCTGGTTTCCGAAATAGGCTGCGTTCAACTCCGCTTTTTCTTTGGCAACGTTGGCTTCGTCCAGGTCATAGACCAAATTGATCTTAAGGTCTTCCTTTAAGCGCATCGTTTTGTCAATGCTCATATCCTGCTTTTGGGCCGCCAGTCGACCTTCGTAGTTATCGTAAAAGGTCGGCGGGATCGGGAAGGTCCTGTTGTCGTAGGCCCCCAGGTCTTCAATGGCAGGCATCCACTCGCGGTGGGTGGCCTTATGCCCCACCACCAGAAAGAACGGCTTGTCGGGCGTACGCTTCTCGAGCCACTCGGTTGAGAGCTGGGTTACTACGTCCGTTACGTATCCCGGATAGCGTTTGGTCTCATTCTGTGAATTGACAAAATCTGAGTTGTAGTAGCTGCCGTGACCGGGCAGAATATTGAGGTAGTCGAACCCATGCGGCAGACTGCCCAGGTGCATTTTACCTACCCAGGCTGTCTGATAGCCGTTTTTTTGAAGTTCTTCGGGAAAGACCGGCTGATTGATATCGAAAACTTTCTCATTGAGTTTATAGCCGTTAGTGTGACTGTATTTACCGGTTAACAACGTCGCCCGGCTAGGTCCGCAGATCGAGTTGGAGATCACGTTATTGTAGAGGATGGCTCCTTCGCGGGCGATACGGTCGATGTTGGGGGTCCTGGCCAGCCGGCTGCCGTAGGCGCTGATGGCCTGCGAGGTATGATCGTCGGAGATAATAAAGATCACATTGGGCCGGGCGGGCGGAGACTGTTTTGGGGAGGTTTTGTCCTCTTCAATGCCCACATAGCTAGGCAGGGCCAGCAGTACCCCTCCCAGGGCCAGGGCGACGGCAAAGGATCGGTAGATAAACGGTCGAGTCATGGTTTTACGGTTAAACTAGATATTACGCGTTCAATATGAGTTTGTGAGCGGGTTTGTCTGCGTTAGCGGGTTGTTACACACCGAAATCCGAGGTTGTTGCTGGCGCTGCTCACTTCGCCTTTGCCCCGGCTACCGGCTTTATACCGGTTACAGTACTGATCACTACACAGGAACGACCCTCCGCGCTGAACCCGCTTTATTGCAGTAGGTTCCTGGGAATCATAGCTGTCTGAAGGCCCCTGGGGATTATTCTTAGGGGAGTGCTGGTAATAATCGGGTCGGTAATAATCCTGGCACCACTCCCAGACATTACCTTCCATATCATACAGCCCATACGCATTGGCCGGAAAGGTTTTGACCGGGGCTGCTTCCGCATAACCATCCTCCAGCGTGTTCTTTTGGGGAAAGGAACCTTGATAAATATTAGCCCGCCATTTACCACCCGGCGTCAGTTGATTACCCCAGTAATAGACAGGTGACCTTTTGCCACCCAAGGCGGCCCATTCCCATTCGGCTTCGGTAGGCAGTCGTTTGCCGGTCCAGGTAGCGTACGCGGTAGCATCCTCATAACTGACCTGAACAACGGGATCATCTTCATGTCCCAGTATAGTGCTGTTGGGTCCTTTAGGATGCCGCCAGTTAGCGCCCCCTACATATTCCCACCACTGCAATGGATTGTTGAGCGACACCGGTTGAGCGGGTGGGGTAAACACGGCTGACCCCGGCACCAGTTGAACGGGGGAGACACCTGGATAATCCTGCGGATTAAGCGGGCGTTCGGCAACCGTTACGTAGCCGGTTTCGGCGACGAATTGGGCGAACTGCGCATTGGTGACTTCGTGCTGATCCATCCAGAAGCCTTTCAACGTTACCGGGTGTACGGGGCTGGCGTCCTCAAATGCATCAGTACCCATCGGAAAGGTGCCACCCGGAATCCACACCATGCCAGTCTTACCCAGTTTTTGAGCCGCCGTGTCCGTAACGTTACGTTGACCAGTTTCCAACACGGCTGGTCTTGGACGTACTGACCCCTGGTGTCCGCAGTTTGTTATGGTAGCGCTGGAAGATTCGGCCTGGTTGACCGACTGGCAACCCCAGCAACCCAAGACGCTGCTAGTCAGAAGACAACGAGCGGCCTGGCCAATTCCAGTCTTCCAGACGAACCCATCAAGAAGGTGATCGAACATACTATTACTTACGTTTACGAATTGCAGACCTGGAGTCGTACATGCCTGGTTGGGAACGTATCCGACCGCAGAATTACTGTTTTTAGCTGCCGTGCAAAGGGCAAATACCTTATCTTTAACCTGCGTCTTTATTGAGTCAAACCGACCTATATTGAGTAAATTTGACCCAATGTACGATAGAATCGCTCTAGCTACCAAAAAAAGATTCACTTTATGTCAAACGGGTTGCTGCCCAGCCAGGCTTTGTTGAATGGTCACGATTATTTTCTGCCGGCTGTATCAATCGATAACGTCATTTTTGGCTTTCATCAAAATGAACTGCGGGTGTTACTGCTACAGGCTAAAACCAACCAGCAGTGGATGCTGCCCGGTTGGTTTGTTGGCAAAGACGAAGACCTGGACGAGGCAGCCGCTCGTATCCTTTGCGAGCGTACGGGCCTGAAGGATGTGTTCCTGCAACAGTTTCAGGTTTTCGGCAGTGCCAAGCGGAACCGCAAGCAGCATCTGAAAGACGTACTCCAGACAATAGGGATCGAATTAACAGCGGACAGCTGGTTCATGCAACGCTTTATCACCGTTGGCTACTACGCGCTGGTTGACTCGGCCCGGGTAGTGCCCCAACCGGACGAAAGCTCCCTTACCTGTGCCTGGCAGGACGTGGGTAAGCTACCTACTATGCTGTTTGACCACGAATCCATTATTGCCAAAGCCTTACAGGCCCTGCGTTTGCAGCTTAACTATCAGCCGATCGGGTATAATCTGCTGCCAAAGGAGTTTCCGCTGAAGAGCCTGCAAACGATTTACGAAGCCATTCTGGGCCGTAAGCTGGACCGAAGTAATTTTAATCGGAAAATACTGTCCTACGGCATATTAGAACGGAAAGAAAAACACTATTCGGGAGCGGCTCACAAGGCACCTTTCTTATACTCCTTTAACGAGGAAACGTATTTTAAAGCTTTGCAGAACGGTCTGGAAAAAGATTTTTAAGCCAAGATCACCCTGGTTTCTTACTCCAGAAAACCCGCTCACTTCTGTGTAGAACCTCGTATCACCAGATGGCTGGGCAATACAATCGTTTTCGGCGCTACGTCCACCTCACGATCCGCGAGCTGTTCAACCAGCAGCCGGGCGGCTTGCTGCCCAATTTCGTGCACGGGCTGCGCTACGGTTGTCAATCCCGGTTCGATCAGCGCGGCCAGCGGATCATTGCTGAAACCGACAATCGCCACATCGTCGGGCACTCGTAAGCCACGACCTTTAATCACGGTCAGGGCTTCAATAGCCGTCGGGTCGTTGATGGCGAACAGCGCATCGGGCGGCTGGGGCAGGTTCAGCAGATGATTGACGTAAATGTTGGCTTTTTCAAGCGTGAGGTCATACGATATAATCAGGTCAGGCTCCGCCGGTAAGCCGTGTTTCTGCAACGCATCTTTATAGCCGTTCAACCGCGTTCGGCTGTTGGGCAGCGTATTGGGGCCGGCCAGGTGCGCAATCCGCCGACGTCCTGTCTGAATCAAATGCTCAACTGCTTCAAAGGCGCCGGCATAATCGTCGACCACGACTTTCGGTACGTCCATGTCTTCGCACACCCGGTTGAAAAAAACAACCGGAATCCCCTGCCGCTGAAACTGGCGAAAGTGATCGAAGTTGCGGGTTTCCTTGGTGTGCGATACAATCAGTCCATCGACCCGGCTGGCCAGCAACGCGCGCGCGTTCGTAACCTCGGTTTCGTAGGACTCATTCGAGTGGCAAATCACTACGTTATACCCCGCTTCAGCCAGGGCTTCCTGCGCGCCGATAATCACTTTGGGGAAGAAATACGAAATAAATTCAGGCACCATAATGCCAATGGTGCGCGTCTGACTGGTCAGTAAAGAAATCGCTACCTGATTGCGCTGGTAATTGAGCTGTTCGGCCAGTTCAAGCACCCTCCGTCGGGTTTCAGCATTAACATGCGGGTGTCCGGTCAGAGCCCTCGACACCGTAGCATTCGATAAATTCAGTTGCCTGGCCAGATCAATGATCGTCGTCTGATGCGCTTTCATTTTTGTATTTTTCCTGTAAAAGGCAACAGCATCGCAAAAATACTTTGAAAAGGTTACAAAAAACTGGAAACGTTTCCAGTTTTCTCTGGAAACGTTTCCAAAAGAATAATTACAAAAAATCTTGCCAAAAGCTGGTATTACCACTACTTTCAGACATACTAGATCGTATTGCCCGAATATCCCTCGTAAAAGCACCAAATAAGCTAGAAGAGTTGCTTTAACTGGGCTTTATGTAAACCAACCAATAAAATTGCACTTTTCCCCTATTCCTTTTATGAAAAAAATCGTACAGATTCTCGTGCTTATACAGCTGTTTTTCCTCGCGGCAGGAACAGATGTGTGGGCACAGGCAAGCACAGTGAGCGGACGCGTAATCGGCTCGGACGGGGCGCCTTTGCCGGGCGTGAGTGTGGTGTTGAAAAATACGCAGCGCGGCACAACGACAAACACCGAAGGCCGTTATTCGCTGCCTAATATGTCCGCTAATGCCGTGATTACGTTTTCGTTTATCGGGTACGTATCGCAGGACGTAACGGTTGGCAACCAGAGCAACATTGATGTAACGCTGCAGTCCGACGACCGTTCGCTGGGTGAAGTGGTGGTGGTTGGGTACGGTACGCAGCGAAAAATTGAAACAACCGGCGCTATTGCCTCGGTAAAATCGACCGAGCTGGTTCAAACGCCCGTTGCCAACGTAGCGCAGGGGTTACAGGCCCGCGTATCGGGCGTACAGGTGAGCCAGAATACGGGCGCACCCGGCGGCAGCATCAGCGTCCGGATTCGGGGAACAAACTCCATCAACGGCAACTCAGAACCGCTCTACGTCGTGGATGGGATTCAGATCTCGAACGGCTCGAACAACAGCGGTGAAATCAACAGCGTCAGCCCGCTCTCGACCATCAACCCGAACGACATTGAATCGGTCGAAATCCTGAAAGATGCCTCCGCTTCGGCCATTTATGGCTCACGGGCGGCTAACGGCGTCGTGCTCATCACGACCAAACGCGGCAAAACGGGCGCTACCCGCGTTACGTTGGATAGTTATTATGGCGTGCAGAACGTAGCCAAAAAGCTGGACGTGCTCAATGCCGCCGAATTTGCCCAGGTCGAAAACGAAACCTTCAAGAACAACTACTACGCAAATCCATCGTCGCTGGGCGAAGGCACCGACTGGCAGAATATCATTTTCCGGCAGGCGGCCATTCAGAGTCACCAGTTATCAATCAATGGGGGTTCGGAGAAAACCCAGATGGCACTCTCGGCCAACTATTTCAATCAGGACGGGATCATCATCAACTCGAACTTCAAACGGTACTCATTCCGGCTGAACGTCGATCACCGCATTAGCGACCGCGTAAAAGTTGGTACCAGTATTTTAGGAAGTTATGCTATCAACTCGGGCGTTACGACGGGTAACCAAAATATCGGCGATGCGGGCGTAGTGACCGGAACCGTGCTGGGGGCGGCCATTGGTGCCCCGCCAACCCTAAAACCTTACCGCGAAGACGGCAGTATTTTCCCCTTTGGCGAGCAGGCAAACGGGCAGTATCGGGAGGTAATCAACCCGCTGAATTACACGGCGATTCTGAACCAGACTGCCATTCGCCGGACGCTGGCAAATATCTACGGGGATGTTATGATCCTGAAAGGGCTGACGTACCGGGCTTCGTTCAACATCGATATGCAGGGTACCCTTCGCGATACGTATTCGCCCCGTTCGATCGTCAACAAGTCGGATTTGAACGACAATTCAGGCTCCGGCTCTAAAACGAATACCAACAACCTGGCGCTACTCCACGAGAGCATTCTGACCTACAACACGACGTTTGCCAAAGATCACTCGCTGAAAGTTACGGGCGTATTCGCTTCTCAGTCAGAGAATTACAACCAGAACCAGATTAATGCTACGGGTTTCCCGAACGACGCTACGAAGAACGAAGCGGTGCAACTGGCCCTGAACCGGACCGTTAGCAGCAACCGCACTACCCAACGGCTCGATTCGTATCTGGGACGTATCAATTACGGATTTAAAGACCGGTATTTCCTTGACCTGACGGCGCGTATCGACGGATCGAGCCGGTTTGGGGCTAATCACAAATATGGGGTATTCCCCGCGGTGTCGGCTGGCTGGCGGATCATCGAAGAGCCGTTTATAAAATCGGTCAACTGGATTTCTGATCTGAAATTACGCGCCAGCTATGGTATCACCGGAAACGCGGCTGGTATCGACCCCTATCAGTCACTGGCCACGGTTTCGGCGCCAAATCCGGGCAGCGATTACAACATCAACCACACCTACCAGATTGGCATTAATCCATCGGGCATTGCGAATCCCGACCTGCGCTGGGAACGTTCGGCACAAACCAATATCGGTCTGGACCTGGGCATCCTCAACAACCGCGTCAGCTTTATTGTGGATGTCTATAAAAAGACAACCCGGGATTTGCTCTACGTAAAAACGCTGCCGTTAAGCTCGGGCTACAGTACCATTACGGGTAACTTTGCCGCCCTCGAAAATAAAGGACTGGAGCTGGCTACCAATGCGCGGATTCTGGACGGACCGCTGAAATGGAATGTATCGGCCAACGCTACGTTCAACCGCAATAAAGTGCTCGATCTGGATGGCGGCACCACGCAGGAACGGTTCGTAACAACCTACACCGTTCTGCAGGTCGGCAGTCCGCTGGGGCTGTTCAAAACCTACGTATTCGACGGGGTGAACCAGACCGGTGAAGCTATTCTGCCGGGCTATGGGGGTACGTTAGGCAGCCAGAAAGTAAAAGACCTGAACGGCGATGGGATCATCTCGGCGGCCGATCAGATCATTACGGGCAACCCAAACCCGAACTTCATCTACGGCTTCTCGACGAATCTGTCGTTTAAAAATTTCGATTTCAGTGCGTTCCTGTCTGGTTCGCAGGGGAATGATATTTACAATGCCAGCCGCCTTTCGTTTAGCCAACCACTGGGGCAACGGAATATGCTGCAGGGGGTTGTAAATCGCTGGACACCCACCAACCCAAGCACGGAATTTCCCGCTCCGGCACAGGGCAGCCGTATGCCCGTGAGCAACTACGTCGTAGAAGACGGTTCGTATCTGCGCTGCAAGAACGTAACGCTGGGCTATACGCTTCCGAACGTCGGCCCGGCCCGCATTAAAGGCATCCAGAACATTCGGGTGTATGTGAGCGCCAACAACCTCTTCACGCTGACCAGCTACAGCGGCTTCGACCCCGAGGTAAATACCTACGCCGGTTCGAACACGCAGATTGGCATCGATAACCTGGTTTACCCACAGGCAAAGTCGTTCCTCGGCGGCTTGCAGATCACACTTTAAGTTTAATGAGTAAACGAGCGAAAGCGTGAATGACCGGGCTGGCGTCCCAACAGACGTTTCGCTATCACCCTACACGCTTCCGTTCGTTCACGCTCTCGCTCTTTAAAATGAAAAAGACTCTCATTCCTATACTCGCTGCGCTCTGCCTGACCGGCTGCGAACTGGACGAAACCATTTACTCGTCTATCTATACCGAAGCGTTCTACAAGACGGCGGCCGATGCCGAAAAGGGCCTGATTGCGGCCTACGATCCCGTAGCCGATCTGTACAGTGGCCCCGCCATGACGCTAGTCCCCGATTTCAGCGACGATCAGACGTACCCACGGGGCGTAGTGGGACGCAACACGCTGACGCTCTTCTCGTACGATGTCAATTATACCGTTCAGAAAAGCAACGGACGTACGAACGAATCGCCCCAGCAAATCTGGGCATCGAGTTACGACGGTATCGAAAAAACGAACTGGATTATTGCCAAAGTACCAGCCGCTAACATGGACGAAACCCGGAAGAAGCAAATTTTGGGTGAAGCCTATTTCCTACGGGCTTTTTACTACTGGGCGTTGGTCAAAAATTTCGGTGATGTCGCCATCAAAACGACGCCCAGCTACTCGGAAGCTGACGCCGTGGTAGGAAAAAGTCCTAAAGCTGACGTCTACAAGCAAATTTACGCCGATCTGGATCAGGCCTTTGCGGCCGGATTGCCCTCGTACCCAGCCGTCGACAAAGGTCGCCCGTCGAAAGAAGTGGTGAATGCGCTGTATGCCAAAGCGGCTTTGTACAACGAAGAATGGGCCAAAGCCCTCGAAAAAGCGCAGGCGGTGATTACGTCGGGCAAATATTCGTTGATGCCCGATGTACGTAACGTCTACAAATACGATCAGGAAGATGCGGCCCGTATCGAAAATATGTGGGCGTACGAAGTTGATCCGATTTCCCCCGGCCGCAGTCACCAGCTGGTCGGTCTATGCGGCCCCCCGGGTAGCGCCGGTGTTGAATACGCCCGCACGAGCTTTGGGTCGATGTTCGCTTATATGTCCTTTTTCAAATCGTTTGATGCGACCGACAAACGGCGTCAGCTGCTCGATACGACCTACCTCGATCGCAGCGGTAAACTTGTTCCACAGCGGAACATTACACCCATCACACCTGATGGGGTACTTATCAAGAAATATCAGGACCCGAACTCAACGCAGGGGAATATATCCAACATCCCCATTCTGCGGCTGGCCGACGTGTATCTGATTGCTGCGGAAGCCGAAGCCCGGCTAAATGGAGCATCGCCTGCCGCTTACAGCTACATCAACGTAGTACGCAAACGCGCCGGACTGCCTGATTTACAGACCGGACTGAGCAAAGAGGCATTTATCGACGCTGTGATTCAGGAACGCGCCTGGGAGTTCTTCGCCGAAGGTGACCGGTGGTACGACCTGACCCGCACGGGCAAATACCTGACCGTCATTCCGAAAGCGGTGAACAGCGTGTACCCGTCGCGCCCGGTAACGGCCAAAAACAAATATTTCCCCATTCCGCAGGACGAGCTGAACGCCAACCTGAAACTGGAACAAAACCCGGACTGGAAATAAAGAGTGAACGGGTGAATGAGCGAAAGAGTGAGTGACTACATCTACCAATCATTTGCTCATTTTTTCACCCGTTCGCTCTTTCACTCATTCACTCTTTCCCCCTCTACCATGCGCACTTGGCTCCTGCTTGCTGGCTGTTTCCTCCTCGGCTTTTCGGGCTGGTCACTGGCGTTTGCCGATGATCCGGTGCGCGTCCGGGAGTTCCACATTCGCGAGAATGACACCACGTCGTATACCCTTAAACTGGCCTTGAACGAAGCCGGAGAGCCAGCGTATTTCTTTCGGAACATTTTCACGCCCGTTTGTCTGACGGGCGAGTGTAAGCCGGTGTACATTAATTTCTACTGGGATCTATTGGGCAATTACCTGCGCTATGATTTTCCGCCGGGTAAGGTGCTCACAAAAATGGACCATAAGGAATTCAAACCGGAAGACTACGAAAAAATGCAGGCGATTTTACGGAACAATAGCTCGCTGCTGAAAGACGTAACGATGGAAGATCTGGTTGGAAATGGCACCGAAAACCTGGCCGATTCGGTCGACGCGAAGGCGGGTGCTACGCTGAAAACCGTAAAAAATGAGGTGATCGATGGAGCGGTGTACACCTGTTACACCCTCTGGCACATTGCCCATGGCTACGTCGTGAATGAGATTCGGCGGATCACCGAAACGTACCAGAACGATACGTTGCTGCATCAGTTTCTGGGCAGCACCAACCACGATTACCAGTACTGGGCCATAGACCGGGCGATTAGCCCCGATGGTGAGATTTTTCCCAGCTTCGTGCCCGACATTCTGAAAATTGTTCAGGGAAAGAACCTGTTCACGGCTCGCTACGCCCTGCAAAAATTATCAGCCACTTTTTTTCAGACCGATGCCCGACAGCTGTGGCTGTGGGATACGTACCAAAAAGCCAGCTATCCGTTTCAGATGGCGATTCTGAAAAAGCTGACGACGATCCCGTTTCGCCCGGCGCTGACCGAAGCGCTTGCGCTGCAACTGCCCAAATCCAATCAGGAACAGTCGGCTTTGCTGCTAAACCTGCTGGCCCAACAGCCGAAGTTACCCGATAAAGCCCAGGTGCAGCTGGCCCGTCACCTCAACAGTTCCAGTTCGGAGCTGGGCCCGGCACTATACCAGTTGCTGACCCGGCAGAAACCCGAAAACCCGGACGTTATGGCGCAGCTAAAAACGTTTGAACGTAACGCTACCCAAATCAATAAGTAATATGAAAACCTTATTCAACGTACTGTCTGGCCTGCTGATGAGCCTCACTCTATCAGCACAGGACCACGTTTTCGTCGAAACAGAATCCTTCGAGAACAAAGGCGGCTGGGTGATCGACCAGCAGTCGTTTGTCGTACAAGGCTCGTCGTACGTCATGGCGCACGGCATGGGCCGCCCCGTCAAGGACGCGACGACGGCTGTACTATTCCCGAAGAAAGGGAAGTATCAGATTTGGGTACGCACCAAAGACTGGGCTCCGTTTCCGAAAGGGCCGGGTAAGTTTCAGGTCAGGCTCGACAACCAGCCGTTACCGATGATCTTCGGCGAAAGTGGCTCCGACGAGTGGAAATGGTACAACGGCGGAGAAATCAACGTAACGACTGAACAGATGACGCTCGCGCTGCACGACCTGACGGGTTTCAATGGCCGCTGCGACGCGATTCTGTTCACGAACGCGCCTAAATTTACGCCCCCCAACAAACTCGAAGACCTCAACGCATTCCGCAACAAAGCGCTGAACCTGACCGGAAAGACAGCCGAAGCGGGTCAGTACGATCTGGTCGTGGTTGGTGGAGGTATTGCCGGTACGTGTGCCGCCATTTCGGGTGCTCGTATGGGTCTGAAAGTGGCGCTGATTCAGGACCGTCCGGTGCTCGGGGGCAACAACAGCTCCGAAATCCGCGTGCATCTGATGGGCGATACCGACAAAAACCATTACCCGAAACTCGGACGTATCGTGCGCGAAATGGACAACGGCGATCCTGGCAACGGCAACCCCGACGCCAAAGAATACGGCGATGCCCGCAAGACGAACATCGTTAAAGCCGAACGGAACATTACGTTGTTTCTCAATACGCACGTCTACAAAGTCGAAAAAGCGGCCGACAAAATCGTGGCCGTCGTTGGGCGCGACATCATAACTAATAAAGAAACCCGTTTTGAAGGTACTTACTTCTCCGACTGCACCGGCGATGGGACATTGGGCCATCTGGCCGGGGCTGAATACCGCTTTGGGCGCGAAAGTAAAGCCGAAACAGGCGAGTCGCTGGCGGCCGAAAAAGCCGATCAGTTTACGCTGGGTACGTCAAATTTGTGGGCTTCGCTGGAGCGCGACACCGTATCGTCATTTCCCGAAACGACCTGGGCTATTCCATTTTCGGAGGAGTACCACATCGACGAACCCAAGGCAGATTGGCAGTGGGAAACGGGTTTCGGCAATTTCAACACCATTACCGACGCCGAAAAAATTCGCGACCATAACCTGCGGGCCATTTTTGGTAACTGGTCGTACCTGAAAAACAATAAGAAAGATAAATACGCCAGGCGCGAACTGGCCTGGGTGGCCTACATCGGCGGCAAACGCGAATCGCGCCGGATCATCGGCGACCATATTCTGAACCAGATGGACATTCAGGAAGGCAAGCAATATCCCGACGGAACCGCTACCGCCACCTGGACCATCGACCTGCATTTTCCCGACGCCAAAAACAGCAAATACTTTGAAGGGCAGGAGTTTTTTGCGGGCACGAAACACATTAAAGTAGCACCGTACACGATCCCGTACCGCTGTCTGTATTCGAAAAACATCTCGAACCTATTCATGGCGGGACGTAACATCAGCACCACGCACGTAGCGTTCGGCAGCACCCGTGTGATGCGAACCTGCGGCATGATGGGCGAAGTGGTGGGTTTTGCCGCTTACGTAGCGAAGAAAAACAATACGTCGCCACGGGGCGTGTACGAGTCGCACCTGCCCGAACTGATGGGAATTATCAAAGATGAACCCGCTACCGCGAAACCGTAATCTGTTGCTCCTGATCTTCCTGCCATTTCTGTTCCTGTCAGCCGGAATGGAAACGGCCGAAACGCCCTTGATTAGTCTGTCGGGAGAAGCGCAGGGAACAACGTATCGTATCAAGTATCGCGACGCCCGGCAACGGAACGTCAAAGCGGAGGTGGATTCGGTACTGGCTCAGATCGACAACTGTTTATCGCTCTATCGGGCCGATTCGGAGATTTCGCAGTTCAACCAGCGTATGGAACACCGGTTTCGGTCACCTTATTTTTTTCCGGTATTGAAAAAGTCGGCGGAGGTGTTTCAGAACACAGACGGAGCCTTCGACCCGACGGTGCTGCCCCTGGTGGAGGCCTACGGTTTCGGCGCAAAGCGGGTAGGTGAACCTGAGTTGAGCACTATCGACTCATTAACCCGGCTGATTGGTTTCCAAAACATTACGTTTGATTCGACAGGCGTAAAGAAAACAAAACCGAACGTCAGGATTGATCTGAATGGCATTGCGCAGGGGTATTCGGTCGATGTGATTGCCGAACTGCTGGAGTCAAAAGGTATTCAGCACTACATGGTTGAGATCGGAGGAGAGATTCGGACGAAAGGACAAAAAGGCGGGGGGCAATCCTGGACGGTGGGCATTACGAATCCGCTACGGCCAGAGCAGCTTTACGTGACGATAAAACTGACGGGTCCGACCGAAGGCCGGGCCGTGACAACGGCGGGAAATTACCGAAATCACTACGTAGCGAATGGGCAGACGTTCAGCCACATCATCAATCCCAAAACGGGCCTGATGGAGCAAAGCGAGTTACTGAGCGTGACCGTTTTTGCCCCGGATGCCATCACGGCTGACGGCTACGACACGGCATTCATGGTGATGGGACTCGAAAAAACAAAGCAATTTCTCGCACACCATACCGAGTTAGATGCGTACCTGCTGTATACTGACGCCGATGGAAAACTCCAGTCGTTCGCAACCGAAGGCGTAAAGAACTTATGAAAAACAACACGTTTCTTTTTATTGGTTTACTCATCAGCCCAGGCATTTGCCTCGGACAAACCCCTCAGCTTGCGAACGACCACGTAAAGCTCGTCTGGGCAAAAACGGCGCAGGGCTTTGCCGTAAAACAAGTTCAGGTGAAGCAGGGCACTAACTGGCAAACGCTGGGAACGCCCTCGGGCGAACATACGCTGCTGTATTCGGCCGATAAGCCGTCTACCACGCCCGACACGACCTTCAACGACATCACCGGACAGCCGTTTCCGGGGCCCAAATACCATTACCAGCGCGAACAATGGAATGAATGCACCAATCCGGTTGCGCTCAATAAAGCCGGAAAAGCCATTCATTTTTTTCCGGCAACGGTTCAGACTACCGGTAAAAACAATGTAGCGTTCCGGCAGGAAACCGACATGGCCACCATCAGCACAACCTGGTCGCTGGACCCGACATTCCCGACGGACGTAGTCGTTAGCCAACAGCTCACGGCCAAGAAACAAGGCTATTTTTCGCTGGCCACGCCCTCCATCGCCACGATCGCCGAATCGCAGCTGAGTTGGGCAACGGTACCAGGTTATTTTCAGGGAACTACGTTCCAGACCAATTTCGCACTTGCCTACGCCTACGGGCACGGAATCCCAACCCTTCCCGCCATTTACCGCGAACGGAGCGCCAGTACGTTGTCGCCGATGGTAAGCACCCGCAACGGCCTGACTCTGTCGGTAATTCCCGAACCCGGTCTGGCCCGTGACCCGTGGAAATCTGATAAAATCACCCAAACCGACTGGGAGCTTGGGCTGTCGCACATGAACCGCAAAGCCCAACTATCGCCTACCTTGTATTTCCCGGTTCTGGGCGAACCGAAATCGGCCTTGAAAGCCGGGGAAACCGTCAGCTATACGTTCCGCTACAGCCTCACGAATGGCGACTGGTTCCAGGCGCTGAATCATGCGGTGTATGATATCTACCGGTTTAAAGAATCGCTGGCGATCCGGCAGAATAAGCAATCGCTGACCGACCGGGTCGAAAAAATGCACCATTACCTCACCGACCCGAAAACGTCGCTGTGGAACGTAGAGGAATTTGAAGGCCGGAAAATTGGGGCGCAGTCCTATCTGGGCGGGGTCGTCGGCTCCAATAAGGACGCCATGAAAAACTCGGACTACGGTGCCATGTGGATGCTCGCTGCGTCGACGAACGACCCGCTGCTGACCCAGAACGTGTTGCCCTACGCCTTAAATTTCAAACTGGTACAACAGCAAACGACACCGGGATTTTTCGAAGGGGCTGTTCGGGGGCAGTATTACCTGGCCAAATCTAAAAAGTTTGTCGAGGAGTGGGGCGACGTAATGGAGCCCATCGGCGTTACGTATTACACCCTGCTCGACGTGGGTAATATGTTGCTCTTCGAGCCGAATAATGCCGAACTGAAACAGCGGCTAAAACTTGGCGCGGAACGGTTATTGAGCTGGCAAAAACCCGATGGTAGCTGGGCCGTTGCCTACGACCATACCAGCAACGCGGAGATTTTCAAGGACATTCAGGACGTTCGCCCTACGTTCTACGGGATGATCGTTGCCTATCGCCTGCTGAACGATCCGAACTACCTCGCAGCTGCCCGAAAAGGGGCCGACTGGATGCTGAAAAATGCCATCGAAACCGGCAGTTACCTCGGCGTCTGTGGCGATGCCCGCTACGCGCCCGACTTCGCCACCGGCCAGACAGCGCAGGCTTACCTGGATTTATACGATCTGACGAAAGACGCCCGCTACAAAGAAGCCGCCATTACAGCCGCTAAAGTGTATACGACGTCGATTTACACGCACCCCATTGCCAGCCACCAGCCAAAAACCGTGAATGGTGTCGCCCGCGAAGATTGGGAGATTAGCCAGACCGGACTGAGTTTTGAACATGGCGGTATTTTCGGCTCGGCAAACCGGCACGGGCCGATTCAACTGGCGAGTCATGCGGGCATGTTCATTCGCCTGTATGCCCTGACCAGGGAGTCTATTTTTGCCGATATGGCGCGGGCCGCTGCCGTGGGTCGCCATGCGTTCGTTGATCCGCAAACCAGCGTCGCATCCTACTACTGGAACACCATGAACAAGGGTGCCGGGCCGTATCCGCATCATGCGTGGTGGCAAATTGGCTGGCTTATGGACTATCTGCTGGCCGAAGTCGAGCTGCGCTCCGGCGGAAAGGCTACGTTCCCGCGCGGATTTGTTACGCCCAAAGTCGGCCCGCATCAAACCTACGGTTTCGCACCGGGCCGCATCTACGGGCAGGTAGCCAATTTACTAATCCGGGAAGGCGTCGTGTTGCCCGACAACCCGAATGTAGAATACGTTCTGGCGCAATCGCCCGATAAAAACCAACTGTTTGTGGTATTGCTCAACAACCGGGCGCAGGCAACGACGGCCACGATTCAGTTAAAACCAGAGGTGCTGCGTTCGGGCAAAGGAACGCTGAAATCGCTACCGGATAATCGTTCGCTGGATGCGGCCAAAGCAGCCGTTCAGTTGGCTCCGTTTGGCATAGCGGTCTGGTCGTACGAATGGCAGTAGCGGCACTCAACGTAACAATATTAACTCTAACTAAATATGCACCTGAGAAATCTGATTCTTGTCCTGCTCAGTAGTTGGTTGCTGACGATCTGCCTACCGGCCTGGTCGCAGCGAACGCTGACCATTCGGAACGATACATATCAGATTTCGGTACCTGCCCGACTGACGGCAAAATCGACGCTGACGATCATAAAAGGCAATCTACGTCGGCAGATCCGCCCGGAACTGCTGCTGCAAAGCACCCCGCAAAATCCCAATCTGCAACACACAGCCGCCGAAAAGACACGCTACCCCACTGCGGGTTGGAAGCGCTCGCAGAACGATATTGAGCGCGATGCGTTCAGGGCCGCTCCGGCTACGTATCATCAGGCGGTAAACGTTCGGCAGAGGGACCCTAACGAATTACTATTTTCGTTTGCCAAGACGCCACAGGGCACACTCGCGTTACGGGTTATGTTGCCGCCCGGCCACGAAGCTCCGGTGATCGAGATGCAGTTCAGCCCGAAAAAGGAAGCGTATTACTCACTCGGGTTCACGGGGTTAACAGCTACCGATACGGCCGCGGTCCAGTTCCTGTACCAGCCGATGGTCTGGTCGTGGCGGAGGTTCCCGGCCAGATCGTACCTGGCTCCCGAAGCCTTTGCGCTTACGGCGGCTACATTCGTCAACACCAACGGCCTCACCGAAGGCGTAGCGCCCGACCCGTCCGAAATTCCGTACCGCTACGCCTTTACCAAAAATTCGCGCTTTGGCCTGGTGTTACGTGACGAAGCCGGAAAAGCCCGCCCGATGCTGTTCGCGCCAATTCTGGGGGGCGAGGACTCGAAGATGACGCCCGGGAAAGCGTATTCGTTCAAGCTTCGCTACGTACTGCATCCGGGCGATTGGTACGCGGGCACGCAGTTTGTGCTGCGCGACATTTTTCGCTACAAAAAAGAACGGCAGAACGCCACCGTTTCGCTCAATCAGACGCTCCAGAACATGATTGATTACGCGATGGGGCCGTATGGCGGTTGGGTGGACGAGCTGAAAGGCTCCGATTACGTGCAGGACGTAGTGGGTTCGGTAAAGAACGTATCGGCGCTGCACGCGCTGGGCGTCGCCTTGAGTACGGGAAGTATGGAAATCTACCGGCGTCGGGCCCTGCCGATGATGGAATACGTCATGTCGCGGGAGAAATACCTGTACGCCATTTCCGACACGATACGCCTGCAAAGTCCGTCGCATTTTCTGAAAGGCCCGTGCGTCGAAATCGGTGAATTATCCGGCTTGCACGACATGACGGGTGGCCGAACTTCGGCGTTCCGGCTCGAAACCGAACGCATTTTCGGCACCGCCCGCAAACTGAACCTGAACACTGCCACGGGTGGCGATTCGTGGCAGGATTTTCTGGCGCGTTACCGAATGGCACAGAATCCCGCCGACCTCAAAAAAGCCCGCCAGAAAGCGGATGCGGCCATTATACAGGAACTGGGCAACTACCCGACCAACTTCCAGACCAACGCGGGTCTGAACGATTCCGAAGCTTTATTTTACACCGATTTCACGCCCCGCTGGATGGATCTGCTGGAACTCTACGAAGAGACAAAAGAACCCCGTTATCTGGAAGCGTCGGTCATCGGTGCGCGTCAGATGCTGCTCTGGCTACGGTCGAATCCGATGGCTCCTGACTCGGCAATTACCGTCAACCGGGGGGGCATCGTGACCGGACAGGCGCATAAACGCTACAAGATCAACAGTCTCGACTTTCTGCCGGGTTTCGACGCGACAATTCAGGCTCCCGAACAGAAAATCGACGCCTGGCGCACGTCGCTGGTGGGCCTCTCGCCCGAACAGCCGCATACGTATGTTGGCAACGGCCCCATTATGTTAGCGCACCATGCCGCTGATTTGCTTCGACTGGCGCACCTGGCGAACGATACGTTATTTCGCGATGCAGCTTATAACGCCGTGGTTGGGCGCTACGCAAACTTCCCCGGCTATTACTTTACGACGCTGAATACCAACGTATACCAGTCACCCGATTACCCCCTGCACGACTTCTGGGACATCAAATTCAACTTCATCTTTTTCAATCACATCTGGCCGCACATTGCGCTGGTAATGGATTTTCTGGTCAGCGACGCGTACCGGTTATCGAAAGGGCAGGTCAGTTTCCCATCAGCCTACGCGCCCGGTTACGCGTACCTGAGCAGCAAAGTCTATGGGCACAAAGCGGGCGAGGTATTTGGCAATAAAGACGTAAAGCTCTGGTTGCCCGCCCATGCCTTGCAGGTCGATGAGATTGCCCTGAACCATGTCCTTGGCGTTGGTGCAACCGACTTATATGTCGTGCTGATGAACACGGCCAACCAGCCCATTACGTCGACGCTGCGTTTGCAACCCGATCTGATTCCGTGGAACAAAGGGCAAACGTATAAAACTACTGTTTATCAGGCCGATGGTACGTCTACAGCGGGTACCATGACCGACGGAAAACTATCAGCAAACGTCTCTTCGCAGGGGTTGATCGCTATAAAAATTCATGGCTTGACGGTAGACGTACCCTTGCAGAAACAGGCCGCTCTAGACCCACAAACGCGCGCGTCTGCGCAGCAGGGGTTTCACCGGAAGGAAACCACCACGACGCTGGGCACCGTAACGGGCATACTGTTCAATCTGGTACCGCAGTTTTCCGATGCGTATATCTTTACGGATGCCACCGAAAAAACGCTGAAGCAAGTAACGCTGCGCTATCGGCTTGGCAACGAGGCCTGGAAAACCAGTGAGGATACCCGCTATCCCTATGAATTCAGTATCCATCTGAACGATCCTAACCAAACGCTGGAGTATCAGTTGGAAGGAATAGGCCTGGACGGAAAAACCGTAACGCTCGCCCCACTAACGCTACGTAACTAACGCATGAATACGACCATTGATACCACCGTTATCGTTATTTTCTCGGCGTTTGTGCTGGGGATCGGGATGCTGTTTGCCCGAACGGGCCGCAACCTGAAATCGTTTTTTGCGGGTGGTGAAGCCGTTCCTTGGTTCATTGGGGGCCTCTCGCTGTTCATGAGCTTTTTCTCCGCCGGTACGTTTGTTGCCTGGGGCAGTATTGCCTACAAATACGGCTGGGTGGCCATTACCATTCAGTGGACCATGTGCATCGGCGCCCTGGTCACGGGGCTGTATCTGGCGCCCCGCTGGAAAGCCACGGGCGCGCTGACGGCCGCCGAATTCATCCGCGAACGACTCGGCCTGACAGTACAAAAAGCATATATTTTTATTTTCACGCTGGTCAGCATTTTCATTAAAGGCTCGGTGCTTTATCCCGTAGCCAAGCTGGTCAGTTCTTCCTTGAATCTACCCCTCATTCCGACGACCATCGGGCTGGGCATTTTCATGATTGCGTACACGGCCGTTGGTGGTTTGTGGGCTGTGATGGTAACCGATATTTTGCAATTTGTGGTGCTGTCGGCCGCTGTATTCATTCTGCTTCCCCTCTCGCTCGACAAGGTGGGTGGCTTCGATGGCTTTTTGCAGAACGTACCCACCGATTTTTTCAGCCCGCTCAACGGCGAATACACGATTGGGTTCGTGCTGGCCTTTGTCGTGTATCACATCGCCTACATCGGCGGCAACTGGACATTCGTGCAGCGCTACACGAGTGTCGATGGTCCCAAATCGGCCCGAAAAGTGGCCTTCCTGTTCGCGGGGCTTTATTTGATCAGCCCGGTAATCTGGATGATGCCGCCCATGATTTACCGCGTCATTGATCCCTCATTAACCGGACTCGACACCGAAAATGCGTACCTGAAAATCTGCCAGTTAGTGCTGCCACCGGGTTTGCTGGGCCTCATGCTGACGGGTATGTATTTTTCGACCTCAGCCAGTGCAAATACGGCGCTGAACGTAGTTTCGGCGGTGTTTACGAACGATATTTATAAAGGACTGATGAACCCGAAAGCGTCTGATCGGCAACTGATTCGCGTAGCGCGCGGGTCATCATGGTTTTTTGGGCTGGGAATGATTGGGATTGCCCTGCTGGTGCCGAAAGCAGGCGGTATTGTCGAAGTAGTTCTGAGCATTTCGTCCATCACAGGCGGACCGCTGCTGGCTCCTCCCCTCTGGGCCTTGTTCTCTAAACGACTTACCAGCCGCGCTACACTCGGAATCACAAGCATCGGGCTGGCCGTGAATCTGTTCTTCAAAGTGTTATCCCCCATTCTGCTCGACTTCAAACTGTCGCGTGGTGCCGAAACCGTTATTGGCGTTGGGCTGACGCTGGCCCTACTCATGATCTACGAACTCTACGCTCGCTCGAAAGGTCAGGTCGCCGATGAGCATTTGCAGTACGTAGCCGCTCGCCAACGCAAACGTGATGACGTATCGGATGCTACTTCCGAAGAGGAGAAACGAGCGATCGTCGCGCAAAATCAATTCGGCCTGAAAGTCATCGCGGGGTCGCTGGTCTTTACGGCGCTGATGCTGTTTGGCCTGGGCGTACTGGCCGACGTTGGCGGCAGTGTTACGTCGATCATCGGGGTTGTCATCCTGTTGGCCGCGCTGATTCCGTGGCGGGCCAGCCAACGTAGAGAATCAATCGACGTGCCTGAACCTGTGAACATTGGATCAAAATAAGCAATTGATAGAATGCAGTTTTTAAATTACCATAGTAGAGTCACTACGTTACTGACTATTGCCTTTTTCATATTGGCAATAAAAGTGCCGGTTCTCGCGCAAAATACATCGCTCAACGGTAACTGGGCTTTTCAAATAGACCCGAACGATGTAGGGGAAAAGCAGGCCTGGTTCCGGCCTGAAGCCAACGTAACGAGCTGGGATTCCCTGCCGGTTCCAGGCAACTGGGATTTACGAAATGAATACGCGCACTACGTCGGCAAAGGCTGGTATCGTCGCACGTTCGCTACACCCGCCCACAACGCCAACACGGTAGTGCGGCTGTTGTTTGAAGCGGTCTATCACGATTGTACAGTCTGGCTCAACGGACAGAAGCTGGGCGAAAACCACAGCGGGTTCTTGCCGTTTGAGTTCGACGTAACGAAACTGCTGAACCCTAACGCACTGAATACACTGGTCGTTTGTGCGGATAACTCACTCACGCGCGGAGCCATCTGGAACTGGGGCGGTATTCGTCGGCCGGTTTCGTTGGTCGTTTCCAATCCCGTCAGAATTGTTCGGCAGCACATTACGCCATCGGTCAATCTGGCCGCAACGCCAACGGCGCGGCATCCCGACCGTCAGAAATCGGCGACCGTAGCGGTTCGGGTTTTTCTTCAAAATCACGGACCGCAGGCTGCAAACGTAACGGGAATGGTGCAATTGACTGCGCCTAACAGTTTTACGAGATCGTTGCCGTTCAACGTGAGCGTACCAGCCAGTGGAACCGCTTCGGCCTTGGTACGAACTACGATTTCACCCAAAGAAACGCACCTGTGGCATTTTGATGACCCGTTTTTGTATACGTCGAACGTAACACTTTCCAACCGGTCCGCCGGCGCGGGCGAGAAACAAACTAATCGCTTCGGGCTGCGTAAAATTGAGGTCGACAATAAAGCGTATACGCTGAAGCTTAACGGTGAAGTCATTCGCCCAATGGGCTTCAATCTGGTTCCCGACGACCGCACAACCGGCAATACGCTGCCAACCTGGCGGATAAAGGAAGATATCGATTTGCTGAAAGGCGTAGGCTGTACCCTGACCCGGCTCTCGCACCTGTGCCTGCCCGACGAGGTGATGGATTACCTCGATGAACGCGGCATGCTGGTTATTTCCGAGATTCCCCTCTGGGGATTCGATCGATTTGCCGACCCAGCCAGTACGACCTCGCGCGATTGGCTTACCCGGCTCATAACGAACCAATACAACCACCCAAGCGTGATTGGCTGGAGCGTGGGCAACGAAAACGGCTACTTTCCGAAAGCCGTTCCGTACGCTAAAGAGGCCATTCCGTACGCCCGAACCGTAGATAGCACCCGGTTTGTGTCGGTCGTGAGCCACACGGGGCAGTACTCGCCCGATGTTGTTGATTTCGGCGATATCGGGCTCCTAAACCGCTACGGTCAGAATTTAGGCCCGACTACGCGCCAGCAACACGAAAAACATCCCGATAAAACGCTTTTCTATACTGAATATGGCATTACGCAACTGGCCGAAAACCTGGACGCGAATTTCAACGCCCGGCTACTAGTCGATTCGATACGGAACCTGCCGTATCTGATTGGCGGGTCATTGTGGACGTTCAACGATTATCGGAGTCGATTCAATGGCACGAAAGAAGGGTCTGGCAATCGTCCGTGGGGTGTCGTGGATGTGTACCGGCGTAAGAAACAGGCATATTTTGCAATACGTAACGAGTACAATCCAGTCCGAAAGCTGGACGTCAACGCGAGTGCTACGTCGGCCACGGTTACGCTGACACCACGCGGGATTCTCGATCTACCCGCGTATCCGCTTCATAATTATCGGCTGCTCTGGAAACGTACCGACGCAGCGGGTAAAATCGGTCAGGGTGGTTTGATCCATCTCCCCGACATCCGCCCCGGCGACGCGGCCAAAACCTATGCCGTCAATTGGCAACCTGACAACGCCTTTTCGCTGACTGTTGAGTTGATAACGCCCACGGGCGATGTGCAGGCCGACACTACGTTGTTTCTGCAAAAGCCAGCAGCGCCAAAAGTCACGTACGTAAACGGCGGACGTTCATATTACAATGGCACGAATGGTGGAGGAGTGATCCGGATTCATTTCGAGAAAAGCCCCACTGCTACGCAGTATAAAGCCCGCTACGGCGAAACCAAACCCGATCAGGAAACGCCCGCTACGCTCAACGATTATATCGACATTCCGAAGTTGGTGCTGGGCAAAACGTATCAGGTCGCGCTCGTTAGCCTGAACAACGCGGGCGAAACGCAGTCGGCCGAAACGCGGTCGGTAAAAGTCGATACGTTGCAGTTTGCCCCACCGATTATTCAGCACGTAGAGCCGGCCGACGGCGGATTTTACCTCGGCTACGCCAGCCCCGAAGTGGATTACATGTACCGCGTTCAGGTGACTACCCAACCCGGAAATTACGCCAGCGCCCGCCTTGTTCAGGCCACAACGCCCGGTACACTGTATGTGCCAAATTTAACAAACGGACAGCCCTATTCATTTCGCTTCCAGCGCGTTACCGACAGCTGGAGCAACTCCGACTGGTCGGAAGAACGCAGCGTTACGCCCGATGGCGGTCAGCGGCCAGCGGCTCCGGTTTTGCAGGGCATTGTCCGGTCGGGCCGCGATGTGATGATCTGCTTCGAACCCATTCCGAAAGCCACTGGCTACGTACTGGACTATCGCCCCGAAGGTAGCCCCACATGGGCCCAGCAACCCATCGCTGCCGCCCAAACCGGTCGATTTATCCTCACCGGATTAGACCAAAAAAAGACGTATCAATACCGCCTTGCTGCGACAAATCAGGCGGGCCAATCAACATTTTCTCCAAGCATATCCGATCAACCCAATGATAAAGTCCAACGCAACCGATAAACGCGCCCTCAAAACCATTTCTCTTTCCGCTGATCTGATTGTGGTTGGCGGAGGTCTATCCGGCGTTTGCAGTGCCATCACAGCCGCTCGGGCGGGCGCTCGCGTGGTGCTGGTACAGGATCGGCCCGTTCTGGGTGGCAATGCCTCAAGCGAAGTTCGCCTGTGGGTGCTCGGCGCTACGTCGCACATGGGCAACAACAACCGCTGGGCTCGTGAAGGGGGCGTAATTGACGAACTGCTGGTCGAAAACTGGTACCGCAACCCCGAAGGCAACCCGCTGATTTTGGATACGATTCTGCTGGAAAAAGTAGTGCTGGAACCCAACATTACGCTGCTGCTCAATACGGCGGTGTTTGAGGTGGAGAAGTCCAATGCCGAAACCATCAGCAGCCTGCATGCCTTTTGTTCGCAAAACAGTACGCTGTACGACCTGGCAGCACCGCTATTCTGCGACGCGTCGGGCGACGGCATCGTTGGTTTTCAGGCCGGGGCTGCTTTCCGGATGGGTGCCGAATCGTCGGAGGAGTTCGGGGAGAAGTTTGCACCAACGGCCGAATATGGTGAATTACTGGGGCACTCGCTCTATTTCTACTCGAAAGACGTGGGTCGTCCGGTGAAGTTTACGCCCCCGGCCTACGCGCTGGACGACATCACGAAAATTCCGCGGTACCGTCGCTTCAACGCTCAGGAATACGGCTGCCAGTTGTGGTGGATTGAATACGGCGGTCGGCTCGACACCGTTCACGATACCGAAACCATCAAATGGGAACTCTGGAAAGTCGTGTACGGCGTCTGGAATCATATCAAAAATTCGGGGCAGTTTCCCGAAGCCGAAAACTTAACCCTCGAATGGGTGGGCACGATCCCGGGCAAGCGCGAAAGTCGGCGGTTCGAGGGCGATTATATGCTTGTTCAGCAGGACATAGTTGAACAGCGCGAACACGCCGACGCGGTGGCGTTTGGTGGCTGGAGCATCGATCTGCACCCGGCCGATGGCGTTTTCAGCGAAAAACCGGGCTGCAATCAGTGGCACAGCAAAGGCATCTACCCCATTCCGTACCGCTGTTTGTATTCCCGGAACATCGACAATCTGTTTCTGACCGGACGTATCATCTCGGCTTCGCACGTAGCGTTTGGCTCGTCGCGGGTGATGGCCACGGGCGCGCACGTCGGGCAGGCGGCTGGTATGGCAGCGGCTATATGTGCCCGTGAGGGGCTGCGTCCGCGCGATTTGCTGGAACCGCTACGGATGGCATCTTTACAAAACGAACTGCTGAAAACGGGCCAGCACATTCCTGGCCTTACGTTGGCCGAAGCGGATGATTTAGCCCGAAGCGCTGCGGTATCGTCTTCCAGCGAGTTTGTGCTGACCCAATTACCGCCAGATGGGCCGCTGGAACCGTTGGCCGATTCAGCCGCGCAGATGCTGCCGTTGCCAAAAGGCCGAGTGCCGCAGATGACTGCGTTCGTTACGTCGGCGGCTGATACGTCACTGACCGTCGAGCTTCGTCGGAGCAGCCAAACGAAAAACCACACGCCCGACGTAACGCTACAAACGCTGACGATTCCGGTTCAAAAAGGAAAGCAGGAAGTCCGGCTGGCGTTCGACGTAACGCTTGATGAGCCGCAGTACGTGTTTGTCATGTTCCTCAAGAACGAACACATTCAGTTACAGTACAGCCAGTTGCGCGTAACGGGTGTGTTGTCGGTGTTTAACAAAACCAATCCGGCCGTATCGAATTACGGGAAGCAGGAACCGACGGTAGATATTGGCGTAGATGCATTTGAGTTCTGGTGCCCATCGCGCCGACCTAACGGGCACAACATAGCACTCACGATTGACGGCGGAATTTCGGTCTTCGGTGCCAGCAACATAACGAACGGTTTGCAGCGACCGACCAATCAGCCCAATGCCTGGGTAGCGGCTTTAACTGACACCAACCCTACCTTAACGGTACGCTGGTCGGTGAAGCAACGGATCAGCCGTGTCGAGTTATTTTTCGATACCGACTTCGATCACCCGCTCGAAACGGTGATTATGCTCAATCCCGAAACGGTTTCGCCGTTTTGTGTACAACACTACGTGCTCTGCAACGATCATCAGGAGCGGATTCACGAAACTATACATAATCATCAGGCGCGGAACACGATTCGGTTCGGCGAAGCGGTCGAAACCAGCCAGTTAACCATTCACCTCAAGCCGCAATCTGGCCATGTTCCGGTGGCCCTGCTGGAAGTGCGTTGTTATCCGTAAAGGTGCCAGCTTAGTGCAGGTTATCCCTAAAATGACGTGGGTTATGGATAAAAAGCAGAACGTTTCGCTTTTCATCCATAACCCACGTTGACCGGGTTACTTCAGATTCTTGAGATAGGCAATGCTTTGGGGCACCTGCACATCCTCTTTATTACTTTCATCTTCAATAAAATAGTGCTTAACACCAACCTTCCTGGCCGTTTTAAGCACCGCTGGCATATCGATCTGCCCGTCACCCAGCACCACATCATTCTCGGGCGGAGTTCCGCCACTTAGATCACCTTTGACTCCTTTTCTGAGGTCTTTGAGGTGCATCAATTTCCAGCGGCTACCGTATTTATTCAGCAGTTTAACCGGGTCTGCTCCACCATGCTGCGCCCACATGATGTCCATTTCAAACGAGACGTATTTCGGGTCGGTGTTTTTCACGATGTAATCGAACAACGTCCCATCCTGATACGGCTGAAACTCATAGCCGTGGTTGTGGTAACAGAACGTCAGCCCGTTGTCGGCCAGAACCTTACCCACCCGGTTAAAATCCTCAACGGCCTTCTGCGCATTTTCAAGGGTGAAATTGCTCTTCTGATGAGGAATCCAGGCGACCATTACGTAGGAAGCGCCCAGCGCTTTCGCCTTTTTAACGACCGACTCCGGATCTTTCACAATCTGTTCGTAGCCCGAGCCGGTGGCCACCAGTTTAATGCCGCGCTGATCGAGCATTTTTTTGAACTCCTCTTCAGTCAGCCCCTTGGGTGCGCCCCCTTCCATCTCGGTGAATCCCAGCGATTTGATGAGGTCTAACGTAGCCGTCACATCTTTCGGGAAGCTGTTTCGGTACGTATACGATTCGATACCCAGCGGAAATGTATACACAGCTTTACTGGATTGGGCAGAAACGGTGGTCAGGCCAAGCCCGAGTGCGGCAACCCCAAACAGGGCACTCTTGAATGTACGTATCATAGACAGTTTACAGGTTTTTCTTTTTCAGTTCACTCACGGCATAATCGGCCGCCCGTGCCGTAAAGGCCATATATGTCAGCGACGGATTCTGCGTGGCGGTCGAGGTCATGCAGGCTCCATCAGTCACGAACACGTTCTTCACGGCGTGCAGTTGATTCCATTTATTCAGCAGCGACGTTTTCGGGTCTTTACCCATCCGAACGCCACCCATTTCGTGAATGTCGGAACCCGGAGCGGCATGTGAATCCATCGCTTTAATATCCCGGAAACCAGCCAGCGTGAACATCTCGGTCATCTGCTCGATGTAATCCTTCACCATTTTATCGTCGTTTTCGGTCCAGTCGGCAGACGTAATGAGCTGGGGAATGCCGTATTTATCTTTCTGATTGGGATCAAGACGGACGTGGTTCTTCTCCATGGGTACCGTTTCGCCCATCATCCAGCCGCTGACGTTCCAGGGACCGAGTTTCGGATTCAGCAGTTGTTCCTTCAGGGCGAGGCCCATACCGTCCCGGTTCTGAATCGTACTACGTCCCCCGCCAACACCAACCGCATAGCCCCGCAGGAAATCGGTTTCCTGCTTGTGCACGTTCCGGAACCGGGGAATGTAGCCATTGCTGGGGTTCTTTCCATCAGTAGTCCTATCCGGAAACCCATCGTACTGCGCCGAAATGCGGCCCCGGTAATTGTGCCAGGCGATAAACTTACCCAGCAAACCACTGTCGTTGCCTAAGCCGTTGGGAAAACGACTGGAAATCGAGTTGAGCAGGATGAGGTTACTGTTCAGCGCGGATCCATTCACGAAGATGATTCTGGCGTAGAACTCCATCATCTGCTTGGTATTGGCATCGACCACCCGAACGCCCGACGCCCGGCCCTTCTTCTCATCGTAGATGATGGAATGCACCACCGAATGCGGTCGCAGGGTCATATTACCGGTTTTTTCGGCCCACGGTAACGTCGACGCATTGCTGCTGAAATACCCGCCGAACGGGCAGCCCCGAACGCATAGCGACCGGTGCTGACACTGCGCCCGCCCCTGCGCCGTATGAATCGGCTGCGGTTTGGTAATGTGCGCGCAGCGCCCCTGAATCAGCTGACGGTCTTTGTAGTTTTGCGCAATAACGCCCTGTAGATGCGACTCAACGCAGTTCAGTTCAATCGGCGGCAGGAACTCCCCGTCGGGCAGGTGCGGCAGCCCGTCCTTATTTCCGGAAATACCGGCGAATTTTTCCACGTAACTATACCAGGGAGCTATATCGGCGTAACGAATCGGCCAGTCGACGGCATAGCCATCCCGAACCGGGCCTTCGAAGTCAAAGTCGCTCAGACGCTGAGTCTGGCGGGCCCACAACAGCGATTTTCCGCCGACGTGGTAGCCGCGGGTCCAGGCAAATGGTTTTTCCTCCACAAAGGGCTGCTCATCGGGTTTGATGGCCCAGTGCAGCGTTTCTTCGCGCATAAACGAGCGAATGTTGCCGTATTGCGCCCGTATCGCCAGCGGAACCTGACCGCGGTGCTCAAACTCCCAGGGATTCAGATTTGCCGTTGGGTAATCGACCACGTGCTTCACGTCGCGGCCGCGTTCGAGCACCAGCGTTTTGAGTCCTTTTCCGGTTAGTTCTTTAGCGGCCCAGCCCCCACTTATGCCCGACCCGATTACGATCGCATCGTACGTCATGCTCTTAGCGGCATCAATCGTGAAATTCGCCATGTCGGTTCAGGTTATTTGGTGGCAATTGGAGCGGGTACACAGCCAGAGAAATGGCCGGGTATCATGGTATAGTTGTAAAACTTGGTCATTACGTATTCCGACGTAGTGAACCCCTGAATGGTCAGGTTTTTAAGCAGGGCATAAAAGCTTTTCCGGTCGCTTTCGGATGCCGTTTCCATCGCTTGCAGCACGGCCAGCCGCTGCGTGGTATCGCAGGTCAAAAAAGGCTGAACGAAACGTTCTTTAGCAACTGTATCAATGGCATCCAGACCTCTTTTGAACGTTTCCTGAACGGGTGCTTCGTAACAGTCAGCCATCATTTTCTGCACGAAATCCGCAACACCCAGGGCTTTTGCACCCAGGCTGTCGGACGCGGGAATCAGCGTATCCACAACTTCGGTCAGAATGGTTATCTGATTCATCCCCAGCATGCGCTGGCTTGCCTGAACAGAGGTCTTCGTCCAGGCATTTACCCAGTTTGGTAAGGCAAGCAGCCCACCCGTTGCCAGGGCCATCTGTTTAAGTGCAACTCGTCTTTCCATTCGTCTCGACTGCGAGGTCGGTATTGGTACGTCCTTTTAAAAAGAGCCCCAGCCCGTCGGGCTACTAATCCAGACCGAATTATTTAAGAATTGGTCGAGCAGACGCGCTCCCTTAAAGCCAAAACGAATACGTCCCATTGTCGGTATCAACAGGGGTCACAAACTACGGCATTCGGTGCACACAATATTTACTAAGTTCAGCCCTCGCGTCTAATAATTAATGCACCCGTTGCGTAATATTACAGGTACTATACCGACCTTCCGAAAAGGTGTGTAGTTACTACTCTTATACGCTTTTATTCTCTTAACACTGCTGCTACATGCACAAAATACCTACCTGTATCAAAACGGTTATAGTTGGGTTAATCCTGCTGCCCATGCAGAGTATCCGGGCGCAAAACAACCTATCGCTGATCGGCAATAATGTATTTGCGGGCAACGGGGCTGGTCTGCAAAACACCACCGGTTCATCGAACGTCTTTGTCGGCAGCAGCACAGGATTCAGTAACACGGGTGGCACAGCGAACCTCTTTTTAGGCCAACTAGCCGGATTTAGCAACTCATTCGGAAACTATAATACGTTCATTGGTAACTCTTCAGGAGAAGCTAATTCTGTGGGATCGAATAATAACTTTATCGGTAACGGAGCCGGTTTATCCAACACTGAAGGAAACTTTAACGTATTCATCGGCTCTGCATCTGGGGCCAGAAACAGACAGGGAAGCTCCAATGTGCACATCGGCGGGTTTGCCGGTCGGGAAAATCTGGACGGCAGCGCCAATACGTTTATCGGGCATAACTCGGGTGTTCCGGCCGGGGCGACGTTGGGTAACGTAACTGCTATTGGAGCCAACGCCCTTGTAACAGCCAGTAATAGTGTCATTTTAGGTAATAACGCGAACGTAGGCATCGGTAATTCGGCCCCCCGGAACAAGCTGGAGATTACGCAGGGAATCCCCAATAACAGTGGCCTGCGCTTTACCAATTTAACCGGGTCCTCCCCGGCTTCGCTGATCAATCAGACTAAATTCCTGACGGTCAATGCGCAGGGTGACGTAGTGCTGGGCAGTATCAATGGATCGGGTCGGCTAGCCGCAGACGTCGAGGGGTCCTGGCAGGTAGTCAACGGCAACCTTCAGAACACCAACAGCGGTGGAGTAATCGTCGGGGAGGGTATCAATACCACTCCCGCGGGGTACCGATTGTACGTAGCCGACGGTATTTTAACCGAAAAAGTTAAGGTGGCGATCAAAAGCACGGATGACTGGGCCGATAAGGTGTTCTCGCCGACGTATCGGCTGCCCTCGCTGGCAACCGTTGAGCAGTTCATTAAGCAACATCAGCACCTGCCAGGCGTTTTATCGGCAGATGAGGTGGTTCGGGAAGGCATGGACGTTGCCCGAATGAATGCGAAGCTGCTGGAAAAGGTAGAAGAGTTGACCTTATACAGCATTCAGCTTGAGAAAACGAATCAGCAGCAGCAGGCTATAAACCAGCAGCAACAACAAGAGATCAAAGAAATAAAGGCGATACTGACCAAGCTGCTGAAACAATCAACGAAACAGCGTAAGTAATTAGTGATATTACGTATATCTACTGGCTTGACCGGCGAGGTGTATCTCTTACCAGATTCGGTCTATATTCCTGGACTTGCCAATAAATTAATCAGAGCAAATTCGCTACGAACCCATTCCAGCGCCTGCTTGTTGAAAAAACAGCAGGCGTTTTGTTTATAACTTTGCCTGCACTGCCGGATAAATACCGGCCCAGCAAGCTATGATTCATCAACTTTCACTCACGCTTACGCCCGAACTCGCCTTCGACGATTCATTGTTCCGGGAACAGGCATTGCGTTCGCTCCGTCTCGCTGACGATACGTCGGCCGTTGTGCGAAAACGTCGACAGTCTATTGATGCCCGCGGGCGACAGATCCGGGTTCACGTCGATGCCGAAGTATTCGTCGGTCAGGTGCCCCCCCCACTTATCCAATATCAGAAGCCGCAAACCGATGTCAGCCGGGCTCCGCAGGCCATTGTTGTCGGGGCCGGACCAGCGGGGCTGTTTGCGGCTCTGCGCCTGATTGAACTGGGGATTAAGCCCATTGTTCTGGAGCGGGGAAGCGACGTTCGTGCCCGTCGGCGCGACCTGGCGGCTATTAACAAGGAGCATATCGTTAACCCCGAGTCGAACTATTGTTTTGGTGAGGGGGGCGCGGGAACCTACTCTGATGGGAAGCTCTATACCCGTTCAACCAAGCGGGGTGACGTGCGTCGTATTCTCGAAATTTTCTTTGCCCACGGCGCTACGGATGAGATTTTGGTCGACGCGCACCCGCATATCGGCACCAACAAACTACCCAACGTAGTGGCAGACCTCCGCGAGACGATACTCAGGGCGGGGGGAGAAGTTCGGTTCGATACCAAGGTAACCGACCTGCTGATTGAGAACAACGCGCTAAAAGGCGTGGTAACCGCCACCGGCGAAGCCCTGACCGGACTTGGGGTGATTCTGGCAACGGGACACTCGGCACGCGATATTTTTTATCTGCTGCACGATCGCAATATCCTGATTGAATCCAAGCCGTTTGCCATGGGCGTACGCATTGAGCATCAGCAGTCGTTGATCGATCAGTTCCAGTATCACCGGCCCGACCGGGGCGATTATCTGCCGGCGGCTTCGTACAGTTTAGTTACACAAACTCGTTTTAACGGGGTAGAACGGGGCGTTTTTTCGTTTTGTATGTGTCCGGGTGGATTTATTGTTCCGGCCGCAACGGCACCAGGTGAGTTGGTCGTTAACGGTATGTCGCCTTCCCGACGGGATTCAAAATATGCCAATTCGGGCCTGGTCGTAGCCATTACCGATACCGATCTGAAACCGTATGCTGAGGAAGGCCCGCTGGCTGGCCTGGCCTTACAGCAGGACCTGGAGCGCTGGGCCTGTCGGATGGGGGGCGGATCGGAGACGCGCCCGTCGCAAACGGCACCGGCGCAGCGGGTGGCCGATTTCGTTGATGGGCGCGTGTCGAATGACCTGCTGCCCACCTCATACCAGCCGGGTTTGGCTTCGGTCGATATGGCGGATGTACTGCCGGATCATATTACGCAGCCGCTCCGTCAGGGCCTGCGCGATTTTGGTCGTAAGGTGCGTGGTTATCTGAGCAACGACGGCCAGATCATCGGTGTTGAAAGCCGCACCTCGTCACCGGTACGTATCCCGCGAGACCGCGATACTTGCGAACACGTAACACTCCAGCGGCTGTTTCCGTGTGGCGAAGGAGCGGGTTACGCGGGTGGAATCGTTTCGGCTGCAATGGACGGAGAACGCTGCGCCGAGCAGTTAGTTAAGTTGTATAAGTCGCATTAGAATGACGCATTTTTTCGGGTTACTCTTTTGTTCGCCGGGCTGTTTCTTTCCTTTGGGCAGGCTCGGTTGACTATTCGTTCATTGGTCATGCGCTGATACATTATATTGAGTATTACCAGTAGCGTTAACAGGGACGTTGCACAGGGCAACTCGTTACGTTGTATAAATAAGGTTTTACAGTTAGGTTGATGACCAGTACGTTGACATCCATGCCGATACGCTGAAAACAGGAGACCAGATTATGATTGACACCACATTCCATTCGTTCACGGAACAACTCCGTCAGCGGTTGCAGAAGCCCCTGCCGGGTGAGACAGCTCACGCGAAAATGGCGTCGGCAGCTCGTTACCGACTCGGTATCAAGCCCAACGAACGAACGCGACGGAGTGCAGTGCTGATCTGTTTTTATCCCTATCAGGACTCGATTCTGCTGCCCCTGATTTTGCGGCCGCAGTACGATGGCGTTCATGCCGGACAAATGGCCTTTCCGGGAGGGCGCATGGAACGTATCGACGAAAACCTGACCCGCACTGCCCTGCGCGAGGCTCAGGAAGAAGTAGGCATTCGGGTGACCGACGTAAAAGTGCTGGGGTTACTGACTGAACTGTTTATTCCACCCAGTAACTTCTACGTTCAGCCGGTAGTGGGAATGCTGCCTTACCGACCCGATTTTTACCCTGACCCGCGCGAAGTCGAAGCCGTGGTTGAGGTTCCCCTCGATACGCTGCTCGACGAAACCATCGTGGGCGACAGCCAGATCGAAGTGCGCGGAGTACTGGTCGATGCGCCGTACTACCAGATTCAGGGATATCGCGTATGGGGAGCTACGGCCATGATGATCAGCGAGTTGCTGATGGTGATGGACTCATAATTATTGCGTCGTACCCGCTACAAAGTACAGCTCCGCTACGGCTTTCTGGTACTTGGTTTTTAGCTCCTCTCCTTTCAGCCGCAGGTCGATCAGCTTTGTTTCGCGGGCGTTGACCAGAAACAACGAGCTTTCGCCAAGTTCGAACTTTTGCTGTTCGGCCTGTAGCAGGCGCCCCTGATTCTGAATCGTTTGCTGCTGCAAAGCGACCTGACGGGCAAGGGTCTGAAGCTGGTTGTAAGCCGCCTGGACCGTAGTACTGATGTCACGGCCGGTTTGCTGGCGCTCCAGTTCGGTCTGCTGGTTTTTAATCTGCACTTCGCGCAGTTTGCCCCGTTCTTTTCGCAGGAATAACGGAAAAACAAAGTCCACGCCTATTTTGTGATTTTGGGGTCGGAAGGCGTAATAGCTCGACCAGTCGTACGGTAGGTCAACAGTTGGGGTCTGGCTAAGTAAGCTGGCCGTCAGTGAGACCTGAGGCTGGATCATGGCCTTTCTGAAGCGCTCTTCAAGGGCGAGTTGGCCGAGCTTCGTGTCCAGTTTCAGTAACTCCGGGTGCTGACGAGCCGCCTGATTGGCCAGCATCTGCAACGTACTCTCAGTCAGAGGTGTAAGAGACGGCTCCTCAGGCATGGCCTGCGCGGGCAGTTCAACCGGCCGGCCGCCTGCATCCCACAGAAAATTATTGACACGAAGTCGGGCGTTCTGTTCGTCAATCTCCGCCTGCTGACGCTGCACGAGCCGATCCTGCACGGTGATGAGCGCTTCCGTAGTATCAATACCGGCGGCATCGCCAATCAGCGCCCGCTCACGTAACGCCTGAAATCGACGCTCCGCCAGTTCAAAACCTTCAGTTACCCACCGGCGCTGCTGATAGGCCAGATACCAGTCCCAGTACGTTTTGGCGGCATCGAACAGAGTTTTGTTCACCAGTTTAAGCTGATCGGCTTTAGCCATATCCTGCGCCAGTCGCGCCTGCCGGACAGCATTCCGGCGCGCATCAATAAACAAGGCCTGCCCAACGGGCACACTCAGGCCAATTCCGGTCAGTCCCGAAGCAGGCGTGCGCTCTTCCGGATTTATATATTTCCCCTCGTTCCGATCATACGATACGTTGAGATCAATACCCGCCACCCACAACGGAACGGCTAGCTTGTTCTGCCAGTGATTGTAATACAGATCCTGCCCAAACTCCTTCCGATCGTAGTACGACACCAGCTTCGGATCAAAGGCCCCCCGCGCCTGAACCAGTACCTGACGAGCTTCTTCGTTATAGAGAGCCGCCTGTTTTACAATCGGATGATGCTGTCGGATTATGTCGAAAAAAACCGGGGCGGGAAAGGCCGTTGTGTCGGGCTGTTGCTGCCCCGACACGACCACCGGCGGGCTCGTTGCTGCGGGCGTCCACCCGGCCTCAGCAGCAGTCATCACCAGCCCTGGCAGCAGTCCGCTAAGGCCAAGCCACCAGCGTATACCAACGCGCCCCCTCATTTAGCTTCTCCTTTCTCGGCTTTAGGCTCCTCCTGCAAACTTGGTGGGAAACCATTCAGTAGCCGCCAGAGCTCGTACCAGACGGGTACATCGTCGAGCATCACCCAGCCATGAACCCCCGACCCTACCCGCAGTTGCGTCGGCCAGGGCTGGTCGCCTTTTTGCTGAAAAGGACGTACCAGGATCCGATACTTACCGCCAACGCTGCTTACTGCATCGATAACCGCCACCTTTCCGCCAAACGTACCAACCGATACCGTGGGCCAGCCCGAAAACTGAATGGCTGGCCAGCCATCGAACTGCAAGCGAACGATTCGGTCCCGCTGAATCAGGGGTACGTCCATCGCCCGCACGTACAACTCTACGGCCAACTGCGGATTCGACGGTTGAAGCGTCGCGATTGGCTCTCCCTCTTTGATTGTTTCACCAATCCCCGCTTTCGACGGACGAATTACATAACCATCCTGCGGAGCGCGCACGACGTAAAGCCCCTGACGGACGGCCACGCTGCTGATTTTGTTGCGCAGCTTGGACACTTCACCATTGGCATCGGCCAGGTACGAAACCGCCGAACTCCGATCCGACTGCGCTTTCGCCAGTTTCTCCTGAAAATCAGCCTGAATGGTGTTCAGATCAAGCCGGGCGTTCACCAGTTCCTGCCGCGACACATTCAGTTTATTTTCCTGCGAAATCACTTTGGCGTTGTCCTCCTGCACTTTCAGCCGTCTGGCTTCCAGATCAGTTAGCGAAAACAAGCCGTTTTTATACCCCTTTTCGTAGCGTTCGAGCCGGTCGAGGGCAATCTGATAGTTTTTACGGACAGCCACCAGATCCGCTTCATCAGCGGTAATCTTAAATTCACTTTGCTGTACTTTGTTGCGCGCAGCCGCCAGCTTTACTTTCAGTCCCGCCTGCAACGCGGCAATCTGGCCATCGAGCGCCTGAATTTTAGCCTCGGTAGCCTCTTGACTGCCTTGCTTGGCTGTCAGCTGCTCACCCAGGCGTTGGGGCAGATTCGGATCAAAATATTCGTCTTTTATGTCCGAAATGATCATGAGTGTATCGCCCCGTTTCACGTAGTCACCGTCGCGAACCGCCCAGCGTTCGATCCGACCGGGAATGGCGTTCTGAATGGTTTGTGGACGATCCTGCGGGGTTAAGGCCGTCAGCGTTCCTTCGCCGTTGATATTCTGCTGCCACGGCATGAACATGGCAATCAGGCCAACGATCAGAAAGAAGAGCATCCAGCGGCCCAGTTTCTGGCCCCCGTCCGATTGAGGTAATTTGCGGAGCGTTTTTAAGGGGTAGCGGTTAAACAGCTCTTCGTTTATCCGTTGATTCGATATGTTTAACATAAAATGTGCTTGAAGAATACAGTTTTCGGCTGAACCAGCCGATCAGGCTGTCTGTACGTACTCTCTGCTAGGTAGTCTCCAGGGGCATATCGGTGATTGTACCAATTTTTTCTACGGCGGTCAGCAGGTCAAATACAGTATCAATACCCGAGATAAGCTTATCGACCGAGTTGGTAATCAAGACGATAACAAGTTCTGCCGCAACAAACTGTCCCAGCGACATTTCCCGACCGACTACCAGGGCCGTCCCCAGAATCAACAAGCCCCCCGTAACAATAGTTTTGAAGGCTACGGCACTGTAAAAGAATCGCTTCAACACCTTGAAATGCTCATTGCGATGCTCAACGTAGTTAGCCACCAGGTCGTCCATTTTGTCAATGGATTCTAAATTGCTGGATTGCTGATAGCGGTGGATTGGTAAATCGCGGGCTATATCTTCGAGCCAGGCAACCACCTTGTATTTATACTTCGATTCGTTCAGGCTGGTCTTGACTCCCCGTGCTCCGTACACCCAGCAGATTAACACTACGATCAGCGCGGTGACCAAACCGAATCCAACAAAGATGGGGTGATAAGCCGACAGCAGGATTAATCCAAAAACGATCTGTACCGTTGCGGCCGTCAGGTCAATCAATAGCTTTGGCAATCCCTTCTGAATCGTTAATACGTCGAAAAAGCGGTTCATTAACTCGGGGGGATAATAACCTGCCAAGGCGTCGGGCTGAATACGTGGCAGCCGGTACGTAAACTCAAAGGCCGCTTTGGCAAAAATCCGCTGCTGCAACACCTCAACCAGTGCCATCTGGCCAACCATCAATAAACCCGTTCCCAGCACGCCGATGATCACGAGCGAAATCAGTACATACACTGAGCTGAATACAAGCCCTCCCGATACAAGTGTAAACACTGCCTGAATACCCAGTGGCAGCGACAAACTGATTACGCCCGTTACCAACGCATACAGATAAATATACCCAATGTCTTTTTTCTCGTTGGTCAGGAGCCGAATCAACCGCTGCATCGGCGATGGTGGCGGCTCTACTGCATTTGCTGTGGCCATTTTAATCCATTTTTAATCTCACAAACAGTAATCTGCCCGTTTCCTCTCCAGTTACTCCCAAATTTTTTTATAAAAAATGTATCTGGTAGTAAAAAGAGCGGAGCTGATAGTATTACTATCTTTTTTATAAACACAACTTTTATTAACGTAAGTATGTTCCTAGTTGTAAAAACTTTTGGTTGAACGGAAGAACAAGTTTATAGATGGAGTATTCAGTGCAGGTCCGCATGAACGAGCGGCTGTTTTTACGTAATCCCGACGGGTCAGAACTGGGTCGGCGGATTGTGCGACAGGGAATTTTGCTGTACGATGAAATTGGGTTTGAAGAAGCCACCTTCAAAAAACTAGCCGATCGACTCAGCACCAAGGAAGCCAGTATATATCGATATTTTGAGAATAAGCATCGTTTGCTCATTTATCTGGTCGCCTGGTATTGGCAATGGCTCGAATATCAGCTAGTTTTTCAAACGAACAACCTGACTGATCCAGGCGAAAAGCTGGAGCGGCTGTTACGACTCATCGTATTAAAAGACTTGGATATCTCCTCTACAGACGAGATTGATGTACGGGCGCTGCACCGGGTTGTGATCCGGGAGTCGAGTAAAGTATACCTGACACACCACGTAACGGAAGATAATCGCCAGCAGTTGTTTAAGCCCTACAAAGATCTGTGCGGACGTATCGCTGCGCTAATTCTGGATTATCGACCCGACTACCCGTTTGCTCGATCGAGAGCGAGCTCACTTATCGAAACCGCTCACTACCAGACATTTTTTATGCAGAACCTGCCGACCCTCACCGACTTTGAGATCAGTAAAGACGAACATCAACTGCTCAACTTTCTGCGTCACGTCCTGTTTTCCAGCTTAAACAGCCCCATTTCTGACTAAGTCGAAACCTGTTTGACAGATTCAGTAACTGGACCAGCTTTACGGATTTTGAGTAGACAAATCGATTCAACTAGTTTGGTACTGTATATGGATGCGGGCGAATACGTTCATTCATTGGCAACCCGGACTTGTTGAGCCTGCTTTCCAGCCACTTACTGCGTGGGATGACTGAACTCGCCAGTCGACAAAGTCGTTTAGTCCCCGCGTAAAATCGATCAATGATCGAGCATTTGTGGATTGATATAACCGTTTGGGCTCATAGTTTTGTAGTTCGTAACAAACCCGATGAGTCCGACGTTAAAATTTAAGTTTTATTGCTAATTACTACCCTGTGAAAAGATGGATTGCTATCGTTCTCGTCGTTGTTGTCCTCGGCGGGATAATTGTGTACAATAAAGTACTACATCCGGCACCCGGAGCCACATCCGGTGCCCCCGGCGGAGGGGGTGGCGGTAAAGGCGGAGGACCAGGCGGCAAAGGCGGTCCTGGTGGCCCGGGCGGGGGCGGTCCCACCAACGTAAATGGCTTTGTCGTGATCACGAAGCGATTGCAGGAAGATGTTGTGTCCAGCGGTTCCCTCCTGCCTAACGAGCAGGTCGACATTTATCCGGAAATATCGGCCCGCATTACCCAGCTAAACATTCAGGAAGGGCAGCCGGTGACCAAGGGCGCGTTACTGGTAAAGCTTTTCGATGCCGACCTACGCGCTCAGCTGCTGAAACTCCAGGCTCAGGCCGACAACGCCCGCCGGACGGAAGAACGGAATAAGCAACTGCTTGCCAGGGGTGGGATCAGCCAGCAGGAATACGACATTGTCACTACGAACCTTCGTTCGTCGCTGGCCGATATCGAACTGGTAAAAGCAAACCTTCAACGTACCGAAATTCGGGCACCCTTTTCGGGCGTAATTGGTTTACGTAATGTCAGTTCGGGCGCTGTGGTTTCCCCTAATACGCTGATTGCCCGACTACAACAGGTATCCTCCCTAAAACTTGACTTCTCGATTCCGGAAAAATATGGCCAGGCGGTACGAACCGGCGCAACCATTTCCTTTCTGGTGGATGGAACCAAGCAACCAAGTCAGGCAGTGGTGTACGCAATTGAACCGGGTGTCGATCAGCAGACCCGCAATCTCCGGATTCGGGCCAGAGTCAACAACGCTTCGGCTCAGTTCCGCCCGGGTACGTTTGCGCGGGTTACGCTGGCCATTCAGAACCAGCAAAGTCTGGTTGTACCCACTCAGGCGGTTATTCCGCAAACGCGCACAAACCAGGTTGTTGTGATTAAAGGAGGCAAAGCTCAGTTCCGCGACGTAACAACGGGGCTGCGCACGGCGGGAACGATTCAGATTCTGTCGGGCATCCAGGCGGGAGATACCGTTGCCACAACCGGGCTATTGTTCCTGAAACCCGATTCGCCCGTTAAAGTAGGGCGGGTAGTACAACTGCCGGGTGATGAATCGAAAGTGGCGACGAGGTAATCATTTTTCGTTACTGACGCGTCCCTTTTTGGTTTATACCTGAAAATGCCGGTTAGCCACGAAAGACCTGACTGGCTTTTTTAACAATGAAACCTGTTAACTCAACACGTTTATGAGTTTACCCGAATTAAGCCTTAACCGACCAGTCTTTGCGATGGTGATGTCCATCGTTATTGTCTTGTTTGGTGTCATCGGCTTCACCTTTCTTGGCGTCCGCGAATACCCGGCCATCGACCCGCCGGTTATCACCGTTCGAACCAACTATACTGGTGCCAACCCCGACATCATTGAATCGCAGATTACCGAACCCATCGAGAAATCGCTCAACAGCATCGAGGGGATTCGGACGATCTCATCCAACAGTGCTTTGGGGGCGAGTACGATCACGGTTGAGTTCAACCTCGATGCAGATCTGGAACGAGCCGCTAATGACGTGCGCGATAAAGTAGCGCAGGCTCAGCGTCAGCTTCCTCAGGATATTGATGCTCCCCCGGTAGTTACAAAGGCCGACGCCAACTCGGACCCTATTATCTTCATGACCGTTCAGAGCACGACGCGTAATCCGAGCCAGCTATCGGACTACGCTGAAAACGTGTTACAAGAACGGCTGCAAACGATTCCGGGCGTTAGCCAGGTTAACATCTATGGCCTGAAGCGCCAGGCGATGCGCCTTTGGATTGACCCGATCAAGCTTTCGGCTTATCAACTAACGACACAGGACATCCAGAACGCCCTAACGGCTCAGAACGTCGAGCTACCAGGCGGTAAGGTATACGGCAATAACACCGAGCTAACTGTAAAAGCGGTTGGTCGATTAACCACAGAAGAGGATTTTAACAACCTCATTCTGCGTCAAACGAACGATCAGATCATCCGTTTAAAGGATATAGGCTACGCTACACTTGGTGCCGAGAATGAAGAAACCATTTCTAAGCAGAACGGTGCTGTTGGTGTTATTCTGGTATTGATTCCTCAACCTGGTGCTAACTATGTCAGCATCGCCGATGAGTTCTACAAACGATTCGATCAACTCAAGAAAGACCTCCCCGAAGATATTATCGTTAGCATCGGGATTGACCGCAGTACGTTTATCCGCCGTGCTATTGAAGAAGTAGGGGAAACGCTTATTATTTCGTTTATACTGGTTGTACTGGTTATCTACTTCTTCTTCCGTGACTGGCTGATTGCTTTCCGCCCATTGATCGATATTCCGGTATCACTGATCGGTGCGTTCTTCATCATGTACGTTGCTGACTTTAGCATTAACGTCCTAACCTTGCTGGGTATCGTGCTGGCAACCGGTCTGGTGGTGGATGACGGTATTGTGGTAACGGAGAACATTTTCAAGAAGATTGAGGATGGTATGGAAACTAAGCAAGCAGCCCGGGAAGGATCAAACGAGATTTTCTTTGCTGTACTGGCCACATCGATCACGCTGGCTATTGTATTCTTACCAATCATTTTCTTGCAAGGCTTCGTAGGGCGCCTGTTCCGCGAGTTTGGTATTGTCGTGGCAGGTGCGGTATTGATCTCAGCCTTCGTATCGCTGACCCTGACTCCAGTTCTAAGCGTGAAGCTGACGAGTAAGAACCACGGGAAAGACTCCTGGTTTTACAAGAAGACAGAACCGTTTTTCCAGTGGCTTGACAAAACCTACCGTGATTCACTCAACAGCTTCATGCGTAAGAAGAGATGGGCCTTTGGTATGATTGCGATCTGTCTTGCCTTAATTTTTGGGCTGGGGTCATTATTGAAATCTGAGTTAGCTCCACTCGAAGACCGTAGCCGAACACGGATTGCCATTACATCGCCGGAAGGTACCAGCTACGAGGCCCAGGCCTCCCTAACGGATCGGGTAATGCAGTTTGTGCTTGATTCTATTCCGGAGACCAGGCTGGCATTTAGTGTGGTGGCACCTGGTTTTTCGGGGGCTGGCGCCGTAAACTCATCGTTTGTCATCATTAACATGAGTGACCCCTCTGAACGGCAGCGCTCACAACAAGACATCGTGGACTATGTTAACAAGAACCTGAAGAAGTTCAGCGAAGCCCGCATGTTTGCTACGCAGGACCAAACCATTCAGGTGGGTCGGGGTGGTGGTCTACCCGTTCAGTTCGTTATCCAGAACCTGAACTTCGAGAAGCTGCGGGAAAAGCTGCCCAAGTTCCTGGAAGAAGTGCAGAAAGATCCGACTTTTCAAAATAGTGACGTTGACTTAAAATTCAATAAGCCTGAACTGAACATCAGTATCGACCGCGAAAAAGCGACGAGTCTCGGCGTTTCGGTTCAGGATGTGGCCCAAACTCTGCAGTTGGCACTTAGCAACCGTCGTCTGGCTTACTTCCTGATGAATGGTAAACAGTATCAGGTTATTGGTCAGGTTGCCCGTGGAGACCGCGACGAACCCGTCGATCTGGCTTCGTTTTACGTCCGCACGAATCAGGGTGAATTAATTCAGTTGGATAACCTCGTGCGGTTTGCTGAAGTCAGCAGCCCCCCGCAGGTATACCACTACAACCGGTTTAAGTCGGCGACTGTATCGGCGGGTTTAGCACCCGGCAAAACGGTCGGCGACGGGGTAACAGCCATGCAGGCCATTGCCGCCCGTACACTCGACGATACCTTCCAGACGGCATTGTCGGGGCCGTCACGCGACTACGCCGAAAGCTCTTCGAATACATTGTTCGCGTTTGGCTTAGCGCTGATTCTTGTTTATCTGGTCCTGGCGGCTCAGTTCGATTCATTCGTTGATCCGTTGATTATCATGATGACGGTGCCATTGGCGCTGGCGGGTGCTGTCTTCTCACTCTGGATGTTTAATCAAACATTAAATATTTTCAGCCAGATTGGTATCATCATGCTGGTTGGCCTCGTAACGAAGAACGGAATCCTGATTGTCGAATTTGCCAATGAGCAACGGCTAACGGGTAAAAATAAGTTCGAGGCTGCTGTTGAGTCAGCCGCCCTTCGTCTGCGCCCAATCCTGATGACTACACTTGTGGCCGCATTCGGTGCTCTGCCGTTAGCGTTGGCCATAGGGTCGGCGTCGAAGAGCCGTGTTCCACTCGGTATCGTTATTGTAGGGGGGCTGCTCTTCTCGCTGGTGCTGACCTTATACGTAGTGCCCGTTATTTACACCTATATGACGCGTCGGAAAGATGCCGAAAAACGGCCGCTGCCACAACCGGAAGGACGCCAAACCGGCGATACGACCCGGCCCGAAGAAATGGAAGTACGGGTATAAACCTGAACCAGGCTCTAAGAAACGAAAGGCACGAACCAATTTGGTTCGTGCCTTTCGTTTCTTAGAGCCTGGTTATTTACGATGTTTACGCGTGCTTATAAACTTTCCGTCGGCGTCGAACAACAGGAAGTACGTAGTACCAGTCTGCGTAATCGCCACCGCATACAGCGTAGCGCCATCGCGGGTCGTGGCCTGTTCAGCCCGTACGAATGTGTACCCGGCGTAGTTCGTGTTCAGATAGTCCAGCGTTGCCTGCGAAAGCTTATCCTGCGTAACACTCGTAGCCATTGGCGGCTTACCCGGTCCGCCCGGCCGACCTTTTGGTCGCTCCAGGAGCTTACCCGTTGCATCGAAGTTCAACCGGATGGTTTTGCTGTTCTGCGTAATTTCCACCTCGTAATACAGCACCACACCCGACGAATCGGCCCCTTGTTCCGCCCCTGCGAAAGCATAACCTGCGTAAGTCGTGTTCAGATAATCTAGAATAGTCTGCGGGAGCTTATCCTGGGCAATCGTCGTCTCGTTGGCTTCGCGCGGTCCCGGTCCGCCTTTGTGGCCCCGTCCCGGCAGCAACGTACCGTTCGCGTCGAAGTGAAGGTGATACCGTACTCCCCCCTGCTCAATGACAACGGCATAGAACGTAGCACCCGCCCGGTCGGTGCCCTGAACGCCCTGCACGAAGGCATAGCCCGCGTAGGTCGTGCTCAGGTAATTCAGCACGGCCTGCGGTAGTTTGTCCTGCGTAATCACGGTACCTTTCCCGAAGCCATCCACGGCAGTTGCGCGGGCAGCCGATGCGGTTGTCTGATCGTCTGGTGTTACGTTGGTACCAGCCTGATTGCAGCCCGCTGCCAGCGCGGCAACGAGCGCGATAAACATCCATTGTTTTTTCATAAAAAACGTAGCGAAACAAGAGTAAGAGTTAAGAAAGTGTTGTGGTAAAGCGTGAGCCCTTCAAAGGCTGTCGTTCCGGGTCGACCATTGGTCATCGCCATTTCGCCTGACCGCCTGAATCGTGACAATAGTCGGGGCCGATTGGTAGAAGTCGAACAGCGCCCGCCCCAGCAGCTCGTGACTGACGGCGTTGAGGTGCGTAGCATCATCCGGCAGAAAATATTCGTCGTGGGGCAGCAGCACCGAACTCGAATCGAACACGCTGAATAACTGATCACCCGCCTTTCGGAGTAGCAGCGACCGGCACCGCCTGCGTAACCACGCCTGAACGGGGTCACGATGCGGCAGTGGAGTCAGCAGGAGTACGTGATGCCGGTACGGACGTAACGTTTTGAGCAAAGTTGATACGAAAAGAGACCTGGAGCGGGGCCGGGTTAACGCCTGTATGCCGATGGTTGTCCATTCCCGCAAGCGCTGCATGGCTCGACCTGCCCAATGCTGTTTCGGAGACGTAGCGTTTTGGCCGAGCCTGGGTAAGGGTAGGTACCGCATTGAAGGCTGCCCCATCCAATACTCCAACTGCAATACGATGAGGTCGTATTGATTTAGCGGCAGCCGATCTAACGTGGCCAGCACCTGCGCCGGCGTTAAGTGCGCGTAGGCCTCAACCGACATCGCCCGTCCGGGGCGGCTCATTTGGCGACTGAAGTGCCCTACATAACTCAGCTGCCCCGACGATAGCCCATATCCATACGTGTGCCCATCGCCAATTACCAACACATTCATCAGACAACGAACCGAAAACGAGTGATTGTTTTCTGGCCTTTACGAAGGGCCGCAGAAAAACGTGGCAGGGCGTTCTAAATTTTAATCAACCAAACGGAACCGTGCAACGTTGTGTAGCCGGAAGGCGTATTGTTTTTTACCATCACGGGTGTTTACGTTAATCCGACCGAACTTTGTTTTTCCGAAAATCGTCTCCGTTCGCCGAAAATGACCTCATTAGTGTCATTCGGGCCTGTCGTGCTAACGATCCGCGAGCACAACGTACGCTATTCAAGCAGTTTTTCGGGTACGCGAAAAGTATTTGTTTGCGCTACACATCAAACGTTGAGGAAGCCGAAGACGTCCTGAACGAAGGGTTTCTAAAAGCCTTTCAGCACCTGGATAGCTACGACGAAGCGTTGCCGTTTAAAGCCTGGCTTCGAACCATCCTGGTGAACACCGCTATCAGCCATTATCGGAAGAATCACCGGCATGAGCAGCACAGTTCGCTGGAATCGGGCGAGCAGGTCGCATTTGACGACGATATTGTTGATCAGATTGCGGCCGAGGAGATCCTGGCGTTGGTACAGCAGCTTAGCCCAACGTACCGAACGGTGTTTATGATGCACGTTGTGGATGGTTACAGTCTCCACGAGATAGCGGGCTTACTGAGTCATAACGAAGCCACCGTTCGCTCCAACTACGCTCGTGCCCGCCAGAAATTGCAGCAACTCATCAAACAGGCGTATCCATTCCACCAGAAACCTCTTCCTGCGACACCCATCCGATACTATGAAAACTGACCGATTTACCGATATCATCCGGCGAAAACTGGAGAGCATTCGGCCGGAATTTTCCGAGAACGACTGGTTGCGTATGCAGGCAACTCTGCAGCAGGCCAGTCCCCCTCAGCCAAGTCCGGCTGGGAATGGCCCTTCTCCCATTGCCCACAGCTGGACGGCCCAGCCCTGGCTAATGGCAGCAGCTGCGATTAGCACCGTTGCCCTGATCACGCTCAGTGTCTGGCAGCGTAGGGAGATTACGCAGCTTCGCGAAACCATTGCCCAGGCCAACCAGCAGACGTCGACGGCACCTGCCCCTACCCCGGCAAACATTGGCAACAGACCGGCAGAGCGCTCTGAACAGCAGGAGCTATCAACCGATGGGCTACATTCTAAAGCCGCACCCGTCACGCCATCTCGTGAGAATCAGTTGGAGCAAACAGTTCGTTCGGATCGCGATACCGTTTACATCACCCGTTACGTTCCCATGCCTATCCGGCAGGAGGCTGCCGAGCCGACTTTGCCTGTACAGCGTGAAAAAGTCTCCCGTGAGCGCTATACGGTAACTACGCCTAAACCGGCTGAAGTCGACAATGAGGTAGCCTACAACACCCCTTTTCCTGACCAAAACCTTGACCTGAATGACAAACTTTCTACGCCAAATTCTTTGAATAGACGCACCCGTAAGAACCAATCGACAACCCCGAACCGGGAAGCGAACCGAATGGAGGCAGGTCAGGACCGTTCTCCGGAACGCATTACGGATACCAGCCCGCAAACGCCACTATCAGCCAATACACCGGATGAAACTAATAAGGCGATCTCTTCCGGGGCTCCGTCTACCAATTCACCGATCGAAGTCGCTGCGTCTGCTCCGACAGCTCCTGTTGAGTTAGCCGCCAGTCGGCCGTTGGTGTTGCAATCTATGGACTGGAGTACGGCGCTAAGTAATCGGGCCAGGCGCCTTCGGCCGACGCGCGCATCTGTACCCGCTACGCAACCTACAGTCAGCAAGCCGGTTGAGCAGCTGGCGTTCAAACTTCGGCTGGGCCCTGGTGCAGATGTAACGGCACACATGTGGAGCGTAGGCGGACTCGCCGAACTGGCGGTGGGCGACCATTTTACCCTGAGTGCGGGGATGAGCCAGGGTACGTACCTGATGGGAACATTCCTCACCGACGAGGATTTTAACGTGCGTACGCACCGGGATTTCCGTCGGCAGATCGCACGGGGTATCGACCCAAGAAGCGATATTCTGAACATCGATACGCGAATGATACGTATCCAGATCCCGGTCAGCCTGGGCTACCGGATTCCGATTAGTCGCTCGTTTACGTTACTGCCCTCAGTTGGTACGTACCTGAATCTGTCCAATACAGAAAATGTGACGTTTTACTACCGGATGATGCCACTCCGTGGTTATGATACAGCCAATTTCCAGAACCGCTGGCCCGTAGACGTGCTCAATAACATAAATCTCGCTACCAGCCTGGAATGGCACGGAGGCCACTGGGCGGCTCAGGCCGGGCCGATTGCTACGATGCGGTTACAGCAGCCCAACGCTCCAAATTCACAGCAAGAGAGTGGTATTGGTTTACGGGCCCGAGTGTTCTACCAGTTCTAAAAGTTGACAACGGCCAGAAGATGAATCATCTTCTGGCCGTTGCACCTGCATTTTTGAAACCTGATCTTTATGGGTTATCTTTTTTTGCCGATAGCTCGTTGCCCTGCACAGCCATCGTTAAACCGGTTATGGCCTTTGTCGTCGCATCCCGCCTAAACGTAATAACGGAGCCGTACGAACTGGTTGACTGATACGTATCTGCTTTAGCCTGTTTCAGCAGTTTGTTCTTTCCGTAGCTATCAGCCTCGCCGTATAAATCGCCTTTCTCGCTGGTTACGGTAAACTTTTGAATTGGGCTACCGCTGGCGAAGGTATACGCACCCGTGTAGGCCTTGGTAGAATCAGCAGCTGCGCCGGTCGTTTGCGCCTTTGTAGTCGTTGCAGCAAACAGCAGACCGATGATCAGGAATAGGTTTCGATACATTTTCATGGTTTAAAGAACTTAGATTCAATCGGTTTACAAGGTAAGCGAAAATCTGGCATACGGAATCAGTCCTTTATAAAACACTTCGCTAACGGCTTCCATACCAAATCGCCGGTAGAAGTCGGCCGCGTCGAGCCGGGCATCACACCAAAGCTGGATTGCGCCTGCCTGTCGTGCTTCCGCAATCACCCGAGTTAACAGCATCGTGCCGATACCTTGTCGCTGGCAATCCGGACGGGCAGCAAATTTCCGAAAACGCGCCGTCTGACCGTCGACGAAGAGCGAAATCACCGCCACTAATTCTTCGTTCTGGAACGCGCCGAAATGCTGGCCTTCGGCATCATTGTCAACTTTAACGTACTCCAGCGGCTTACCGGGCCACAGCACCGCATGGCGAAGCGGATACGTTTGTTCGGGCGAAATGGATTGAATCGTAATCATGTGGGCACGTTTGATTCGGCAAACGGTAAAACTAAGAGTTTATAGAATTAGATAACCCGTTGTTAAGCATTGCGACCAGGCTGCTTACCGCTTTATTGTTGTAGTTATAACTACAGCAAAAGGAGTTTACGCTACGTCTGTTTTTGACATACTGCGGAATTTTGTGCTTATAAAAAATAGCCCTCCTAACACCGTATTGACCAGCCCGTCAGGTAACATTGGCCAACTACCTGGCCCAGCGTTGGCGCTGAAAAATCATATCGCAGTGGTTATCAGCAGTGGGGGCTGAATCAGACCTCATTAGTTAAACGACCTTCGGAAAGCCAGGGGCGATAGATGCGTTTTCGTTTTAAAGAGTTTACTAAACGATTGTGAGTGTTCGAAACCCAAGGCATAAGCGACTTCACTGACGGATAAGTTAGTCGTGGATAAGATTTCTTTCGCTTTGTCGATGAGTTTAGCATGAACATACTGTTGCGCGTTCTGACCGATCAATGACCGTAGCATGTCACTCAAATAACTCGGCGACAGGTTCACCTGTTCGGCCAGGTAATGAACCGTCGGTACCCCCTGGTTTACCGAGCGTTGGTCGGCAAAATAAGCCTCTACGACCTCTTCCAGCTTTTGTAACAGATCACTGTTGACGGCTTTTCGCGTGATGAACTGCCGTTTGTAATACCGATTGGCGTAGTTGAGCAGCAACTCGATCTGGGCTATAATCACATCTTGACTGGAGTCGTCAATTCGGCTGTTCAGTTCGTGGTCGATCATCGTAAAGATATCGAGAATGGTCCGCTTCTCGTCCTCCGACAGATGCAGGGCTTCATGAGTAGCATACGAGAAGAAGCCATACTGTTTGATGGATCTGGCCAGGGGATACCCTAAAAGGAAGTCGGGATGAATCAATAACGTATAAGCCGAACACGCAGTGGCTTCATTGTCGTGGTTACCGATAAGTTGCCCCGGCGCAGCGAACAGCAGCCCTCCTTCATCAAAATCATAATAATGCTGGCCGTACTTTAATTTACCACTCAGTTTTGGTTTATACGATATTTTATAGAAACCCAGCACATGGTAGGGAGGAAGTCTGAGATCTTCTACCTGCGAATGAGGACCATTGATCAGACTAACCAACGGATGTCGGGGTTGAGGCAAACCAAAGGCTCGGTGTGCCTCCGTGAGTGATTCAATTTTATAAGGGCTGTTCTCTTCTTTTTTCATTACGTAGTCCGAAAAGGATAACCGATAACCGGGGCGGTTATCGGTTATCATCAATACGTTGGTAAGCAATTTTTGCGGTTTCTAGGTTCCGGAGCGAGACTGCCCCTGAGCCGAGTTGGAAACGGCTTCCCAGGCTTCCCAGGTGGCCAGTCGCTCCGTAAAGGCGGCACGTACCGCAGGTAAATTATGGCTACCCAGAAAGAAGCGTAACGGGGGATTTTTGGCATCGACCAGTTGGAAAAGTGCCCCTGGAGTTGCAGCCGGATCACCGCGTTCCTGGGATATCAAACTCTGGAAGAAATTGTTCTTATAATCAGCGTAGATGTCCAGGCCTTCAACAAATTTCAGGGATTCCTGACTGCCGAATTCAGTGGCATAGGCTCCCGGTTCAATAAGGGTTACGTTGATACCAAAAGGTTTAACCTCGGCCGCCAGGCTTTCGTGAATGGCTTCGAACGCCCATTTTGACGAACAGTAGTAACCGATTACGGGCAAGGTAATCTGGCCCAGATTGCTGGATACGCCAACAATGTGACCACTTCCCTGCTTTCGGAGCAGCGGCAGGGCTGCCTGAATGACGGCAACCGGGCCTAACACATTCGTTTCGTAGAGCGCTCGAATGTCCGTCGGGCTGGCTTCTTCAATAGTGCCAACTAGTGAATAACCGGCGTTGTTGAGCACGATGTCAAGCCTGCCGAAATGAGCGTGTGCTTGTTTAACGACGGTCGTAATCTGCTCAGGATTGGTCACGTCAAGCTCCAGGGTTAGCACGTTTTCGCCGAATTTTTCATTCAACTCGGCCAGGCTGGACAGCTTGCGGGCCGTAGCAACCACTTTGTCGCCCCGCTCAAGGGCGGCCTGTGCCCAAACGCGTCCAAAGCCCCGGGAAGCCCCCGTAATAAACCACACTTTAGGAGCTGTTCCAGATTCCTGCGCATAGCTGGCAACTGCCGTTTCGTTTTGTTGTATCATGATTCATTGGTTAATGATACGGCAAAGGTCACTAGGTGAGAACTGCCATTTGTAGGCTAACCGGGGGCATTTGTAGTCGAAACGGGTAATCAGAAATTATGGGACTGTTTTTCTTATAAACCCTAATTCTGGAAGAACACCTAACAGAGATTGATAGCCTCCGGCACGATACACAAAAGCCGTTGCCGATATAAAATCGGCAACGGCTTTTGTAAAAGGGCTTACACATTGCGGACTATACCTGAGGGCGATCCCAGAACGCAGGCGGTTCTACACCCAGACTGCGCAGATAAACATACGCCTGACCCCGGTGGTGAATCTCATTATCGATCAGGTAGAACAGAAACCAGTAGATCGGGCCTTCATACAGATCGAAGGCCTTGTCGACCTCCTGGAAGCGAGCGGGGGGAATCTGCGGCCAATGGGCGTTGATCTTCTCGGTCACCCGATCCCACTGCGCGAGTACTTCCTCCTTTGTCGTGGCTTTGGCTTGTGCCTCCGCACCATCGTCAAACGAAGGCCACTCGCCCGAAATAACGCCCTGCATACTCTGATCGGCCATCTGCAGGATTTCATCGATCAGCGCCGAACAAGGCCGCATGCCACCCAGGGAATACGTAAAGAAGTGCTCCTCGGGATAAACTTCGATCAACCGGCGGGTGAGTGCCCGGTGTCCCTGCCAATGGGCGAGAAGTTGCTCGGGAGAGATGACGATCTGATCCGTCGTTTGGCTACGTTGCGCTGTGTTTTCCATGATCTGCTAGTGGTTGAAGTTGTCAATTAATTGACAATACAAAGAAAAGCCTGGGGAGTGACAGCGGTATGTCAGTAGTGAACCCAGCCGCATTGAAAATTCTCAGCGGACGTAGGCCATTCAAAACGGCAGTTTGCCCAGATCTACATTGCCGCCCGTCAGGATGATCCCGATTTTCTGCCCGGCAAACTGATCAGGTTGCTTCAGCACAGCGGCCAATGGAACAGCACACGACGGTTCGATGACTATTTTCATCCGCTCCCACACCAGCCGCATAGCCGCTATGATCTCTTCATCCGATACCGTAATAATATCCGATACGTGTTCCCGAATGATCGCCAGTGTTCGTTCGCTGAGCGTCGTCATCAGCCCATCGGCAATCGTTTTAACGTAGGGTGCTTTCTCCACCCGACCGCTCTGAAAGGAACGTACTGCATCGGCTGCGCCCTCGGGTTCCCCGGCGACAACGCGCGTTGTTAGGGATAAATAATGCGTAACCAAAGCCGTACCACTGAGCAGACCGCCCCCGCCAACCGGAGCCAGTAGTACGTCGAACGGGTTCTGACCAAAATCTTCGATGAGTTCCTTAGCGGCTGTCGCCTGACCAGCTATCACCCGATCATCGTCGAAGGGATGGACGAGCACGGCTCCGGTACGTTCTATTACGTCCTGTACCCCGGCTTCGCGGGCTTCGAGCGTTGGTTCGCACTCGATCACCTCGGCCCCGTAGCCCAGCACAGCCTCTTTTTTCACCTGCGGAGCCGTGCGGGGCATAACAATATACGCCGGTAAACCCACCTGGCGAGCGGCAAAAGCTACCGCCTGCGCGTGATTGCCCGACGAGTGCGTGGTTATAGCCTGCCCTTCCTTGTTCTGGGCGACCTGTAGCACGGCATTCAGCCCGCCCCGCGCTTTAAATGCCCCTACTTTCTGGAAGTTTTCGCACTTGAAATAAATGTCGGCTCCGGCTAGCTGGTTGATCGTTTGATTCGTCAGAACGGCCGTACGGTGAATATGAGGCCGAATCCGTTCGTGGGCATCGCGAATCGTGGCGAGAGAGATCATGGATGAGTATATTGTTTGTGGTTTGAGGTTTGAAGTTTGTAGTTTCGCAGCTGACTCTAACTCGCGGGCCGCTCTGGCGGCCCCTTACAAACATCAGATAATAAATCATAAACCCCAAGCCTATTTTCGTCATGACCACCAACCGTCGTACGTTTATCAAACAGGCCACCGGAGCCCTAGCCGGAATGACTCTCTTACCAAATGCGTTTGCTGACATCTCGAAAAAGAAAATGTTTTTTGATATTTCCCTGGCAGAATGGTCGCTGCACAAATCGCTGTTCGCTAAAAAAATTACGAACCTCGATTTTCCGGCCATCGCGAAGAAGGAATTTGATATCAGTATTGTTGAGTACGTAAACCAGTTCTTTAAAGACAAAGCTCAGGATAAAACGTACCTCAACGACTTGTTAACCCGCTGCAAAGACAATGGGGTCACCAATCACCTGATCATGATCGATGGCGAAGGCGGCATGGCGGAACTGGATGCAATTAAACGTAACCAGGCGGTTGAGAACCACAAGAAATGGGTGGAATGTGCCAAGTACTTAGGTTGCAAAACCATTCGGGTGAACGCCTACGGACAGGGTTCGCCCGAAGACGTACAGAAAGCGGCCGTTGAAGGACTGGGGAAATTAGGGGAGTTTGCTAAGCCGATGAACATCAACATTATCGTTGAAAACCACGGCGGTACCTCATCGAACGGACAATGGCTATCGGGCGTAATGAAGCAGGTAAACATGAAAAACGTCGGTACATTACCCGATTTCGGTAACTTCTGCATCAAGCGCAGTGCCAGCGGCTGCGATGAGCAGTACGACCGCTATCAGGGTACCCAGGAGCTGATGCCGTTTGCGAAGGGCGTTTCGGCCAAAACGTACGATTTTGACGAAAAAGGTAACTGCATCGAAACGGACTATAATCGCATTCTGAAAATTGTAAAAGAAAGCGGTTTTAAAGGTATTGCCGGCATCGAATACGAAGGCAGCAAACTTGATGAATATGAGGGTATTCGCAAAACCAAAGCGCTGCTCGAACGCGTAGGCGCAATTGTTTAACCGTTGTTGATAATCATCCATGGCTATTTCGCTTTTGTTACGAATGACCATGAATGACTACCAATCACTATAAAGACCAGTAAATGACCACTGAATATCAACTCAACGTCAGTTTCGTTGGCAACGAAGCCGTCCTGGGCGAGGGCGACTCGTTTTACAGTTACGCCCCGGCTCGCAATGAGCAACTGACCGACACCTTCACCAACGTATCGGCCGAGCAGGCGAATCAGGCGGTTGAAAAAGCAGCCGCTGCTTTCTCTGCTTATGCTAAACTTCACCCGGGCCAGCGTGCCGATTTTCTGGACGCCGTTGCGGCCGAAATCGAAGCGCTGGGCGATCAACTCATCGAATGGGCCGTGCTGGAGAGCGGCCTTCCCACGGGCCGTATTTCGGGAGAGCGGGGCCGCACAACCGGCCAGCTCCGGTTATTTGCGAGCCTGTTGCGCGAAGGCTCCTGGGTGGATGCCCGCATTAACCCGGCCCTGCCCGATCGTCAGCCGATGCCCCGTCCGGATCTGCGCCAGATGCGCGTACCACTTGGGCCGGTTGTGGTGTTCGGGGCCAGCAACTTTCCGCTGGCGTTCTCAGTGGCGGGTGGCGACACGGCTTCGGCTCTGGCTGCCGGTTGTCCGGTCCTCTTTAAAGCACATCCTTCGCATCCTGGTACGTCGTCGTTAGTTGGTCAGGCCATTACTACGGCCGCTCAAAAAACCGGAATGCCCGATGGTGTGTTCTCGCTGCTTCACGCCGACAATGAGGTTGCCCAAAGCCTGGTCGCTCATCCGGCAGTTAAAGCCGTAGGGTTCACGGGCTCCCGTCGGGGTGGACTGGCCTTGTTGAAAATTGCCCAGGAACGCGAAGAACCGATCCCGGTTTATGCGGAGATGAGCGCTGTAAACCCGGTGGTCATTATGCCAGGGGCTATTCAGGAGAATTGTAACAAAGTAGCCGAAGGCCTAGCCGCATCAGTAACGCTCGGCGTTGGCCAGTTCTGCACGAACCCCGGTCTGGTATTTTTGCTGGATTCGGCCCAAACTAACGACTTTCTCGACACGGTTGCGGCCAAGATTCAGGCGACAGCACCCGCCACCATGCTGAATTCGGGCATCCATCAGGCGTATACCAAAGCGGTTCAGCACATTCGGGTACTGCCCGGTGTTCACGTGCTGGCCGAAGGCGAAACAGAGGCAGAAACTGACCGCACGGAAGGACGGGCCACTGTTTTAACCACAACCGCCCCTCTATTTCTGAGCAATACCGAATTAAGTCAGGAGATCTTCGGGCCCAGCTCGTTGGTCGTGCTTTGCCAGACCGAAAACGAATTAGCCGACTGTCTGGAGTCGTTGGAAGGTCAGTTGACGGCAACGCTGTACGCCACCGAAGCCGAACTGCAACAATCGGAGTTCGACTGGATAGAACTGCTGCAAACGAAAGCCGGCCGCGTCTTGTTCGGCGGTTTCCCGACCGGCGTTGAAGTTTGCGAAGCCATGACCCACGGGGGGCCATTCCCGGCTACCACCGACAGCCGTACGACCTCGGTTGGTACCGGTGCTATTCTTCGCTTTGTGCGGCCCGTTACGTATCAGAGCTTCCCCGATTCGCTGTTACCACTGGCGCTGCAAAATGCCAATCCGCTGGACATCTGGCGTAACGTAGACGGAAAAACGACAAAAGAGCCTGTCTGATGACGTAGTGAACTATAAAAAAGGACGAGCTACTTAGGCTCGTCCTTTTTTATTTCAAATTTCCCATGCCTCCATCAACGCCAATCACCTGACCGGTGATCCAGCTCGCCTGATCGGACAGGAGATAAGCCGCCATGCTGGCAATGTCCTCTGGAGTGCCGTATCGATTGAGCGGATGGCGTTTATTGCCCGCTTCGCGCTTGGCGTCGTCAGCTAACAGAAACTGGGCTAAAGGCGTATCGGTCAGTGAAGGCGCAACTGCATTCACACGGACGTTATACGGAGCAAATTCAGCCGCCAGCGATTTAGCCAATCCTTCAACGGCTGATTTGGCGACGGATACGGAAGAGTGCAGGCCCATGCCTAATTTGGCCGCTACGGTGCTGAACAGCACAATACTACCTGCTTTTGACTTTTTAATGGCCGGATACGCTGCGTGAATAGCCGCTACGGCCCCCAGCACATTGATTTCTAAATCAAGGCGGTAATCCTCGATCGTGAGCCGCTGAAAAGGCTTAAGGTTAATCGTGCCCGGGCAATAGACTAATCCGTGGAGAGTATCGGGAAGTTGGTTGAGCGCGTCGGCAGCGGGCGTCTGGGCGACATCCCAAACCATGTGGGTCGACTGGATGCCCTCGGGTTGCCGACGACCGGCAGTGAAGAGCGTAGCGCCCTGCGTTTGAAGCTGCTGCGCCAGCGCATGACCGATACCCGAGCTGGCACCCACAATAAGAATGTTTTTATCCTGCATGATCAGTTAGGTTGTTTATTAGTTTGTTGATGAAAACTTAAACAAACTAATAAACAACCTAACCGCCGAATAACTTAGATTGTTACGTTCGATTGGGCGATGTAGCGCAGCAGTTCCTGCCGGGTAGCATCCTGTTCAAACTTGCCGCCATAGGCCGACGTAATGGTTGAACTGTTTACATCGTGTACACCCCGCGTCGATACGCACAGGTGTTTGGCGTCGATGATAACGGCCACGTCTTCGGTGTCAAGTACTTTCTTCAACTCGTCCGCAATCTGCACCGTCAGCCGTTCCTGCACCTGGGGCCGCTTGCTGAAATACTCAACGATACGGTTCAGCTTCGACAGGCCGATCACTTTTCCGCTGGAAATATACGCTACGTGTGCTTTACCGATAATGGGTACAAAGTGGTGCTCACAGTACGTCTGCACGGTAATATCTTTCTCGACCAGCATTTCGTTATACCGAAACTTGTTGTCGAACAGCGTAGCGGCTGGTTTATTGGCCGGATTGAGCCCACTGAAAACCTCTTTTACGAACATCTTCGCCACGCGCCGGGGAGAGCCTTTCAGGCTGTCGTCGGTCAGGTCAAGGCCAAGTACGCTCATGATTTCCCGAAAGTGTTCTTCGATCAGGTCGATTTTAAGGTCATCGTCGAGATCGAACGCGTCGGGACGCATCGGCGTATCTATCGAAGAGGCACCGTGCGCATCGCCCATCTCGTCAATTAGTTCGTCGGCAGCGTGACCGTTCAATGCATGACCATTAATGTGGCTTCCGTTAAGCGGGGTATTCGACGAAGTTCCGTTCAGTTTCATACAATCTGATTTTAAGGTCTAAGCCCTCGCTTAGCTGGTTGCGTAAAATAGTGTAAATAACGATGGCAATGTTTTCGGCCGAAGGGTTCAGATCAGCGAACTCCTCCGTGTCCAGATTGAGATTTTTGTGATCAAACCGCTCCGTTACGTGTTCTTTGATCAGATCACCTAGGTATTTCATGTCGATGACGTAGCCCGTTTCGGCGTCAATGGGACCCGTCACCTGCACGATCAGTTCGTAATTATGCCCATGATAATTCGGGTTGTTGCACTTGCCGTAAACACGCGTGTTTTTCTCGTCCGACCAGTTCGGATTATTGAGACGATGAGCCGCGTTGAAGTGTTCCTTGCGAAACACAGCAACCCGTGGGGCATCTGCCCGGGAACTATTCATATAAGATAGAATCGAAATAGGGTTCGATCAACCTGTCGTTACAAAGTTTGTGTACAACACAGGCAGACGGCAGAGCGTGTAGCCAGGACGCTCATTAGTGTGCAAATACGCTATCCTTAACCGGATGCTTAAAATTTTTGTTCAACGTTTATTCAATAAAATTAAACAAATCAGACCCGGCTTGCTTGAATAACATTCAGTTTTAAACGATTGTTCCGTAGGCCGAATTCAAACGGAACCTCATTTAGGTACTGGCCGTTGTCGCACCATGAACCGCTTACGAACCACCATGATCACAATTCTCAGCATATTACTTGTTCTGGCAGGAGCCGTTTTCCTGTTTATACGGCAACCTCCGTTCGGCAGTGATCCAACGGCGAGCCGACTTGAGCGCATTCAGCACTCCCCCAACTTTCGGGATGGAACGTTTCAGAACCTGGCCCCCACAGCCGTCATGCGGGAAGATGCGTCATACCGCACCATGCTCGTTGATTACTTCAATAAACCGAAAGACAATAGCCCGGCCAAGCCGCTTCCTTCCATTCAGACCAATTTGAAAGCCATCGCTGACGATAAACCTACGATTGTGTGGTTTGGTCATTCATCCTATCTGATCAGGTCGAAAGGCATCACTGTTCTGGTCGATCCCGTGTTCAGTGGCAACGCATCCCCGGTGTCGTACTTTGGCAAGTCCTTTCCCGGCTCTGATGTGTACAGCGCGGATGATATGCCCAACATTGATCTGCTGGTTATTTCCCACGACCACTACGACCACCTGGATTACAAAACGGTAGTCCGGCTTATGCCCAGAATAAAAAAGGTGTACACGGCTTTAGGCGTGGGTGCCCATCTGGAACGCTGGGGATTTCCGGCCGATAAGATTGTAGAATTTGACTGGTGGGAACCGCATAAAGTGGCCGACGATATTGAGCTGACCGCTGCGCCAGCCCGGCACTTTTCGGGTCGGAGTCTGACGCGCGGAAAAACGCTATGGACCTCGTTTGTCCTTAGCCTGCACGGCTATACGCTTTTCCTGGGCGGGGACTCTGGCTACGGCGATCATTTTAAAGAAATCGGCACGAAATACGGCCCCTTTGATCTGGCCATTCTGGAGTGCGGTCAATACGGGAAAGACTGGCCCAACATCCACATGTTTCCGGACGAGGTAGCGACAGCCGCCCAGGATTTACGCGCCAAAACACTGCTTCCTGTTCACTGGGCCAAATTTGCCCTGGCGTATCATGCCTGGAACGAACCGATTCGGCTACTCACACAGGCAGCCGCTACGCGAGGGCTGGACGTAACAACGCCCCAGATCGGCGAGCCCGTGGTGCTTGGAGCTGTGTATCCTAAGAAAAGGTGGTGGTTATCTGAATAAAGTTGTTTCTTTAACCAGTCAATATTCCGTTTCCATGAGCACTACCCGACGCCAATTCATTCGTACAGCCGCCCTTACGGGTGCCAGCGCTTCTGTTTTTCCGTCCATCATAACCGCGGCCGATCGCGTCCGATCGAAGCCCGCTGATCCAAAAGTCAGGTTAGGCTTCATTGGGGTTGGCTCACGCGGGCGCAGCCATGTGGAGCAGGCACTGTACCGCGATGATGTGGTGGTGCCAGCTATCTGCGACATTGATGCCGACAGCATTGCCCGAGCCAATGAGCTCTTCAGAAAGAAAGGCCTTCCCCTGCCCGAAGCGTACACCAAAGGGGACGAAGCTTTTTTGCAGATGCTGAAGCGGGATGACCTCGACGGGGTTGTGATCGCAACGCCCTGGGAATGGCACACCCCAATGGCTGTAGCGACCATGAAAGCAGGTAAATACGCGGGCGTTGAAGTCTCGGCCACCGTTACGTTAAAGGAGTCGTGGGATCTGGTCAATACGTTCGAAAAAACCGGCAGCCCCTGCATGATTCTGGAAAATGTCTGCTACCGACGGGATGTGCTGGCGGTGCTGAATATGATTCGGCAGGGCTTATTCGGCGAAATGACCTACGCCCACTGCGGCTATCAGCACGACCTCCGCGATATTAAGTTCAACGACGGCAAGCATTACGCGGGTGGCGGGGCCGAATTCGGCGCGAAGGGTTACGCTGAAGCACGCTGGCGTACCCAGCATTCAGTCGAACGGAACGGCGATTTATACCCCACGCATGGTCTTGGACCGGTAGCGCACTGGCTCGACATTAACCGCGGCAACCGGTTCGTACACCTGACCAGCACAGCTACCAAAAGCCGGGGGCTGCACAAATACGTAGTGGACAAAGGAGGACCTAATCACCCCAACGCGAAGGTCAACTTCAAACTCGGCGACGTAGTGACAACGGTTATCCAGTGCGCCAATGGCGAAAACATCGTCATTATTCACGATACAAACTCCCCCCGCCCCTACTCGCTTGGTTTTAGGGCTCAGGGAACAAATGGCATCTGGATGGATGACAACGACATGATCTACCTGGAGGGTGTTACGCCCAAAGCGCACACCTGGGAGCCGTTTGCTGCTTACCAGGACAAATACGATCATCCGCTCTGGAAACGCCACGCTCAGGCGGCCGAAAAAGCAGGGCATGGCGGCATCGACTTTTTTGTGATGCGCGCATTCATTGAATCGGTGAAAACCAAAACACCACCCCCGATCGATGTATATGACGCAGCCGTCTGGAGCGCCATCAGTCCGCTGTCGGAAGAAAGTATTGCGGGCAACAGCAAATCCGTCGAAATTCCGGACTTCACCCGTGGCAAGTGGAAGACCAACAAGCCCATTTTTGCTCTGGCCGATACGTTTTAATGAATTATGTAGAATGAACGATGGATAATAAAAGCAGAAAAGCGTAGTTTGGCGATTCCATTGCCCACAGCTATTTGTAGACCCAGTATTCATCGTTCATTCGTTCTTCCTGTATGACCCCTACTGCGACCCAGACCCCACCCAAAAACTACACGGGTCCACTGCTCATCATTGGCGCCCTTTTCTTTGTTTTTGGCTTTGTTACGTGGGTAAACAGCGTCCTGATCGCCTTTTTCAAGCAGGCGTTTAACCTCAGCACGGTCGGATCAAACCTGGTAGCCTTTGCCTTCTTCATCTCGTATACGCTGATGGCCATTCCGTCGTCGGCGGTGCTGAAGCGCACGGGTTTCAAAAATGGCATGTCGTTAGGCTTGCTGGTCATGGCTGTGGGAACGCTGATCTTCGTTCCAGCGGCCAATGCGGTGTCGTATCCCTTGTTTCTGGTGGGTCTGTTCCTGATCGGAATTGGCTTAACGGTGCTCCAAACGGCTTCGAATCCATACGCTACGATTCTGGGTCCGCGCGAGAGTGCCGCCCAACGTATTAGTTTTCTGGGTATTGCCAACAAACTGGCGGGTATTATCAGCCAGCGCATTTTCGGTGGCCTGTTGCTAACGGGAACGAGCGTAGCGATCGGGGCCGAAAGTTTGCAGAAAGTGGTTAGCCCTTATCTGGTTCTGACGGGTATTTTAGTGGTGCTGGCCGGGCTTATCCGCTTTTCTAATCTTCCCGAAGTATCTGAAGAACAGGACGACGCCATTGTAGAGACAACTTCTCAGCATACAAGTATCTGGCAGTTCCCAAACCTGGTACTGGGCGTAATTGCTCTTTTCTGTTACGTAGGTGCCGAAGTAATTTCGGGCGATACGATCATCAACTATGGTAAAGCCATTGGTTTTGGCAACGACGAAGCCAAGCACTTCACCGAGTACACACTGTATGGATTGCTGGCGGGTTACGTATTAAGCATCATTGCCATTCCTCGTTTCATTTCTCAGCAGAACGCCCTACGGTACGGTATGCTTCTGGCGGTGGCTCTGACGGTCGGTGCATTGGTAACAGAAGGTTTTACGTCAGTGCTGTGTATTGCATTGTTGGGCTTTGCCATTGCCCCTGCGTGGCCTGCTATCTGGCCGCTGGCGCTTAACCACTTAGGCAGCTTTACCAAATTAGGCTCGGCACTACTTATTATGGCCATTGCTGGTGGTGCTGTATTGCCCTTACTGCACGGCTATCTGACGGATACAGTAAGTCCTAAAGCCGCTTATGGGCTTCTCCTGCCTCTCTTTGGCTATATTCTCTATTACGCAACAATCGGCTATAAAAAGACGAAGTGGTAAGGTCGGTTGACGTATTGAAGGCTTACAGTTGTTAATGAACGTATAGTATGGCGAAAACACACCCTGCAGCGCATGGTTGAACGTCAGATACGTCAACAGGAAGTTTTCAGGTTTTAAGAGTTGGTGAAGTGATTAGAGATTATCCGGACGATAACCCTTTTGCGAGCGCTTTGCTGTTTTCCACAATAGATTAACGCCCTTATCAGTTGGTTGCGTCTTATGACGAACCAACTGATAAGGTTTATAGTATTACGGTCTATGAACCTTCGCCTGAAGTATCTGAGCCTGATTTTAACACCAGAAAGCAATGACAAGACCTTGAAGCCTGTCCTATTTGTGGAGGTCATAAAGAAGTGGGTTATACGACGTTCAGCGCCGATTTAGGCGAAGGCTTAGTGGTTGTACGCCATGATGTCCCAGCTATGATCTATGACCAATGCGGAAAGGAGTGGATCGACAATACGACTGCTGAGCAGTTAGAATTTATTGTTGAGGAAGCGCGTCAGAAAAACATCAAATAGAAGTTTTATCGTTTTAACATTGCTTATAACCGCTTCCACTCCCGGCCGGATCTGCCTGTTTGGTGAACATCAGGATTACCTGGGGTTACCCGTTATTGCAGCCGCCATTTCGCGTCGTATTCAGGTTCAGGCCGAACCGACCAAACAGCCCGGTTTTCGACTGAACCTGCCCGACATAAATAGTTCGGTCGACATTCCCTTCGACGGTACACCACTGGGCTATCCTCAGGATCGGGATTATTTCCGGTCGGCCGTAAATGTGCTGCTGCGGGAAGGCTTTACGTTCTCGAACGGTATTCGGGGTGAGGTACACGGCAACATTCCCATTAACTCGGGTACGTCGAGTTCCTCGGCCTTGCTGGTGACCTGGCTCAACGTCCTGACGCAACTGGCCGACGAACCGCGTCAGCTCTCGCCGGAACAACTGGCCGAACTTGCCTACATGGCGGAAGTGCTTGAATTTGGCGAGCCGGGGGGCATGATGGATCATTATGCTACGGCCGTTGGTCAGGTTATTTACCTGGAGTCGCAGCCGGCAATCAAGCTCCTTAAATTAACCCCTCAGGTAGGTACGTTCGTGCTGGGCGACTCACTGGAGCCTAAGGACACGATTGGAATTCTGAAGCGGGTGAAGTTTGGTATGCTGGCGATTATTGCCCGGCTTAACAGTGTTAACCCCTCGTTTTCCTTGACCGAATCAGAAGGCACCGAAGCTGCTGAGTTCAAGGATATTCTGACAAAAGACGAATACATTCTGCTAAAGGGCAACCTGGCTAATCGGGATATTCTTCGGGAAGCACTGTCAGTTATGCAGGCGCCCGTGCTGGACCACGTCCGGTTTGGCCAGCTCTTAATCGATCATCAAAGCAACTTACAGGATGCGCAGCGGATTTCTACGCCTAAAATCGACCGGATGCTCGACGCAGCGATGAGGGCAGGGGCGCTGGGTGGAAAAATCAACGGATCAGGCGGGGGCGGCTGCATGTTTGCGTATGCGCCTACGAATTCTGAAGCTGTTGCTGAGGCTATCGAACGAGAAGGCGGTAGGGCGTACGTAATTTCCGTCGACACGGGCAGCGTTAGCACTCAGACTACGTAACGTTAGCTGCTCGCTGGGCCGGAAACCAGGACGTAGCGAACGTAATGCCAACCACCAGAATGCCCGTTAAGACAATGTCAGCTAGGTCCAGGCGCACCGGATAAGCGTCGATGATCGAACTGGTCGTGCCGATTCCAACAAACCCATACTGCTCCTGAGCTAAGCAAATAGCAACACCCAAGACTAATCCGGTAAATGCACCGGTCAGGCCAATGATGGCGCCTTCGGTCAGGAAAATGCGACGTACCAGACTGGCAGTGGCTCCCATCGCGAAGAGCACCTTGATATCTTCTTTCTTTTCGACAACCAGCATCGATAATGAAAAGAAAATATTGATGGAAGCCGCCAGAATGATAAACGATAAGGTTACGGCAACCAGTAACTTTTCAATCCGAATCGTGCGGTAAAGCTCGGTGTTGAGGTCATCCCGGCTTTGCACCAGCAACTGCTCCCCCACTACGTTCTGCAGCGCTGTCCTGGCCTGATTTTCGTCGGTACCGGGTTGCAGCTGAATTTCGAGGCTCGTCACCTCGTCGGGCTGGTAACCGAACAGGGAGCGGGCTACGTGAATGGGCGTTAACACAAAGTTGTCGTACTTCGCTTCCGGAATAAAAAACACGCCTGACACCGTCAGTCGCTCGCGGCTTAACGCTTCCGGATTCAGTACGCTGAGCGATTGGCCCCGTTGGGGATATAACAGTTCGAGGGGCGTCAGAATATCGACGGGCGAAATGCTCAGATCGTTACGTACCCCTTCGGCTACAACCGCATAATTTATGTCATGCTGACGTAACAGCAGCTTACCTTCCAGCAAGGCCGAATCAAGCTGCTGGCGTTGCAGATAGCTCTCATCTACGCCTTTCACCTGCACTACGGTCTGTCCGTCGGCGTAATGAGCCAGTGCGTTATCCTGAGCCACGGTGGTCAGCAACTCAACGCCCTGTGTCTGACGCAGGCGGTTCAGGAGTGCCGTATTAGCCAAAAACCGCTTCCCCTGCTTCGGCGAAATGGTCATGTCGGCTTCGAAGGTTTTAAACATCTGCCGGTTTAGCTCGCGCATACCGTTAAACACCGACAGCACCACGATCAGAGCCATGGTGCCGACGCCGACGCCCAGCATCGACATAATAGACAGTAAGCTTATAAAGCTTCGTTTCTTCTTCGAGAAAAAGTACCGGCGGGCAATCCAGACGGGCAGATTCATGCATTAATTGTGAAAGAGTGAAAGGGCGAAAGAGTGAATAAGCGAACTGCACACTTACAGGCTATTTGATTCGCTCATTCACTCATTCGCTCATTCAGTTTCGCCTTCATCTTCCGGAGCGGGCGGGATTTCTAAACCGGCGAAGAGTTTATCCATTTTGTCGGCGTATTCGGCCGTATCGTCCATAAAGAAATTAAGCTCGGGCACAATGCGCAGTTGGTGACGAACGCGCTCACCCAGGTGCTGGCGGATGGTTTTTCCTTTCTCCTGAATGCTTTCCAACAGCATCTCTTTATTCTTCGTCGCCAGGAAGCTCAAGTAGACACGAGCGACACTCAAATCCGGCGAAACCCGCACACTGGTAACGGTGATGAACGCGCCGTTGAAGAGGTGCGGTACTTCCCGCTGAAAAATCTCGCTTAAATCTTTCTGCAATTGCCGGGCTACTTTCTGCTGTCGTTTCGATTCCATAATACTATAGCTAGGTAGTATGCTGAACGGTTGAGCGGTTGAATAGTTTACGTTCACCGGAGCGCCCGAACGGTTGATCCGTCATCAACCCATCAACTGCTTACCTCGCTACCTTTTTGCAAATATCCGCAGGTTTTTCCGTTCTGCCGAAATTGACTGTAATTTCGCAGGGCAGTACGTTACGGCGCAGCCGGACGGGTGGCTGATCCGGCCGTTCCAGCGCCAGCTCATGTATTGACTAACTGACTGATTACCGCTTTGTTAAGTTTCTTTCGCTCCTACTTTCCGTATCAATACGTTAGCCTGTTAGGACTGCTCTTCTTAATTCGGCTTCCGCTGCTGCTGCATCCGTTCCCGCTGCTTGTTCCCGAATTGAACTGGATGCTGGTGGGTGAGCAATTGAATCAGGGCGATTTATTATACCGTGACCTCTGGGACAGCATCAGCCCGCTTTCGGCCGTGGTGTACTGGGGAATCGACGCGTTGTTCGGCCGTTCGCCCATCGCGCTGCACGGAGCCGCCACGCTGGTATCTGTTCTCCAGATTGTGTATTTCAACTACGTAACCAATAACCGCGATGTTTATCCCGATCGTTCGTTTTGGCCGGGGCTGATTTACATGCTGTTTCTGCATCTTTCGTTCGATTGCCTGACCTTATCTCCGGTGTTAATGTCGACGAGCTTTCTGCTGCTGGCCTTCGGCACGCTGATCCGGCAAATGGAACGACGGGGTGCTACCGACGAAGTGTTTGAAGTGGGCTTTTACATTGGCATTGCCGCCCTGTTCTACCTGCCTTCGGCCTTGTTCATACTTTGGGCTACCCTGTCGCTCCTGTTCTTCACGGGGGCTACGTTCCGGCAGCACTCGCTGTCGCTGTTTGGCTTTCTGTTTCCGGTTGCGGCCACCGTCTTTTTTTATTACCTCAGCGATAGTCTGGACGATTTTAACCGGAATCTGCTCTCGTCGGTCTTTCGCGTACGGCAGTACTCTTTGTCTGATTTCCAATCCTTGTTTGCTTCATTGCTGATTCCCATCGGTCTCGGCATTCTGGGTTTTCTGAGCCTGTTTAACGCCACGAGCCGGTACGTAAATTTTCAGCAGCGCGTTCAGCAAATCATGATGATCTGGTTCGTTATTGCGTTTCTGAGCATTGGTCTGATGCCATTCCTGGCCCCGATGTCGTTTTTAAGTTTTGTGCCGCCCATGGCCTATTTCGCCGTGTATTATTTTGAAAATATCCGGAAAGCCTGGATGCGGGAGATAAGTTTCACGATTGCCTTCGGGTTGATGCTGCTTTTGTTTTACCAGGGAGCGCTCGGGCTTATTCCAGGAGCCGAACTGGGTCGCCTGAGTAGTTTGCAGGTGCGCCCTTCCCCCCTGCCCGCCAACATCCAGAATCAGCACGTACTCGTCATTGGCGAAGACATCAGTGCCTACCGCCATAACCAGCCCGCTACGCCCTATCTGAACTGGGACCTGGCCAAGTATGATTTAAAGAATCTAGACAATTACGAAGCGGTTATCAACGTGTTTGACCATTTCCGGCAGGACCCGCCCGACTACATTATCGACCACGAGGACGTAGTAGAAAAACTGTTTCAGCGGGCACCTGCCCTGGCGGCTCAGTACGAAAAAATGCCAACCGCAGGGGTATACAAACGAAAGTGATCGACGATTTCGGATTTATGATTTATTTTGGAAGAAATCGTAAATCTTACCTCCCCCATGCCCTCCTATTCGTTTACAAACAAGCGTACGAATCTTTACATCTTTCTGAGCGCCGTGTTTCTGACTAACGCGCTGGTTGCCGAAATCATTGGCGTTAAAATCTTTTCGGGCGAAGCATTGCTTGGCACAAATCCAGCTCAAATTCACTTACTCGGCGATTTCGTGCTCGATTTCAACCTGACAGCGGGGGCGGTCATCTGGCCATTTGTGTTCGTTACGTCCGATATCATCAACGAATATTTTGGCAAGGCGGGCGTTCGGCGTATTTCGTTCCTGACCGCCGGGTTTGTTGGCTATAGCTTCCTGATTATTTATGCCGTTACTACGTTGCCGCCCGCGCAATTCTGGCTGGACGTAAATGCTAAAGATGCCGCGGGCAACTCGGTCAACATCGACAACGCTTTTCAGATGATTTTCCGGCAGGGGCTGGGTATCATCATCGGTTCGTTGACGGCGTTCCTGATCGGGCAGATTCTGGATGCGTCCGTGTTTCAGTACCTGCGCAAGATTACCGGCAGCCAAAAAATCTGGCTCCGGGCAACGGGGTCGACTCTTATTTCGCAATTGGTCGACTCGTTTGTGGTGTTGGGGATTGCCTTTTACGTGTTTGGCAACTGGTCACTGGCCCAGGTGATCGCCGTCGGAATTATCAACTATCTGTATAAAGCTACCACGGCCGTTCTGCTTACGCCCCTGCTCTACGTAGCCCACTATTTCATTGACCGGTATTTAGGCAAAGAACACGCCGAAGAACTGGCCAACGAATCGGCCATGAGCAGCTTTATGTAGATCAATTCATTGACAGTACGGAAAAGCCCTTCTTCGTTGCGGAGAGGGGCTTTCGTCACAGTGAACTGCTTCTGCGCCAGTTATCCAGCAGAACGGCGGTTGCAATGCCTACATTCAACGACTCGGCCTCGCCATAGCGCGGAATCGTCACCCGCTGCGTTACGCAGGCAGCAACCTCCGCCCGAATACCGTTCGACTCATTTCCCATCACCAGATACCCAGCCGGTTTGAACGGCAGCGTATGCACATCGTCCCCATCCAGAAACGCACCATACACGGGTTGGTTAACCCCCGCCGTCAGCAACTGAACAATATCGCCATACCACCAGGCAACCCGGGTAAACGATCCCTTACTGGCCGAAATCACTTTGGGATTATACACGTCAGCCGTCGTTTCCGAACACAGAATTTTGCGGATGCCGTACCAGTCGGCGATCCGCAAAATGGTACCCAGGTTACCAGGGTCCCGGATATCGTCTAAAATCAGGGCAATTTCACCAGCTTCGGCCAATAGTGGACGATTTTCTTTCGTTCTGACCACAGCCAGGGCTGCGTTGTTGCTTTCGAGGGTACCGATACGTTCGAGTTCGGTTACCGACGCGATTTCAACGGGCATTGGTTGGCGGTCTGTCAGCTTCGCGTTTTCTTTGTAAAACGCTTCAGTCGCAACAAGCAACTCGACCTCAAAGTCGGATTGCAGTACCTCCTGTACGCTCTTGGCCCCTTCGACCAGGAACGTGCGGTGTTGCTGACGATATTTTTTCTGGTGCAGCGACTGAATGTATTTGATTTGATTTTTGGAGAGCATGAAGTGGAGTTGCGATTTACGGATGGTTCCGCTCCGACGTTTACTACGTCGAAGTGTCAGTTACGCCTGCCAGAATATGAACAGGTGGTTAGCCTGTTCACCAGACGCTATCATTCGGAACGCGTATGTTATTGTATATCTGCTTGTTGTATCGGGTTGTGTCACAACGAAGAATCTTCGGACGAACGAGTATATTCTTACGTCGCAGCAAGTTCGGGGCAATCGGACCATCACCGACGAGGAACTCGAAAGTCTGATTCCGCAAAAGCCGAATCGGCGGGTGCTGGGTTTGCCCATTACGCCCCCCCTCTGGTTTTATCAGTTAGGTCAGCGTCGCTACAACCGGGAGGCCGCCATCCGCGAGTTAGAGGCCAAAACTAACGAATTTGAGCAGCAAAGTCAGCAGTTTGCCGAGCAGCCGCAGGTACTTAAACAATTGAACCGCCGATACGGCCGCGAACTTAAACGCTTGCGCCAACGGGCCGAAGAAGGCAACTGGGTCATGCGTAACCTGGGCGAACCCCCGTCGTACTTCGCCGAGAAAGACGCCCAGACGAATGCCGCGAAGATGCAGAAGTATCTGTTCGACAAAGGTTTTTTTAACGCCCGAACCCGGTATAGGCTCGATACGCTACGAAAACGGCAAATTCGGGTCAACTACGTTATCAACGAAAACGCGGGCTATTACCTGCGGAACATTACATACGAAATTACTGACCCGCGTGTCGACTCGATTGTCCGGCAATCGCTGCCGAAGTCGGTGCTTCGTTCGGGCGATCGCTTCGATTTTGAGAACCTGTCGGCCGAAAAAGTCAGAATCGAATCCTTGCTCCGCGACCAGGGGTATTACGCCTTTTCGCGTCAATATATACGAGCCACCGATGTCGACACCATCCGGCGTGGCGCTGATCAGTATATTTCTACGGATACCTTACGTCGCAGCGCGAACGTATTTATTCAAATTATTAATCCACCGGGACTGGCGGCCCACCCGATTTACCGGATCGGCGATATTCAGGTACGGATCAGCCCGGACGAAACGCAGCCGGTTGCAGCCTCCTTCGGCCTGGATACGGTTAGCCGGAACGGTGTGTTGTATCTGCTCGGAGGCCGAAACATATCGGCTCGTTTGCTGGATGGCAAGATCCTGTTACGTCCCGGCGAGTTATACAACCAGTCCCACTATCGCGATACGCAACGGCAGCTATTCCTGCTGAATCAGTTCAAATTCGTGAATGTCAATTTTACAGATACGACGAACCGACAGTTGAAGACGCTGATTACGGCGACGCCCTTAGACCGGTACGAAGCAACCGCCGAAGGGGGCGTTACAGGCCTGCTTTATCAGGGACAGGGCTATCCGGGCGGGTTCGGCAGCCTGATTTTTCGGGTTCGAAATTTTTTCGGAGGCCTCGAGACCTTCGAAACATCAGTACGGTATGGGTTAGAAGCGCAGACCGGCTTCCTGACGAATACAACAACGAATAAAACTGTTTATTCATCCCAGGAGCTTGGCGTAAGCAGTTCGCTGACGTTTCCGCAGATTTTATTTCCGGGGCGCTTCCGGTTTTCATTCAACCCGTATAATCCCCGAACGCAGATCAGTTTAAGTTTTAACAATACGTTCCGGCCCGACTTCCGGCGCTCCCTGCTCCGGGCAACGATGGCTTACAACTGGCAGCCATCGCTCACGAAACAGTTTAGTTTTTTCATTGCCGACATCAACTTAATTAATGCCGCAGCGGGTACGAACAAAGAGATCAGCGATTTGTTCCAGGAAAATCTTGCTACGTTAACGAGGCAGGGCAACACGGTCGGCCTTAGCTTTCGTCGTTCGTTTGCCTCAGGAATCAGCTTTGCCTATACCTATAATACTAATATCATCGGGCAAAACCGACGCGCTAATTTCTTACGCACCGTAGTCGAATCCGGGGGGACAACGCTCAATTTTTTCCCGGATGCCACCCTCCAGAAGTTTTTTAATACGTTAGATTCGACCCGGGGTCTACAGTATTATAAATACCTGCGCCTGAACGTTGATTTCCGTCATTACGTCCCTATTCGTGCGCATACTACGTTGGCATTTCGGCTTAATACGGGTGCCGTATTTGGTTACGGCTTCAACCGTACAGCTCCTTATGAAAAGCTTTTCTTCGCGGGCGGAAGCAACAGCATTCGGGCCTGGTTACCCCGGCGGTTAGGACCGGGATCGCAGTTACCACAGACATCGGCCGCAACTCCCAACCAGCCCGAAACGAACGAAAACGGCCAGTTTCTGTATACGTTTGAAAAACCCGGCGACCTACTGATCGAAGCCTCGGCAGAACTGCGTGGGCGTTTGTTTCATCTGGTGGCCGATGTGAACGGCGCGTTGTTTATCGACGCGGGGAACGTATGGACACTTCGGGATAATGCGGACCGTCCGGGAGCGGCTTTTAAATTTGATTCGTTTGTTCCGCAGATTGCCGTAGGCACGGGCGTGGGGTTGCGCCTTGACTTTTCGTTCTTCATTATCCGACTCGACGGTGGCATTAAGGTCTGGGACCCGGCCCGGCGTTATATCGATGGAGAAAACCGACTCGTCGACCAACGATTCATTCTGCCCAAATTCTCTCTTCGCCAGCTCTCCAGCGGCCCTAACCCGTTGATTATCAACTTCGGTATTGGATACCCCTTTTAACGAAACAGCAAGGCACCCCTTGCGATCTTAACAGAATTTAACGGGCTTTATCTGCCAAAATGACAGCTTATTTAGGCTTTATTCCTAAATTTGTAAATCGTTTGGCAAGTTATTGATGATCAAGATTTGTGTAAGCTGCCAGGCATTCAACTGATTGACTGTTATGACGCTCATCCCCGAATTAAGCATATTACAACCTGAAGATAAAGAAGCCATTGAACTGCCGCGTACCTCCGAAGACGAGGTAGCGGTAGGTAAGAAGCGGCTGTATATCGAGAGTTACGGTTGCCAGATGAACTTTGCCGACAGCGAGATTGTGGCAGCCGTAATGCGGAATGCAGGCTTTGCCACTACGTCCTCGGCTGATGAAGCCGACCTGATTTTTCTGAATACCTGCGCCATTCGCGACAATGCCGAGCAGAAGGTTCGTCACCGGCTAAAGCACCTCAACGCCTTAAAACGGCAAAAGCCGGAGTTGCTCGTTGGCATGCTCGGCTGCATGGCTGAACGCCTGAAAACGAAATTACTGGAAGAAGAAAAAGTCGTTGATATTGTCGCAGGCCCTGACGCTTACCGCGACATTCCGAAACTGGTTGAGGAAGCCGAATCTGGTCAGAAAGCTGTGAACGTATTTCTGTCGCGGGAAGAAACCTACGCCGACATTTCGCCGATCCGTTTAAACTCAAACGGCGTAACGGCCTTTGTTTCGATCATGCGCGGCTGCGACAACATGTGCTCATTCTGTGTGGTGCCCTTCACGCGGGGCCGCGAACGTAGCCGCGACCCGCACAGCATTGTCCGCGAAGCCCAGGATCTGTTTGACCGAGGGTATCGTGAAGTGACCTTGCTTGGTCAGAACGTCGACTCGTACAAGTGGCCGGACAAAGAAGATGCGCAGGCAACAACCTTCGCTGATCTGCTCGAGATGGTAGCCCAGATTCACCCCGATCTTCGCGTTCGCTTCTCTACGTCGCATCCGAAAGATATTACCGACGAGGTACTGCACACGATGGCCCGTTACGGTAACATCTGCAACTACATCCACCTGCCCGCTCAAAGCGGAAACAGTCGGGTCCTGAAACTGATGAACCGGACTTACGACCGGGATTGGTACATCGGCAAAATTGACCGCATCCGTGAGATTCTGGGTGAAGACTGCGGTATTTCCACGGATATGATTTCGGGCTTTTGCACCGAAACTGAAGAAGAGCACCAGGAATCGCTTTCGCTGATGGACTACGTCCGGTATGATTATGCGTACATGTTTGCGTATTCTGAACGGCCCGGTACATTAGCGGCAAAAAAATACGCCGATGACATTCCGGAGGAGGTAAAAAAACGGAGGCTTAACGAAATTATAGCTAAGCAGTTATCCCACTCGGCAGAGCGCAACCAGCGCCATATCGGCCAGGTGCAGGGCGTATTAATTGAAGGCGAATCGAAACGTTCGGCGGACTTCCTGTGCGGGCGCAACGACCAGAACAAGATGGTTGTGTTCCCTAAAGGGAATCACCAGAAAGGTCAGTACGTAAACGTGCTGGTTACAGAATGTACATCAGCTACCCTGCGCGGTGAAATAATATAGTTGTTGGTCATCAGTGATAGGGATAGTAGCTATCACTGATGACCAGCGTCCAATGACCAATGACTTAATGAACAATCAGGAAATACAATCCGTTAAACAGCGCTTCGGTATAATCGGTAACGCCCCTGCCCTCAACTACGCCATCAACGTAGCCATGCAGGTCTCGGCGACCGATTTAACGGTGCTGATTACGGGCGAAAGCGGCAGCGGTAAAGAATCGTTTTCTAAAATTATTCACAGCTTAAGTGCCCGCAAACACGGCCAGTTCATCGCCATCAACTGCGGGGCCATTCCCGAAGGAACGATTGATTCAGAATTATTTGGTCACGAAAAAGGCTCATTTACCGGGGCTGTTGACTCGCGCAAAGGTTACTTTGAAACGACCAATGGCGGTACGATTTTCTTAGATGAAATCGGCGAGATGCCCCTCGGCACTCAGGCTCGTTTGCTACGCGTTCTGGAGAACGGCGAATTCATTCGCGTCGGCTCATCGAAAACGCAGAAAACCGACGTGCGCGTGGTTGCGGCCACCAATGTCAACCTGCTGGATGCGGTCGAAAAAGGTAAGTTTCGGGAGGATTTGTATTACCGGCTGAACACCGTACCAATCTATGTTCCACCCCTGCGTGAACGCGGTACGGACATCGAGCTGCTATTCCGGAAGTTTACGACTGATTTTGCCGAGCGCTACCGGATCAAGCCGTTGCAGCTGACCGAAGGGGCAAACCAGCTACTTATCAACTACCCGTTTCCCGGCAACATCCGGCAACTGAAAAACATTGCGGAGCAGGTGTCCATTCTGGAGTCGGAGCAGAACAAACCCCTCGAAGCCGACATATTAGGTAAATACCTACCCCAGTCTCAGCATCCCAACCGAGCCTTAGCCTTATTCCCGCACGCGGCTGGTGGTGCGAACACCGACAACTTTTCAGAGCGTGAACTGCTGTACAAAGTCCTGTTCGATATGCGCCGGGACGTAAACGAGCTGAAGAAACTGGTCAGGGACGTACTGGGTAATGAACTGGACGGGCGTCAGATTTTACATAATCACCGCGATCTGTTCGACTCGATTCCATCGGATGGCGAAGGTGGTACTGATGGCAGTATGAGCCGCTACCTTCCGGCCGTTAACGGAGCGCCCCGCTCCGATACTCCACCTTCCGAAACGTATAACAGTCACCCGCCCGTTCAAATCTTCGACGACGTAGACGGCGACATCAACGACGTAACGGTCGAAGACGTTACCCACGAAACCGAAGAAGATGATTCGCTTTCGCTCGAACGGCAGGAAAAAGAAATGATCCTGAAAGCGCTCCGACGGAATAATAACAAACGGAAATACGCAGCACAGGCACTTGGCATCTCGGAGCGAACGTTATATCGGAAGATTAAACAGTATGAAATTGACGAAGAGTGAGTTAACCGGTAAAGGCGTTCGATGGAGCCGCCTGCTGGTATTCGTGTTCCTTAGTATCAACGCTGCGGTATTTATTTCCTCCTGTGGCGTGTATTCATTCACTGGTACTACGTTATCGCCGGATATAAAATCGGTAACGGTAAACAATTTTGTTTTGGCAACGGCGGGCGGCCCGGCAAACCTGCCCCTTACGTTCAACGAAAAGCTAAAAGAATACTACCAGCGATACACCAACCTGAAAGTCTTACCCGCCAATGGCGACATGGTGCTGGAAGGCAACATCACGGGTTACGACCTGCTGGCCGTAGCGCCAACGGCCCAGGATCAGGCCGGTGTGAACCGACTACAAATCACCGTACTGGCTCGCTTTTATAACAATAAGGACGAAAGCAAAAATTTTGAGCAGTCGTTTTCTTTCTACCAGGACTTCCCGCAGAATCAAACGCTGAGCCAGAACGAGAGCCGACTGGTGCCCAAAATCCTGGATCAGATCGTGCTTGACATTTTCAACAAAACGGCGGCTGACTGGTAAAAGATTTACCTCGTCCGCTATGCGAATTACCGCGCAAAGACGTACTTTCGCATGGTTGCTGAGCAAACGCATCCGCGTTTCCGATTTAGAGTACATAACCCGTAAAGCAATACCTTCCCTCCGTGCTGGCCCTCGATAAAGAAACCTTTTCCTACTGGGTAACCCATCCGGACGATCTTACGGCAACTGATTTTATTCAGTTGCAGGAAAGTCTGGCGCAGTATCCCTACTGTCAGCCGCTTTATACGCTAACGGCAAAAGCGGCTTCTGTGCACCATCGGAGTCAGACGGTTACGTATATACGACAGGCGGCAGCACATGCCTTGAGCCGCAACGCGTTACGTAAGCTGATCGACAACGAATTTCAGTGGTCGGAGAATCTGCTCACCAGGTTGAATGAGCTATCAGCTAAACACGTACCGATTCCGGAAGATTACCAGCAGGAGAGCTACGCCTTTTTTAAATCGAAAGCTGGATTAAGCACGAGTTTTCCCAAATTAGCCCTGCTGCGGCTACCCGAGCGGTCGGAGCCAGACTCAACGACAACCGTACCGACTCCGGAGGACATGACGCTGGCCGAAACCAACCTCCAGAATGAACTGGTGCAGATTGCCGAAGCGGTTCCTGCTCCGCCTACGTTATCGGCAACCGACCTGGAACGCCAGCGCCAACTGGACCTGATTGATAACTTTATTAAGAAAGAACCCCGTATCTCTCCGGTACGTAACAAACTTGGCGAACCCGTTGACCAGGAAGACTTAACGAAACGCGCAAAGCCGGTTGGCAGCGGTTTCGTAACGGAGAGCTTTGCCAAGATATTAGAGAAACAAGGCAAATTCGATAAAGCCCGCGAAATATACGAGAAGCTGATAGTTAAAAATCCAGAGAAAAACGCGTACTTTGCGGCAAAAATCAGTGAATTGGAGAAAGGTCAGGGTATACCTAAGCAGTAGTTTGTCAATCTCCAAACCTGACAGACATTAACCGAACATTTAGAAACTCTTTACATGATAACGGCAATTATTGTCCTCATTTGCATTCTCACCGTCTTATTGATTCTGATTGTGCTCATTCAAAACTCAAAAGGCGGAGGATTAGCTGGCGAATTCGGCGGCCTCGGTTCGAACCAGCTGATGGGGGTTAAGAAAACAACGGATTTACTTGAGCAGATTACCTGGGGCCTCGGTATTGGCGTTATGGTTCTGTCGCTGGCGTCTTACATTATGGTCGATCGTAACACGACCGCTGGTATCAACAGCGTTAACGTCGACCGGGCACAAACCCAAACGCTGCCAGGCGCAGCGGCTCCAACTCCGGCACCAAGTGCCGCTACCGGCGCAGCGCCAAGTCAGGCCGCTCCGGGTGCTCAAACACCGGGCGCTTCTACATCGGCCTTGACGCCCCAGAAGTAAGCACGATACGTTTTTCAGCAAACGCAAAAAGCCGACTATAAAGTCGGCTTTTTGCGTTTGTATCAGAACTTAGGACACGGCCTGCGCCAATAACTGCTGAGCGATTGGCAACAATGTTTCCTGCACAGGATACGTCTGTTGGCTTTCGAGCATAAACGTTGCCGGATTAGGCAGGTGACGGTACCGCCGGATCAGATCGAGCTTCATGTTTTCGAACGTATTGGCTACTCCTTTCTGGATGGCTTCCACGTACCGCAGCTTCACCACACGGCCGCCTGGCTCCTGCTCCGAATATAGTGTCAGGCAGAAATAATAAACCTGCGTTTCATTATGACTGGTAGCGTGTAGCAGCAGGTATCCTTCTTTCGGTCGCAACGGCATAAGGCCGATCGGTGCCAGCGTCAGCGATCCGGCAATATCCGCCCAGCGTTGCTGCCCCTCCGTAAGCATAGCCTGGAATCGGGGTAATGCGAAGTTCATAATTTCGTCAACTTCTGCCATGAATTCATCGTCTGTTACCTCGGATTTATACTCAATACGTGGGGGCGGTCCGGTTACACCACTTATCCGCTTGGGAAACGCGGCATTTAACGTACCTTTGCCCCTCGAAAAACGAACGCCAGCGTCGTAGTGGGTACGAAGTTCGGGCAAATCAGGGCAAAGTTTGTCATGATCAAAATTTTGCCGGACGGCCTGCAAGTATGCCATCACGACATATCTCTGGTATTCGGCATCAAGCCAATTTTGCGTAAACCAATCAGACTGCAATTTTTTCATAGACTCTAAAAACAGCGCTCTGTCAGCGTTTGATAGTCTTAAACTAATCAATTTAAGCGGAGTTGCCAAATGTTATTCAGTGAAACTATGCATTCTCCCGAATAAACTCTAACAAAACACGGAGTGGCAGACTGTCAGTACGTATCCTGAAATTTTGACAGTTTTCCGGATTGGCACAGTAATTGGCAAGCCGAATGTGTCGTGTAATTTTAGTACACAAATAAATAGTAACCTTAATCAACTCATTATCATGGTAGCAGAAACGGAAAGCGTTAAAGTGAACGTGAAACCGCTGGCTGACCGGGTGCTGGTAGAAGCAGCTCCGGCCGAAGAAAAAACCTCGTTCGGGATCATCATCCCTGACACGGCAAAAGAAAAACCCCAGCGCGGTACGGTCGTGGCCGTTGGTGCAGGCAAGAAAGATGAGCCGCTAACCGTACAGGTTGGCGATACAGTACTCTATGGCAAATATGCTGGTACGGAAATCACCGTTGATGGCAAAGAGTATCTCATCATGCGCGAATCTGACATCTTCGCGATTATCTAATTTTCATTGCTCACACTACGTAAGCAAACGTTTTTTGTAATCCAAAACGATTAAAAGTACAATGGCTAAGAAAATTTTCTTCGATACCGAAGCGCGTGAGCGTATCAAGAAGGGTGTCGATACCCTGGCAGATGCCGTAAAAGTAACCCTGGGTCCTAAAGGTCGGAACGTAATTCTTGACAAAAAATTCGGCTCGCCAGCTATCACCAAAGATGGTGTGACGGTCGCTAAAGAAATTGAACTGAAGGACGCCATGGAAAACATGGGTGCTCAGTTGGTGAAAGAGGTAGCGTCGAAAACGGCTGATTCAGCTGGTGACGGTACCACAACTGCAACCGTTCTGGCGCAGGCGATCTACTCGATCGGCGCGAAGAACGTAGCGGCTGGTGCAAACCCAATGGACCTGAAACGGGGTATTGATAAAGCCGTTCTGGCTGTAACGGCTAATTTGTCGGAACAGGCACAAACGGTTGGTGACGATTTTGGTAAAATCGCGCAGGTAGCTACTATCTCGGCTAACCACGACGAAGAAATCGGTACCATGATTGCCGAAGCCATGAAGAAAGTGGGCAAAGAAGGCGTTATCACGGTAGAAGAAGCGCGCGGTACCGAAACGGAAGTAAAAACCGTTGAAGGTATGCAGTTTGACCGGGGTTACCTCTCTCCTTATTTCGTAACGAATACCGAGAAAATGGAAGCTGAACTGGATCGTCCGTTCATCCTGATCTCGGAAAAGAAAGTTTCGTCGATGAAAGAACTGCTTCCAGTTCTGGAGCAGGTTGCCCAAACCGGCCGTCCGCTGCTGATCATCGCTGAAGATGTTGACGGTGAAGCTTTGGCTACGCTGGTTGTAAACAAAATTCGGGGTGCGCTGAAAGTTGCCGCCGTGAAGGCTCCGGGCTTTGGTGATCGCCGGAAAGCGATGCTGGAAGATATCGCCATCTTGACCGGTGGTCAGGTGATCAGCGAAGAGCGCGGCTTCAAACTGGAAAACGCATCGATCGACTATCTGGGTCAGTGCGAGAAAATCCTGATCGATAAAGACAACACGACCATCGTTAACGGTGTTGGTCAGAAAGAAGACATCACCGGTCGCGTTAACCAGATCAAAGCTCAGATCGAGAACACGACGTCAGATTACGACCGCGAGAAATTGCAGGAGCGTCTGGCCAAACTGTCGGGTGGTGTGGCTATCCTCTACATCGGTGCTGCTACCGAAGTAGAAATGAAAGAAAAGAAAGACCGTGTTGACGATGCGCTGCACGCAACCCGCGCTGCCGTTGAAGAAGGTATCGTAACCGGTGGTGGTATCGCCCTGATCCGCGCTATCCCAGCTCTTGACGGCGTTAACTCGATCAACGAAGACGAGAAAACCGGTATCAACATCATCCGTCAGGCGCTCGAATCACCACTACGCACGATCGTAGCCAACGCCGGTGGCGAAGGTTCGGTTGTTGTGAACAAGGTGAAAGATGGCCAGGGTGGTTTCGGCTACAACGCGAAGAACGATACGTTCGAAGATCTGTTCGCAGCTGGTATCATTGACCCGAAAAAAGTAACCCGTCTTGCTCTTGAGAATGCAGCATCGATCGCTGGCTTACTGCTGACGACCGAGTGCGTAATCGCTGACGAACCAGAGGAAACTCCGGCTGGTGCTGGCGCTGGTATGCACGGCGGTGGCGGCATGGGCGGCATGATGTAATCATCGCTTATCCTATACAAAGCGCCCCTGTTCGAAAGAATGGGGGCGCTTTTTGCGTTTACAGAAATTCACTTCGATAGAAGCAATCGCAGCATGAAATACGCTCTTTCTAATGAAGCCTTTTATGAGTTCTGCCAGCGCATTGCTGACTGTCGGTTTGAGCGTGACACGAAGAAGTAAGCATCCCCTCTAATATAGGCGGCAAGACCGGCAGGCTTACTTTTAGACTGTCCGGTATATTCATTCTAAAGCCGGAAGAAACAGAGAGATGTTTGGTTCGCTAATGTGTCCCAGCTCCTGGATGGCAGCACACCGCACCTTATGTAGACTAAGGACGTACGGGTTGGCTTTACAATGTCGCTGAACTGGCTGTTGAGCAGACGTACTGGCTAGTTCGCGGGGCTATGTCGTAACGAATGCCACCAGCAGCAATGGGCATAAAAAAAGCCCTCTTAGGGCTGCGCTTAGCAGAAAGTATGGAAAACAAAAAAGCCAAGCGAGATACTCTCTTGGCTTTCTGATTTACTCAACGTTATGAAAAACTTTTCTTTTCGACACAATTATAAAACAAAAATAATAAAGATTGATTCTTTTTCCTAAAATAATTTTTTGTAAATTCTTTACAGTCCTGTTTATCAACACATTAAACATTTATTTGAAGGATAGCTTTGCAATATTTTTAAGTAGATATACTTACTCAAGCACCTCTCAAGTCCCTACATATATACTAGATTACTGTCATTAATTTTGGGCAAAACTAAGTAAAGAGCAAACCGTCCCTAATTGTGACAATTCGGTCGGCCAGGGCAGCTAAGGCTTCATTGTGCGTTACAATAATAAACGTTTGACCGAGTTCGCTTCGAAGTCGAAAAAACAACTGGTGGAGTTCCTCGGCGTTACGCGAATCCAGGTTACCACTGGGTTCATCAGCAAATACGATAGCCGGTTCATTGATTAAGGCTCGGGCAACGGCTGTCCGTTGCTGCTCACCACCCGACATTTGGGAAGGCAAGTGGCTCATGCGGTCACGCAGGCCAAGCATAGAAAGCAGTGATTGGGCCCGTTCCCGAACGGCCTTTTCGTCCTTACCGGCGATAAATCCGGGCAGACAAACATTCTCGAGCGCTGTGAATTCGGGGAGTAAGTTATTGAACTGAAAAACAAAGCCGATACGCTCATTCCGGAAACGAGCTAACTGCCGGTCGTTTAACGTAAAAACGTTCTGCCCGGTAATGTGCAGTTCGCCCGAATCGGGCCGATCAAGCGTGCCCAGAATTTGGAGCAGCGTGGTTTTACCAGCACCCGATGCACCGACAATTGATACTACTTCGCCTGATTCAATGGTTAAATTTATTCCTTTAAGAACCGGCAGTTCACCGTAGTTTCGATGCAGATCTGTAGTTTGCAGCAGGGGCATTTCTGAGATTGGTGAGTGATAAACGATAAACGATAAAGACTACGAACGATGGCACAACCGACATCAGTTTGTTATTTATCGTTCATCATTCATCATTTCGTACTAATTTGCCGCCAAAAATACGATTTCCAACTCTCCTTGTTGCAGTTGTCATGAATATACACGAGTATCAGGGTAAAGAAATTCTGAAAAAATACGGCGTACGGATTCAGGAAGGCATTGTTGCCGAATCGCCCGAAAAAGCCGTCGAAGCTGCCAAGCAGATCATGGCGCAGTCCGGTTCAAAGTTTGTCGTCGTCAAATCGCAGATCCATGCGGGCGGACGGGGTAAAGGAAAAATTGTCGGCTCTGAGCAGCGGGGTGTCGCCCTGGCCAAATCTGTCGACGATGTACGTGACATCGCTAAAAATCTGATTGGTAACGTACTCGTGACCCACCAAACCGGCCCCGAAGGCAAAAAGGTAAATAAGGTGCTGGTTGCTCAGGACGTGTTCTACCCCGGCGCATCGGAGCCGAAAGAAATGTACATCAGTATCCTGCTCGATCGTACGAAGGCTTGTAACGTCATCATGGCCAGCACCGAAGGCGGTATGGACATTGAAGAAGTGGCCGAAAAAACGCCCGAAAAAATCATAAAAGAATGGATCGACCCAGCGGTCGGCTTGCAGCCTTTCCAGGCTCGTAAAGTAGCATTCGGCCTGGGACTTGAAGGGGAAGCCTTCAAAGAAATGGTGAAATTCGTTACATCGCTGTATAAAGCATACGTTGACACGGATGCTTCCATGTTCGAAATCAATCCAGTTTTAAAAACCTCGGACAACAAAATCCTGGCGGTCGATGCTAAAGTGAACCTGGATGATAACGCCTTGTATCGTCACCCGGATTTAGCCAACCTGCGTGATATTTCGGAAGAAGACCCTCTCGAAGTGGAAGCCAGTGCCAATGACCTCAACTACGTAAAGCTTGACGGCAACGTAGGCTGTATGGTAAACGGTGCGGGTCTGGCGATGGCGACTATGGACATTATCAAACTGTCGGGTGGCGAGCCAGCCAACTTCCTCGATGTTGGGGGCGGAGCGAACGCCAAAACGGTTGAAGCGGGCTTCCGGATCATCCTGAAAGATCCAAACGTAAAAGCCATCCTGATCAACATTTTTGGTGGTATTGTGCGTTGCGACCGCGTCGCTACAGGTGTCGTTGAAGCCTACAAAGCCATTGGCGACATCAACATACCGATCATCGTTCGTCTGCAGGGCACAAACGCCGAAGAAGGTGCCCGCATCATCGACGAATCGGGGCTGAAAGTATATTCAGCCGTGTTACTGAAAGAAGCCGCCGAGAAAGTAGAACAAGTGCTGAAAGAAGTCGCGTAACGCGTTTCCTACAATACAAAAGCCGGGGTATGTGCCCCGGCTTTTTGCGTTTACGCTTGCTGTCGCATTAACTATTCCGGCGGTTGTAATACTTCATCGCATCGGGAAGTAATTTCTGCAAGTCGCTGATACGGCGTTGGTCAGAGGGGTGATCCGATAAAAACTCAGCGGGTGCCTTTCCAGCGCTGGCTTTAGCCATGCGCGACCAGAAATCAATTGCTTCCTGCGGATTGTACCCAGCCATTGCCATGAAAATCAGCCCCAGGTGATCCGCTTCTGACTCCTGACTCCGGCTATGAGGCAGGGCACGTCCAACCTGGTAAGCAGCGGGAAGACCAGCACCAACCGCCTGCATCAACAAGGCTCTAGTCGTTGAACTTTGCTGTGCCCTTGATCCTAAATACGCCTGCCCTACCTGCATTAAGCCATTGGCCACCAAACTTTCGCTCATGCGCTCGTTCCCGTGTTCGGCAATCGCGTGCGAAACTTCGTGGCCCATTACGGTAGCCAGCCCCGCTTCGTTCTGTGTATAAGGCAATATGCCCGAGTACACTACGATCTTACCACCAGGCATACACCAGGCGTTAACCTCCGGGCTTTGCACCAGATTATATTCCCAGTTAAACCCTTCTAACCGACTACTGAGGTTGTTCGAGTTCAGGTATTGTTCAACAGCCTGGCGAATGCGGGTTCCTACGCGCCGAACCATTTCGGCGTCACCCGTGCGCACAACTCGACTGGTATCAATAAACTGCTTGTACTGCTGACTACTCAGGGCCAGCATCTGATCATTGGGCACAAGCAGCAATTGCCGGCGGCCCGTTAGCGGCACCCGAGCGCAGGCGGTCACTAAACCGACTAGTACCAGCATACCATATAATGCCTTTCTCATCTTTTTGTGTTTTTGTTGAATGGTTTCTTCTGACGATATATGACCCCTAAGAGGTCTGATTTGTTCAGATTATTTCCGAACGGGCGCGGTCAGCCCCTCTTTAGTGATTAGATTTGTGGCCTTTCGAATAGTTTAAAAGGTCAGTCTATTCTCACTCAATATAGTCGTTACGTCATTTGCGCTATAGATAGACCAGATGAGACGCTGCTGACACCTACTAACTTTTACCGCATGAAACTTATCTGCGTTGGCCGCAATTACGTCGAACACATAAAAGAGCTTAACAACGAACAGCCCGACGATCCGGTTATTTTCATGAAACCTGAAACGGCCATTCCACTGAGAAACGAGCCGTTTTTTTACCCAAGCTTTTCGACCGATGTGCACCACGAAGTTGAAATTCTGGTGAAGATCAATCGGGTTGGCAAAAATATCGACGAAAAATTCGCGCATAAATATTACGACGAGATCGGGGTCGGGATTGACTTTACGGCCCGTGATGTTCAGAGTAGGTTGAAAGCAAAAGGTCTGCCCTGGGAGCTGGCCAAAGGGTTTAATGGCTCGGCTCCTGTTTCAGGTTTCGTACCTAAGACGGACTTCCCGGACCTGCAAAATCTGAACTTCCGGCTCGACGTAAACGGTGAGACCCGCCAGCAGGGCAACACCAGTCTGATGCTCTTCAAAATTGATTATCTGATCTCATTTGTATCCAGATACTTCCTGCTGCAGCAGGGCGACATTCTCTTTACGGGCACGCCGAAAGGGGTTGGCCCTGTACAGATCGGCGACCGCCTGACAGCTTATATTGAAGATCAGCCGATGCTCACGTTTGACGTAAAATGAAGGTTTCTTTTCTGCCTGTGAAACGGCTTCTGATTTATCAGGCGCTTGGCGTATTGTTTGGTCTCAGCGTAGCCGTGGGCCAGACCATGCCCAATCTGCCTAAAGCGTCGGCTAACCTGCTGATTCAACCGAACGTTGGCTATTTCATGTTTCCCATTATGCCGGGCGCTACCAATTCGCTGTCGGGTGGACTGGGCGATCTGCGCGCGAACCATTTTCACGCGGGTCTGGACATCCGGACCGGTGGGCGCGAAGGGCTTGATGTCCATGCGGCTGCTGATGGATACGTATCACGCATCGCTGTTTTTACCGGCGGCTACGGGAATGTTATTTTTATTAAACACCCCAACGGTCTGACAACCGTTTATGGTCACCTCAAAGCCCTCAAAGACACCCTCGGCACCTACCTTCGTGAGCAGCAGTACGAGAAGAAAACGTTTGAGATAGATCTTCGTCCGGCCCCGAATCAGTTTCCGGTAAAAAAAGGAGACGTAGTGGCGGCTTCGGGTAATACCGGCGGTTCGGGTGGTCCGCACCTGCATTTTGAAGTGCGCGATGCCAACGACAACCTCATCAATCCGCTCTTATACGGCTTTTCCGAACTTCAGGATGACGTACCGCCGTATTTCGAGCGAATTGCTTTAAAGACGATGACCCCCACATCGCGCGTCAACGGCGAGTACCAGCGAGCAAGTTACGTTCCGGTCAGGCGGGCCGATGGCTCATATGTCATTACGCAACCCATTACAGCCTCAGGTCTGATCGGTCTGGAGGTGCTCGGTTACGACAAAACCAGCGGGTCACCGTATCGAAACGGCATCAGCTGTCTGGAAATCCGGCTCGATGGTCGGGAAGTGTTCGCCTACAATATGAACAGCTTTCCCAACGAGCTGACCCGCTTCATGAACGTCCACGAAAACTACGAAGTGGAGCAGACGACCGGCCAGCGTTACCACCGGGCGTATATTGCCGATGGGAACGTATTAAATCTGTACAAGCTGCCGAGTAACGCAGCCTACCGGGGGCGACTGCCGTTGCTCGATGGCAAACCACATGAAGTTACCCTGACTCTCTTCGATGCGTATGATCACGCGGCCCGGCTCACCTTTACGATCCTGCCCGAGCTGCCGCAAGCCGACGGGTTACGTAGCGATTCGATAGCGGCCAATGATCAGTATGTCGATGAAGCCCCTGAGGAATCCGTTAAAGCTCTACCTACGGCGACCATCACGACCGATGAAAACGTCCTGAAGCTAACGGTTCGGAATGTCTCGCTAACGAACCCACCCATGGCCAAACTGTACTCAGGCCGAACGTTTGTTGAGCAACCGATTAGCTACGTACGTAACAACCAAGCGGTTTATCTCATAGATTTGCGCCAGACATTGCCGGATTCGGTACAGTTCGGGCGCGGTGTGGTCCGTACAAATTTCAAGAAACGCATCGTACCGGGCCGGAGCGAAGTGTTTGTAGACGGGAACACACGGCTTGAATTTGGCCCCAGAACGCTGTTCGATACGTTACATCTGGCCATGCGGCCGGTGCCTGGGGGCGGTTTGGAAATCAATCAGCCGACAATTCCGATTAACGATTACCTGACGGTGCAGTATAAACCCAACTATCCGATTGCAATCGATACGATGCGAACAAAAGCGTACTGGACGAGTGGTGGACGCGAGAGTTTTCTGGGTGGCACCTGGAACAAAGGGCAGATTGAGTTCAAGACACGATCGCTGGGCAGGTTTCAGTTGCTAACGGATGTCAACCCGCCGACCGTTGAGATTCTGTCGGCGACACCCGCCGGTATCTCAGCCCGCATTCGTGACGATCTGTCGGGGATTGCGCAGTTCCGGGCTTTGGTCAACGGCGAGTGGGTATTGATGCAATATGATTATAAGCGTGCGCTGCTCTGGTCGGATAAGCTTGACCCTGAGCAACCGTTTGAAGCCGGGGACGAAGTGATTGTACAGGTGAAAGACCGGTCAGGCAATATTGGCTCAGATACAACAACCATTGCTGAACCACGGCCCGTTGTGCGAAAGACCAGTCCCAAACGCCGGAAAAGAAGATAACGAGAGCGCCTTAACGTTTACCTGAAACCTGAATACCCTTAACCGATTAACTCTATGAGTCTATCCATTGGCGATGCAGCCCCTGACGTTAGCAGCACCGATCAGCATGGCCATCCCATCAGCCTGTCTGATTATCGGGGCAAAAAGGTCTTGCTGTATTTTTACCCCAAAGACGATACGTCAGGCTGCACAGCTCAGGCGTGTAGCTTACGGGATAATTACGCCGAACTCAGGGCCGCCGGTTACGAAGTGCTCGGCGTAAGCATCGATAACCAAACCTCACACCAGAAGTTTATCAAGAAACACGATCTACCGTTTGCGCTCATTGCGGATACAGACAAGCAGCTTGTAGAAGCTTATGGCGTATGGCAGGAAAAAGCGATGTATGGCCGCAAGTACATGGGTACAGTTCGAACCACATTTTTAATTGATGAAAACGGGGTAATTACCGACATTATCGGTAAAGTGGATACCAAGAAACACGCAGAACAAATTTTAAAATAAGTATATGAAAGAGGTAGGGCGCGCGAAGTAAGAATGAACGGGTCGTTTAGCGGATTCCTTCTTACGCCTAACTCCTGGCCTCTGACTCCTAAAAACTATGGAACTAGAAAAACTCGAAGGTATTGCCACCGCCGTTCGGCGCGACATTCTCCGCATGGTTGCGGCCGTTAACTCAGGTCACCCCGGAGGTTCTTTGGGCTGCACCGATTTCTTCGTTGCGCTTTATTTTGACATCATGCGCCGGAAGCAAGACGAAAATGGCAATCCCATTTTTGAGATGGACGGACATGACGAAGATCTTTTCTTTCTGTCGAACGGCCACATTTCGCCCGTCTGGTATTCAGTACTGGCGCGCGCCGGTTATTTCCCGCTCGAAGAGTTAGCTACGTTCCGTAAACTCAACAGCCGCCTGCAAGGGCACCCCACCACGGCCGAGCACCTGCCGGGCGTACGTATCGCATCGGGTTCGCTGGGCCAGGGTTTATCGGTTGCCTGCGGGGCTGCTTATGCTAAGAAGCTCAACGGCGATGATAAGCATGTATACGTATTAATGGGCGATGGCGAGCAGCAGGAAGGTCAGATTTGGGAAGCGGCTCAGTTCGCGCCCAACAAAAAGTTAGGGAACCTAACCGCCATTATTGACCTCAACCATGCGCAGATCGACGGGACTACGGATAACGTAAACAGCAACCGCGACCTGGGCGAGAAATACCGCGCCTTCGGCTGGTTTGTTGAGACCATGGAAGGCAACGACATGGCCGAAGTGATTCGGACGCTGAAAAAAGCCCAGGAAAACCCCGACGTACCTACGCTGATTTTGATGCACACCGAAATGGGCTTTGGCGTCGACTACATGGTCGGTAATTACAAATGGCACGGTACCGCTCCGAATGCTGAGCAATTGCAACAAGCCCTTAACGGTCTGCCATTATCGGTTGGCGTAACAGATTATTAATTAATGATCTATGACAACGTAACACTTTACATTGTCACCATTAACAGATGAAGATCAAACGCTTAGTCATCGAAAATTTCAAGTCTATTGAACGGATTGAGCTCATTGAGCCTAATCCGTTCACGGTCTTTGTCGGCCCCAACGGCTCCGGCAAGTCGAATATTTTCGAGGCTTTAGAGTTTTTCAATTTATCTGCAAAAACAAATCGAGGAACTGTTGAGAGTTTATTTGGAGGCAAAGACGTTTTCATTAATAGACGTAGCAAATCAGATAAAATTCGGATTGAATTCTATTTAGGTGATTCATCCAGAATTCAACTCGTACAGCGCCCTAACCTAAATAATCAACAAGAATATACAATTACTGGGACTCGCTGGGGAGAAGAAGATGCTCCTAAGGCAATTCAGCAGTTGCTCGCTAATTTCTCTCGATTGTTTGTTGGTCAAAATGGCAAGCAAAAACTTAATTACACAGACGATTATCAACTATCGCTGTCTGCCAACAATCTTGAGAAAGTACTCAAGCGAGTGCTATCAAATAATGTACTTAAGAATGAAGTCTTCGAATGGCTTGAATTGTTTGTTCCTGAATTTAAAAGCGTAGAAGTCATAGCAAATCCATTCAGTGGTGATGAAACATTGCTATGGTACGAGCTAGCTTCTGAAAAGCCTTTTACTAAAGACTTAATCTCGGACGGTACGTACAACATTTTGGCTCTGCTTACAGCTGTCTACCAAAGCGATGACAAACCACAATTTCTCTGCATTGAAGAGCCAGAAAACGGTCTTCATCCGCAGGTTGCTGGTGAAGTAGTTGACTTCTTCAGAATTATGTGTGAAGAGCGAGGGCATTACATTTGGCTCAACACACATTCGCAGTCAATGGCTTCGCGCGTTAGGCCGGAAGAGTTTGTAGTTGTCGAAAAAAAGCAGGGAGCGACAACCGTCAAACAATTTAAAAAAGAAGATTTTCATGGCATGCGGGTTGATGAAGCCTGGCTGACAAACGCGTTAAATAGAGGGCTAGCATGGTAAACGTCGGTTTTATTTGCGAAGGTGATACGGAAGTTAAAATTGTGAAGTCAGACGCTTTTCAAGATTTGTTGAACACGTCACAAGTAAACTGCGTGTTTCCAATTGCAGATGCCGACGGAAATGGCAACTTGCTACCGCATAACATTGTCGAAAAGCGCAGTGCTATTCAGCAAGGTGGTGCCGATGTCATCTTTATACTGACGGACCTTGACAAAGACGCTTCGGTTAGCACCACAAGGCAACGTATTGGCGAATATCACAATCAACATATAGTTGTCGCCATACAAGAAGCTGAAGCCTGGTTTTTGGCTGACTCTCCCACACTTAGCCAACTGCTGGGCGAGTCTGTACACTTTGAGTAACCTGAAAATGAAGCCGAGCCGTTTGAAACGATTCGTCATTTATTTTTGAGTAAAACAGGACGGGGTGTTGGTACAAAGCCCATTCTGGCCAGACGTATGATCAAATACGGCTTTAGGATCGAACAGGCCGCTCAACACCCTAATTGCCCTTCGGCGCGTTATTTTTTAACTAAACTGCAAACCCTCGCTTTGGCGAACTGACTATGAAAAAATACGAATACACCGACAAGAAAGACACCCGTTCAGGCTTTGGCGCTGGTATTGCTGAACTGGGCAAAACGCACCCGAATGTTGTTGCGCTGACCGCTGACCTGGCAGGTTCGCTCAAACTGGATGCCTTTATAAAAGACAATCCCGACCGGTTCGTTCAGTGTGGTATCGCCGAAGCAAACATGATCGGCGTGTCGGCAGGTTTGACCATCGGCGGTAAAATTCCGTTTGCCACTACGTTTGCCAACTTCGCGACGGGCCGCGTATACGACCAGATTCGTCAGTCGGTTGCTTACTCGAATAAGAACGTTAAAATCTGTGCTTCACACGCGGGGTTAACATTGGGCGAAGATGGCGCGACGCACCAGATTCTGGAAGATCTGGGCATGATGAAAATGCTGCCGAACATGACGGTTATTAATCCGTGTGATTACAACCAGACCAAGGCCGCGACCATCGCTATTGCCAATCACGAAGGCCCCGTTTATCTGCGTTTTGGCCGCCCGGTAATTCCTGTGTTTACACCAGCAGATCAGAAGTTTGAGATTGGTAAAGCGTGGCACGTAAACGAAGGCGATGCCGTATCTATTTTCTGCACAGGTCACCTGGTTTGGGAAGCCATCAAAGCCGGTGAAATCCTGTCGGCGGAAGGTATTGAAGCCGATATTATCAATATTCACACCATCAAACCGTTAGATGAAGAAGCGATTCTGGCATCGGTGAAAAAGACGGGTTGCGCGGTATCGGCCGAAGAGCACATGATCAATGGTGGCCTGGGCGACAGCATAGCGCAGGTACTGGCTCGCAACTACCCTGCTCCGATCGAATACGTTGGTGTTAACGACACCTTCGGCGAAAGTGCTACGCCCGACGAACTGATGAAAAAATACGGCCTCACCGCCGACAAAATTGTTGAGCAGGTGAAAAAAGTAATGGCTAGAAAATAAAGTAGTGAGGAGTGAGGAGCCAGAAGTGAGAATGTTTTGTTCGGTGATCCAGCTAAATTCTCACTTCTGGCTCCTCACTTCCAACTACTGAATAAAGAATGACTGACGCAGAACTCCTCGCTAAATATCGCGATCCATCAAGCCGGAACTATGCCTTTAATCTGCTGGTGCGACAGTATCAGCAGAAAATTTATTGGCATATCCGCAAGATGGTCATCGACCACGATGATGCCGATGATTTGGTGCAGGAAACGTTCATAAAAGTCTGGAATAGTCTGGAACAGTTTCGGGGTGATAGTCAGTTATATACGTGGATATACCGCATTGCCACCAACGAATGCCTGAACTTCCTCAACAAAAAGCGCCGACGCTTTTTTCTGCCCATTGGCGACGTGGAAGGTGAGTTGATGGAGAAGCTGGAAAGTAACGCTGACTACGTTACGTCGGGCAATGACCCGAGTGGTGAAGAGGTGCAGCTAAAACTCCAGAAAGCGCTGCTAAAACTGCCTGATAAACAGCGACTGGTATTCAACATGAAATATTTCGACGATATGAAGTACGAAGAAATTTCAGCGATTACCGGTACATCCGTGGGAGCGCTAAAAGCGTCGTATCACCTTGCCGTTAAAAAAATTGAAGATTATCTCAACAATTCTGGCACGGACGATTAAACCTCACCCCTTCCGGGCTGTCCAATTCAGAAACAGCAACTAAATTGTGTGACTTGTACACACGCATACGATGAACGAGAAAAACGTCTTTCGGCTTGATGAACTTCCCCCCGAGCATCCGCTACGGCAGCAGCCGTTTTCGGTGCCCGATGGTTATTTCGATGCTTTACCATCGCGGGTACAAACCCGTGTAACCCGTAAGCCAAAACCAGCGTTTACCATCAGCTGGTCATGGCAGCGTACGGCAGTCTCTATGGCTGGAGCAAGCCTGATTGCCGTATTGATCTGGCAAACCTTACCTAAACGGCAGGAGTCGCTGGGTAGCGAAGCGTTGAGCGGTGTGAGTAACGAGGTGATTGCGGCTTATCTGGATGAACAGGGGGTTGACCCCTACGAACTGGCCGATAGCCAGCAGATTCGTTCGACCTTCGGCAGCGATACAACGGCAATTGACTATTTAAATGTTCAGCCCGCCGACATTCAGCAATTTATTGACGAGCAAGGTCTACCAGAAACTGAAACCCTTGGCTCCTGATTTTACGAATGGTTAACTTTACCACGATGAGAAAGGCATGGATTAGTTGGCTTATTGGGTTTGTGTTACTCGCTCATGTGAGCATTGCACAAGACCCCAGTGGACGCCAGAAGATAGAATCAGCGAAGATTGCCATGATCACCAACCGGCTCAACCTGACCACGGACCAGGCTCCGCAGTTCTGGGCGGTTTATAACGAGTATAATGGCAAAAAGCATGAGCTAAATCGGCGCATTCGTCAGTTAGGCAACGAACCCTCACGGAACAACCTGAACAATAACCAGCTGGTAGATGGTTTGCGCGAGATTAACGCAACAAAACAGAAACTGGCGGATTTAGACGAGGAATATATGGGTCGGTTCCTGAAAGTGATTACGCCAGCCCAGCTAAATGAGCTGTATAAAACCGAACGGGACTTTAATCGGGTATTGATGAATCGGCTCAACAACCAAAGTAACTAACGTACCGAAAAATGCATAAAAAAGGTCGGCCCTTAATGAGCCGACCTTTTTTATGTGTACTGCAAATTTACTCTGATTCGGTTGCCAGCATCCGCGCGGTCGAGTTTGTGTAGAGCTGATTGAATAAGAATTTGAACGTACCGTGCGATTGAGCCCGGAACGTAATTTCAGGCCCAAAAGCGTACAGCTTACCTGCGCCTACTGGGGCGACAAAAGCCGCTACGCCATCCTGCAAATAGGATTGCCCCCAGGCCCAGCCACTACGTAACGGTTTATCGCTGGAAAACCAGGCCAATGGTTTTACGCGCCCCGTAGCAATGGCGTCGGGGGCCAGTTTAAACACAGGGCTAGCCTCGAAATACACATCACTCTGCGCGGACATTCCCCAGGCGGCCTGACTGGTTGAGTCGACGCTCAGGCGCAAAATACTGCCCGGAACGTAATACTTTTCATTAGCCAGCGGACGCGCCTGTCCCGAATTGGTCATCTCAACTAACGCGTTTTTAACCGGTAATCCAAGATGATATGCCAGGTTTGTACTCGATCCAATCGTAACTACGGAACCGCCCGATTCCATGAACTGCCTGAGTTGCGGAATCGATTTGTCGGCCGTAATCCTACCAAGCCATGGACGATACTCGGCTGGCGTTTCGTCAGCTTTAGGTTCCCGGCCACCAAAGCCACGTTCATTATTCTCCTGGCTACCCACTGGCGGAATAGCCCGCGTTACGAACACGATGACGTCATATTTCTTACGAAGGTCACCCGCATCAATGTCTTGTGGATAGATCACCTGCGCCGAGAAATGATACTGCTCCATCAACCAACGAACCCAGCCCGATGGCATTGAGCCACCGTAGGTATCCCATAAACCGATACGTAACGGCGCAATCCGCGTCATGGCAGCGGGGCGTTGCGCAACGCCCGTAATGTCGAGTCCGGTATCGCCCGCCGATTTTTCAAGAATTGACTTAACCTTGCCACCAGCCGGTACGAAAAACGAGCCGGCCTCTACGCTGCCTTTTCCACCCGAAGTTACCCGATACACATCGACACCTGCTTTCATGAGGTCATTGGCAACCGTAAACGAGTAGTTCGATCGGGGGGTTAGGACGTACCCAGCCACCGACGAGTTTGCCTTAACACTTCCTTTCGGCGATTGCAGTTCACCATAGGGAATCCGTTGGAACGGCCCGTCAAAGTCGTCCAGTAAACGATCGAACCGTACGCCCATCTGATACGCCAGCGTCCAGCCAGCCGCGTCGTAGGGACGAATTGGCGGACCACCGGGATACTGAAAATCGTTGGGGTGATCCTGCGGCTCAAACATATCGAGCAAGTGCGGCCGGAACGCCTGGCTGGTTTTTACTACATACGACCCAGCCGGATATTTTTTGCCAGCTACGGTAAAGTCGGCAGTGGCTTTATGAACAGCTAGTCCAGTCTTAATTAGAGCGTTGATGAACGTAACGGCCGTCGGGAAATCGGCCTGATCGGCGGGAACGATGTAGCCGCGCGGGTCGCGCAGGACCGGAGCCCGCATTACGGAGTCAAAATACCTGACCGGCATCCCACTGTTCCGGTTCGACCAGCCCATTGGATCGCTGGCAGCCGTGTTCCCGGCTTCGGTTGTACCCGTCTTTTTCTGATCGTTTCTATAAGCCTGGTTAATGGCATCTACCCGCTTGGGTGACAATGTCCAGTGGTCTTTACTCCCCCGCTCAATGGAGTTTTTACCCATCCGGTAGATGTTGAACAACAGCTCATCATGATGACGAGCGGCATAGTCCAGTACCGCATAGTTTAATGAAAGCGAATAGTCAATCGACTGCTTGAACGTCCATTTCTGGGGTGTAACCGGATTCGGCGTAGCACCGTTGGGAATCAGCCGTTGTGGGACTAAAGGGACTTCTTCCGGCGTGGGGCCGCCAATGATTTCGGTGAGCAGCCCAATCATGTTGTGGAAATGCGTTGTCGTCCGCAAGCCACCATTGTACCAAGTCGAGAAGCTGGCCCCATTCAGTCGGGTAAAGCCGGGTTTGTTTTCGGCATTCAGTCGGTTATACATGGCCGCGCCCAAGGCGTCGATACCGGTGATCATCAGGGGATCGAACACATAGTTGAACGGATCGCGGTATGGCGGCCCGGCCAGCACCGACCCCGCCGGGCCGCGCTGGTGGTGGTTGTACATGATCTGCGGAATCCACTCGACGAACAGCTGACGGCCAATATTCTGCGATTCCTTCAGGTTCATGATGAAGAAATCGCGGTTGTTGTCGTGTCCCGCGTATTTTTCGTACAGGCGGGGTAAGTTTTCGAGCGACCGTTTTTCGGGCTTTTCGTTGCGCATGTACCAGTTGGTTACGATCTCCTGCCCATCGGGGTTGGCGTGGGTGAGCAGAATTACAACCTGATCGAGAATACGTAGTGTTTCGGGGTCTTTTCGGCTTACTAACTGCCAGGCGGTTTCGATGAGTTGATGGGTGCCAACGGTTTCGGTAGCGTGCAGTCCGCCATCAATCCAGACAATGGCTTTGCCTTCGTCGGCCAGGGCGCGCGCCTGCTCATCGGTCAGGTTCTCGGCGCGGGCCATTTTTTGGGAAATTTCCTGGTAGCGGCTTAGTTTTTTGATGTTGGCGGGCGACGAGACAATCAGCATAAACTGCCGACGACCTTCTTCGGTAGGGCCAATGTCAACGAGCTTCGTTCGATCGGAGGTTGCCAGTTTTTTGAAATAAGCCTCCGTTTGTGTGTAGGTGGCAAGCTGATAATTGTCGCCAATCGAAAAGCCAAAGTGTTCTTTGGGTGAGGAGATCGTTTGCGCCTGGGTGAGCGTTATGCCAAGCAGCAACAGTACAGTGAATGAGTGTAAGACTTTACGCATCAGGCGGTTTATTTTGTCAGGTTGTGTTTTAACGGTTGAATTTAACGATAATACGTCAGACCCAGCCGTTAAAACCCTAACTATCCGCCTGTTTGCCGAATTTAATACCGCACTACTTTAAAGCTGGAAATACCCCCGTCAAAGCGAATAATCATTTTCTTCTTAGCCGCGTCGTAGCCAGGGCTCAGGTATTCTCCCCCGCCAACGTCCGTAAAATCATCCAGCCGCTCGATGTTCAGGGCACCGTCTTTTTTGATGCGGCAGCCAACTTCTTTGGGCACACGTACCGTTACCGAAGCGGCTCCAACGTCAAGCTTCACGTCCGCCTGGTCAGCTTTTGCGCCTAACTTAAGATCAAGGTCAGCGGCTCCGGCGGCAAGTTTCAGGCTTTTTACGGCGTATGAACTTAAGTCCAGGTCGCCCTGGCCGGCACCCAGCGCTACGTCCATGGTCCAGAGCGGCTTGTCGTTGAGGTGGATATCCACTCGGTTCTCGAAATTGCCGTCTTTCAGCTCAAATTTTTGATTCTCCTCCGAAGGTTTCAGTTCAATAGTTGGGATGCGCGTGGTCGGATCGCGGTCGACGGTCATCGAATAATTACCAACCGTTTGCCTGGTATCGGCTTTGATCAGTTCCGTAGTTGGGTCACTGACAACGAATCGCCCGGCTCCCCCCGCCAGCTTCAACACGGCTTCCCGTGTGTCAGCATCCATCGACTCCCTGAACGTATTAGTATGCACCTCATTCCGTTCGGTATCCCGGCGTTCCCGTTCGGCCCGGTAGTCGTCTTCGTTATTGTCGTCGCCTTCATCGGCATTGTCGTCATCATCGTCATGATTCCAGTGCATCCCGTGTTCATTATGGCGATCACGCGCAAAGAAGCCAAACAAGGTGGTGGGTACTGCCACCGCCAGCATGACCGTGGTGACGAAAGCCGCCGGATTGCCACGCCGTTCCAGAATCAGGTTGATACCGGCCAGAATAAGCAGCACCGGCCATAAGTTGACGAGCGAGTGCCAATCGGCATCCAGCCATCCGGCCCGTCGCGCCAGGAATAATACGCCAAACGTAAGCAGGAAGATCCCCCAGAACAGTCCGTTATTTCGTCGTTTCATGACAGTATCCATTTTTCCGTATCCAGGACAGAGAATAGCTCCGGCTACTGCCTATCCTGGATACGGCTGGTTTATAATGAGTTATCCGGTTTGTTAGTATTATTGGAATCGTAGGGCGTCCTGATCCGGTCGCGGAAGATGAGCCATAAGCCGGTCGCAATCAGGAAGAACGGCCACAAATCACCGAAGTCAATATCGAAATAGCGATCCAGTAAAAACAAGACACCAAGAATGATCAGAACAGCGCCCCCGATAATGCTGCGGTCGGGCGATGCGGGTTGATTAGGATTGTAGGGATTCATGGAGAAAACAGGATTAGCATAAACGGTTAATTGATTGACGGATGCACCGGCCGGTTGCTTGGGCATAGCGATCCACAAGATAATGTAAATCAGGAAAGCTGGAAAGCCCGGCAGCGGAATACCAATCAGAAACAGCAGGCGCACAATGGTGCGGTTCCATCCAAAATAGTGGGCCAGTCCGGCCGCGACGCCCCCGATCATTGCTTCGTCGGTGATGCGCTCTAATCGTTTGTTCATGGCTTTTTGTGTCTAAAACCGATGTAAACGTAGCAGGTTGTAATGACCGGCGGAAGGAGAATTGGAAGAATGGACGCGGCTATTGATGGATGTATGTTTTCAATGATAGTAGGTAATACATAGTAGTAGGTTAAAGCGCAATAAAAATAGCTTTTCCGGGCATTCAGGTCAGGCTTAGTCTTCTTCGATGGCTTCCAGAATGTCCATCAAATCACCGAACTCTTTATTACCGGGCCGTTCCTCGTCGCCCCCGCTCAGCGCAATACCTCGCACCGAGAGATCAGACAACAGCTCGTGAATGTTATCTACCGAAATGCCCGTTCCCAGCAGGATTGGATAGCGATTGGCTAGCCGTTGAAGAGCGGTTTTCAGATCGGCGTCAAAGTGGAGCGCTCCTTTACTTTCGAGCAGTACGTATTCAGCGCCCGACGAACCGGCCTGGAATAGCGTATCAAGCTGGTCGAGGTTTAGCTGCGACAGATCGACACGCAGGATAAGTGGTTTGTCGTACGTAGCCAGGTACGGGAGCAGGGCGGCTTCGTCGACCTGCAACAGATCAGGCTGATACGTAGTAAGGAGTTGCTCAATCGTTTCGGGGTCCGCACTCGCAGTTTCGCCGACAATCTGCACACCCGCAACCCACGACTTTATCTCGTGAAATTTCTTCGGCTCAACGTACTCCGGCGAGTCGCTATCCATGGAGAAACCGAGCATATCAACACCCATGCCGGCACAGTAGCGTGCATCGCTCAGGTTGGTCACATTCGATATTTTCACTAAAGTCTTGAGGGCCATGCGTAATGTCGGTTAGCAATATTGGTCAGTAAACCGCAAAAATACGAAGTCGTGCCTTGTAGTACCCTATCCCGTTTGGATTGTTCAGCTTCGGACAGCGAGTGTACGATTTCGGACGCCTGCACTACGTCCCTATCCCAATTTAAGCGTCTACAGGGGCAGTTTTCAGCTTGGCAAGGCATTTGTTCTACTAAAGTTGAAGATAAAATCTGGTATGAGACGAACGTACTTAGGCGAATTTGAAGAAGTCGTTTTACTGACCGTAGCCGTTTTGCACGAAAGTGCTTATGGCGTTGCCATTACTGATGAACTGGACCGACAAACGGGCCGGTCGGTGAGTATCAGCGCCGTTCATGCGGCCCTCCACCGGCTCGAAGAGAAAGGCATGCTTACCTCCCAGATGGGCGATGCGACAGCCGAACGGGGTGGCCGCCGGAAGCGGCTGTTTACGGTTACGGCGCTGGGCAGTCGGACACTCCACGACATTCGGGCAATTCGGGAACAGTTATGGAAATCGATTCTACCCAATACGTTGCCTGCCATCAGTATATGAGCAAATGGAGCCAACGAGAAACACCAGAACCGCCCCGATGGGCCGACCGCCTGCTGGCATGGTTCTGCGCTCCGCATTTGCTGGAAGAAGTGCAGGGCGATCTACACGAGCGCTTCTGGCGGAACGCTATCCTGTTCGGCGAACGTAGCGCCCGACGGCAGTACGTCCGGGAGGTGCTCAGCTTTTTTAAACCCTTTGCCATCAAACGGAAACCGACAGACAGTGCTTATTCGCCCGTTCCCTTACTCAGTACGACTATGCTACAGAACTATTTTAAAATCACTCTACGCACATTAGCCCACAACAGAGTCTATTCGTTGATTAATGTCATTGGGTTGAGTATTGGGCTGGCCGCGGCCATGCTGATCATGCTGTATACCAAAGATGAGGTCAGTTACGACCAATTTCACGCCAACAACCCCAACATTTACCGGATCTACAGTGAGGATCTCACGCCAGCCGGTGCCGTCGATCACCCGCAGCCGTATACAGGAATTTTCCCCGGCCCAAAATTTCAGGCGGGCGTTCCCGAAATCACCTCGTTCGTTCGCTACCAGGAAAATCAGCGGGACTTGAGACAGGGGAACGAGGTAAAAAGCCAGCTAGTCTTCCAGACCGATTCCAGTTTCTTTTCAGTTTTTACGTTCCCGTTACGCTACGGAAATCCTAAAACGGCACTTCAATCACCAAACTCGGTTGTGATTACGGAAAAGCTGGCGGAACAACACTTTGGCACCACCAACGTCCTGGGCAAAACCATGTTCTTTAAAGAAGAAGACAAATTTGTTCCCTACTCTGTAACCGGCGTTGCCAGGAATAGCCCACAAAATTCGTCCATCAAATTTGACGTACTGATGCCATTTACGGTGGAGGCCAAACAATGGGCCAATACGGAGAACTGGTTCAGCGTATTTCTCAATACGTTCGTCGTTGTCAATCCGAAAGCCAACATCAACGCTGTTGAGGCAAAAATGAACCAAGTCTATTTAGCAGACGCTCAGGATGCCATCAAATCCATTGCGAAGAAGTTTAACGTCAACGTCAAAACTCAATATGGGCTTCAGCCATTTACGGACATGCACCTCAGTAAAGAATTACCAGCGAGCAACGGCCTCGTTGACGAGAGCAGTCCTACCTATTCCTATATTTTGTTGGGAATTGCCTTGTTTATTCTGCTGATTGCCTGCATCAATTTTGTGAATTTAACGATAGCCCGCTCACTCAAGCGAGCAAAGGAAATCGGGATCCGAAAAGTGGTGGGTGGTGCCAGAACCCAACTCATTATTCAGTTTCTGGGCGAATCGTTCATTTTGTGTTCAGCAGCCTTTGCCTTCGCTATCGTACTGGTCGAGATAGTGCTTCCTACGTTCAACCAACTGTCTACTAAAAACCTCTCGCTTTCCTATCTGTTCGATGCCCGACTGATTACGGGGTACGTTCTCCTTTTTATTACGACCGGTTTGTTGGCTGGGTTTTACCCGGCGCTTGTTCTATCCGGCTACAATCCGGTTCAGACGCTGTACAGCCGGTTCAAGCTGTCGGGTAAAAATTACCTGCAAAAGTCGCTGGTTGTCTTACAGTTTGCGCTCGCGTCGTTCCTGATTATTGCGTCACTGACGATCTATTCGCAATTCAATTACCTGACAACGAAGAACCTGGGCTATGATGACAAGAATTTAATTATCATCGACAAAGCAAATCTGAAACGTAGTGAAGCCAAATTATTCAAAGAGGAATTAGTAAAAAATGGTAACATTCTCGACGTAGCGCCTAAAAATAGAGGCCACTGGGGAACGGTCGCTAAAATCAACGGTGAAACACAGTTAAGCTTTTCCATTGAAACCGTCGACGATGTGTATCTGCCGCTCTTCAAAATTCCCATGCTGAAAGGGCGCAACTTCTCGCCCAACTTCCCTTCCGATTCCACGCAGTCGGTGGTGGTCAATGAAACGTTTGTTAAAAAAGCCGGGTGGAAAAATCCGATTGGACAGGTGGTGGATTTCTGGCTGAACGAAACCGACAAGAAATATACCGTCATCGGTGTGGTCAAAGACCATCATTTCGAGTCCCTGAGCGAGGAGATCAAACCGCAGTTGTTTACCATGCGGTCCAGTAATGAGTACGGCAAAGCGTTCATCAAAATAAAGCCAAACACTGAAACAGGAAGTCTGCAATACGTCGAAAAAGTCTTTAAAAAGCTGTTTCCTCTTGATGCGTACGCATACAAGTTTTTAGACCAGGAAAATCTAAAACGATACGAGTCGGAGGCTAAATGGAAGCAAATGATGCTCTTCGGCGCTATACTGACTATTTTTATTTCGTGCATTGGCCTCTTCGGCTTAGCGACACTTTCGGCCGAACGACGTACCAAAGAGATCGGTATTCGCAAAGTCTTGGGCGCATCCGTTTCCACAATCGTCCAACTGCTTTCTACTGATTTCCTAAAACTGGTTGCACTATCCTTCCTCTTTGCTTTTCCAGCGGCTGGCTATGCCATGCAGGAGTGGCTTAAAAACTATCCGTACCGAATAAGTTTGAGTGCTGACGTGTTTGTGTTGACTTCATTAATTGCCATCTCCATTGCGTTTCTGACGGTTGGATGGCAATCGCTGAAAGCCGCTTTGATCAATCCGGTAAAAACCTTGAAGTCAGAATGATCCGGTTGACCCATGCATAAATCAGAACAACCCCGAAACGTCCGGTACACCGGAGTGGAACCGCGTTGGGCCGATCGGCTGCTGGCATGGTTCTGTGCTCCGCATTTGCTGGAAGAAGTGCAGGGCGATCTGCACGAGCGCTTCTGGCGGAACGCTGCCCTGTTCGGCGAACGTAGCGCCCGACGGCAGTACGTCCGGGAGGTGCTGAGTTTTATCCGACCCTTTGCCCTGAAGCGTCAACCTCCTGAGTATTCATCCCCTTCTCTATTCAGTCCTGCCATGATCCGCAATTATCTAAAAACTGCTTTCCGTACGCTGAAGAAGCATAAAACCAGCGCGCTTATCAACTTATCCGGGCTTACGCTGGGCGTAACGGCCTGTCTGGTGATCTATCTCATTACCAGCCATGAATTGAGCTTCAATACGTTTTATCCGGAGGGAGATCGCATTTATCGGCTGGTTGGAGAGGCTCAATATGGGACTCCGAATGAAAAGCATCCGGTGGGCTTCACGCCAAACGCCGTTCCAAAAGCTATCCGCGAAGAGATTCCGGGGCTGGAAACAGTGGCTGCGTTTCACAACACCGCGTCCCACGTGCTTATTCCGACCGGAAAAGAAAAGCCCAAACGATTTGAGAGTAAAAGCCACAGTGAAATTGTGGTGACCGAGCCCCAGTATTTCGACATTTTCAAGTACCAGTGGCTGGCGGGTAACGCGGACGTGGCGTTGAATGAGCCGTTCAAACTGGTTCTGTCGGAACGTAAGGCCCGTACGTACTTCGGCAATTTGCCTCTCGACCAGATGCTGGGCAGGGAGGTTATTTATTGGGACTCTGTCCGGGTTAGTGTCGCGGGCATTGTGAAGGACTGGGAGCAGCCGACTGATTTCATGTTCACAGACTTCATTTCGTTCGCAACCATCAGGGCCAGTGCCCAGATGAAGGGCAATATAAATCTCGACGAATGGAACGACAACTGGTCGTCTTCACAGGCATTCGTAAAACTGCCAAAAGGCATGACAACCGCTCAGTTAACCCCTTCATTTATGCAGTTTTCCAAACAGCATTTTAAAGGAGATTTCAAATTTGTACCGGCTCTGCAACCCCTGTCTGATTTGCATTTCAACGCCGACTATACCGACAACTACTCCCGAAAAGCACACCTGCCGACGCTGTATGGGCTGATGGGTGTCGCCCTGTTCATTCTGTTGATTGCGGCCATCAACTTTATCAACCTGACCACCGCGCAATCAATCCGGCGGGCGCAGGAAGTAGGGATTCGGAAAGTGCTGGGCAGTAACCGCAGCAGCCTGGTTGCTCAGTTCATGAGCGAAACATTCATTCTGACGACTTTAGCCGCTCTGATTTCGTTGTTACTTACCCAGCCGGTTCTGTCGGCCTTCGCATCAATTATTCCCCAAGGTGTAAGCCTTACTGTATCCAATCCGCAGGTCTGGTTGTTTTTGCTCGCCATCGCCTGTATTACAGCCCTGCTTTCGGGCGTGTATCCTTCCTGGATTCTGTCGTCTTATCAGCCTGCGACTACGCTTAAAGGACAAACGGCTTTAGTCGGAAATCGGAAAGGTTACCTGCGGAAAAGCCTGATCATTTTTCAATTTACGGTTTCCATGGTCTTTACCATCGGAACCCTGTTCGTAGGTCGCCAGCTTAGCTTTATGCGCAATAAAGACCTGGGCTTTTCGACCGACGCTATCGTTTCGTTGCAAACGGGTCGATTAGGCAAGAGCGATATTCTGGCCCAGAAGCTCAGCCAGCAATCGGACGTAGCGCGCGTTACGCGGGAATGGTTTCCGCCGATGGGTGACAGCTACATGGTAACCAAGCTGAAATACCACGGCAAAAAAGAGGTTGAACTGGACGTATCGGCCAAAGCAGGCGACGCGAATTACATTCCGCTCTATCAGCTTCGGTTACTGGCCGGCCGCAACTACCGACAAAGCGATTCGTTACGTGAACTGGTCATTAACGAAACGTACCTGAAGGCCCTGGGTTTTAAAAAACCGGCAGAGGCCCTAAACCAGCTTATCGACTTTCAAGGCAAACAGTACCCCATCGTTGGCGTTGTTGCCGACTTCCACGAACAGTCGTTCCATGAACGGATCAGCCCCGTCTTTATAGGATACCTTCCCATGCAATCGCAGAACATTGGGGTTAAGTTAGCTACCACGGGCAGGCAGTTGAGCGATATGAAAGGCATCCTGGCCAACCTCGAGAAAACCTGGAACGAAGTGTATCCCGATGCTAAATTTGAGTATTCGTTTCTGGATGAGTCGATTGCCAAACTCTACGAAAAAGAGCAGAAAACGGCTCAGCTCGTCAATACGGCCACAGCCATTGCTATCCTGATTTCCTGCATGGGCCTGTTTGGTTTGGCGATGTTCACCGCCGAGCAGCGGACCAAAGAAATCGGTATCCGGAAAGTACTTGGAGCATCGGTCGCCAGCATCATTACGTTGTTATCGGCTAACTTCCTGAAGCTTGTGTTGCTGGCCATTGTCATTGCCACGCCCATTGCCTGGTACGCGACTACCCAGTGGTTAAACAGCTTTGCCTACAAGGTTGATCTGGACTGGTGGGTATTTGCTCTGGCGGGCATCCTGGCAACGCTGGTTGCCCTGGTCACCATCAGTTTCCAGAGTGTGAAGGCGGCTCTGATGAATCCCACCGAGAGCCTGCGGACGGAGTAATAAAGAGGGCTTGACTCTGAGTGGCTGACGTAGTGTTAGCCACTCATTACTAAACATAAACCGCTACTGCGCCTTCACCCGGCTGTATATCTCCCGAAAGTTCTTTACGCTTTCGGCAATTTCAGGGCCGTTGTTTTCCCAGTGGTATTCGTACTCGGCGGAGATAGGCCCTTTGAATTGCTGCCGTTTTAACTCTCCAAGTACAGCTTCGATTTTACTGTCGCCCGTTCCCCAGACAACGTCATGGTGTTTGCTTTCAGGCGTATCTTTCTTTACGTCCTTGAAGTGCATCCCCAGCACGTGGCCATTCAGCTTCTTCAGGCACTCGACCGGGTCAAGTCCCGAACGTACCCAGTGACCAATGTCGGCGCAGGCGCCCACGTATTTACTTCCGCCAATGGCCGCCAAGACCGTATCGGGATGCCAGTACCGCGATGGTTTCGGGTGATTATGCAACGCTACGTTGATTTTGTATTGATCGGCCAGTTTGCGCACATACGCCATCTGGTCGGGAGCGGGCTCTGAGTTGATGCTGCGAATGCCCATGTCTTTAGCAAAGTCAAACAAGGCGTTCCACTCCTCCTGCGACTTCGGGCTGATTACCCCATAAGCAACAAGGGTCAGCCCCCGGTCTTTGACAAGTTTCTTAACGGCCTGACGGCTAGCGGCATCCATCATAAAATCCATCGATCCTTTTACGCCCCCACCAATCGGCTGACCGGGGAAAGCTTCCACGTATTTCAGGCCACAGCTATCAATTTTCCGTAAGGCATCGGCGAACGAAAACAGTCGAAACGAATAGGCCTGTGCGCCCAGTTTCCACCCGGCTTTGTCTTCTGGCCGGTTCTGAGCCAGCAACGAACAAACAGGCAAGGCAAGAAGTGCTCCCCAGAGCCAAAATTTGGGTAAGTAGTTCATAAGAGTAAGGAGGCTGTTCATCAAATAAAGAAATGACAATATGCTCTTTACCCATGTTGCTCCGAACAACTATCAAATCCCGAGCGGATCTGCGCTACCCGAACAGATTCAGTTGATTACCTCGCCGAAATTTTGACGTGTCCAGTGCCGGTAACGAACGCCCCGACAAATAGTTGTGGCAGGCCATCCGGTGTAGTTGCCGAATGTAGTCGGCAACCTGCCCTTCTCCCGACATTCGGGTACCAAAGCGCGAATCGCCGATGCTTCCTCCGTGACAATCGGCTACCTGACGTAGCACCTTATCGGCTCGATCCGGAAAATTCTGACGGACCCAATCTTCGAACAACGGACCGACAGCGCCGTTGAGTCGAACCACCGTATAGCCTGCCCGGCGGGCACCGCGTTCAGCGGCCGCTTTAATCATAGCTGGAATCTCCTGGTCATTCAATCCCGGAATAATGGGAGCCGTCATAACGCCGACCGGCACACCCGCTTCCCCAAGCGCCTGAATCACCCGCAGACGTTGCTCGGCGGTAACGGTACGTGGTTCCATTTGTAGCCGCAAGGCTTCGTTCAACGTCGTGAGCGATATAAAGACGTGCACCAGATTTAGTTCCGCCAACTGACGTAACAGATCCCTGTCGCGCAGGATCATCGCATTTTTGGTAATGATGCTGACGGGATTGCGGTATTGCAGACAAAGCGCCAGCATTTGACGCGTTAGCTGATACGTTCGTTCGGCGGGCTGATAGCAGTCGGTATTGCCGGAAAAATGAATCGGCTTGGGCTGCCAATTCCTGGATAAAAACTGGCGTTCGAGCAGGGCCGGAGCGTTTTGTTTGACTACTATTTTGGATTCGAAATCTAATCCAGCCGAGTAGCCCCAGTACTCATGCGTGTTCCGGGCGTAGCAATAAATACAGCCATGCTCGCAGCCCTGATACGGATTTACGGACGCCGAAAAGGGAATGTCCGGACTAGTTGACGTACTGATAATCTGCTTAGCCTGTTCTTCGAAGTACTGGGTTTTCAGAACTGGCTGCGGAAAATCGTCATCCGGAATGTCATTGGCACTGGTCGCGTCCAGGCGTTGGTCCTGGAAACGATTCGTCGTATTGAACTGTGCCCCACGCCCTTTTTTGTATTCCTCTTTGCCGTTCTTCATCTCCTCAATATACGCAGAAATTGGGAGTTCTTCAGGCAATTCAGCGCTTAATCAGCTGTCCTGAAGCGTACATTACGTTGTCCGCTACCGGACATCTGGCAGCACTTGATTTTGTCGAAATCCCGCATTCTGTTTCGTAACGAACGATTTTGATTCCTGGCAGTCTATTTGCTCAGCAAAACTAGATTTAATACACGACTATGAAACGAACCTACTTAGGCGAGTTTGAAGAGATTGTGCTGCTGATGGTCGCCGGGATGGATGGCGAAGCATACGGCGTTGGTATCACGCATAAGCTCAATGAGGAAACGGACCGATCCGTTCGGCTCAATCAGGTCCATGCCGCACTGCACCGGTTGCAGGAAAAAGGCATGGTTGCCTCCCGTATGGGCGATCCAACGCCCGAGCGCGGTGGCCGCCGGAAGTTGCTGTTCACCGTGACTGCCTACGGGTATCGGACATTACAGGACATCAAAGAAATGCGGGCGCAGTTGTGGAATGACGTACCGTCTACGCCCAAACTCGCCATCAATCTATGAACTCCAGGCCTATTCCCCACCCACCCCGCTTAGCCAACCGCCTGCTGGAATGGTTTGTGGCTCCTCACTTGCTGGAAACCCTGCAAGGCGACCTCCACGAGGAGTTTACTTATCAGGTCGAGCGGGTGGGTGTTCGACGGGCCAAGTGGCGCTACTGGCGGGATGTGCTGGGCTTTGCCAGACCGTACGTAATGAAACGTAAATCGATGGTCGGAATGCCGCACCGCCAGTTCGATCAGTACTCAACTCCAACCTATTCAGACATGCTACAGAATTATCTCAAAATCGCCTTTCGTAATCTGGCCCGAAACAAGTCTTTTTCAATTATTAACCTGCTGGGTTTATCTACGGGCATCACGGTCTGTCTGCTGATCTTCCTCTTCATCATGAATGAGTTCAGCGTAGACGATTTCCACAAACAAGGAAAAACCATCTACCGCGTCATGCGTGGTATACCGAATGAGGGCAAAGAAATAGCCGTCTCCTATTTGTCAGGGCCCTATGCACCCGCGCTGCTGACCGACTTTAAAGAGCAGATTACCCAAGCGGTGCGAGTTAACCCAACCGATGCGCTGGTAACTTACCAGGACAAATCATTTCACGAGCGAAAAATCGTTGATGTTGACCCCAACTTTTTTACGTTCTTTTCTTTCCCCTTGCTTAAAGGCGATCCCGCTACGGTATTGCGTGAACCGGCGAGTGTCGTGCTGACCGAGTCGACAGCCAGAAAGTACTTCGGCAGCGTCGACAACGCGATGGGTAAAATCGTTAAGGTTGACAACAATTTACCCGTAAAAGTCACCGGTATTGCGCAGGACGTACCGGCCAATTCTCACCTGAACTTTGACCTGGTGATCCCCCTGGAGAACTACAAAGACCGGCTCTGGATGACCCGCTGGATTAATAACGGCATTTACACCTATGTGCAGCTTGCCCCATCCGTCAGCGAAGAACAGGTTGAGCGAAATTTTCCGCGCTTTATGGAGAAACACATGGGGTCGATCATGAAGCAATCAGGCTTTCACTTTACGCTATCGCTCACGCCGTTACGGGATATTTACTTTCAACAGGCGGCCTTCGACGGTGCCAGACATGGCGATAAACGGGTGGTTTACATCTTTTTATCCATTGCAGTCCTGATCTTGCTGGTGGCCTGCATCAATTTCATGAACCTGTCGACGGTTCGGGCGGTGGAGCGGTCGAAAGAAATTGGCGTTCGGAAAGTTTTGGGCGCAATTAAAGGCCATCTGGTCTGGCAGTTTATTGGCGAGTCGCTGCTGCTGACAGCTCTTTCCTGTCTACTGTCTATAGGTCTGCTGGCATTAGTTTTCCCTATGTATGAACAACTGCTCGGTTATCCATTGAACCTTGCCGTTTATACGCTGCCCATCGGGCTGTTTTTAATCGGGATTATCCTGATAGCGGGTTTCCTGTCGGGCAGTTATCCGGCATTTATCTTGGCGGCCTTCTCGCCCATCCAGGCCCTGAAAGGTAGACTACAGTTAGGGAAAGATGGTATTTCGTTACGGCAGGTACTGGTGGTCGTGCAGTTCAGCATTTCGATCTTACTCATGCTCGGAACAGCCATCGGTACGCAACAGATGAGCTATCTCAAAAACAAACAGCTTGGGTACAATAAAGAGCAGACGTTAGTGATCCCCATTGATAACAATGACATCTACAACTTCTTTCTGAGCCATAAACAGGAACTGCTTGCCCAGAGCCGGATAGAGGCCGTTTCGATGATGTCGGGCGAGCCGGGTGGTTTTTTCGACGGGCTTATGTTTGACGTGGAAGCGCATCCCAACCGCTGGAAAGCCCGAACTGAGTTTGCCGACTTCGACTACGTAAAAACCATGGGGTTGAAGCTGATTGCGGGCCGGGACTTTTCGGCCCAGTACCCCACCGATACGACCCAGGCTGTACTGGTTAATCGAACGGCGGCTGCAAGACTAGGCTGGACTCCGAACGAAGCTATCGGCAAGTGGGTGAAAAACACTATAGTCGACAGGACAAATCGCACCATCATTGGGGTAGTCGAAGATTTCAATTTCCTGTCCCTAAAAGAAGCCATCGAACCCTTGGTGATTAGCCCCAATACCGACGACCGACGAGCTGCCTTGGTTAGACTAAGACCTGGGAATCCGGCGGCTACGGTCGAGACCATTCGGCAGTTGTACGCGAAAACGCGACCATCGTATCCATTAGAGTACCATTTTTTAGACCAGCAGTTTGACCAGATGTACCAGACTGACCTGCGTCAGCAAACGATTTTAAGCATTTTCGCGGGTTTAGCCATTTTTATTGCCTGTCTGGGTTTGTTTGGGCTAGCTTCTTTTTCGGCCCAGCAGCGCACTAAGGAGATTGGAGTGCGCAAAGTGCTGGGCGCATCAGTAGGCAGTATTGTAAGCCTACTTTCCAGTGATTTTCTGAAACCGGTAGGCATTGCCATTCTGGTAGCCAGCCCCCTTGCCTGGTATGCCATGAATCAGTGGCTGCAAAACTTCGCGTACCACATCGACATCGAATGGTGGGTATTCGCGCTGGCCGGTGCGTTAGCTATCGGTATTGCGCTACTGACAGTGAGCTTCCAAAGTATCAAAGCGGCCTTAGTAAATCCGATAAAGTCATTACGTAGTGAGTAACTGGCTCGGGGCTAGGGGCATGGAGAGAAGGGTAGTACCAAGCTCCGCCTATTGCCTCCAGCCCTTCGCCCCCTAACCCCATGAAGCCCCAGCCCCCTACCCCGCCCCGTTTAGCCGACCGCCTACTGGAATGGTTTGTGGCTCCGCATCGGCTCGAAACCCTGCAAGGCGACCTCCACGAGGAGTTTGCTTATCAGGTTGAGCGCGTGGGTGTTCGACGCGCCCAGTGGCGCTACTGGCGGGATGTGCTGGGCTTTGTCAGGCCCTATGTGATTAAGCGAGAGAGAACCGAGAATCTAAACCCAACTAACCCCGACATGATCCGCAATTATATCACCATTGCTTTCCGACAACTCTGGAAAAATCAACTCCTCAGTGGCCTGAACATCGTTGGGTTAACTGTTGGCCTGGCCGTTAGTACGCTGATTACGCTTTACGTCTGGCACGAATTTCACTACGACCGCTTTCAGCCGTTTGCCGACCGGACGTACCGGGTTACGTCTGTCGCCCGGTATGGGGGAGACGACGTGACTATGACCGGCCTGCACGAATCCTTTGGGCGTGAAGCCAAACGGCAGATTCCAGACGTGGAAGCCGTTATCCGTTTTTCGGATGGCGTTGGCGATCCCGTGCTTCAGTCCGACCCGCAGCATCGGTTTAAAGAAAGCAATATCGGATTTACGGATACACCCGCCCTGTCATCGCTTGGCTTTCGGCTGGTATACGGTGATCCGAAAACGGCACTGGGCGAACCCGGACGGATTGTTCTGACCCGGCAACTGGCCCAAAAATACTATGGCGACCGAAATCCGCTAGGGCAAACGCTACTGTATGATAAACAGTACCCGTTGACCGTTTCCGGCGTTCTCGACGACTACCCAACACACTCTGTTATTCAGGTCAACGGATTGATTTCGCTGAGTTCCATGCCTACGCTGGGACCTACGGCCAAGAACATCTATGAATCGGCCGGGTTTCTGCAAACCTTTCTAGTTCTCCGGCCGGGAACGAACATCGCTTCGGTAGAGAAGAAGCTGGAGCAGGTGAAAGGGGGCATCCATTTTGTCGATATGACAGCCCGTTTTTTCCTGGAAGCGCTTCCAGACCTGCATCTCGACAGCCGCAGTGGGCCGAAAGATACCCGACAGTCGCTTTACATTCTGCTCACCATTGCCCTGTTGATTCTTGCCCTGGCGATTATCAACTACGTTAGCCTCACGACCGCCCGCGCTACCCAACGATCCCGGGAGGTTGGCATTCGAAAAGCGGTTGGCAGTCAGCGCAGCGAACTGATCGGGCGGTTTTTTATAGAATCGTTTCTGACGACGACAATAGCTTTTGGCTTATCGCTGGTGGTGTTACAGGTGCTGTTCCCGTGGGCCAACCAGGCGCTGGACTTACGCATGGACAACCGCGTACTGCACCAGAGAACCTACTGGGGACTGCTGGTCGGTTTGTGGCTGACCTGCGCCTTTTTGGCGGGTGGCTATCCGGCCCTATTACTGTCCAGATTCAAGCCCAACGAAGTGCTGAAAGGCGCCATCGGTTCAGCACGAAGCGGGGTTGGGGTTCGTCGATTTTTCACAACTCTTCAGTTTACCGCTTCCGTTGCCCTGTTGATTTGCAGCCTGGTACTGTTCATGCAGATGCGTCTGCTGCAAACGCAGAATCTGGGCATCAACCGGTCACAGGTAGTGAGCATCACCATTGATAGCGACATGACGCGGCAGTTTCCCGCTTTTCGGGATGCGGTTCGGCAATGGGCCGGTCCCGACAACGTAGCGTACTCAAACACCGCGCTGTTTACAAACCGGATTATGACCTGGTTCATGAAAACAGCCAAAACGCAAAAGCAATTGATGGTGAACGCCATGACGGTCGACAAGTCGTTTTTTGCGATGATGGGTGTGCGGATGATTTATCCGCCTGTTGGCTGGCAGGACAGGCCCGTAACAAAGGAACTTCAGTTGTATAACCAAACGGTGATGAACGAAGCGGGCATTAAGGGCAATCCAATACAACAGCCTGCTCCTTTCAAAGATCAACCCACGGATGGAGTTGTGGCCGACTTTCATGTGCATAGTCTCCGCGGGTTGGTGTCGCCCATGTTGCTGACCGTCATTAGTGACACCAGCCGCAAAGCCTTGGCCAAGGGGGGCTTTCTGCTCGTTCGTCTGGGCGCTCAGACGGACGTAATGCAGGCGCTGGATCACCTTCGTCAGTTGTACAATCAAACCCAGCCGTCTGTTCCGTTCGATTATTACTTCCTGGACGAAGCGTATAACCGCCTGTACGAAAAAGAAGAACGGTTGATGCGTCTGTTCAATGGCTTTACCGGCCTGACGCTATTGGTTGCCTGCCTTGGTTTGCTGGGCTTGATGACGTTTTCGGTGGAGGTCAGGACTAAAGAGATTGGTATCCGCAAAGTGTTGGGAGCATCGGTATCCAGTCTGGTAACGCTGCTGTCAAAAGACTTTCTGAAGTTGGTTCTGCTCGCCACACTTATTGCCTCACCCATTGCCTGGTACGCTATGGACCAGTGGCTGCAAAACTTTGCGTACAAGATCACCATCGAATGGTGGATGTTTGCCTTAGCCGGTGCCCTGGCAACCTTAGTCGCCCTGTTAACGGTCTTTTTCCAAAGCATCAGAGCCGCCCTAATGGATCCAGCCAAGTCACTACGTAGCGAGTAATTCGCTTAGGGTTAGGGGCAGAGGGCGAAGGGTACAACCAAGTCCTGCCCCTGCCCTATGTACCACGCCCAACACCCTGAAAACCAACGCCGGATCGCCTGACCGCCTAACCCCTCCGTCCCTCGCCGACCGTCTATTAGAATGGTTCGTGGCTCCGCATCTGCTGGAAACCCTGCAAGGTGATTTGCATGAAGAGTTTGCTTACCAGCTTGAGCGGGTGGGTGCACGACGCGCCAAGTGGCGCTACTGGTGGGATGTGCTGGGATTTGTGAAGCCTTATGTGATCAAACGCAGAAAAAGTGAATATCCTAACCCTACCAACATGGACATGATCCGAAACTATTTAACGATTGCCTTCCGAAACCTGTCCCGCAACAAAGGCTATTCGGCCATTAACATCACAGGTTTGGGCGTGGGGATGGCTGTAGCGATGCTGATTGGCTTGTGGGTTTGGGATGAGCTGTCTTACAACAAGTACCACGCCAACTACGACCGCATTGCACGGGTAATGCAGCATCAAACCTGGAACGGATCGACCAGTACAACTCCAGCAACACCTCTACCCATGCGGGCGGTTTTGCAGAACGAGTACGGTAGCTATTTCAGTCATATCGCCTTATCGTCCTGGACCGAAGAAAGAATTCTGGCTTATGGTATGAACAAATTTATAAAGCGGGGTAACTATGTAGAGCCTAGCTTTCCAGACATGTTTTCGCTGAAGATGCTCAGCGGCACCCGGAATGGACTTGATAACCCCACGTCTATTCTACTTTCTGAATCAGTAGCGAAAGCACTGTTTGGTGATGCTGATCCCCTCAACAAACTTGTTAAGGTCGGCAACAAGCGCTATCTTAAGGTAACTGGCGTCTATGAGGATTTGCCTTACAGCACTGAGTTTCGGGAAGTATCCTTTCTCCTTCCCTGGAAATTGTTCGTTGAGGACGAAGCCTGGGTAAAACGGTCGGAGACAAATTGGGGGAACAATTCCTTTCTTCTACTAGTCCAGATTGCCCCCCACACCAGCTTCGATCAGGTTTCGGCCAAGATCGAACGGATCAAAGCCACACACGCTAAAGAAGAAGCCCGATTTGACCCTAAGGCGTTTTTACACCCGATGAGTCAGTGGCATCTCTACTCCGAATGGGAAAACGGTGTACTGATTCGGGGGAGAATTCAGTTCGTGTGGCTGTTCAGCATCATTGGCTTGTTCGTGTTGCTGTTAGCCTGCATTAATTTTATGAACCTTAGCACCGCCCGCTCTGAGAAGCGTGCTAAAGAGGTTGGCATTCGAAAAGCGGTTGGATCAGTACGTAGCCAGTTAATCAGCCAGTTTTTGAGCGAATCGCTATTGGTTGTTGTAATCGCACTCGGTGTAGCACTACTGCTGGTACAGCTTTTACTACCGTTATTCAACGAGCTTGCCGACAAGAAAACGATTATCCTATGGAGCAATCCGCTGTTTTGGATCTTTTGCTTAAGCTTCACTCTCTTTACAGGCTTGCTGGCCGGTAGCTATCCGGCGCTGTACTTATCTGGTTTCCAGCCCATGAGGGTACTCAAAGGCACCTTCCAAATCGGACGCTTTGCATCCGTGCCACGTAAGGTGTTAGTGGTTACCCAATTTACCGTATCCGTATCACTTATTATTGGTACCATCATCGTTTTTCAGCAGATTCAACACGCGAAAAATCGGCCCGTAGGTTTCGACAGAACGGGGTTGTTATCTGTCATGATGAACACCTCCGATCTGTATAAACATTACGACGCAATTCGCACAGATTTGCTCCAGACTGGTGCCGTAGTCAACATGGCCGAGTCATCCTGTCCATCTACAGAAGTGTGGAGTAGTGACGCCAGCTTCGACTGGAAAGGCAAAGATCCGAATCAGCTAGGCGATTTTGGCACGATTGGCATCACTCAGGAGTACGGCAAAACGGTCGGATGGCAATTTAAACGAGGTCGTGATTTTTCCCGCAGCTTTTCAACCGATTCGCTAGGGATTGTCATCAACGAAAGTGCGGCTAAGTTTATCGGTATGACAGAGCCCGTTGGCGAATACATCAAGTGGAACGGCAAGAACTACACAATCATTGGCGTGATCAAGGACGTGGTAATGGGGTCACCGTTCAAACCAACTCAACCAACTATATTTTTATTAAAGGAAGACTGGGCTTATTTCATCCATATTAAACTCAACCCACAGATGAGTGCCCGGGAGGCTCTGGCTCGGATTGAGCCTATCTTAAAAAAATATAATCCTGGCAGTCCATTTGAGTATAAGTTTAGCAGCGATGAATACGACCAGAAGTTCCGCGCCGAAGAACGTATCGGCCAATTGTCTACTGTCTTCGCCGTACTGGCCATTTTCATCTCTTGCCTGGGTTTGTTTGGACTTGCTTCGTTTATGGCGGAGCAACGGACCAAGGAGATTGGGGTACGCAAAGTGCTGGGCGCGTCGGTGTTCAGTCTGTGGCAATTACTCTCTAAAGACTTCGTTGGGCTCGTACTCATTTCACTATTGATTGCCTCGCCCATTGCCTGGTACTTCATGAACGACTGGCTGCAACAGTATCAGTATCGCGCGACCATCTCGTGGTGGACATTTGCCGCAACGGGCGCGGGCGCATTGCTCATTACGTTGCTGACCATCAGTTTCCAAAGCATTCGGGCTGCTCTGATGAACCCGGTGAAAAGTCTGCGAAACGAATAATTTACAAAGCCGACGCGTAAACGCCAACAAAGCACCGTGATGTATGCGGTGCTTTGTTGGCGTTTACGCGTTTTGTTCTTAAATGTTACTTGTTCTTTTCCAATCACCCCTGAATTCAGGAATTACGTCCGCTCATCTTTCCTGTCCGCAGTCGTACGATTCTTTGTCCATTAACGGACAGAACACGACTACGCTATAAACTATAAAACGGCCTCAAATGCGTAGGAAAGCCCATTGCTTACTCTGGCAAGGCATTTGTTTAGCAAATAATAAGTAAATACTTAAAGCTGACATTGACCTCATGGGCAGACCTTACTTAGGTGAGTTTGAAGAACTGGTTCTGCTGACCGTTGCCGTTCTGGAAGGGCAGGCTTACGGCGTAACCATTGCCGCCGAACTCAAGCAACGTACCGAACGAACCATTAGTCTGAGCGGGGTGCACATTGCCCTCTATCGATTAGAAGAGAAAGGCTTTGTTCACTCCGAACTGGGTGGGGCTACGGCCGAACGGGGTGGTCGGCGCAAACGCTTCTTCACCATTACGGCGGCTGGCAAGCGAACGCTGGGCGAGATGCGGGAGGTACGTAACGAGTTGTGGAACGCTATTCCTAACAACCCTTCCTGGTCCTGAGTCATGGCAAAGCACCCCACACCTACCCCCCGAAACGTCGGACCGCCCCGCTTCGCCGACCGACTTCTGAAGCGCGTACTGCCCGCCGATCTACTGGAAGAACTGCTTGGCGATCTGCACGAGCAATTCGAACAACAAGTCGCCGAAGTTGGTGCGGCCAAAGCCCGGCAGCTCTACGTACTGGAAGTGGTCAAGTTCTGTCGGCCCTATTTTCTGAAACGACGAGCCATTCATCACAAGCAACCCTCAACGGTTACTCAATTCAACCCCTACTCTCAGCAGGAACACCGAACTATCCTATTTTTCAATCCTACCATGATTCGCAATTATCTAAAAATCGCCTGGCGCAATGTCATTCATAACAAGACCTTTTCGGCCATCAACATCTTAGGGTTAGCCTTAGGCATGGCCTGTAGTTTGCTCATTTTCCTGTGGATACAGGACGAGTTCAGGGTAGATGCCTACCACGCACACGGTCCGCAGTTGTATAATGTCATGGAACGCCAATATTATGACGGGAAAGTTGAGGCTGGCCCCAGTACACCCGGTTTGCTGGCTGACGAGCTGAAAAAAGCCTTTCCCGAAATCAAATATGCGGCCGGACTTTCCTGGGAAGATCAGCATACATTTACCGTTGGCGACCGCATCAACAAAGAAAAAGGCCGATCGGTAGGAGCTGACTGGTTCAAGATGTACAGCATTCCACTATTGGCCGGTGCTGCCGAAACCGCACTGAGTGCTCCTGCAAACATTGCTATATCGAACAAGCTGGCGCAAAACTATTTTGGCAGCTCCCAGGCCGCCATAGGAAGAAGCATCCGGCTCGATAACAAAAGCGACTACCTGGTTACGGCGGTCTTCAGCGACCTCCCCGAGAATAGCTCAGACCGGTACGATTACCTGCTTAGCTGGCAGGATTTACTGAACCGGAACGAGTGGCTGAAAGACTGGGGGACTAACGCTTCCAGCACACGTATCATGCTGCATACCGACCGCACGGGTCAACCCGCCGATCCCGCCCGACTGGAAGCGAAGATGCAGTCGTTCCTGAAAAAATATAACCCTGGGCTCAAAACCGGCACGTTCGACATCCAGCTCTTTCTTCAGCCGTTTCAGGAGGCTTACCTGTATTCCAACTTTAAAAACGGCTACCAGGATGGCGGCCGCATTGACTACGTTCGGCTGTTCGGCATCGTAGCTGTAGTTATTCTGTTAATTGCCTGCATCAACTTTATGAACTTAGCGACGGCCCGTTCGGTGAAGCGCGCCCGCGAAGTGGGCGTTCGGAAGGTTATTGGAGCAGCCAGGAGCCTGCTGGTTGGTCAGTTTATCGGCGAAGCGTTGCTATTAACATTGCTCGCACTGGTGATCTCGCTGGTGCTGGTCTGGCTGTTATTGCCAGTATTTAATAGCCTTACCGAGAAGAACATTACGTTCCGGGTTACCGATGCTTCGTTCTGGGCTACGCTGGTTGGCATGACGCTCCTTACCGGACTGATTGCCGGCAGCTATCCGGCGCTGTTTCTATCCTCGCTAAATCCAATACGTGTTTTAAAGGGTACGATTCAGTTTGGCGCTGGCGCGCGGCTGTTTCGCCAGAGTCTGGTCGTGTTTCAGTTTGTGTTGTCGCTCGTGCTCATTGTCGGCACCATCGTTGTTTACCGGCAGATCAGCTACATCCAGACCAAAAACCTCGGTTTTGACCGCGAGAACCTGATTTACGTACCGGCCGAAGGTGAACTGTCCAGCAAATACACGACCTTCAAACAGGAGCTTCAGGAAATGCCCGGTATTCAGAACATAACGTACATGAATGGTACGCCTACCAACGCCTTTGGCAGCACCGGGAATGTAAAATGGCCGGGTAAAGATCCGAGCCTGAATATCGAATTCCAGTTTTCCACCGTCGATTATGACTTCACAAAAACGCTGAAGATTAACCTGAAAGGCCGCGATTTCTCGCCAGCATACGGTATGGATTCGGTAAGTTATCTGATCAACCAAACAGCCGCCCGCCGAATTGGCTACGAGGACCCGATCGGTAAACCACTTACGCTCTGGGGTAAGCCAGGCACCATCATCGGCGTTCTTGACGATTTTCATCAGCACTCGCTGCACATTGCTATTGAACCGATGATTGTCAAATTAAGCCCGGACCTGACGAATCAGAACATCATCGTGCGGACTCAACCCGGACAAACCAGGCAAGCGCTGGCGAGCCTGGAAACGGTATGCCGCGAGTTGAATCCGAAATTCCCATTCTCGTATAAATTCTCCGACGACGAGTTTCAGAAGCTGTACCATAGCGAAACGGTTGTCGGTACGCTGGCGAACTACTTTGCGTTTCTGGCCATATTTATTTCGTGCCTGGGTCTGTTTGGCCTGGCCACGTTTACGGCCGAGCAACGTACCAAAGAAATTGGTGTACGTAAGGTCCTGGGTGCGTCAGTGCCCAGCATCGTCGCGCTACTCTCCCGCGATTTCCTCAAGCTGGTGCTGCTGGCTATTCTTATTGCCTCTCCCCTCGCCTGGTATGCGATGTCGCAGTGGATGCAGGGCTATGAATACAAGAGAGGGATTGAATGGTGGGTATTTCTTGTGTCGGGCATATTGGCCATTGGCATTGCGTTGTTGACCGTCAGTTTTCAAAGCATTAAAGCTGCCTTGATGAACCCCGTCAGAAGCTTGAAGGCCGAGTAAACATAGTCTATACAACTCGAAAAGCACTGCGCAGAACACAGTGCTTTTCGAGTTGTGTCTACTCTAAATTTGAGGTTAGTATAGCCATTAATACGATTTTAACGTAGATAGCCATTGGTCGTTATTTATCTTTGGGAACGCCTTCATCTATACCCAGCTTCCCACTCGGGACACTCGTATGGCCAACGCTGCTCCTAAAAAACACGCCCCCCGAACGTCTTCTCCTTCGTTGCTGAACCTACTCAAACCTTATTCCCGACAGGTTGGTGTCCTGATACTTTTGGCGCTGGTCAGCAACGGAGTCAATCTGGTACTGCCGATGCTTATTTCGCAGGGCATCGATGCCTATACGGCTGGCCATTTTGCCTTTCGGACGATGGTCGTTGAGTTTATGATCGCGTCGCTGCTGATTTTTGTTTTTACGTACGGCCAAAGCATTGTGCAGACCTTTGTGTCCGAGCGGGTAGCAAAAGACCTGCGCACCCAACTGGCGGATACCATTTCCCGCCAGAGTTTTAGCTATATCCAGCAGGCCAACCCGTCGAAGCTGCTCACCAACCTGACCTCAGATATTGACTCGGTCAAACTGTTCGTTTCCCAGGCGATCGTGTCCATTGCATCCTCGTTGTGCATCATTATCGGAGCCAGTATTCTGCTCATCAGCATCAACTGGAAACTCGCGCTGACCGTTCTGGCTATCGTGCCGATCATTGGCGGTACGTTTTTTTACGTATTGAAACGAGTGCGGGTACTATTCATCAAAAGCCGCGAGGTAATCGACTGGCTCAACAAAGTCATCAACGAAAGCATCCTCGGGGCGGCCCTGATTCGGGTGCTTAATTCGCAGCAGTTGGAATACAACAAGTTTGTGGCGGCCAACACCAATGCCAAAGACCTGGGCCTTGCCATACTGCGGTTGTTTGCGACGCTGATTCCGGTTATCAGTTTTACGGCCAACATGGCAACTCTGGCGATTCTGGTGATGGGCGGCCATTTTGTGATAACGGGCACTATGTCGCTGGGGGATTTCTCGGCCTTCAACAGCTATCTGGCAATGCTGATTTTTCCGATTATTGTGATCGGCTTCATGAGCAACGTAATCGCCCAGGCATCGGCCTCGTATGCGCGGGTGCGGGCGGTGCTGCAGGCGGCCGAACCCGCTAAAACCGGCACCGTAGCCACCCGACTGCAAGGCGACGTGGAACTTCGGAACGTATCCGTGTATTACGGTGAGAAGCCAGCGTTGAAGGACGTTTCGTTTACAGTAAAAGCCGGTACGCGAACAGCTATCGTGGGTCCAACGGCCGCCGGGAAAAGCCAGCTTTTGTTTCTGCTGACCGGACTAACCAAACCAACAGCGGGCAGTATCTATTTTGACGGGCAACCTGTCGAAAACTACGACGAAGACGTATTCCATCAGCAGGTTGGATTTGTGTTTCAGGATAGTATCATCTTCAATCTGACGCTTCGCGAAAACATTGCCTTCAATGAGAACGTAACGGAGGAATTGATGGAACGGGCGATCGACACCTCCGAACTGAGCGATCTGGTAAAGTCGATGCCTGAGAAGCTGCAAACGGTCATTTCTGAGCGTGGAAGCAGCCTGTCAGGGGGGCAAAAACAGCGGATCATGCTGGCCCGTGCGCTGGCCCTGAATCCCAGAGTGCTCTTACTGGACGATTTTACGGCGCGGGTCGACCCGAAAACGGAGCAGAAAATCCTGGCAAATGTGCAACGGAATTACCCCGGCCTAACGCTCATTTCGGTGACCCAGAAGATTGCCGCGGTCGAAGATTATGAGCAGATCATCCTGCTTATGGAAGGCGAAGTAATTGCCCAGGGCACTCATCCAGAACTGATAATGACCAGCCCCGAATACATTCAGATTTACCAATCCCAACGGAGCACGAGCCAGTATGAACTACGATCTTAATCAGTTTGTGGGCCAGAAAGAAGAAAAAAATGCGACGGCCAAAGCACTCCGAAAATTACTGGCACTTATCCGCGATGAGCGGCAACGACTGATTCTGGCCGGTATTGCCATTCTGATCAACTCGGGGCTGACGCTGGTAGGGCCCATGATTATCGGTCAGACCATCGACCGGTACGTCCGGACCAGACAGTTCGATGGCATTCTGACGAACGCAGGTATGCTGTTGGTCATTTACACGGTTGCGTTCACAACCAACTACCTGCAAACCCGCCTGATGGGTAGCGTCGGTCAACGCACCTTGTTTAAGCTGCGAAACGCCGTATTCAATAAACTGCTGGAATTACCAGTCGCGTTCTTTAACCAGAACAAAGCCGGTGACCTGATCTCGCGCATCAACAACGACACCGATAAACTCAATCAGTTTTTCTCTCAATCGCTGATGCAGTTTGTAGGCAGTATTTTCATTATGACCGGAGCGGGTCTGTTCCTGCTGTTCATTAACCTTCCGTTAGGCGCAGCCGCTCTGTCACCAGCCATTCTGATCTGGTTGTTCACAAAAATGACTTCGGCCTGGGTGAAGCGAACAAATGCCGCAAACCTGAAAAGTGGCGGTGATCTGAGCGCCGACATTCAGGAGAGTTTAACCAATTTCAAGGTCATCATTGCTTTCAATCGACGGGATTATTTCCGGAAACGGTTCGAGGAAGTCAATCAGCAGAACTACCGGACAGCCATCGGGGCCGGGCTGGCCAACAACGTCTTTTTGCCCGTTATTGGTCTGGCCGCTAACATCGGCCAGTTGGTTGTGCTTACGTTCGGCATCTACCTGATCACCACGAACCGCTTCTCCATTGGTCTGCTGATTAGCTTTCTGGCATACATCACCAATTTTTACAATCCACTTCGCCAACTGTCCACGTTGTGGGCCAATTTCCAGGTGGCGCTGGCGGGTTGGGACCGGATTTCGCACCTGCTGGCTTTACAGACCAACCTGCAATCCGTTGCCAATCCGTTAACCGTTTCCAGCTCATCCCTGCTGTCGTTTCGTAACGTATCGTTCAGCTATCCCAACGGTAGTGAAGTGCTGCACAACATTACGTTCGACCTCGAACGAGGCAAAACCTACGCCCTGGTCGGCCCGACAGGAGGAGGAAAAACGACAACTGCGTCGCTGATTGCCCGTCTATACGACCCCACCAGCGGAACGGTGCTGCTCGATGGAACGGACATTCGCGGGTATAGTGCTGCCGAGCGCTCACGGAAAATCGGCTTTATTTTGCAGGAGCCCTTTCTATTTACGGGTACGGTTCGGGAGAACATTCTGTACGGCAACGACACGTATCAGTCGTACACCAACGAACAACTGGCTGCGGTGATCCAGGAAGCGAATCTGGAAAAGCTCGTCGAGCGGTTCGATCAAGGCTTAGACACGAACGTACAAACGGTTGGCGACACCATCAGCCTGGGGCAACGGCAGTTGATCGCGTTTATGCGGGCCGTGCTACGGAATCCGGACTTACTAATCCTGGACGAGGCCACCGCAAACATCGATACCATTACAGAGCAGTTGCTCGACGAAATCTTACGGAACCTGCCCGAATCAACCACACGAATTATCATTGCGCATCGGCTCAATACCATCGAAACCGCCGACGACATCTTCTTCATCAACGCCGGGCAGGTTACCCGTGCCGGATCGCTTACCGATGCCGTCGATATGCTCATGCACGACAAACGAACCAGCTAAGGGTCCCCGCTGTCCAGTAAATTCCTTCTGTCCGTCCGCGTACGAAATCTGTCCGTTTCTGGACAAGGTATACGTACGGATAGTATAAAAACAGCCCATTCTAGACTGAAATGGGCTGTTTCAGTCTTTGGCAAGGCATTTGACATACAGAAATAGAGGAAATAGAACGTAACAGATTAACTCCCTCCTTTAGCTGATGCGACGTAGTGACTTGGGTGAGTTTGAAGAGGTCGTTTTGTTGGCTGTGACCGTGCTCGCTCCGAAAGCCTATTCGGTGGGTATTGCCGAAGAGCTCGAACGGGAAACGGGACAGACCGTCAGCACCGGGGCGGTTCACGCGGCTCTGCAACGGCTGGAAACGAAAGGCTACCTCCGCTCTGAACTGGGCGAAGCTACGGCCGAACGGGGTGGTCGGCGCAAACGCCTGTTTACCATTACGGCGCTGGGTGGCCGCGTCCTGAGTGAGGTCCATTCGGTACGCAGCCGGTTCTGGGAACGTATCGCCCCGCAAACTATACTTAAGTGGAGTTAACCTAGCCGTCGTATGGAACCTGACCAATGGAAGTTACCCCCTAAGTGGCCCGACAAGCTGCTCAATAAGTTGGTGGCTCCGCACCTGCGGGAGGAGGTGCTGGGCGACCTCCACGAGCGCTACGCCCTGCGGGTACAACGGCTGGGCGAATCTAAAGCGCGCAGAATGTACTGGCGCGAGGTGCTGGCCTATCTGCGCCCGCAATTTATTGAACGCAATCCGAACGAGTATCCCAACCCATCAAACACAGATATGCTACGTAACTATCTCAAAATCGCTCTCCGCAACCTGGCCAGGCATAAAGGCTATTCGGCTATTAACATTGGCGGTTTGGCAGTCGGTATGGCCGTGGCTATGTTGATTGGTCTGTGGATTTACGACGAGCTATCGTACAACACCCACTATGAGCATTACGATCGCATTGCTCAGGTTATGCAACATCAAACATTTAACGGACACATTGGCACTCAAAAGGACGTTCCGGCTCCGTTGGAAGCTGAACTGCGAAATAAGTACGGCAGTAATTTTACACACCTCGCGATGTCGGCCTGGCTGGGCGACCGCATCCTCTCCTACGGCGATACTAAGCTTACGCGTTCAGGCAATTATATGGGTGCCGAAATGCCGGAAATCCTGTCGCTGCACATGCTCAAAGGCAGTCGTAATGGCTTGAAAGAAACCAATACTATTTTGCTGTCGGCCTCAACGGCGGAGTCGCTCTTTGGCGGGGCTGATCCGATGGGAAAACTTATTAATGTCGAAGGCAAAGCGGATGTTCGGGTGACGGGCGTTTACAAAGACCTGCCGTTTAATACCGAGTTTCGCGATCTTACGTTCATAGCTCCCTGGGAATTATACGTAGCCACGCAGCCCTGGGTAAAACAGGCCCGTGATCAGAACCTGTGGGCCAATAACTCGTTTCAGCTGTTTATTCAGCTCGCCGATAATACGGACATGGAAACGGTGAGTAACCGAATCAAAAACGCCAAATTAAACAACGTACCGGCCGACGACAAAAAATTCAAATCGGAGATGTTTCTGCACCCGATGAGCGACTGGCGCTTGCGTGGCAACTGGGAAGAAGGCATCAAAACAGGCGGCTACATTCAGTACGTTCGGTTGTTTGCCATTGTGGGCGTGTTTGTCCTGCTCCTGGCCTGCATCAATTTTATGAATCTCTCGACGGCCCGCTCCGAAAAACGCGCTAAAGAGGTGGGTATTCGCAAAGCCGTCGGGTCAGTACGGGCCCAGCTGATCAACCAGTTTTTCAGCGAGTCGTTTCTGGTCGTTGTTTTTGCGTTTATCGGTGCTACGTTGCTCATTCTGGCCCTTTTACCCTGGTTTAATGAAATAGCCGACAAACACATTACATTCCCTTGGACCAAGCCATTATTCTGGCTAAGCAGCCTTGGATTTATGTTGGTTACCGGACTGCTGGCGGGTAGTTATCCAGCCTTTTATCTTTCGTCCTTTCAACCGATTAAGGTCTTAAAAGGCACCTTCAATGTAGGACGCTGGGCAGCCGTGCCGCGTAAGGTGCTGGTCGTGGTTCAGTTTACGGTTTCCATTACGTTGATTATTGGCACCAGTATCGTGTACCGACAAATTCAACACACCAAAAATCGTCCGATTGGCTACGATACTAACGGGCTTGTCATGATTCAGATGATGTCACCCGCCTTTTACGGCAAATATGACGTACTAAAAACAGAGCTAAAGAATGAGGGGGTCATCCAGGAAATGGCCGAATCATCCAGTCCGATGACCGGTGTTTGGTCCAACAACAGTGGTTTTAGCTGGCCAGGGAAAGACCCGTCGCTCGATGATGACTTCTCGACCGTCTGGGTAACGCATGATTTTGGCAAAACCGTAGGCTGGCAGTTTAAAGAAGGCCGTGATTTTTCAAGGAAATTCACTACCGATTCGTTGGCCGTGATCATCAATGAATCGGCGGTTAAATTCATGGGCATTAAGAATCCGATTGGCACCGTCGTCAAATGGGGAAGGGTCGATGCTCCCGATAAACCTGGCTATTTCACGATTATCGGTGTGATCAAAGACGTGCTGGCCGAATCGCCCTACGAACCCGTGAAGCAGGCCATCTACTTCCTGGATTATGAGAATGTCAACTGGATAGCCCTCAAACTCAATCCTGGCCGAAGCGCCAGCGAGTCGATGGCCGTTATCGAAGCTACGTTCAAAAAGCATGTTCCGTCGGCCCCATTCGAGTATAAGTTTGCGAACGAAGAGTTCGGAAAAAAATTCGCGTCGGAAGAGCGTTTCGGCAGGTTGGCGGGTGGTTTTGCCCTGCTCGCTGTCCTCATCTCCTGTCTGGGGCTATTCGGTCTGGCTTCGTTCACGGCCGAGCAACGCACTAAAGAAATCGGCGTTCGGAAAGTGCTGGGCGCTTCGGTTCTGAACCTGTGGAGTTTGCTGTCGAAAGATTTCGTGGTGCTGGTTGTTATTTCCTGCTTCCTTGCTTCGCCTATTGCTTACTACTACCTGGGCAAATGGCTACAGGAGTATACCTATCGAACGGAACTGTCCTGGTGGATTTTTGCAGCCTCTGGCGTGGGTGCTCTGCTCATTACGTTACTGACGGTCAGCTACCAAAGCATTAAGGCAGCCGTAATGAATCCGGTAAAAAGCTTACGGACGGAATAGCGGCCTAATTCATCAGTCGCATGAACAAGCGCACATCACCTACTCAACCACCCAGGTGGCCCGACAAACTACTCAACTGGCTGGTGGCTCCCCATCTGCGGGAGGAAGTGCTGGGCGACCTCCACGAGCGCTACGCCCTGCGGGTGCAGCGGCTGGGCGCACCCAAGGCCCGGGCTACGTACTGGCGAGAAGTATTCGCCTATATGCGGCCTTCCATAATGAAACGCGAACAACCTGATTATCCTAACCCCCTTCTTACTGATATGCTACGTAATTATTTTAAAACCGCCTGGCGCAATTTGCTGAAAAACCGCTTTTACTCGCTGATCAACATGACCGGCCTGACCGTCGGCCTGGCCGTTGGTATTCTGCTTCTACTCTGGGTGCAGCATGAACTGAGCTTCGACCGGTTTCATCAGCAGGCTTCGTCTATCTACCGGCTCGAAAACTGGGGGGGCACCGGCAGTAGTCGGCAACTCTGGACGGTGACCGTAGCGCCCATAACGGACTACGCCAAAAAGCAGCTCCCGGAAGTAAAAGACGCCGTTCGGATGAGCTATAATGACACGTATACCTTGTTTAAGTATGCCGATAAGGTGTTCAAAGAAGACCACACCAGGTTCACCGACCCAGCATTATTCTCAGTTTTTGACTTTAGGCTGATCCAGGGAAACCCGGCCAATCCGTTTCCCGACAATCACTCGATTGTGCTCACCGAAACGACCGCCAAACGCTATTTTGGCGATAATAACCCCATAGGTAAAATCCTGTCGGTCGATGATAGGACGTCCTTCAAGGTCAGCGGTATCATCCACGACTTCCCCAAAAATTCGAGCATTACGGCCGACATACTGTTGCCTATGTCACTACGTTTTAAAGACATCTACGGAGGCAGGAACGATGGTAAAACCGTTGCGCAGGACTTCAGCGAGTTTAATTACGAAACGTATTTATTACTTCAACCCGGCACATCTACACAGGCGCTTGCGGATAAATTGCGGACCATTCACCTCAGCCACAAACCCGATGATACGGACCTGAACTACGTAATACAACCCCTGTCTGATACGCACCTGTACAGAGCTGACGGCACCAACGGTGGTATTGAAACGGTCCGGATGTTCGGACTCATCGCCCTGCTCATTCTGGCTATTGCGTGCATCAATTACGTTAACCTGTCCACTGCCCGCGCCATGTTACGTTCTAAAGAAGTAAGCATGCGCAAAATTGTGGGTGCGGCCCGCCAGCAGCTGTTTTTACAGTTTTTGGTGGAGACCGCCCTGCTTTTCGCCGTAGCAACCGGGCTGGCGCTTAGCTTGATTTATTTCCTTTTACCCGTTTACAACCAGATTTCCGGCAGGCAGTTGGTTCTTGACCTGTCAGACTATCGCTTATGGCAGCTCATTGGTCTGATTATTTTCGGAACGCTGGTTGCGTCGAGCGTTTACCCGGCCTTACTGCTGTCTTCTTTTGATCCGCTAAAGGCGCTGAAAGGCAACGTATCGGCGCGCATGAGTGATGTTACGTTCCGCAAGGTACTGGTGGTTACGCAGTTTTCGGTGTCGGTAATTCTGATTGTTGGTACGTTTATCATCAGTAAGCAACTTGAGTATATCCGGTCGAAATCACTGGGTTACGACAAGACGCATGTGTTCGCCTATTTCATGCGGGATCTGAATAAGCACTACGACGCGGTAAAAGCCGATCTGCTGAATCAGCCCGGTGTGACTGGCGTAACCCGAGCCAGTTCAAACATAATTCAGCTTGGGAACCAAACCGGCAATAATGAATGGGATGGTAAAGAGAAGGGTGAAACCATGTTTATGCGTCCGGTTGCGATCGACAAAGACTTTGTGCCCTTCTTCAAAATGAACCTGCAGGAAGGAGCCAACTTCACGGGGGCGGTTTCGGATTCAGTTCACTTCATCCTCAACGAGACGGCCGTTAAAGCGGCCCGTCTCAAAAATCCGATCGGGAAACGATTCCGGCTCTGGAACCGCAGGGGCACGATCATCGGGGTTGTGAAAGACTTTCATTTTGCCTCCATGCGTCAGAAAATAGAACCAGCTATCTTTTATTATGCTCCAGAGCAACTCAATGCAATCTATATCAAAACGACAGGCAAAGAAGCTGAGCCTGTACTGGCGGCAGCCGAACGCTCCTGGAAGCAATACAACGCCGATTATCCGTTCGAATACTTTTTTCTGGATGATCTGTTCGATAACCTCTATAAGTCGGAGCAACAAACGGGCACCCTGTTCAACCTGTTTGCGTCGATTGCCATTCTGATTTCGTGCCTGGGCTTATTTGGTTTAGCTACATTCACCGCGCAGGTACGTACCCGCGAAATCGGCGTTCGGAAGGTGTTAGGGGCCAGCGTAACGGGTATACTCCGGCTGCTGGCCGTCGACTTCATCAAGTTAGTGATTATTGCCATCATTGTTGCCGTACCGATAGCCTGGTACACAATGAGCCAGTGGCTACAGGATTTTGCGTATAGGGTTGCTATTGAGTGGTGGATGTTCGTTCCGGCCGGTTTAGCGGCCCTGTTCATTGCATTGCTGACCGTGAGCTTTCAAAGCCTTAAAGCGGCCCTGATGAACCCGGTCAAAAGCCTGCGAAGCGAATAGCGTAGTAATCGGCTGGTACGCCACAATCTCCTGTTTATTCGGTTCTATTTTCTTGTACGGATTATTTAAAAATCCCCGCATGAAGTAGTTCATATCGGGCCCGATTGATAAGAGCGTGTTTGTGAATTGAGAAAGGTGGAGATTCGGAAGCGGCCCATCAGCAACAAATCAGAGGCAACCAACCCGGCGATCCAGCGAAGGCCGCTGCGGCTCTGATCCGGATTTCGGCCGAGCCCAACCCGCCCCTTCACCTGTTTCTGGGCCAGGACGCGTATGATATCGCTCAAGTAAAGATCAAAGCCCTACAGGATAATCTGGCTCATTGGAAAGACTTAACCGTCTCTACAGGTTTCGCTGAACCGGCCACGGCTTAAACGTTGTCCAAAGACGTACAAAACTGTCCGTTTCTGGACAAGGGCTCCAGATTTTTTTACAAAAAAAGGCCCCTCCTGCGCAGGAGGGGCCTTTTTGCATACTGGCAAGGCATTTGTTATACATTTACACAACTAATTTTCGGTATGAAAGGAACGTACCTGGGCGAGTTTGAAGAAGTGGTTTTGCTGGCTGTCGCCATTCGGTCGGGTGATGCCTACGGAGCCGCTATTGTGAATGAGATTGAGCAGCAAATGAATCGCGCCGTCAATCTGGGGGCGGTGCATTCGGCCCTGAACCGACTTCAGGAAAAAGGGCTCGTCAACTCAGAAATGGGCGGCATATCCGCCGAACGGGGTGGTCGGCGCAAGCGGCTGTATTCCGTTACAGGGGCAGGCAAGCGGGCGTTGGAGGAGGTACGGCAACTGCGCAATCAGATGTGGGACGCCATTCCCCGAACTGCCTGGTCATGAGCAAGTCAACTGCATCCCCGCCCCGCTTAGCCCAGCGTCTACTACGTTGGTTCTGCGCTCCGCATCTTCTTGATGAGCTGGAGGGCGATCTGGATGAGCTGTTTCAGCAGCGAGTGCGGGAGAAGGGCCTGCGCCGGGCGCGGTGGCGGTACGCTCGGGATGTGCTGAGCCTGCTACGGCCCTGGATTGTGAAGCGTAAACCAAACGGTCCGGCGTACCGGGAGTATCCAAACCCAAGACTTACAGACATGATTCAGAATTATCTCAAGGTTGCTTTTCGCAATCTACAACGTAACAAAGGCTACTCCTTCATCAATATTTCTGGGCTGGCGGTTGGTATGGCCGTAGCAATGTTGATTGGCCTCTGGATTTGGGACGAATTATCATTTGACAAATACCACCAAAACTACGACCGCATCGTACAAGTGGCACAACATGGTACCGTCAATGGCGAAACATGGACGGGAAGTAATTTACCCTACCCGTTGGCGACAGAGTTAATGACCAATTACCCCAACGATTTCAAACGGGTGCTGAGAGCATGGTGGATTCAGGATCATACTGTGGCCGTGGGCAATGATAAGCTTTCGCTAACCGGTGAATTTATCGATTCTGAAGCACCCGATATGCTCACGCTGCACATGCTCAAAGGGACCCGGGCGGGCCTGCGGGATCCGGGATCGGTGTTACTTTCGGCTTCAGCAGCCCAGGCACTCTTCGGTAACGCCGATCCGATGAACAAAGTGGTAAAGATCAACAACGCCATGGATGCCAAGATTACCGGCATTTACGAGGACCTACCCCATAACTCGGAGTTTCATGAGGTGAAGTTCTTCGCTCCCTGGAACTTATACGTGTCAGCGAACCCGTACATAAAAGACCAGGGCTGGGTGAACAATTTCATTAATGTGTACGCTGAACTTCAGCCAAATGTGGATGCTGATCAGGTTTCGGCCAAAATTAAAGATATCCATCTTAAAAATCTAGCTGGCAATGCTGGTCAGCTTGCTTTTAACTTTCAGGTCTTTCTGCATCCCATGAATAAGTGGCATCTGCACACTGGATTCGACAAACAAGGGAATAACACTGGTGGTCTGATTCAGTATGTATGGCTGTTTGGCCTCATCGGTGCCTTTGTGCTGTTCCTAGCCTGCGTTAATTTTATGAACTTGAGCACGGCCCGCTCCGAAAAACGCGCTAAAGAGGTGGGTATTCGTAAAGCCATCGGTTCTGGGCGCGGTCAGTTAATTGGTCAGTTTTTCAGCGAGTCGTTCCTGGTTGTCCTACTAGCTTTTGTTATAGCCATTGGTTTGGTAACAGTTTCAATCAAGTGGTTTAACAGTCTGGCTGATAAAGAGATGACGATCCTGTGGGCCAATCCTTTCTTCTGGCTGTTCAGTTCAGCTTTTATTCTGATCACAGGTTTATTAGCCGGTAGTTATCCCGCTTTGTACTTATCTGGTTTTCAACCTATCAAAGTGCTTAAGGGACACGGTCCGACGTTTCGGGTAAGTGGCGCAACTGTTTTCCGTAAAGTGCTGGTAGTAGCTCAATTTGCCGTATCTATAACGCTCATCATCGGCACTATTATCGTTTACCGCCATATTCAGCACGCTAAAAACCGTCCTGTCGGCTACACCCGCGAAGGATTAATTGATGTGTTTATGAGTTCAAGTGATCTGCATACTAAGTTCGATGTACTTAGGCAAGAGCTTATGAATACCGGTGTCGTCTACGAAACGGCGCAATCGGCCAGCCGAGCCACGGAGTTGTGGTCAAATAATATTGGGTTTGACTGGCCGGGTAAAGACCCGTCTGTGCAGACAGACTTTGGCACCTTAACGGTATCGCCTGAATACGGCAAAACGGTCGGCTGGCAGTTCGTTGCCGGGCGCGACTTTTCGCGGGAGTTTGCCTCGGATTCAGCCGCCTATGTCGTCAATGAAGCAGCCGTTCGGTTTATGGGCTTGAAAAACCGCGTTGGCGGACCCCCAGTGGGTCAAACCATCCGGCGCGATGGAAAGCCGTTCAAGATTATAGGTGTGATTAAAGACATGGTGATGGGGTCGCCTTTTGAGCCGGTATATCCAACCGTCTTTTTCCTGCGTGGCCCTATCAACTGGATTAATATCAAGATTAAACCAAACGTATCAGTTGCCGACGCTTTGCCGAAAATTGAAGCGGTATTTAAGAAGGTGGTGCCTTCGGCTGGCTTCGACTACAATTTTATTGACGAAGAGTATGCTACCAAGTTTGCCGATGAAGAACGTATTGGTTCACTAGCTGGCATCTTCGCTGGACTAGCCATTTTTATTTCGTGCCTTGGATTATTCGGCCTAGCTTCTTTCACAGCCGAGCAACGTACCAAAGAGATTGGCGTTCGTAAAGTATTGGGCGCTTCAGTCACTAATCTTTGGGTGCTACTGTCGAAGGATTTTGTGATACTGGTTCTGATCGCCTTTGGCATCGCTACGCCGATTGCTTCTTATTTCTTAAGTAACTGGCTCCAGAAATACAGCTACCGAACCGAATTGTCGTGGTGGATTTTTGCCGCTTCGGGAGCTGGAGCGTTGCTCATTACGTTGCTGACTGTGAGTTACCAAAGCGTCCGGGCCGCCCTAATGAACCCGATAAAATCGTTACGTAGTGAATAAGCGTATGCCCTCCACCCCCCAACACCCCGGCTTGCCCCATTACGACGGACCTCGCTTAGCCCAACGCCTGCTGCGCTGGTTCTGCGCTCCGCATCTTCTTGATGAGCTGGAGGGCGATCTGGATGAGCTGTTTCAGCAGCGAGTGCGGGAGGAGGGCCTGCGCCGGGCGCGGTGGCGGTACGCTCGGGATGTGCTGAGCCTGATGCGGCCCCAGTTTATTAAACGACAACCAAACGGTCCGGCTTACGTGCAATACCCTAATCCAACAAATACAGACATGATTCGTAGCTACCTTACTATCGCTTTTCGCAACCTGGCCCGCGCTAAAAGTTATGCGTTTATCAACATTGCCGGCCTGACGGTAGGCATGGCCGCTTCCGCGTTGATCATCCTGTGGGTACAAAGTGAATTGACATACGACCGATTCTACAACAAAACCGATCGGCTCTTTCAGGTATACAACCGCGATAAGTTTAGTGGTACCACACAAGCCTGGGAAACGACCCCACGCCCTTTAGCGCCGGTACTGAAGCAAGACTACGCCGATGTCGAAGATGCGGCCCGGTATCGGCCGACTGCGTTTATTTTAACCGCCAATGACAAAAACCTGAGTATCGACGGCGCGTTTACGGATCCTGCCTTCCTGAATTTATTCGATTTACCATTCATTGCGGGCAATGCCCGGATGTCTCTCTCTGAGCCCGCTGGCATTGTTATTACTAAATCGCTGGCCGAAAAACTGTTTGGAACGGTTCAGGCGTTGGGTAAAACCATTCAGGTTGACCATAAGAATAGCTTTTCGGTAACTGGTGTTCTGGATGACCTGCCCAACAACTCGCGATTCAGTAATGTAGCCTACCTGCTCCCCTACACCTATTTCGTGTCATTAGGCTGGGGTTCCGACGACTGGGCTTCGAACAATGAGTATACGTTCGTTCTGCTGAAGGATAAGGTAGACCCGGTGGTCGCCGACAACAAAATCAGGCACGTTACGGCTCAGCGTCTTAAAGGCGTTCTGGATGATGTGTCGAACCGGCAGATTTTCCTTCACCCAGCCAGTAAATGGCATCTGTATTCGGAGCAGGAAAACGGGTACCTGGTCGACGGCAAAATTGTTACCGTTCGTTTGTTTGGACTCATAGCCGCGTTCATTCTGCTCATTGCTGCTGTCAACTTCATCAATTTGAGCACGGCTCGTAGTGAAAAACGAGCGAAGGAAGTTGGCATCCGAAAAGTAGCCGGAGCCCAGAAGCAGTCCCTAATTTTTCAGTTCATCAGTGAATCGGTGCTGCTCACTTTTTTGGCTGGCCTCGTGGCCTTGTTGCTCATTGCGTTTTGTATGCCCATGTTTAATACCGTAACGGGTAAACAGCTTTCGTTACCGTTTAGCTCATTTGGCTTCTGGCTCACGGCGCTTGGGTTCGTATTGTTTACGGGTTTGCTGGCAGGAAGTTACCCGGCCTTTTATCTCGCGAACTTCCAGCCAATACGTGTGCTGAAAGGAACGTTCCAGCCCGTTGCGGCTACGTTTTCGCCCCGAAAAGGACTGGTCGTTCTTCAGTTTACGTTTGCCATTGTCCTCATTATAGCTACGCTGGTTATTCAGCAACAAATTCGGTACGGTCAAAATCGGGAAAGTGGATACAATCAAAACAACCTGTTGTTCACCTTTCTACACGGCGACATATCCTCGCACTACGACGCGTTACAGCAGGATCTGGTCCGCAGCGGAGCCGCGGTTTCGGTTAGCCGATCAATGGGCCCTCTTACCGATATCAATTCTCGCCAGTGGGGCCTTTCGTGGCCCGGCAGCACCAAAGCCGATAAAGATATCGAGTTTGACCGGTTCGGAACCGATGCAAACTTCCTGAAGACAACAGGTACCTCGTTGCTGTCAGGTCGGGAAATTGACGTTCGTCGGTATCCAACAGATTCTACCACTGTCATACTGAACGAAACGGCCGTTAGAACCATGCAGTTGGAACTCCCGATCGGAACACGTATTCACTTTCATGATCGCGACTGGCATATAGTTGGTGTGGTAAAGGACTTTGTATTTGCCTCACCTTACGATCCTGTGAATCCCGTGGTTGTTACGGGCCCAGGTAGTTCGATTGGCCTCGGCTGGACGAGCATTCGGTTGAATCCGGCTAACTCGCTGGCCAGAAACCTGGAGATTACCGAAGCAATCTTTAAGAAGTATAATCCAGCCTATCCATTTGACTATACGTTTGCCGACGAGTCGTACAAAGCCAAGTTCGCTGACGAACAACGTGTTGGTACGCTGACCAGTCTTTTTTCCGGGCTGACCATCTTTATCGCCTGTTTAGGCTTATTTGGCCTGGCTGCCTACACCGCCCAACAACGGACGAAAGAAATTGGCATTCGGAAAACCTTAGGAGCTTCCGTAACCAGTATTGTGCAGCTCCTGACCAAAGAGTTTATCTATCTAACCGTAGTAGCTTTTATCATAGGAGCACCGATTGGCTGGTATGCTATGCAGAAATGGCTACAAGGCTATACGTACCGCATAAATATCGGCATCGGCGTATTTACATTAACCTTGTCCTTCGCCCTTCTGATTGTGCTGCTCACCGTCAGTTACCAGGCCATTAAAGCGGCTTTAGTGGATCCAGTAAAATCGTTACGTAGCGAGTAATCACATGAGCTCAGCGCCTACCCCTCCGTCCTTAGCCCAACGCCTGCTGCGCTGGTTCTGCGCTCCGCATCTTCTTGATGAACTGGAAGGCGATCTGGATGAGCTGTTTCAGCAGCGAGTGCGGGAGGAGGGCCTGCGCCGGGCGCGGTGGCGGTACGCTCGGGATGTGCTGAGCCTGATGCGGCCCCAGTTTATTAAACGACAACCAAACGGTCCGGCTTACGTGCAATACCCTAATCCAACAAATACAGACATGATTCGCAATTATTTAACTATTGCCTTCCGCAACCTGGCCAAGAACCGGGTGTACTCCTTCATTAATATGTTTGGGCTGGCTTCAGGTATGGCCGTCGCGATGCTCATTGGTCTCTGGATTTATGACGAGTTGTCATTCAACAAGCAGTTCAAAAATTATGACCGGCTGGCCAAACTCTGGCAGTTTGTCAAGTTCGACGTAGAAAAAGCCTCCTACGATGCAATGCCGATTCCGCTGGCGCAGGAACTACGCAGCAAATACCCTGATTTCGAATCTGTTGGAATAGCCGTAACCCGTAACGCAATACTAGCGACCGGAGATCGGAAACTGTTAAAACTGGGCAATTACGTTGAACCTGACTTCATCGATATGCTGTCGCTGAACGTAGTGTCAGGTACCCGCTTCGGCCCCAATGATATTAATTCTATCCTACTATCGAAATCGCTCGCCAGCACGATGTTTGGCTCCGAAAATCCGCTCAATAAGCTGATAAAACTGGACAACCGGCAGACAGTAAAGGTTGCAGGCGTTTATGAAGACTTCCCGGCCAATAGCACATTTAATGACGTAACATTTCTGGTCCCCTGGAAATTCTTTGCGGCTAACGATAAAAACGCCAGACTCGACCAGAATGAATGGGACTCAAACTCGTACCAGATCTTTGTCCAGCTCAAACCCGGTGCCGATTTCGACCAGGTATCGGCGAAGATCAGGGATATCCGGATGAAGCGGGACAATCCGCCTGGTTATAAACCCGAGTTCTTTCTGCACCCGATGAGCAAATGGCACCTGTACGCCGATTTTAAAGATGGTGTCAATACAGGCGGGCTCATTACGTTTGTATGGCTGTTCGGTAGCATTGGCGTCATTGTATTACTGCTGGCCTGCATCAATTTCATGAACCTGAGTACAGCCCGCTCCGAAAAACGGGCCAAGGAAGTTGGGATTCGGAAGGCGATTGGCTCGTTTCAAAGCCAACTGATTGCGCAGTTCCTGAGCGAATCGCTGCTGATGGCCCTACTAGCCTTCGTGCTGTCCATTCTGTTCGTACAGCTTACGATTCCCTTCTTCAATCAGGTAGCTGACAAGAAAATGATCATTTTGTGGGCTAACCCCTTGTTCTGGCTGGCTGGACTGGGGTTCAGTCTGCTGACGGGTTTAATTGCCGGGAGTTATCCGGCGTTGTATTTGTCTGCGTTCCAGCCCATTAAAGTACTCAAAGGTGCTATCCGCACGAATCGCTCGGCCACGATTCCCCGGCGGCTGCTGGTTGGTTTTCAGTTTACGGTTTCGGTCACGCTCATCATCGGCACCATCATCGTGTTTCGGCAGATCGAATACGCCAAAGACCGACCGGTGGGCTACAGCCGCAGTGGATTGATCGAAATCGGAATGAATGCCCCTGAACTCTACGGGCACTATGACGCCCTACGAAATGACCTGCTCAGTACAGGAGCCGTAGCCGGTATGTCGGAATCCTCGAATTCAATAACCGAACAGGCTGGTGGCACAACCGATATTTCGTGGAAAGGTAAAAAGGCGGGCAGTAAACCACTGGTCATGACAAATTACGTAACGCACGACTACGGCAAAACGGTCGACTGGCAGATCAAGGAAGGGCGGGATTTTTCCAGAGCCTATTCCACGGACACGGCTTCGGTTATTTTAAATGAAGCAGCTGTCAGGCTGATGGGATTCAAAAACCCAATTGGCGAACTCGTTCGACGGGGTTCGACAAGCCGCGAATACAAGGTGATTGGCGTTATTAAAGACATGGTAAAAGAAGATCCGTTCAAACCGGTTAATCCGTCTTTTTTCGCCGTCGAATATGCCAATGTCAATACTATAAATATACGTTTAGCTCCGCAATTATCAGCTCATGAGGCTCTGGCCAGGGTAGAACAAATTTTCAAAACGTATAGCCCCGATTCGCCCTTCGACTACAAATTCGTGGATGACAAGTATGCCCAAAAATTCGGTACAGAAGAACGTATCGGCCGCTTGGCGGGTGGATTTGCTATCCTGGCCATTCTGATTAGTTGCCTGGGTCTGTTTGGCTTAGCGTCGTTTATAGCGGAGCAACGCACTAAGGAAATCGGGATTCGCAAGGTGCTCGGCGCGTCGGTGTTCAACGTGTGGGGATTACTCTCGAAAGAATTTGTGCTGTTGATTCTGGTGGCGTTTTGTCTGGCGGCCCCCCTGTCTTATTACGTCCTATCGGGCTGGCTCCAGAACTACCAATACCGTACCGAATTGTCGTGGTGGATTTTTGCCCTGGCGGGTGCTGGTGCGTTGGTCATTACGTTACTGACGGTAAGCTTTCAGGCCATCAAAGCGGCTTTGACAAATCCGGTCAGGAGCCTGCGGTCTGAATAAAATATACAAGGCTGGGTTGCAATCCGCTGTCTTACTGGATGGCTCGATCAAATGCATCAGCAAACACCACTGAGCCATCCGGTCGGCGGAATCGGCAATACGCAACCGAACCCGTTCCCGTAAAATCATACGTAATACCAACCAGATCGACCGGAGCCGACGGAAGGGTTGCCTGGTAGGCCAGCCGCCCGTTTACCCAGATGCGCGCCTGTTTGTTGATTACCTCGCAACGCAGGTCCACCCAATCCGAAAAGTCAACGCCAAAGGCCGACAGATCCGTATTGCGTCCGTCTACCTGATGGCCCGCTAAACCCAGCGACAGATCCGAGATACACCCATTGGCCGACAGCGGTATAAAAAACATTACTCCTTTGCCATGGATCATCAGGCGCGTCTGCTGACAGGCTGCGGCTCCAGACCGGTAATCATGACGAAGCCGGGTTTCCATGATAAAGTTATCGGAACGCAATCCCGGCAGCTCCCGGATATATCGATACCGCACGACGGGCGGCCGGGGCTGCATGGCTATGTGATTGGCTTCGATACGCGACGCAGGTAAGCTAAGTTTTCCTTGTTGGATTAGATCACTAGCCCTAAAATAGACAGGCACCGGCTCCTGCAACACGGCAATGTGCCAGCCATTTGAGCGGATGAGCAGATCGTGTTCCCGAACAATCTGTTTGCCCACCACCAGTTTAGCCCGGAAGTAGCCCGGATGGTAGTAAATCGATGTATGCTGATGGCCGGTGCGCGACACAAGCCGACGCCGGGTTGGGTCCCAGGACTGCTGGATAAACACGGAATCAGTGGGTGAAGCGGTCGCGTCATAATCGAACACTACGGAGTTTGGAATTCCCTGCGTGACCGGACGGCTACGGAACGAAAAATCCTCGGGTGACAGTGGCTCGTGTTTAGGCGATGCCAGTATTAAAGCCAATAGTCCGGCCAGTCCAATTCCAATCACAGCCAGAACAACCCGGCTCCATAGCCGACGCGATCCGGTGCGAGTTGATGGGAAATCAGTGCCTGGTGGCGAAGAACTAGTCGCTACGGGTTTGGGCTGATCACTCTGCTGCTGAAAGTCGTGCCAGTTTGGATAGCCCAGATACTGCACCAGTACGTTTAGGGTCGTTGTTGTGGGTGAGGAATCGTAGCGGACTTTACCCCACACTCGCTTTAGCGTCGTTACACTCAGGCAAGCGCCGGTCCTGGCCAGAATGGCGTCACTCAATCGCTCAAAGTCGGCGGTCGACCATCCTTCGGCTGCGCCCAGACCGCTGACCTGCTCGATCTGATGGCGGCAACGAGCCAGACTATCCGTATTCATCTTTACGACCATATTCCTGTTTAGTAGCTACTTATCGATTTGGCACAACTTGCACAACACTTGAACACGATTGATTGGGAGTCATTGAAAGCAACGGCTACGTTTACGGTCGTTTACTCTTCAGATCTGTCTCTCTCAATCGATCACGTAAGTAATGAAACAAACCCAGAACGTGCCAATCCTACTGTATACACTGCTTAGCCTGTTGATAAACGGCCATAGTTTAGCCCAAACGCCTACTCCTGTTTCGCCTGACCTGACCCTTCTGGCCAACAACCCCAAAGCCGCCGTTAACCGCACGGCAACGGCCCTAACGGAAGGTAGCCGGAAAGGTATCCGAATCAATGAACGGTCCGGCGAAGGCGTAGTCTGGATACCCGACGCTCAGTTGGCAAACGGAACTCTCGAGTTCGATGTTCGGGGTAAAGATGTCCTCCAGCAAAGCTTCGTGGGGATCGCCTTTCATGGGCAGGACGACAAAACCTACGAAGCCATTTATTTCCGCCCCTTCAACTTTCGCAGCACCGATCCCATCCGGCGCGTCCACGCCGTGCAGTACATAGCCCACCCCACGTACACCTGGCAGAAGCTTCGCACTGATTTTCCAGACAAGTACGAAGCCGCTCTGACTTCCCCTCCTGATCCCAACGGCTGGTTCCACGTGCGAGTAGAAATTAAGTCGCCCAATATGCGGGTTTACGTCAATCAAAACACTACTCCGGCGCTGGTGATCGAGCGACTTGTCCAGACGGGCAGCGGGCAGCTTGGCCTTTGGGTCGGCAACGGCTCCGGGGGTGATTTTGCTAATCTTACCATCACGCCGACTCCTTAACCGATCGACTGTAAGTAGATCCTTATGAAACCTTGAAACAACTTTTTTTATCGAATAAACATGCACTTCCAACAACGTAGTATAGTGCTGATTTTTACACTTCTGTTCTTCAGTAGCCTCTTAACGGCAACGGCTCAGACCGCTTATAACCTCCCCCTTATGCTCCGGGAGAAGCAACTCATCACCACGCCCGCCAACGAAATACAGGTGCTGAACGACAAGGCACATCCGGGCGTATCGGCCAAAGGAATTGTGTGGTTAAAAGGAGTTAATTTTAAGCAGGGAACGATTGAGGTTGATCTACGCGGCAAGGATGTGTTTCTGCAAAGTTTCCTGGGCATTGCCTTTCACGGAGTTGATACACTCACGTACGATGTGGTATATTTCCGTCCGTTTAATTTCCGGCATCCCGATACGCTCCGGCGAAACTGGTCGGTTCAGTACATGAGTATGCCCGATCATGGCTGGCCGCAACTCCGGAAAGATTTGCCCCTGAAGTACGAGCGTACGGTCCATCCCGTACCACGAGCCGACGACTGGTTTCATTGTACGCTAAAGATCACGGATACTACCGTCAGCGTTTTTATCAACCATGACTCTACCCCCTCGCTGACTGTCGAGTTACTCAATCAACGATCGGATGGGTTGATCGGCTTGTGGGCCGATGGGCTAAGCGGTGATTTTTCCGGACTCAGGATCAATCCAGCCCCAAACCGCTGAGCCAACGAGAAAACATACAATGCAAATCTATTAACTCATCCAAACCTCCCTATCATGGAACGCTGTCCAGAAGCGAACAGATTTTGTCCGTTTCTGGACAGTGTTCCCATCATCGGTACCACTCGGATAGCCCTTCTTTGAGTGCTGATGCACTTTTCTGCTTTTGGCATCTCATTTGATTTGCATAATTACAACTAATCACTCTGGACACGCGGCACATGAAGCGAACCTTTCTCGGCGAGTTTGAAGAAGTGGTATTACTGGTGGTGGCAGCCTGCACGGAAGACGCTTACGGTGTCATTATTTGGGAGCAGCTACAGGAGCAAACGGGCCGTAACATTACGATCAGCGCCGTACACGCTACGCTCTATCGGTTGGAAGAAAAAGGCTATCTATCGTCGCAGATGGGTGGTGCGACAGCCGAACGGGGTGGGCGACGCAAACGCTTTTTCACCGTAACGGCCTTGGGCAGCCGGGCTCTGCTGGAGATTCAGGAGATGCGCCAACGACTGTGGCAGGCAATTCCACAAGGCAAGCTGCAACTCATTGGTTGATGGACCGAGACTATGGCTCATGAAACTCCCCGAAACATCGGACCGGATCGCCGGCCACCGCGCTGGGCTGACCGCCTGCTCGGATGGTTCGTAGCTCCGCATCTGCTGGAAGACCTGCAAGGTGACTTGCAGGAGGTCTTTTCCAAACGGATCAAGCAAGTAGGTCTGGCCCGCGCCCGGCGCGAATATGCCTGGGCTGTGCTGCATTATCTCACCCCATTCTTTTACAAAAGGCAACCAGACCACTATTCAAAACCTGCTCGTACTGATATGCTACGCAACTATCTTAAAATTGCTTTTCGAAGCTTGTCTAAAAACAAGGTTTACTCATTCATCAACGTATCCGGCCTGGCGTTGGGTATGGCCTGCGCATTGCTGATTGGCCTGTGGGTGCAAGACGAACTGAGTTACAACCGTTTCCTGCCCAACGCCGAAAACATCGGTTATGTACGCGTTAATTTTGCCAATCCAACTACAGGCGATATTGTTACAAACTGGGCGACACCCGGCCCTTTACAGGAGGCTATCGCGCAGGACGTACCGGAGGTAGCCGCCGTCACGAAAATCAACTACGGGCCAGAATACCTGATCAAGGTCGGTGATAAAGCGGCCAAGGAGAAAGGCCATTACGCGACCAGCGACTTCTTTGGCGTATTTGATTTGCCCACCGTGCAAGGCAATCCGAAAGCCGCTCTGGCGCAAACTAACCAAATTGTTATTACGCAGAAGGTGGCCGGGAAGTTTTTCCCGAACGGCCAGGCCGTAGGAAAAATACTGCAACTCAACAGTGATAAATTTTACGTAGTCGGTGCTGTAATTGAAGACCTGCCGTCTAACTCGTCCTTACAGTTCGATTGGTTGGTTAATTGGAAAGTCCAGGAACAGGATTGGATGAAAACATGGGGCAATGTATCTTTCCAGACCTTTGTACGACTGAAGCCACACGTAACGCTGGGGCAGGCCGAAGCCGCGATGAAGGACATTTACCCACGCCGGGCCGGGAAGAATTTTGACAGCGGTCGGCCAACTTTGCAGGCTATCACCGATCTGCACCTGTACGGTGAGTACAAGAACGGTCGGCCGGAAGGTGGGCGTATCGAATATGTTCGTGTTTTTGCCCTTGTTGCCCTGTTTATTCTGTTAATTGCCTGCATCAATTTCATGAACCTGTCCACCGCCCGTTCCGCAACCCGGGCACGCGAGGTAGGCGTTCGCAAAGTGGTGGGGGCGCTCCGCTCGTCGCTCATTGGTCAGTTCATGAGCGAAGCCATACTCACCAGTCTCATGGCGGTTGTCCTGGCGGTAGGCTTAGTATGGCTTGTCCTGCCCACCTTCAATACGGTATTCGAGAAACAATTAGCCCTCAATCTGGCCGAGCCTACCCTTTGGCTGCTTTTGTCGGGACTAGTGCTGGTTACGGGCTTTATATCGGGCAGTTATCCGGCCTTGTTCCTGTCGTCTCTGCAACCGATCAAGATTCTGAAAGGTGGCGGTTCGGCGTTCCGACTACAAACCGGTATGGGCCCCGCTCTGTTTCGGCGCACGCTGGTTGTATTCCAGTTTTCAATGTCTATTTTCCTGATTGTGGGTATGCTGGCCGTCGGTCGTCAGATGCAGTACCTGCGCGACAAGAGTTTGGGCCTCGACCGAGAAAACGTGCTGTACTGGCCTATTGAAGGCATCAGCGAGACTAAAAAATTTGACGCCCTCCAGCAGGAAATAATGCGGCTTCCATCAATCGCGTCGGCAACGACAGCAGGCTCCTTACCGGTAAACATTCAGTCTTCGTCGGGCGACCTGACCTGGCCAGGCAAAGACCCGAACCTGTCAACGAGTGTGCAGGCCATGTTCGTAGGCAGTAACTTTACAAAAACCATGAACATTAAACTGGCTGACGGCCGCGATTTCAGAGCCGATAGCCCCGCCGACTCCGCGAATTATATCATCAATGAAGCCACGGCCAGACTAATGAGCGAATCCACCGCACCGGCGGACCGGCCGGGCATGCAGAATCCAGTTGGTAAAGAAGTGCAGTTCTGGATGGGAAAAGGGCGGATCGTTGGCGTAATGAAAGATTTCCATTTACAATCACTTCATGAGCCAATCAAACCCTTACTTCTTTGCTTCAATTATTTGAATACAAGTTATTTGCTTGTTAAAACGCGTGCCGGTCAGACGCAGCAGGCCCTCGCCGATCTGGCCAGGATCTCGAAAGAGTTCACGCCCGACTATCCGTTTAATTACCATTTCCTGGACGAGGAGTACGAAAAGTTATATCGTAGCGAACAGCAGGTAAGCACATTAATCAACTACTTCGGTGTGCTGGCCATTCTTATTTCTTGTCTGGGATTGTTCGGGCTGGCCGCATTCACCGCCGAGCAGCGGACTAAGGAGATTGGCGTGCGCAAGGTACTGGGTGCCAGCATTACCAGCATTGTCGGGCTACTCTCCAAAGATTTTTTGCTACTTGTGTTTGTAGCGCTCGTGCTGGCCGTACCGCTGGCGTGGTGGGCGCTGAGCCAGTGGCTGCGTACGTTTGCCTATCACCAGGCGCTATCGTGGTGGCTATTTGGACTCGCTGGCCTGCTGGCGATTACGATCGCTTTTCTGACCGTGAGCTACCAGAGTATAAAAGCAGCCCGAATGAATCCGGTGAAGAGCTTACAAAGCGAGTAGCCGGGCCAGCCATCGCTATTTGTCTAGATCTGTTGGAACAGAAAATGATATTCTGGCGGAACCCGCTGCAACCCTTCTTCGATGTATAGCATCTTTTATGGCAGAAGCCCAACCTGCCATTTGCTGTCGGCAAGTTCTTATTTGGAAATGTCGGGGCGGGCGGCCTGTTGGCTTGAACATAAACAACACCTACTAGAATCATGAACGAGTACGCTCAACTGTATGACCAGTTACGTGGTCGCCGAAATGCCCTGGTTAAATGGTACGGTCCGCGCAGTGGATTGAAACAGTACAATCCGTCAGCGTATCAACAGTACCAGGAAAAAATCCGCGACCTGAATCGTCAGTTACGTTTACTACGGCTACGCCTGGTCAGCACGGCTACCCAGCAAGTAGCAGGCCATTAGCAGTACGTTGCAGACTATGAATTCAAGGCATACCCGCTTAAGCGGGTATGCCTTGAATTCATTACCGTTGCCTAAGTTGAATTGGTTCGTGCTTTACGTTACCTGTTGCACGCAATCGCTTTTCTGGGCAACTTGCCATCTTACTGCTGAATTAGTCTATATGAAATCGTTTTCTCTTGTTGTTCTCCCATTCATCCTGGGCGCTTTCAGCCTTACCAACCGTTTGGATGTTTCGCCACTAACTCCCGTTCCGTCCTCAACGGGCAGCCACACTGGGCGACCGGTTACCGCCACCAAACTCATGACGGGAGCTGATCAGGTGTCAGCTTACCTGCCTTATCTGAAAGGAAAACGCATTGGGATGGTTGTCAATCCCACTTCCATCATTGGCAACAAACCCAGCGTAGACAGCCTGCAAAGCCTGGGCGTGAACATTGTGATGGTGTTTGGACCTGAACACGGTTTTCGCGGCAACGCCAGCAATGGAGCCAAAGTGGCCGATGAAGTAGACGCGAAAACCGGTATTCCCATTATTTCGCTCTACGGCAAAAACCGTAAGCCAACAAAAGAACAGCTCGACAAGATTGACCTGCTGATTTTCGACATTCAGGACGTAGGCGCGCGGTTTTATACCTATATCAACACGCTGAACCACATTATGGAAGCCTGCGCCGAGAATAAGAAAGAGCTCCTGATTCTGGACCGGCCTAATCCAAACGGCTTCATTGTCGACGGTCCCATCCTGGAAGATCATCTGCATTCGGGGATTGGCATGCACAGAATTCCGATTACGCACGGCATGACCATCGGCGAATTTGCGCAGATGATCAACGGCGAGGGCTGGGACATACCCAAGAATTCCTGTAAACTGAAAATCATTAAAGTAGCGAACTATACCCACGATACGCCCTACGTATTACCCGTGCCCCCTTCGCCGAATCTGAACACGCCCCAATCTATCCTGCTGTATCCCAGCGTCTGCCTGTTCGAAGGTACGATTATCAGCCAGGGTCGCGGTACGTATATGCCGTTTACCGTGTTGGGAGCACCGGCTCTGAAAGGTAAATACGCCTTCTCATTCCGGCCCATCAGCATCAAAGGCATGAAAGAAGCGCCCCTGCATCAGGACACAGATTGCTATGGACTTGACCTGCGGAAGTACGACACCAGTATCCTGCGCAAAACCCGGCAGCTCAACCTGCAATGGCTCATGGAACTGTACAAAGCCTACCCTGATAAAGCGCGGTTCTTCGATATGAGCCAGAGCAAGGAGATTAATAACTTCGACAAGCTGGCGGGCACCGAAAACCTCAAAAAGCAGATCATTGCGGGAAAATCTGAAAAAGAGATTCGCCAAAGCTGGGAGCCGGGTTTGTCAGCCTATAAGACAATGCGAAAAAAGTATTTGCTGTATCCGTAGTCTGAACAGTACACCTTGTTGAAACGAATGCTTAACGCATCCGTTTCAACAAGGTGAGCGCGATCCGTTACTTTTGCGGCCAGACGTCTTCATTCACTTGCCTACTATCGTGAACCCTCGCTTTGCCCTCGCCTTACTGACGGCTGTTATTCAGCTACCGCTGCTGGCTCAAAACCGGACGCCTAAAGCTGTCTTTGTTATTGTCGACGGTATTCCGGCGGATGTGGTCGAAAAGGTGCCAACGCCCCATCTGGATAGCCTGGCTAAGGTTGGCTTCTATAAACGGGCGTACGTAGGTGGTCAGAAAGGAACGTATTCCCAAACGCCAACCATATCGGCGGTGGGTTACAACAGCCTGCTGACGGGTACCTGGGTTAACAAACACAATGTCTGGGACAACGCGATCAAAGCACCCAACTACCACTACCCTACCCTTTTTCGCCTGCTTAAGAATCAGTTTCCGAATAAGAAAACAGCCGTGTTCAGCAGTTGGCTCGACAATCGGACAAAACTCGTTGGTGATGGTCTGGCGCAGACCAACAAGCTAAAAATCGATTACTATGCCGACGGCTACGAACTGGACACGGTTAATTTTCGGCACGATAAGGAACGGTCGTTCATGAACCGAATTGATAACCGGGTCATCGACGAGGCCGTTGCCTGCTTAAGCAAACAGGCACCCGATCTGTCGTGGGTGTATCTCGAGTACACCGACGACATCGGGCACAAGTACGGCGACAGCCCACAAATGCACACTGCCGTTGAGAAAATGGACGCGCAGATTGGTCGGCTGAGCCGCGTACTACAGCAGCGTCAGCAACAGGTTGCGGAAGATTGGCTGCTCGTCATTACCACCGACCACGGCCGCGATGCCAAAACGGGACTCAACCACGGTGGGCAGTCGGATCGCGAACGTACTACCTGGGTGGTCTCGAACCAGCCTGGACTCAACGCGTACGGCCAGCAGGTTGAGCCGGGCATTGTGGACCTGATGCCTACCATTGCCCGCTTCATGCGCATCCGGATGCCCAAAGACGTAGCGCAGGAAGTGGATGGCGTGCCACTTATCGGTCCTGTTTCACTGGCAGGCCCACAGGCTACTCTCAGCAACAATGCGCTGCAAGTTAGCTGGAAAGCGTTGGCTTCGTCCGGTACGGTCAATGTCTGGCTATCCACGACTAATCAATTTGAAACGGGCGGGAAAGACACGTATCAACTGGTTGGCAAAGCGCCCCTTAGCCAGCAGCAATTCAGCGTATCAATCGCCGACAGGCCATCGTCCTTTTATAAAATCTGGCTCGAAGGTCCAGCCAACTCCGTCAATACGTGGGTGGTGTTAAAATAGAACGACTTAAGCCGTTTACAAGGCTTAACGTTTTTTAACAGCCTGTCTGTAAGCAATGTCCGTACCTTGGCCTCCGAATCAGGTACGGACTTTATGCTTACGAACTACCTCAAAATTGCCTGGCGCACTCTGGTTAAGAACCGGCTTTATACCGCTATTAACATCGCGGGACTATCGATCAGCATGGCCGCCTGCTGGCTGATCAGCCTGTACGTCTGGAACGAACTTACCTTCGACCGGTTTCACGAGCGGGCCGATTCGATCTACCGCGTGATCACCCGATTCAAAATGACCGGCTCGGATGATGGTCTCGCCGTATCAAGTGCTGACTTGGGTCCCCGCCTGCAGCAAACCTACCCGGACGTATTGAAGATGGTTCGGTTCAAGTCGGTTCCTGTGGCAACGATCCGTCATGGCAGTCAACTGATTAATGAAGGCGATGTGTACCAGGTCGACAAAAGTCTGTTTGAGGTGTTTTCGTACCGCTTGCTCTCCGGCAGCAAAACCGCTTTAGATCGGCCCAACAGCGCGGTAGTGACCCGGCAAGTAGCGAAAAAATACTTTGGTGCGGCCGATCCGACTGGAAAAGTCCTGCAGTTGAACAAGCAACCGTATACAATCACCGGCGTATTAGAAGATTTTCCTGCAAACACAGACTTAACGTTTACCATTTTACTGTCCTGGCAGGATACGCCAGCCAGCGCCGAAGAGGTGTTCGATACGTCCTGTTTTACGTACGTAGTTCTCGCCGATCAAACGCCCGCCGAAAGCTTTCGTAAAAAGCTGACGCAATTCGACCGGATTCAGGTAGCACCCCGCATTAAAGCACTAGGACTGGGCAACGACATCAGGATTGATCATCAGCTGCAACCGCTGACCGAGCTACACTTCGTCGACGGTCTGTTTGACGATACGCCTAAAGGTAATCGAGGGTATCTGGCCATTTCCGCCGTCGTAGCCGTATTTATTCTGCTCGTAGCCTGTATCAACTACATGAATCTGTACGTGGTTCAGGCCACTAAACGCCAGAAAGAGATCGGCATTCGGAAAGTAGCAGGAGCCGCCAGACGGCAGTTACTGGGCCAGTTTCTGGGCGAAGCGTTGTTGGTCATGGGCTTCAGCCTGATTGTATCGCTGGGCGTAATGCTCAGCGTTCGGCCTTTAGTTGAGCAGCTCACGGCCATTCCCGTGGGCCTGCCTGACTGGTCGCTCATAGCCGGTGGCGTATGCCTGCTGATCGTAGTGAGTGCCTTGACTGGACTGTACCCAGCCCTATTTCTGTCGTCAGCTCAGCCGGTGAGCCTGTTGAGAGGGCAATCGCAGGGGGCAGGGCGTCAGTTGGCCCGGAAATCGCTGGTTGTCCTGCAATTCGCCATGTCGGTAATGCTGATCGGCAGCACGCTGGTGGTCCGACAGCAAACGCATTACCTCCGCAGTAAAGATCCGGGGTTCACGAAGGAGCAGGTTTTGGTTGTGAACGTCCCGGCCGACGAAACGATCCGCAAAAAGATGGCGGTGCTGAAAGCGACACTAGCGCAAAACAGCCGCATCGACGCCGTATCGCTGGGATTAAACCCCATCACAAACGAAGCTAAAGCGAGTGTCATCAAAGAAACGGGGGGCCAGCGAACCGAGCAGCTGGTCTTTTCCGCCCACATCGACGAAGACTATCTGAACCTGCTGCAAATCAAGCTCAGAGCCGGCCGTACGTTCAATCCCAATCGGCCCGGTGACAAAAAACACGCCGTTATTGTCAACGAACGTTTTGTCCACTGGATGGGCTGGCCGATGGATCAGGCCGTTGGCAAGATTGTAAAGACGGCCGCGCATGATTCACTGAACCAGCGGGTGATCGGTGTTGTGAGCGACTATCATTTCGCATCGCTTCATAACCAGATCGAGCCCCTCCTTTTGTATTATCAAACCGACAATCCGTTCAATGTACTGGTTCGGCTGAAGCCTTCGGACGTAGCACTGGTTCGGTCGGCCTGGACAGCCCTTATTCCGGATTATCCGTTTGAAGCTTCGTTTCTGGACACGAGTTTCGATAAGCAATACGAGCAGGAGAAGAAAGGCACGACCCTGCTCAGCTGGTTTTCTTTCTTAACCATTCTTATTGCTTGTCTTGGCCTGTTCGGTCTGGTTGCCTTCTCCGCTGAGCAACGTATCAAGGAAATCGGAATCCGGAAAGTGCTGGGCGCTTCGGTGGCTCAACTGGTAAGCCTGCTTTCCAAAGACTTTATAAAACTGGTGCTCATCGCCATTGTGGCCGCCATCCCGCCTACCTGGTACGTCATGAGTCGGTGGCTGCAACGCTTCGCCTATAGGATTGACATCGATTGGCGGGCGTTTGTCTGGGCAAGTTTACTGGCCATCGGCATCGCGCTGTTGACAGTCAGTTTTCAAAGCATCAAATCGGCCCTGATGAATCCGGCAAAAAGTTTAAAAACGGAGTAGAGGGAGTAAGAAGAAAGAGAGTAAAGTAATAAAATCTCTCTATTTCCTCTTCTCACCCTCTCCTCCTTACCCCTCTCCTCCTTTTATTCCCCTTCTTATGCTTCGATCCTATCTCAAAATTGCCTGGCGGAATCTGCTCCGGCGCAAGTTTTACTCGATCCTTAACATCATCGGTTTAGCCGTCGGCATTACGTTTACCTTGCTGATCGGCAGCTACGTCTGGGGTGAATTCCAAATTAATCGACAGCTACGTAACGCCGGTCAACAGTGCCTCGTCCAGAGCCGCTGGAAGCAGGAAAATATGGGCATGGACATCACAACCCTGGCCCCACTTGGTCCGGCACTCAAAGCCATTTATCCTAACCTTGTCGCAAATTTTTACCGGTTTTACGGCATCAGCGCTACGGTCTCCAAGGGCAGCAATCACTTCCGGGAATCCATCCAGATCGGCGATTCTACCCTGCTGACGATGTATGATTTCAAGCTGTTGCAGGGTAATCCGCGCACAGCCCTGGCTGACCCGAACTCCATTGTCATCACCGCTGAAAAAGCCCTTAAATACTTTGGTCGGACCGATGTCCTGAATCAGTCGCTAACGGTGGAGACGACCGGCGCGGGGAAGCAGGAGTTTTTGATTACGGGCGTACTACAGCCGCTACCCGACAATTCGGTATCGCACCTGCTGGCAGAATCAAACGAAATGTTCATGCCCGTGAGCAGTGTACGCTATTTCGGGGGAGAAGCCAGTATGCAAACCTGGCTTAATCAGTACATCGTTACCTACGTTGAGTTGCAGCCGGGCGTAACGCCGAAAGACCTGGAGAAGCCGCTGGCGCACGTAATTGCGACGAATACGCCGACCGAAATCCAGAAAAACCTGACCGCCTACGTAACGCCATTAACTGATTTTTATCTGCAAAGCAACAACGGGCTGATCCGCAAACTGATCATTACCCTAACGGCAGTGGCCTTGTTCATTCTCCTGATGGCAGTCGTTAATTTCGTCAATATCGCAATGGGTAACTCCTCATCGCGTTTGCGGGAGATCGGTGTTCGCAAAGCGCTGGGTGGACTCCGGCGGCAACTCACGGTCCAGTTTCTCATGGAAGCGTTTGTGCTGACAGCCATTGCTACGGTGCTCTCAGTGGGTTTGTACGTCCTGTTTCGTCCCCTGTTCAATGATGTCGTTGGCAAAGCACTTCCGACGCTAACGCACTTACCCTGGCAGCACAGTTGGCTGTTGGTTGTACTAGTGCTGATCGTCGGCGGACTGGCGGGTGGGTATCCGGCGCTGTATCTGTCGGCCTACTCGTCCGTCGATTCGTTGAAAGGCAAAGAGAAGTCGGCCCGCGAAGGCATCCTGTTCCGGCGCAGTCTGGTTACGGTGCAGTTCGCCATTGCCGTCTTTGTGTTTGTCGGAGCCACTATTGTTTCCCGGCAAGTTGCGTACTTCTTCAACACCGATCTTGGCTTTAAGAAAGAAGCTGTCCTGACCGTATCGTCATTGCCCCGTAACTGGTCGAAGGAAGGCGTTATCCGCATGGAAGCCGCTCGTGATCAGTTCGCTCGCCTGCCGGGTGTCACTTCGGCCAGTCTTTCGTACGAGATACCGAATGGCAATGTGGGCAACAGCGCTAACCTGTATCCGCAGGGCCGCGATTCAACGCAGGCCGTTAGTGTCGACCTGATGACCACCGATGAACACTACGCGGAAACGTACGGGATTCCCTTAAAAGGGGGGCGATACTTTCATTATGGCCAGGGCGGGTATGACTCAACAAGCGTTGTCCTGAATGAATCGGCGGTCAAAGCACTTGGTTACACAACCGCCGAAGCCGCCGTTGGGCAGTTGATACGTTTCCAGAATTTTCCGCTTACCTACCGGGTGCGGGGTGTGGTGCAGGATTTCCACGTTGGCACCATGCACAAATCGATTCAGCCCATTGCTATCGGACAGATACAGGCGTTACCAATATACCGCTTCTTCTCGTTCCGGCTAGCGCCCGGCACGACCAAACAAACCATGGCGGGCATCGAACAAAAATGGCACGAACTGTTTCCCGATGCGCCATTCGACTACGCGTTTATCGACCAGACGCTCGAAAAACTGTACCGTACGGAGCTTCAACTGGAGAAAGCGGCTTACGTCGCCACCGGCTTAGCCCTGCTGATTGTGCTATTGGGCGTCATTGGTCTGGTTTCCTTAAGCGTGGCCCGCCGGACCAAAGAAGTGGGCATCCGAAAAGTACTGGGGGCCTCGGTGCCTGACATCGTCGGTTTATTCCTGAAAGAATACGTCTGGGTAATGGTCATTGCCAACGCGATGGCCTGGCCCCTCGCCTACTGGCTGATCTCGAATTGGTTAGCCGATTACGCTTATCACACGCAAATTACCTGGTCACCATTCGTCCTAGTAGGTGGCCTGTTAGCCATTCTCACCAGCGTAGTTATTAGCGCACAGGTGTTTAAAGCCGCTTTATTGAACCCGGTGAAGAGTATTCGAACGGAATAAAAAAGGAGGAGAGGGAGTAAAGGGACGAAAGGGAACGGTCTCATCTTCTCAGCTCCCACTACCCCTCATCCCACTCCTCCCCTTACTCCCTCTCCTCCCTTTACTCCCCTTCGTCCCCTTACTCCCACTCCTCCCCTTACTCCCCTTCTCCCCTTACTCCCCTTACTCCCTCTCCTCCTATGCTATCTAATTACGTCAAAATCGCCTGGCGGAACCTGAAAGCGCAACGCAGCTATGCCTTGCTGAATACATTCGGCCTGTCGATTGGCATGGCGGGCGGGTTGCTCATTTTCCTGTTTCTACGCCATCACCTCAGTACGGATCGGCATCACGCCAAATTCGACCGTATCTATCGAATCGATACCGACCTGTACCTCGCTGACAGTTCGGTTGAGTACAATGCAGAGGGCCCCTTACCGATGGCGCAGGTACTTCGCACGCAGTATCCACAAGTGGAGCAGGCAGCTTTTTTAAGCATGTTCCGCGATATGACGGTGAGCGTTAAGCGCCAGAACAAACGCCAGCCCATACGGTTCCTCGAACACAAAGGCACGGGTTTGGTAGAGCCGGAGTGGTTCGACGTATTAAGCTACACGTGGCTGCGGGGCGATGCTAAAACGGCGCTTCGCGGGCCAAACCGCGTCGTGCTGATCGAGTCATGGGCCAGAAAATACTTTGGTGACACCGATCCGATCGGGCAAACGCTAACCCTGAACAACAAGGCCGTCGTTACGGTCACGGGCGTACTCGCCGAACCACCCACCACAACGGACACGTACCTCGGCCTGTTTGTGTCCATGCCCACCATGCGGCAACTCGACCCCGATTATAACGTAACGGATTGGGGATGGCTGAACAGCAGCAACCGATTATACGCTACGTTACAGGGTGAGGAAGCCGCACCCAGTCTACAGCAGGCGATGCCCGCGCTGGCCAAAAAACACTACGGGGCTAATGCCAACGTATTCCGGTTTCACGTGCAGCCCATGCGCGAGCTGCACTTCGACGTAGCGCGTGATCCTGCCGGAACGATTCGGTCATCGTTGCTGTGGTCGCTGGGTATCGTGGGCGTGTTGCTTATTCTGGCCGCCTGCATCAACTTTATCAACCTGGCCACGGCACAGGCGCTTCGACGCAGCAAAGAAGTCGGCATCCGGAAAACACTGGGCAGCTCACGCAGCCAGCTGAGTCGTCAGTTCCTGCTCGAAACGGCCCTCGTTACGCTGGCGGCTACTGGCCTGACCCTGCTGCTGACTTACGTATCCCTGCCCTTATTCAACAACTGGGTGCAGCTCAATCTGACCTTCCGGCTCGATGGGCTCACGCTTGTGTTCATTGCTTTGCTTTTTTTCGGCGTCGTGCTGCTGGCGGGTGGGTATCCGGCAGCCGTCCTATCCGGATTTTCGCCTGACCTAGCTCTACGTGGCAAACTGACTACGTCGTCGTTTGGCGGGCTATCGGTTCGGCGAGTACTGGTCATTACGCAGTTCATCGTTTGTCAGGCGCTCATCGTAGGTACACTCGTGGTGGCCCGGCAAGTTCGGTACATGCAACAGGCCGATCTGGGCTTTCGCCCGAACAACGTTGTGCTGGTGCCACTACCTGACAACACCCAACCGTTGCAGGACGCGTTCAAACAGACGTTAACCCAATACGCCGACATCCACGCTATTAGCCTGGGCCATCTACCACCCTCCAGTGACCGGCTCTACGGTGGCTCTGTTAAATTCGAGAACCGCCCCGACTGGGAGCCCTGGCCCAGCCGCGAACGGCTGGCCGACGCTGATTTTGTCAAGACCTATGGGTTGACGCTGCTGGCTGGTCGTAACATTGTGCCAAGCGATACGATCCGCGAGTATCTGATCAACGAGACGATGCTGCACAAACTCGGCTTTCAAAAACCGGAGCAAGTCCTGGGCAAACGGCTTCAACATTATTTGTCGCCCGTTATGCTCCCCATTGTGGGGGTCGTACGCGACTTCCATCTGAAATCGTTACGTGAGGAAATCGGCCCTTGTGTGGTTGCCAGCCGATCCGAGCGATACCGTCACGCCGGCATTCGGATTTCGGGACAGCACCCAACCCAAACCCTCGAACGCATTCGCCAGACCTGGCAGCAACTGTATCCGAACGAGGTGTTTGAATACCAGTTCCTGGACGAGCATATCGCGCAACTGTATAAGACCGAAACCTTAATCACCCGACTGGTTAACGTATTCACGGGACTAGCCATCCTGATCTGCTGCCTGGGACTGTACGGACTTGTCTCGCAGGTGATGGTGCAGCGCACGAAAGAGATCGGTATTCGAAAAGTGTTAGGTGCCAGCGTTACCAGCATAGTGGCGCTACTATCGAAAGACTTCCTAAGACTGGTACTGATCGCCATTGTCATAGCTTCACCCATCGCCTGGTACGTGATGAATGGCTGGCTACAGGACTTTACGTATCGGATCAATATTGCGTGGTGGGTGTTTGCCCTGGCAGGGCTGTTGGCCGTAAGCGTTGCCTTACTCACCGTTAGTCTCCAGAGCATAAAAGCGGCTTTAGCCAATCCGGTCAACAGCTTACGAAGCGAATGACCCATTCAACATGCCGCTAAGGCTGTAGCTATTCTAATTACTTTTTAGCCGGATTAATCGGCAGCGCTCCTGTGGCCATGTATCGAAACTTCGTTTTATAATCTTCACCAGGCATTCTGATCAGGTGCTTTTCGCTGACAACGGGTGCTTTCACGGCTATAGTCGAATAAGCACTAGCTCCCGTCTGCTTGTCTCGAACAAAGACGATGTATTCCGCATCTTGAGCAGGAACCAGCAAAATTTCCGATGCATTGTTTGACGGAACAGCACCTGGCGTATTGAGGCCCCAGGCGTAACTGTAATGACCAGATCCGCCGGTCACTGTAGCCTGAATGAGTTGCTTGCCAGTAGTGGCGTCGCCACTTATTTCCGTAGTTACCTTGACTTGGGCAAATAACGTTGTGGAGCTGATTAAGCCCACAATAACTAAAAGAGCACGCATCGAATACTTCATTTTTTTGACGAGTTCATACGGGTGAAACTAGTAAAGATCAATTTTCCCGTTTTATAATCTAACGTTAGATCAAAGGATAAAGATAATCGCAGAAAACAATTAGCAGAGCCTAATTCCTAAGCAAAAGGCTGTTGTCAGCTACTGCCAAAGTATTTAAAAACAGCACGATACAGAGGTTTTACAATTCCTTTACAACCTTTTACAGTCCTTAACGCAGTCGATTTAGGGCGGTCAATACATTTGTTTCATTACTCACGCAAAACACGTAAGATATGAAACGAACCTATTGGCTTACCCTGCTTTGTGCTTCTATTGTCGGCACTACCTTCGGGCAGGATTTATTTAAACAGTGCTCGGCGGCCTTCTTGGGCAACCGCATGATCGTTAACGAGTACACGCCAGCCGGTACGTGCGTTGTCTCATCTACCGCCACTGGGGAGTTAACCGTAAACACCGTCGAGCTGTCGACCAAGCAGGCGAAAGCGCTCGACAAGATTCCGTTCCGGGTTGCCATCCGCGACAACACAACGCATACACTGCTTATGTATTCGAAAAAAGAGGTGAAGCAGGTCGACGTACAGAAGGTCCTGGCGAAGTGCAAAAAAGGGGATCACATTGTCCTGCTCACCCTCGACGATCAATACGCTCTGCCGCATAATGAGCTGTTCGTACAATAGTCTACTGATAATCAACCAGTATCTCCTTAATTCTATGACTAAATTCATAACACCCGTCCGGCTATTCTGCCTGCTGGCAATAGCCATGAGCGTCGCGCAACCCTTGCTGACATCGGTTGAACTGACAGCAGCCGCTTTTACCAGGAACACTACCGGCTTTTACTGGAATTCAGTGCTGTTAAACGGTCAACTGCTGGATGAGAGCAATTTTTCCATGCAAAGCCGAGGGACGCTGGTTGTCGTTGCGGGAGATCCCGTTTCGTACGGAGCGGAACGCATTCCGTTTCGTATTTACCTCAGACGAGCCGGTTCAATTATCCATCATGGCCAGTCGGACCCGACCCGTGATGTGTATACTGCCGACGTGTCGCAAGTGCTGGCCTTTGCTGTTCCCGGCGACGAACTGATTATTGAGCCTTCCCGGCAATCGAATGCGCTGATGAAACGTAGCATTCACGTAAAAACGAACTGGCCGTTACCCATGAACTGGCTCTTCAGCGCAAACGGGCGCGGGTGTTAGTCAATTGCGTATCTTTGAGATAAATCAGGAACAGCCATGAACGCATCCGCTACGTCTATCCCTCGCCCCTTTGTTGCGCTCATGGCTGTTCTCGTCGCTGGCTTTCTCTTTGCTCTTTTCGCTCAACTCACACCTTCCATCGGTGAAAATTCCTATTCAGCTGAAAAGGTAAACCTGGCGCTCCGACGTACTGCTCACCACCTGCTTACCGAAGCGGGCGACAGGACGTCTCAGATTCCGCCCGTTCAGCAACCGAAGCCGGGCACATTTCTCATTCAGCTAGGGCGCACGTTTACTTACAACCGACTACCGGTTTTGCTGGATCAATCGCTGAAGCTTCATGGGATCAAAGGCAATTATGACGTAGCGGTACTGGACTGCCAGAAAGGTAACTTGCTGTTGGGCTATAACTTCCGCGACCTAACGACAGACGAGCCAGTGCCCTGTGTCGGTCGCCAACAAACAAGTACCTGCTATACCGTTCAGCTTACCCTGCTTAAGACAGAAGCGCCGACCCAGCCCGTTGCAACCTGGGGTCTCTTCGCCTTTGGTTTCCTGCTGGCTGGCCTTTTGTTTACCGCCTGGCGCCGAACCACGCCAACGCCACAAGTACACGTAGTTAATTCACCAACACCCAGTAAGCCGGAGCACCAACCGATTCGGTTCGGCAATTCCAGCTTCGACCTGGCCAACCAAACGCTCACCCTGGGTGCTGCCCGACACGAATTGACCTATCGCGAAGCCAAGCTCCTTCACCTGTTCGTCCGGCACCTCAACCAGCTTCTGGAACGTGACTTCATCTTGAAATCAGTTTGGGAAGACGAAGGCATTATTGTCGGACGTAGCGTTGATGTGTTTGTTTCCCGTCTGCGTAAACTACTCCAAGATGACCCTGCCGTACGTATCGTCGCCGTCCATGGCGTAGGGTATCGTTTCGAGGTTCGTCAGCCTGAGTAGTGGCATTTACCGGTTTTAATGATACTTTTCCTGTGCTCCCTTTCCCAAACGTTACCTCTATTGTACTCCTGCCGTATCATACCCCTCCCGGCCTCCCCTTGTAGGGGAGGAGTTTTAACCGGCAGCTTTGCTCCTCCCCTTCGAGGGGAGGTTGGGAGGGGTAATTAAGCGCAAAACGTATCTCAAACGGTGCTGAATCTGGCAATCGGCATTACCCGAACGTATCACGTTAGCTGATAATAGAGCGCGACCAGGCCGGTTGAGTACGTTTTTGAGTCGATAAGCGTTAGGTGGACACGGTCCTTGAGATTGATAAACAAAGGTTTACCCGCACCCAGCAAGATCGGATGAACAGCCAGAAAGACTTCGTCAACCAGTGCGGCATTCATGAAGGCACTGGTTAAATCAGCCCCACCGAACAGCCAGATGTCTTTACCAGGCTGATGTTTAAGGGCGTTGACCTGCGCTTTCAGATCCCCACGCATCAACTCGGCCCCCTCGCCCACTGCGGTCAGCGTATTTGAGAAAACGTATTTTTTGAATTCCGAAAACTGATAATTACTTGCTTCTTCGGCAGGATTGGTCATCAACTCATAGCTTTTTCGCCCGATAAAGATCGAATCGATACGCTCCAGAAAGGCACTCATACCATAATCCTGATCGGTGAAGCACCAGTCGTATTCGCCGTTGGGCCCTTCGATGTAGCCATCCAGACTGACGGCCAGCCCTAAAATTACCTTACGCATAGAGTTGTTCGATTGGTTTTGGCAAAGTTGCGAACGAACAGACCGGCGTACTTGTAAAAATCAGACATTAGCATAAGATGTAGTTCGCCTGGAGCAGTTGACGCGGGCTTAAGCCGGAATACTCCCGGCACGCGTGGATGAAATGCGACTGATCATAGTAGCCGCTTGCATAGGCGATCTGAGTCAGATTATAACCAGGAGAAATTCTGAGTTGCGCCAGGGCGTGTTTAAATGCCGTGATTCGGGCAAATTCTTTGGGTGCCAGTCCAACACATTGGTTAAATCGACGGATCAACTGGCGGTTGCTGATGCCAATTCGATTGGCTAATTCTTCCAGCGAGAGTTGACCGTGCACCTGGCTGATCTGATCAATGCATCTGGCAACACCCATCTCATATTGGCTAGCTTTTGCCAACTGCCGAATCAGATGCTGCTGAATACACTGCACCCGTTGCGTCATGGTTGGTGCCTCATCAACGGACTGCTGCATCTCGTCGGCACTACGTCCCCACAAATCCTGTAAGTCAACCACCTGATTGGTAACAGCCTGCATCGGTACGGGAAAGAACGGATAAGCGCTACCGCTCCAAAAACAAACCGACACGTAAGACACGCTGCTGAACGTCCGAACGTCCATAAACTGATTCATTCGGGACGTAACGAAACTCCGGCTGACATGCGCGATCTTACCGACTGACGAAGCGATGGATTGTGGCTCGCCGATATTCACGAAAAGCTCAAGGCACGTATCGGGCAGCACCCGGATAAGATCAGACGTAACGGCGGGTTTATCACTTTCTACCGTGCAAATTTCCCTGACAAAAGGCCTCAGCAGCGGGGCAATATAGTAGCATCTGACTTGCATTATCCAAAGATACACATTTAGCTTTCTGCGTCCGGTTTACGGACAGTTGATGTCCAAAATCGGACAGGCGACCTATCCATCGTTTCTTAAAACAACCCTTATTGAGCGTTAAAAGGCGTTTCTCGTGATTGGCACCGCATTTGATCGACATTATCGGAATAAATACTGATACCATGAAACGCGTCTTTCTGGGAGAGTTTGAAGAAGTGGTCATGCTGACCGTTGCTATCCTCGACGAAGAAGCCTACGGCGTTACCGTAACGCAGGAGATTGAGCAGAAAACGGGGCGGTCCGTTGGCTTCAGCACGGTTCACACGACCCTGCAACGATTGGAAGAGAAAGGCTTTTTGTCGTCGCGCATGGGTGGAGCCACCGCCGAGCGGGGTGGGCGCCGGAAGCGCTTTTTTACGGTGACGGCGGCTGGCCGAAAGGCGTTGCAGGAGGTTAAACAAGTTCGCGAAGAGTTGTGGAGTTCGCTGCCTCCGCAGACACTGCAACTGATGGGTAACTAATCCGATGGCGTATGAGCACTCAGAATCCTACCCCACCCCGTTGGGCCCAGAAGTTCCTCAGTTGGTGGGCTCACCCCGACACGCAGGAAGACGTACAAGGCGACCTGCTAGAGCTGTACGCCTATTGGGTCAGCACCGTCGGCAAGCGCCGGGCCGACTGGCGTTATAGCCTGAATGCCGTAAAGTTATTACAACCCTTTGCCAAACCTGACCGATCCACGCACTACACGCAACCCTTCTTTTTACATCCCGCTATGATCCGCAACTATTTAACCATCGCCTGGCGAAACCTCAACCGAAACCGGGCCTTCTCAGCCATCAATATTGCAGGCTTGTCAATTGGGCTGGCTACGTGTATCCTCATCAGCCTGTTCGTGCTTGACGAGCTGAGTTACGACCGCTTTAACGAAAAGGCAGACCGTATTGTACGAGTCTATTTCGAGGGCTCGATGAGTGGCGGTAAAATTCACGAAGCACACGTAATGCCACCCGTTGCTCAGACGCTCAAAGCCAATTATCCGGAAGTACGGGAAGCCACGCGGCTCAGAAAAGCCGGCGCTCCGATCATTGCGTATGGGAATCAAACTTTCAAAGAAACCGCGGTAGTTTTCGCCGACTCTAATTTCTTTGAAGTCTTCACGTTGCCCTTCGTGAAAGGTGACCCCAAAACGGCATTGAGTCAACCCAACACGATAGTGATTACTCAGGCAGTGGCGCAGAAATACTTTGGGAATGATGACCCCATCGGCAAAATACTAACGATCAAAACCGGCGAAGTAACCTGTAAGGTAACCGGCGTGATTGAGCCGATTCCGGCAAACTCGCACTTCCACTTCGATTTTTTCGCGTCGATGGCGAGTGTCCCCGATGCGAAAACGCCTTCCTGGATGACCTCCGAATATTTTACGTATCTGGTACTTCCCGAAGGCTATAATTATAAGCAGCTCGAAGCCAAGCTGCCGCACGTAATCGAGACGTACATGGGGCCGCAGCTACAGCAGTCATTCGGCATGAGCCTGGCTCAATTCCGGCAGAAAGGGAATGATGTAGGTTTTTTCTTACAACCCTTGACCGATATTCACTTGCACTCAAACTTTGCGTATGATCTGAGTCCCGCGGGTGACATTCGTTACGTGTATATGTTCGGCGCTATTGCGTTGTTCATGCTGCTCATCGCCTGCATCAACTTCATGAACCTGTCGACGGCAGGCGCGTCGAAACGAAGGAAAGAGGTAGGTATCCGGAAGGTGATGGGTTCTGTAAAGAGTGCCCTGGTCAATCAATTCCTGACCGAATCGGTGCTGCTCACGATGCTCGCGCTTGGCCTGGCGATTGGTTTAGTATACGTAGCGCTGCCGCTGTTTAACGACCTATCCGGAAAAGCACTAAGCCTGAACTTTCTGGCTGCTCCCTGGCTGTTGCCGAGTCTGCTCTTCCTCGGCTTTGTTGTGGGGATACTGGCGGGTAGTTATCCAGCCTTTATCCTTTCGTCGTTTACCCCCGTTACGGTGTTGAAAGGCGCTGGTTCAGCGCTACAGAGCAAGCCTGGCGGAGGCCGTAGAGGTCTAAGCTTACGCAGTACGCTGGTCGTTGTCCAGTTCTCTATTTCGTTTATCCTGATGGTGGGCACGACCGTTGTTTACCAGCAACTGAGCTACATCCAGAACACCAAACTGGGGTATGATAAAGATCAAGTGCTGGTGGTACAGGAAACGTGGCGGTTGGGTAAAAACGAAAGCGTTCTTCGGGATCAACTCCTGCACGACGCTCGGGTAGCGAACGCAACGGTGTCGGGTTATCTGCCGGCTGGCCCTTCCGGCAACAACAATTTTATGGTGTACCCCGACGATAATACGTCCCAGTTTTTAAAGGCGCTTCAGTATCAGGTTGACGAAAATTACATTCCTACCCTGGGCATGAAGATGATCGCGGGACGTAACTTTTCGAAAGATTTTGGCACCGACTCAACAGGCATCATTCTGAACGAAACAGCCGCCAAAGCGTTTGGCTGGGGGACAAAGGCGCTTGGTCACACCATCACGCGACCTGACAACGAAGGGCGCAAAGCCACTTACCGGGTCATCGGTATCGTGAAAGACTTTCATTTCCGGTCGTTGCACGAACGCATTGCCCCCTTAATGATGACGCTGGGCCAAAATTCCGGCCTTGTGATTGCGCGGGTACAAACGAAGGACGTAATGGGGTTACTGGCATCCGTTGAAAAACAATGGGCCAGGTTTGCGGCAGAAGCGCCACTTGAGTACTCATTTCTGGACCAGAACTTCAACGCTACGTATCAGGCTGAGCAAAAAACAGGTCGTATTCTTGGCCTGTTCGCCGGGTTAACCATCTTCGTAGCCTGCCTGGGTCTGTTCGGTCTGGCGACCTTTATGGCGGAACAACGGACCAAAGAAATTGGCGTTCGGAAAGTACTGGGTGCGTCGGTATCCAGCCTTATTGGCCTGCTCTCCGCCGACTTCCTGAAGCCCGTGTTGATCGCGATTGTTATTGCCTCACCTATAGCCTGGTATGCCATGAGCCGTTGGCTCCAGGATTTCGCGTACCGAATCAACATGGAATGGTGGATGTTCGCTCTGGCGGGCATGGCAGCGATACTCATCGCTCTCTTGACAGTCAGCTATCAAAGTATCAAAGCGGCCCTGATGAACCCGGTTAAATCACTGCGGTCCGAATAATGGAAACGAAGCCACCCCGCTGGGCCGAGCAACTCCTCAACGCGTTCGGCCATCCCGACACGCGTGAAGAACTACAAGGCGACCTGCTGGAACTGTACGCTTATTGGGTTAGCACCGTCGGTAAACGCCGGGCCGACTGGCGCTATGGCCTGAGTGTGCTGAAATTGTTACGTCCATTGGCCAAACCCAAACAAGTATCTGAATACCCTCAACCTTTTCTGCTGAGCCCCGATATGATACGGAACTACATCTTAATCGCCTTCAGAAATCTGTGGCGCAAAAAAGCCTTTTCGGCCATCAATATTGTTGGGCTGGCAGTGGGATTAGCGACCTGTTTACTAATCACCGTATTCGTATTACACGAACTGAGTTATGATCGGTACCATGCCAAAGCCGACCGGATGTACCGCATGATCATGCTCGGTCAGCTAGGTGGCAAAGAACTTAAAACAGCTTTTTCTGGCGTTCCGGCAGGTCCGGCACTGGTTCACGATTACCCAGGCGTTGAAGCCTCGGTCCGGCTCTATGGAGAAGGAACGTTTATTGTTAAGCATGGCACCGAACGCTTTAAGGAGGAACACGTCATTTTTCCCGACTCGAACTTCTTCAACTTCTTTTCGATCCCCCTCCTGAAGGGCGATAAACGTACCGTACTCACGGATCCGAATACAATAGTCATTACGGAGACCATCGCCAGGAAATACTTCGGTGCGCAAAATCCCGTCGGAAAAACCCTGACTCTGGGTACCCGTGGCCTTTTCCGGGTGACAGGTGTATGCCAGGATGTGCCCTCGAATACCCATTTTCATTATACGATGTTTGCGTCAATCAGTTCGGTTCAGCTGCGGAATACGTGGTTATCGAGTGGTGTCCAGACATACGTTATTCTACGGCCTGGGTACTCGATTGATAAACTTCAGGCGCAGATGCCTGCTTTAGTCCATAAATACATTGGCTCAGAGCTTCAGCAACTATTAGGTATAAGCCTGGCTGAATTTACCCGTAAAGGCGACCGATTGGGCTTCCAGTTCCAGCCGGTTACCGCTATTCATCTTCGGTCTGAACTGGAAGGTGAAATTGAGCCCAATGGCGACATTAAATACGTGTATATATTTTCGGCCATCGCCCTGTTTATTCTGCTGCTGGCCTGCATCAATTTCATGAACCTGTCAACCGCCGGATCAGCAGGCCGGGCTAAGGAGGTTGGCATTCGCAAGGTGCTTGGCTCCGTTCAGCAGCAGTTGATCAGTCAGTTCCTGAGCGAGTCGGTCCTGATTACATTCCTGGCCTTACTGATTGCCCTGGGTATTGTCATAGCCGTTTTGCCAGGCTTCAACCAGCTAGCAGACAAGCAGTTTAGCTTAAGCACGATCGTTCGCGGCTGGATGCTGCCCGGCATTGGCCTGGCCTGCCTGCTGATTGGTCTGCTGGCAGGCAGCTATCCGGCCTTTTTCCTATCCGCTTTCAAGCCCATAAGCGTCTTGAAGGGCAGTAGCTCTGCCTTAGCGTCACGCGTTCAAGGCGGTGCCCGGAGCGGTTGGTTACGGAATACGCTGGTAACGGTTCAGTTTGTGGTGTCGATCGGCATGATCATCAGTACCCTGATCGTATACCAGCAACTTCATTTCATTCAGAGCAAGAAAGTGGGGTATGATAAAGATCAGGTGCTGATTCTGCACGACACCTACGCGCTTGGCGATAAGGCCAATACGCTTAAAACAGAACTAGCGGAACTATCGCAGGTACGGGAGGTTTCGATGGCAGGGTATCTGCCTGCCGGAGCCTCCAGCAACGGAGTCGAGGGATTCAAGATCGACAAGGGGGCTGGCGAGTCTGTTACGTACCGCAACAAATCGTACTACGTTGACGAGAGCTACCTGCCCACATTAGGCATTCGTGTGGCTCAGGGGCGAAACTTCTCTAAAGCCTTTCCGTCTGACAGTTCAGCGGTCCTGATCAACGAAGCAGCCGCCCGGCAGTTTGGCTGGAAAAGTCCCGTTGGCCACCGAATCTCGACAGTCGGCAACGGCAGTCTCGAAAGTCGGCGTACGTATACTGTCGTTGGCGTTGTGAAAGACTTTCATTTTGAGTCGATGCACCAGAACATTGCACCGCTGGTCATGATTTACGGTGCCGACAACTACCAAATGGCCCTGCGCATCAGCACAAAGAATGTACCCGACTTATTACGTTTGGTAGAGCAGAAATGGAAAGCGCAAACAAACAATCCATTTGCTTACTCATTCCTGAACGAACGGTTCAACACAATGTATCAGTCTGAGCAACGTATCGGCCAGTTGTTCAGCATCTTCGCTAGCCTGACCGTTTTCATTGCATGCCTGGGTCTGTTTGGGTTAGCGATGTTCACGGCGCAGCAACGCACCAAGGAGATTGGCGTTCGCAAAGTGCTGGGCGCATCCGTTACCAGTATCATTGGGCTATTGTCGAGTGATTTTCTAAAACCAGTTCTCGTAGCTATGCTGATTGCCTCTCCGATTGCGTGGTACGCCATGCATCGCTGGCTGCAGGATTTTGCTTATAAAATTGACATTGCCTGGTGGGTATTTGCGCTAGCCGGCCTACTAACAACAGCCGTAGCGTTACTAACGATCAGCTATCAAAGTATCAAAGCCGCCCTTACGAATCCGGTGAAGTCACTACGATCTGAATAATGAAAACGAAGCCACCCCGCTGGTCCACCTGTCTCCTCAACGCGTTCGGCCATCCCGACACGCGGGAAGACGTGCAGGGCGACCTGCTGGAGCTGTACACTTATTGGGTGAGAACGGCAGGCAAACGCCGGGCCGACTGGCGCTACAGTTTAAGCGCGTTAAAATTACTTCGGCCGCTGGCCAGGTCTGCAACACCACAACCGTACGCATCCCCTTCTTTTCTGAGTTCCTCCATGATTCGCAATTATCTGAAAATAGCCGGTAGAAATCTGCTTCGGAACAAGATCTCTTCCTTCATCAATGTTGGCGGACTGGCCGTTGGCATGGCCGTAGCCCTGCTCATTGGCTTATGGATCTGGGACGAATTTTCGTTTGATACGTATCATCAGCGCTACGACCGGCTGGCGCAGGTGATGGACACGCAAACCTTCAATGGCGAAACTCACACCAGCGGAGCCGTTGCGATTCCGCTCGCCAACGCTTTACGTACTCAATACGGCAGTGATTTCAAGCGGATGGCGCTGGTGTTTCCGAGCTTCACGCACATTCTGGCCAATGGCGACAAAAAGATCGCGCAGCCGGGCGTATGGGCTCAGCCCGACCTGCCCGAAATGCTTACGCTGGATATGCGACAGGGACGCCGGGATGCCCTTAACGATCCATCTTCGGCCTTACTCGCTCAGTCGCTGGCCGAAGCCTTGTTTGGCAACACCAACCCAATTGGCAAGACCCTGAAATTGGACAACCGCACCTATGTGAACGTAGCGGGTGTATTCAACGACCTGCCCCGGAACACGACCTTCCACGACACCAAGCTATTTCTGTCCTGGAACAAGGTCGTTAACGACCTGAGCTGGGTGAAAGAAGCCGAAACCCAGTGGAATTTACAGCACTGGCAGCTGTTCGTGGAGTTGAACGACCGGGTTGACCTCAACAGGCTGAATGACCGAATTAAAAACATTGAGAATACGTACCGGCCGAAAAGCAAGTCCGAAATTCTACTGCATCCAATGGCCCGCTGGCACCTATACGGCGAGTTCCAGAATGGGCAGTCGGTTGGCGGCCGGATTCAGTTCATCTGGCTGTTCGGCATCATCGGCGGCTTTGTGCTGCTGCTGGCCTGCATCAATTTCATGAACCTGAGTACGGCCCGCTCCGAAAAGCGAGCCAAAGAAGTCGGCATTCGCAAAGCGGTCGGGTCGGTACGTAGTCAGCTGATTGGTCAGTTCCTGAGCGAATCGCTGCTGGTTGCTTTTCTCGCCTTTGTGCTGACGGTTGGCCTGGTGGTGGTCACGCTTCCGGCTTTCAACCAACTCGCCGATAAAACCATTTCGATTTCATGGTCGAACCCGACGCTTTGGTTATCGGTGCTGGCTTTCACCCTACTGACCGGACTCATTGCCGGTAGCTATCCTGCTTTCTATTTATCGGGTTTCGAGTCGGTGAAGGTGTTGAAAGGTAACTATCGCGTGGGGCGATGGGCCTCGGTTCCCCGACAGGTACTGGTCGTGGTTCAGTTTACAGTATCGATTACGCTGATTATCGGCACCGTGATTGTATTTCAGCAGATTCAACACGCCAAAAATCGGCCAGTAGGCTACGCCCGAAACGGGCTGATTACGGTCCAGAAAAATACGCCTGAGCTGTTTCAGGTATCGTACCAGGCTATTCGAAATGATTTGTTACGAACGGGTGTCGTCGATGATATGGCGTACTCGTCCGCCCAGTCCACCGAAGCCCCGACGGGTAACGCCGACTTCGACTGGAACGGAAAGGTCCCGGGTTCCTCAGCCCTGATTCAGACGGTTGGGGTTAGTCACGACTACGGCAACACGATGGGCTGGACAATTAAGGCCGGACGTGATTTCTCGAGGCAGTTCCCGACCGATTCAAACGCCTTGATTCTGAACGAAACGGCGGCCAGGCTAATGGGCTTCAGGCAGTCGGCCATTGGCCAGATCGTTCGGTGGGGCGGGAAACCGCATTCGGTCATTGGCGTGGTAAACGATCTGGTTATGGAATCGCCCTACCAGCCCATTCAGCCTTGCCTGTTCGTGCTTGATTACAAATGGGGCAATTTTATTACGTTACGTCTTAAACCCAGCCTGCCGGTACGTGACGCACTGGCCAGAATCGAGCCGGTTTTCAAGACATATAACCCCGGCAGTCCCTTCGAATTCAACTTTGTCGACGACGAATACGCCCGCAAGTTTTCTGATGAAGAGCGTATCGGCAACCTGGCCACTACATTCGCAGTTCTGGCCATTTTCATCTCCTGCCTCGGCCTGTTTGGACTCGCTTCGTTCGTGGCCGAGCAGCGTACCAAAGAGATTGGTGTGCGGAAAGTGCTGGGCGCATCCGTACTGAACGTTTGGACCTTACTGTCGAAGGAATTTATAACGCTGGTCGTCATTGCGTTTGCCATTGCTACGCCCATAGCCTATTACGCGCTTCATACATGGCTTCAGCAATACGAGTACCGTACCGACATAGCTGAGTGGGTGTTTATCGCTTCGGGCGTGGCAGCCTTACTCGTTACGTTACTGACGGTGAGCTTCCAGAGTCTCAAAGCCGCGCTGATGAATCCGGTCAGAAGTTTACGGAGCGACTAACCTTTTTTAAGCCTGTTCTTCTAACAGGCACCTGGTAATTTTGAAAAAGCCCGGCACTGAAGTGACCGGGCTTTTTTGTTGGCTCCAACGTACCAGTTTACCCTGGTTTCGCAGTCCGGTTGAGGCCTATTTCAGCCTGCTAAGTTCCCAGCCAAAGTGGCCTTCCTTAAAGTTTTACTTCAACGTGTCGTCAACGGATTTTTCTTAAAAAAAGCAGTTGGCTGACCTAAAATGGAACAATAGTACAAAAATTGGAACATGTGTGATAGACTTTGTGGGGGGCGCAGTCGGAACTTTACAGCTCAATATTCATCGTTTCAGTCAGCCTATGTTTTCTTTTTTACGTTCCCCAAATAAATTCTTCACTAACGGCTCCACCCTGGATAAGGGCAGCGGATCTGGTGCTACGTCCAGACCATTAATCGGCCTTACTGTCTGCCAGGTGCTCTGGCGGCAACTCGTGTGTGTTCAGTCCCAATGCCAACAAAGAAGTTCGCTTCGATCAATGTAAAACCCATACTGTTATGAATTTATTTTATCCTTTATCCAGGCTATTACAGCAGCGAGTCGCTGTCCGACTCATCATGTTGACCGCAGCAATGCTCATCACGAGCCTGATCGTTCAGGCACAGATCACGTTCAACAACTTTACCGACACAGGCACCCCTCCATTTAGAATAGGTCCTTACTTCATGACCCAGGTGACCGACAACACGAATGACTTTGGGACATTAACGGGCGTGGTGCCCGTGCGGGATGGCAAGAAGCTAGAGTTTGGCAAAGAATACAATTTCATCACCGAAGAATACTACTATGGCAACACATTGACGGTTATCGGGGTGGGGCCTGGTTTTCCTTGGCGTGAGGGATATTCGGGAAAGGCATACGGCAATCTTCGGACTGGAACGTCTGTACTAACCTTACCCTCGGGTACAAAGGCGTTCTATCTTTATGCCAAGCCTTTAGTAGGCACTTATGATATAACCGTTACGGCGTATAGCTATATCTATGTACCGGTAGGTGGCGGAGGGACCAGGCTCGAAAGACGTGAAGCAAAGTTTACAAAAACGGTTTCCTATCTGGAGCCCCAATACTTTGGCTTCCAGGTTGATAGTCCAATCTATGAAATAGAAAAGGTCGATGTAGAAATATCGGGAGGTACGCTTTACATCGGGGATTTTGGCTATTCGACATGCGGTCTTAACTTCTCTGCCTTTACCGCTTCCAACCAACTGACCTGTGCGACCCCTAACTCATCGACTCTGACCTATAATGTACCTGCTGGCAGCAACTATACAAACTTTTTGTTTGTCGGCCCCGACATTCCTTTGGGGCCGACAACTAACAATAAAGTTACGGCCTCTAAGCCCGGAGAGTACTTCGTTTACCCCTTCAACTCAGCAACAGCAAACGAAACGGAAAACTGTCCACTATCGCTTACCCTGACCGAAAACAAGACTCCGCCGAACGTTACCCTGGGCAATGATGGCCCGCTGAGTTGTTCTAAAGCGGTGGTTAGCATTGCGGCCACCGATGGTTCGGCTGGAGATACGTATGCCTTTACTGGTCCCAACAACTTTAGCCAGACTGGGAGCAGCCCCACAGCCAGTGTGACAGCGGTGGGAACGTACTCGCTCGTTGTTACGGGGACTAATGGCTGTTCCGGCACAGTGGTTCAAACCACCGTCGAAAGAGATCCCACTCCGCTCACCCCCACTATCACTGGTCTGGATGCAGCCTACTGCCAGAACGCTCAGGCCATTCCACTGGCGGGTAACCCCACAGGGGGCACTTTCACCATTGACAATCAACCCGCTACTGAGTTTACCCCGGTCAGCCTTAGCGTGGGTAGTCATACAGTCCGCTACAGCCTCACTCAGAATGGTTGCACAGGCTCCGCTAGTCAGATAGTTGAAATTAAGGCCGTACCTGATGCGAGTTACTCGGGGTTGGCGGGTTCGTACTGTGCTGATGCGGCCCCAGTTACTCTTACGCCGACCACTCCGGGGGGCACCTTCACCGGACTGGGCGTATCAGACAATACCTTCACCCCCGCCAAAGCAGGTAACGGCGGCATCATCACTTATTTGGTCATGGTCAATGGTTGCACCAGCAGCAGCCAACAGAACGTGACAGTCAATCCCGTTCCTCCAACACCCACGCTACCCGGCCTGGATGCGGCTTATTGCAAAAACGCCCAGGCCGTTACGTTAGCGGGCGATCCTCAGGGGGGCAGCTTTACGATTGATAACCAGCCAACCACTGAGTTTGCCCCAGCCAGTCTCACCGTGGGTAGCCATACCGTCCGCTATAGCCTCACTCAGAACGGATGCACCAGTTCCACCAGTCAGACGGTTGAAATTAAGGCCTTACCCAACGCTAGCTTCTCAGGGCTGGCCAGCCCCTACTGTGCTGATGCAGCCCCGGTTAGCCTTTCACCCACCACGCCAGGAGGCTTCTTCACCGGACCAGGCCTATCGGGCAACACCTTCACTCCCGCCAAGGCAGCCAACGGCGGAACCATCACATATTCGGTCACCGTCAATGGTTGCACCAATACCAGCCAGCAGAATGTGGTCATCAACCCCCTGCCTACGCCCACCATCACCGGTCTGGATGCAGCCTACTGCCAGAACGCTCAGGCCATTCCACTGGCGGGTAACCCCACAGGGGGCACTTTCACCATTGACAATCAATCCGCTACTGAGTTTACCCCGGTCAGCCTTAGCGTGGGTAGTCATACGGTCCGCTACAGCCTCACTCAGAACGGATGCACCGGTTCCACCAGCCAGCTAGTGGAAATTAAGGCTATACCTACGGTCAACTTATATAACAATGGTCCCCTGACCTGCGCCAAGCCGAGCGTTACGCTGACACCTAGTCCTACCACTGGCCTCACCTTCGTGTTTAGTGAAGGAGATACTCCGCCAAACGAGAGCAATATAGCCAGGGTTAGTACTGGGGGGATTTACTCGGTTACTGCGACCAACGACAATGGCTGTTCAGCTAGCGCATCCACCACTGTTACTAGTAACACGACTGCTCCTGATCCAAGCCTGACCAACACTGGTCCCTTGTCGTTCACCAATACCACCGTTACGCTAACTGTCACTGCCAGCCCCGGAAACGTTTACAGCTATTCCTTCAGCCAAGGCGCTACTCAACAGGGCAGCAGCAACATGGCTCAGGTTACTACCGCTGGTGTTTACTCGGTGACCGTAACCCGTCAGGACAACGGCTGTACAGCGGTAGCTTCTACCACCGTAGCAGGAGGCAACAACCCCACCGTCTGCCGGGGCGGAACAGCGGTGATCAACGTAATCGTCGAGGGTGACCCAGTTAAATATGAATGGTACAAGAACAGCCTGACCAGCCCCAAGCTCATGGAGACACCCCAGCTCTTCCGCGGTACAGCGACAAGCAGCTTAACCTTAATCAACGCCCAGACCAACACCCAGGGCAACTTCTTTCTCAAAGTCACTGACCGCTCAGGTACTGTCAAAGTTTACGGCCCTTACCGGTTAACGGTCGACGGCAACTGCCGGGCTCGGGAAGTAGCCTCGGTAGAGATTCCGTTACGTATCGAGTTGGTTCCTAACCCCATCCAGCAGGAGCGGCTGCGGGCGGTGGTACGTGGTAGTGAAGGTCGTCCGCTACAGGTAGAGCTGGTTGATCTGAGCGGCAAACCGGTACGTCAGCAGCACTGGCCCCAGGCCGACTCTGAGCACCGCATTGACTGGGACATGAGCAGTCAGGCCAGTGGTGTGTATCTGTTGCAGGTCGTCAGTGAAGCGGGTAACGGTGTACCGGCTCAGCGGCAAAGCATAAAGGTTGTTAAGCCCTGATACGTACCGTGGTCTGTTGAGGAGCCTGATCAATCAAAGGTCAGGCTTCTCAACAGACTGGCTCGTGTTCCTCTACGGGGCAGACAAATCAACCAAGTCAGTTTCCGTCAGCAAGCTTATTTACTGAAAAATAAAGTTCTCTCGCTCTAGCAGCCCTGATACAAGCTCAGTATTCATTCCTCCCTAAGATTAACTATGAACAAGCAACTTCTACAACTCGCTCACATTCGAAAGAGCTTAACTCAACTGCTGAGTTTGTTCGCTCTACTGGTACTGGCCTTCCCAGCCAGGTCCCAGTGTAGTGATATAACATTGAGCTCGCAGCAACAGGTTGATGACTTCGCTCAGTCGGGGTGTACAACTACATCCCGTGACTTAATCGTCTCGGGATTAGACATTACCAATCTAAATGGATTAAGAAACTTAACCCAGGTTGGTAACTTAGAGATTAAGGGCACCAAGCTAGCCAACCTGGAGGGGTTGAACCAACTCAAGCTTGCTTCCGACATATCGATTTCGGGCAACTCAAGCCTGACCAGCCTTAACGGATTGAGCAGCCTGACTGATGTGCAAAGTGAAATAGAAATTGATGGTAACTTATTGCTTACCAATCTAACCGGATTAAGTAGTCTGACTCTGGTAAATTATACATATATCACCAGTAATTATAGCTTAACCAGCCTACAGGGGCTGAATGGCCTTTCCCGCACGGTAGGTGGCTTATATATTACGTCTAATCCGGTATTAACTACGCTAAGCGGGCTGGATAATCTTAGGTCGATAGGAGCTAATTTAGTACTAATAAGCAACGATAGAATGACCAATCTGACGGGTCTGAACAGTCTCACCTGTGTACTCAGTGGTGATGTACTAATCGAACGTAATAGAGAATTAACCAGCTTGGCAGGGCTGAATAATTTGACTATAGTGTCGAGGGACCTGGAGATCAGCGACAATCCGGTACTGACCAGCCTGGCAGACTTGAGTGGATTGGCCTCAATTGGTGGAGAAATTAAAATCGTTGATAACTCAAGTTTAACGAACTGCGCCATTGCTGCCCTATGTGCCGCCTTAGCGAATCCACCTCAGGCCATTACAATTCAGGGCAACGCGTCTGGCTGCGCATCGAAAGAGGAAGTGCAAAGCAGGTGCCCACCTATTAGCCTTACTGCCCCCGAACCGGTCAGCTCAACGGTGTGCGCCGGTGCCAGCCTGACAACCACCGTGGGCACCACGGGCAACGTAAAGACTTACCAGTGGTACAAAGACGACGCACTCCTGGCCGGGCAAACCTCGCCTATTCTCTCCTTGACCAACGTCGATCCTTCGGCCAGTGGAGCCTACCGTCTGGTGGCGGTTAACGCCTACAGTAGCCTGACGGCCACTGCCTTCAACCTGACGGTCAACCCTTTTCCCCAGGACGTAAGCTTGAGTAACTCGGGACCTCTGTCGTTTACTAACACCAGCGTGCTGCTGATGGCCTCGGCCAGCCCCCCCGCCACCTACTCTTATCACTTTAGTGCAGGAGCTACCCGGCAGGGCAGTAGCAATACCGCCCGAGTCACTACGCCTGGTATCTACTCGGTAACAATTACAACCGCTAATGGCTGTACCGCAACGGCGTCTACTACTGTTTCAGGAGGCAACAACCCTACCGTCTGCCGGGGCGGCACAGCTGTGATCAACGTAGTGGTAGAGGGTGATGCGGTGAAGTACGAGTGGTACAAGAACAGCCTCACTACCCCCAAGCTCATGGAAACACCCCAGCTCTTCCGGGGTACCGCTACGTCGAGTCTGACCCTGATCAACGCCCAGACCAATACCCAGGGCAACTTCTTCCTCAAAGTGGCCGACCGCTCAGGCACTGTCAGAGTTTACGGTCCCTACCGGTTAACGGTCGATGGCAACTGCCGGGCTCGGGAAGTAGCCTCGTTAGAGGTTCCGTTACGTATCGAGTTGGCTCCTAACCCCATCCAGCAGGACCGACTACGGGCCGTAGTACGTGGGGCTGAAGGTCGTCCGCTACAGGTAGAGCTGGTTGATCTGAGCGGCAAACCGGTACGTCAGCAGCGATGGCCGCAAGTCGACTCTGAGCAACGTATTGACTGGGACATGCAGGGGCAAAGTTCAGGCCTGTATCTGTTGCAGGTGGTCAGCGGAGCCACGACCAATACCCCGGCTCAGCGACAGAGTCTGAAGGTCATCAAGCCCTGAGTAACCTGAGCACACAGTAACTCGACGGGCCTCCTCGTTTTAAGCCGATTATGCATAGCAGCGACCTGAGGCTATAACTAATCGGCTTAGAACGAAGAGGCCTTTTCTGCTTTTCGGGAAGTCGCTAAACTACCGGCTCATTCTGGAGTTAGGTTGTAGGTTCTCCGCTTAGTGGGGAATTTGGCGAGCAAATGAATCTAACCATCACGGGCTATTCGACCGCCCTATTCTCTACCTGGTACTTCATTGAAGAAGTAAGGCTACTCTTCGATGCCGGCGATGGCGTAGCCGCTAATCTGCTGCAAAAGTCCCGCAAGATTGAGCACATCTTCCTCTCTCATGCCGATCGGGACCACATTACAGGCTTGCTGCGCTTCAACGAGCTGAATGCGCGGGAGGGTTTCCCTAAACTGTTTTTTCCGGCCGACACCCGCTCGATTGGTGCGCTGGAGGTGTTTTCCAAACAGTTCGACAGCCGAGTCAACCAGACCATCTGGCAGGGTTTAGTTCACAACGAACGGGTCACGATTCAAAAAGATCTATTTGTTCAGGCGATACGTAACAACCACGTCGTCAGCGCTCAACCGCACGAGACAAAAAGCCTGAGCTATCAGGTTTATCAGGTAAAGCACAAACTGAAACAAGATTTACTAGGTCTGTCCCAGGGTCAGATTATTCAGTTGGCGCACGACACTGGACGGGAAACACTGACCGAAGACGTCCGAACAAATCTGTTGGTTTATTCCGGCGATACGCCCACCGATCAGCTTGCGCTGTGGGACAATACCCAGATTCTTATTCACGAAGCCACATTCCTGACGGACGAGGAATTCGCTACGTTAGATGCCAATCGCAACCGCCATAGCACACTGGAAGCAGTATTACGGGCCGTAGCCGATCTTCGCATAGACACCTTGATTCTGGGGCATTTTTCTTCGCGGTATTCGTCCGAGGAGATTGACGCGGCCATCAAGCGATTTTGTCGGCACTTTCAGATCAGGATTCCGGTGTATCGCCTGCTGCCCGGCCAAACGCAGTGGGATATTCTTCGTAGTGATCCAATCAACTGAGCCGTTCTCTCATACGGCCAGTTTCCTAACTACGCAGGGCGTAAGCTGGTTGTGCTTCTGCGAAAACTAGTGAACTAAGCGGGCTAGCCGGTTACGTGCCCATCGTCTGGAAACGGAAACTAAACCTGATTATTCGGTTGTTGGCTCTGTACCGATTAATTTTACCGAAACTATTAAAATCGGAGGGCTTTGAACCCTCGCAGATCCATGAGTAAACACGGACGCATTCTGGTCGCCATGAGTGGCGGCATCGACTCTTCGCTGGCAGCGGTTATGCTGCACGATGAAGGCTACGAGGTCATTGGTATGACCATGAAAACCTGGGATTACGCTTCTTCAGGTGGTACCAAAAAAGAAACCGGCTGCTGCAGCCTCGACAGCATCAACGACGCCCGTAACATTGCCGTCAGCCTCGGCTTTCCGCACTATATCCTGGACATCCGCAACGAGTTCGGCGATTACGTGATCGACCACTTTACGGGTGAATACATTGAAGGACGGACGCCTAATCCCTGTGTGCTTTGCAATACGCACATCAAATGGGATGCGCTGCTCCGCCGGGCCGACCGGCTCGACTGCGAATTTATTGCCACCGGTCACTACGCCAATATCCGCAGCGAAAACGACCGGTACGTGATCTCGAAAGGTGTCGATACTCTGAAAGATCAGTCGTACGTATTGTGGGGCGTGTCGCAGGAGAGCCTGAGCCGGACAAAACTGCCGTTGGGTCATCTACGCAAATCCGAGATTCGCGAAATGGCCAAAGATCGGGGGTTCATTGAACTCGTGACCAAGTCTGAATCCTACGAAATCTGCTTCGTACCCGACAACGACTACCGGGGATTCCTGAAACGACGTGTGCCCGGTCTGGAGGCCGAAGTCGCGGGCGGCAACTTTGTGATGGAAGGAACCGGCAAAATTCTGGGCAAGCACCAGGGTTATCCGTTCTATACTATCGGCCAGCGGAAAGGGTTGGGCATGGCATTCGGTCAGCCGATGTTCGTGACCGAAATTCGGAAAGAAACGAACGAGGTGGTGCTGGGTGTCGACAAAGATCTGTACCGCGATGGCATGATCGTCAGCAAACTGAACCTGCAAAAATACGCGTCGATTGACCAGCCGATCGAAACGCTGACAAAGGTGCGCTATAAACACGACGGTACGCCCGCAACGATTTCACAAACGGACGATACCATCGACGTCTGCTTCCACGAGGGCGTGTCGGCCATTGCTCCCGGTCAGGCAGCTGTCTTCTACGAAGGCGACGATGTAATTGGGGGCGGCTGGATTATGAAGAGCTACCGCCAAAGCGATAAGGCTGCCCAATTGGCCGTCACGCATGCCTAGGCCTTTTAAGCCGGCATGTCTGTAATTTGTGTTAACGTGGGCTATTCGCCAGCTTCGGTCAGCGGCTCACTTTAAAATAAAGGCGCTCACAACCTACTGTGAGCGCCTTTATACGTTCATGAAATGGTAATCTTATCTGGGGCGACCTCCTCCGGGTTGGCCACCTCCGGCTGGTGCGGCCTGCTGCGGCTGGGCACCGCCCCCATCTCCGCCGTCTCCCTTCACGTCGTCGTTGTTTACCGAACGGGCTTTGCGACGAGGAGCGTCGAAGCTCATTTTGCCAATACGATAGGCGAAGGTCACTTTCACGTTCGAGTTGTACAGATTCGTTACGCTCACCTGCGACAGCAAGGGCGAATTCAGCGTTGTGCGCATGGTTACCCCGTTGGTGATGAAGTTCTCAGCAGCCAGCCCGATACTGCCCCGCTTGTTGGCCAGGTCTTTCCGAACGCCCAGCGAGTACATGTAGAAGCTGCCCATCGTTCCCTGCAACTGCGGCTGCGGTCCCCGCCAGAAGCTGAACACCTGCGCACTCCAGCCTTTATCCAGTTGCAGTTGGCTCATCAGCCGCCCGCCGATGCTCACGCCCGTATTGCTGATCGTGAGCGTGCGGCCGTCAACGCCCGGCGTGGTTCCCTGCATGTATACGTAATACCCATCCAGACCACCGTTAACGCTCCATTTCGACGTAATGCTCGTATTAAAAAAGACGTTTGCGCCCATAGTCCGCTGCACACCGATGTTCTGGAACGTAGTAATGATGCCACCGGGCAACGTATCGGAGGGGATACGCACCTGCGTAATGGCATTGTTGGTCAACCGGCCAAATACGGCTGCGTTCAGGTACGTTTTCCTGATCGTTGTACTTAGGCTTAACTCAACGTTATCGGTTAATTCAGGCTTCAGCGTTGGGTTTCCCACCATAATCATCTGGGGATTAGCCGCATTCGGATTCGGATTCAACTGCTGTAAGCCAGGGCGCTGGATTCGACGGTTATAAGCCGCTTTCAGCGTGGTTCCCGCCTTTAAACTTTTCGATACGTTGATGCTGGGCACCAGATTGCTATAATTGGGAATATTGAGTTCTGTACGGGCGCTTTCGTTGATGGACTGCTTCGCCGAGATACTCGTGTACTCATACCGGGTACCCACCTTGAACGTGTATTTGCTGGGCGTGATGTAGGTATACGAAACGTAACCTGCGCCAATGTTCTGATCGTAGGCCAGCGACCCCGACGGGTTGGTTGGGTCAATGCGTAACTCGCTTTCGCCCGAACCAACCAGGTACCGATAGCGGCTATCGACGGTGCGCATGATCGCTTTACCCCCAAACTCCAGCAGTTGGTTCTTTTTGATCGGCGTCTGGTAATCGCTCTGAATCGTGAACTCCTGGTTGGTGTTGTTATTGATGTTCTGCTGACGGGCTGTTAAGCTACCGCCATTGTTCAGGATGTCAGCGAAGAAATTATTGGTTAGCCCCGTCCGGCTGTACTGCGTCGAGATCGTCCACTCCTGCTGCGGTTTGAACGTGCGGATGTAATCCAGGTTCATATCGACTGAGTTCGAGATATCTCTACGGTCTACATCGCGGTTGGTTACGTTCAGGGGCGAGCCGCCAACAAACGTACTGGTTAGCTGATTCTGCTCCTGAATGAAATTACGGGTACCAAACCGGACGTTGGCCGATAACGATTGATTCTTCGCCAGATCGTAATCAATACCGAGTGTATACTGACCGAACAGAGGTTTATCGAAAGCGGTACCTTGCTGGCTGGTCCGTTGCGGCTGGGCTCCAACCAGTGTGGTCTGCTCCAGGCTCGAAGCCTGGCGGTTATACATGGTACGGCCAAAGCCTCCTAACGTAAGACCAAGTTTACCTTGTCGGTACGAACCGTTCAGCCCCAGATTTGACGCCCGCAAGCCCACTCCGGCATCGACGTTCAGCGTCAACCCGTGCAGGGTATTCTTCTTGGTAATGATATTGATGATCCCAGCCGCGCCTTCGGCATCGTATTTAGCCGAAGGAGACGTAATGACCTCTACCGATTTAATCATATCGGCGGGCAGTTGCTTCAAGGCATCCGCTACGTTAGCCGCCACAATCGTCGACGGTTTGTTGTTGATCAGCACCCGGATATTCTGGCTGCCGCGCAGGCTCACGTTGCCATCCAGATCGACCGACAGCATCGGCACCCGCTTCAGCACATCCGAGGCATCGCCCCCTTTAGCGGTCAGGTCTTTGTCGGCGTTGAAAACGAGCCGGTCTACTTTTTCTTCAATCAGAGCCGCCTGGCCGGTTACCACGACTTCGCTCAGCGTGCGCACATCGGCAGGCATCGGCACGGCACCCATATTCAGTTCGGTACCTTTGGCAATGGTGAACGGTTTCGAATCGCGGTTTTTGTAGCCGATAAACGAGTATTGCAGCCGATATTCGCCTGCTGCCAGTTTGTTCAGCGTAAAGTTACCTTTATCGTCGGAGGTCGTCCCGTCGATCGGCTTGTTGGTCTTCATGCTGATCAAGGCTACGGTCGCAAACTCAACGGGTTTACCGGAGGTAGAATCAACAAGCACACCGGTCACCTTACCGTTTCCTTTTGGCGTATCGTCGGCCACGCCCGTAAACTCTTTGTTACGTCGATTATCCTGTCCGCCAAAGCTGGGAGGGCCACCACCCGGAGGGCCAAACTGAGCCGAAGCGGGCTGATACGTAAGGGAAAGACCACAGAGAGTGAGCAGCAGGAGCCGATAGAAATGCGACATGATTGGGTGAATTGCGAATTGTACACCAAAACAACCTCTGCGCTGCATATTTAAAAAATACAATAGACAAGGCGGCTACAAACGTCGGCCAATTGGTGTTCTGAGTCGATGGATCGGCTTTCCACCCGACGAACCACCGGATTCATCCGTTAGTCGGTTCAATCAGCGAAGCGGTCGGCAAAATCGGGCCAGCAAGCGATTGCTCACTACCAGACGGAGGCTTTTCTATAAATTAGCTCTTTTCCCGACCACTATGGCAGCTGCGTTGTTTTCCCGACGATACGTTTCGGTACTGATTCATGTGCTGGGCTGGCTCCTGCTAAGCTTTGCCTTCTTCTTCTACCAACCCATAAATTCGGGCATCAAGCTTCCCAGCTTGTTCTGGGTCAGGCAGGCCCTGTTTCAAACCTTGATGATCGGTACCTTTTATTTCAATAGCCGGTGGATGGTGCCGCGCCTGTTGCTGCGTCAGCAAACAAGTCGTTACGTCCTTGCGCTGGCCGGCATCATTATTGGCATATTGCTAATTTTAGGCGCGTTTGAGAACTGGTTCAATCTGCCCGAATTGATGTTCCGCGCCTTTCATCCGGATGGGCGGGGCGTCATCCGCCGTTACGGGTGGATTCAACCGACCCTGTTCACGATTGTCCTGGTGTTGGGAATTAGTACCAGCGTAGCCGTCCTACAAAAATGGCAGGCCGATGCCGAATTGCGGCAGGCGCTGGAGCAGGCCAGAGCCACCTCGGAATTATCTTACCTGAAAGCGCAGATCAATCCGCACTTTTTCTTTAATACGCTGAACAACATCTACGCGCTGACGCTCATTGACAGCGAAACTGCCCGGCAAGCCATCCACCGGCTCTCCCGCATGATGCGTTACGTACTATATGACACGCATACGGGCACGACTATGCTCAGCAAGGAACTGGATTTTGTGAACGACTATATCCAGCTGATGCAACTCCGCCTGACTGATAAGGTTACCATAACGGTAGAGCCGCCGGTTCCGCTCCACGATATGCCCATCGCGCCCATGATTCTGCTGCCCTTTGTCGAAAATGCGTTCAAGCATGGCATCAGTGCCTTGCATCCAAGCTCGATCTATATTGGTATTCAGCAGCGGCAGCGGCAGCTTCAGATTGATGTCCGGAACACCCGGTTCGTTGATAAAAAACCGTCGCTCGACGTCAGTAACGGCATTGGCCTGGTGAATACCCGTCGGCGGCTCGATTTGCTGTATCCCGACCGGTATAACTTACACATTGACGAACAAACCCCCGCGGGTGAATACCACGTTCAATTAACCCTCGACCTGGCATGACGCTGAACTGCATCGCCGTAGATGACGAACCGCTGGCGCTCGGTCTGGTCTGCGCGTTCATCGAAAAGACCCCGTTTCTCAAGCTGGCGGGTCGGTACAGCAGCGCCGTGGAAGCCCTTCAGGGCCTGTTGCAACAACCCATCGATATAATCTTTCTCGATATTCAGATGCCCGACCTGACGGGTCTGGAACTGGCGCGTGTCCTGGAACGGAGCACCGTCGGGCACCCCACCCGCATTATCTTCACGACCGCCTTCGATCAATACGCCCTGGACGGCTACCGGGTCGATGCGCTGGACTACCTCTTGAAACCGTTTAATTACGAAGAGTTTTTGCGGGCGGCCAGTAAAGCCCGTCAGTACTTCGAACTGCGACAACGCGCACAAACTCCGGCTTCTGCCCCCGTTTTGCCAGCCGCCCCGGTCGAAGCCGGTGACGATTACCTGTTTCTAAAGGTTGAATATCAGCTTGTGCGGGTCGACTTTAGCGACATTCTGTACATAGAAGGCCTAAAAGACTACGTAAAGGTATACCGCCAGAGCGACCCGGTGAAGCCACTCCTGTCGCTGACGAGTCTGAAAGCACTCGAAGAAAAACTGCCTACCCGCCAGTTCATGCGCGTGCATCGCTCGTTTATCATCGCCCTCGACCGAATCAGCGCCGTCACCCGCAACTCGGTTCAGATTGGTTCGGCCGTCATTCCAGTGAGTGACCAATACAAAGACACCTTCGGCCAGTACATGAGCCGGTGGTTTTAGCTCTACTGTGTTGATTTGATTTACAGAGGTTACGTAGCAGCAACGACCTAAGTCAGCAAGCTACAACTTGCGTCATACTCGTAAAGCGCGTTAGACGGATTGCCGAAAAGTGCGTACCATTAACCCATCGTCACACGCTAACCTCTGCCCGGTACTCATGCTTGATCTGATCATTGACGCTCGCCCTGCGTCGTTAGGCAATGGCTTTACTGTTCGTCGTATTCTTCCGTATCGACTGCGCCGGATGCTGGGCCCCTTTATTTTCATGGATCATGGCGGACCAGTCAGTATTGACCCGGCACCGATCTCGAACCTGGACGTATTACCCCATCCCCACATCGGCCTGTCGACCGTCAGCTATCTCTTCGATGGTCAGGTTACCCACCGCGACAGCCTGGGAGTTCAGCAGGTAATTCGGCCCGGCGAAGTAAACTGGATGACGGCCCGGTCGGGGCATTGCCCACTCCGAACGCTTCGAAGACCCGGCCGTGCTGGCCGGTGGTACGTTGGAAATGATCCAAACCTGGGTTGCCCTGCCCGAAGCTATCGAAGAAAACGTGCCAACCTTCGACAATTACCAGCCGGATGAACTCCCTGTTTTCACGGATAAGAGTGTCTGGATGCGCTTGATCGCCGGGCAGGCGTTCGGGTTGCAGAATGGGGTTAACACTCACCACTGTTCTACGCCCATATCGTTCTGCAACCCGGTACTCGCTTCGGCTTACCCCAAGATCATGCTGAGCGGGGCGCTTACGTAGCGAAAGGCAGCGTGGAAGTGAATGGACAGCGCTTCGGGGTAGGTCAGTTGCTGATCTTTACACCAGGCATCGATCCAGTGCTCATCGCTAATGAAACCTGTTGTTGGGGGGCGAGCCACTGGGCGAACGGTTCATCTGCCGGGCCGCCGGTGCGGTGGAACTTCGTATCTTCTCAAAAAGAACGGATCAAACAGGCAAAAGCTGACTGGGAAGCGGGTCGTATTCCTCTACCCCCTAACGACAATGCAGAATTTGTGCCGTTACCGCAGGACCGGACGAAACCGGCGGGCTCACCCCCACCTCAAGCCTTATCCTAAGCAACCCAAGTCCATTTTAGTACGTAGTTAAGTAACGCCCAAATGAAAGATGGAAGCTGTTTGCGGGCTTGTGGCTAACTTTCCGTTTTTTTGTAATCAATACATCCCCTGCCTAACAAGCCATGACAAAAGTCTTATCCCTGGCGATTACTGTAACCCTCTTCAGCTTAGCCTGCTCAACGTTCGCGCAGACGCCCCCCAAAGGCCACCCCAATCCGGTCGGAGCGGGCTGGAAATACCTGTTCGAAACCGATTTATCGGATGCCAATTATCCGAAAGGCGTCTGGAAGATGGAGGAAGGAGAGCTTACGGCCACGGCGGATAAAGCCATCTGGACCAAGCAACTTTATACTGACTTCATACTCGACTTGCAGTTCAAGACTGCCGACGGCACCAACAGTGGCGTCGTGGTTCATGCCAGCGATACCACCAACTGGATACCCAACTCCGTGGAAATTCAGATTGCCGACGACTTTGCCAGGCAATGGGCCGAATCGCCCGCCAACTGGCGTTCCGGTGCTTTCTTCGGCCACCAGGCGGCCGTGAAGAGTGCCGTGAAAAAGCCCGGCGAATGGAACCGCTACACAATCACCTGCCAGGGTAAGCTGATTTACGTAGTACTGAACAACCAGCTGGTCAACACCATTGATCTGAGCCAGTTTACGGATGCCAAGAAAAATCCCGACGGCTCCGAAGTACCCGCCTGGCTGAATAAACCAGCCGCCGAACTCCCCCTGCGCGGGTACATTGGCTTGCAGGGCAAACATGCCGGAGCACCCATCTATTTCCGGAACATGAAAATCAAGGAACTCTAGCCGGGACGAACCCAAGCGGGCCGTGCTTTTGTTACTACCGTATATGAATGCAGAACCCTCAACCCGCCACAGCCGCATCTTACCCGAGTTACGTTTTTCGCTTAGTCTGCTCTACGTGGGTCGGTTGCTGGTCGGTATGCAGTCCACTTCGGAAACAACGGAAGACGATATTGACACCTTTGACGAACGGATTGAGGAGGTTTCTGACGAACTGGTCGCGACGGAGCTGTTGCACGAAGCAGCCGTGCTGGCAGGCGATGTTCTCTCCACGCCCGACTTACCCGGCTACGTAGCCAGTGACCCTACGTAATCAGCGATAACCGGTTGCAAACAAGGCAAAGCAGTCTCAAGCTGGGCTTTTTCTTCACCTGTCCAGTGTCTGGGCTTCCCAAACATACACGGCTGGAGTATTCCCCACAACTGGCCGTCCTGCTGGATGTGGGCGTGGATCAGCGCACGGTGACCAAAAGTCTTGTGCTCGAAATCACGATTCAATACGTCCGGCCCCGCCGTTTCAACATCGTCTACGTAGACCGATGGACGCATCGTATTGGCCGCTCTGAACAGCGGATCTTCGTTGGGCAGATCAATGGTATCCGGTTGCCAGTCGGGCTGGATAACATTCGGAATGGTGTCGTCCCTGCACCAGCAAAAGGCAATCCGCCCGTGCTGCTGATCCGGCTGCCGAACGTAAAGAAAACAGCGATCAGCCGCCAGGGCTGTACCGACGGTTTGGACGAGTTGCTGTAAGGTTGCTTCGGGCGACTGATTTTGCGCCAGCAAGAGATTGATCTGATCAGGAATCGAGTGATACGTAGCCATTCAAGCTTAACTCGGATTGGCCGGTTCGGTTCTGGCCGCCCACGAATAAATTAGTCAGCCGCCAGAACCGAACCGGGTACAATGCCCTTTCTTTGCGCCTAAAACTTCGTTCTATGCCCAACGCTACGTTTGCACCCCATTCCTGGGGTGCCCTCTTCGACATGGACGGCGTGCTGATCGACAACATCGACTTTCACGTCAACGCCTGGCTTCAATTTGCCCATCATTACAACCGCCCGTTAACCAAAGACCAGTACCTCGAACACATCAACGGACACGTATCGGCGGATGCCATGACGTACGTATTTGAGCGGCCCATTGCCGACGGCGAACTCATTGTTCTGACCGAAGAAAAAGAGGCTATTTACCGCGAGTTATACCGGTTACATCTGCAACCCGCGCCGGGTTTACGGAGCTTTCTGAGTGCCCTCAAAGCCCAGGGCGTTAAACTGGCGGTCGGTACGTCGGCACCCATGAGCAACGTTCAGTTTACCCTCGACGGTCTTCAGCTGCGCCCGTACTTCGACACCGTAGTAGATGCCAGCATGGTGGAGCGCGGCAAACCCGATCCCGAAATCTACCTGAAAGCCGCTGAACGTCTAAGCCTCGAGCCAGCCCGATGCGTTGTCTTTGAAGACGCTTTTGCGGGTATTGAGGCAGGGCTTAGGGCGGGGATGAACGTAGTGGCGCTGGCAACCACCCACACCCGTGAAGAACTGGCAGACAGCGGTGCCAGCCTGGTTATCGACAATTTTGAAGGGTTAACCGTAGATGCGATCAGCCGCTTAGCCACAACGGTTTAACTGCGAATCTACTGACTGACCCAGGCTAATTTTGTACCTTTGCGGCCTAGTTTGTACCCGTACCAACAGCATATCCTTGAATACATCATCTGAACTTACGCCGACCCCAACTCGGGAAGGCTTCTTTTTCCCGGCCGAATGGCATCCGCACGTAGCCACCTGGCTGAGCTGGCCGCATACCGAAGCGTCCTGGACAAAAGAGCGGCAGGAGCTTATGTTTCCGGCTTACATCGACTTTATCAAAGCCATTTCTGAGAGCGAAGAGGTCTGTATCAACGCCCATAACAATATTGTTATTCAGGCGGCCAAACTACGGCTGCTGGCGGCTGGTGCCGACATGAGCCGGATTACACTCCTGTCTCACCCCACCAACGATTCCTGGTGCCGCGATCATGGTCCGGCATTTTTGATAAACCCCGAGAAAAAGCAACGCATGATCGTGAACTGGGGCTACAATGCCTGGGGAGGTAAGTATCCGCCGTACGATCGCGACGACCTCATTCCGGTTGAGATTGCCCATTATCGGGGCCTGGACTACGTAACACCGGGGATTATCATGGAAGGCGGCTCGGTGGAATTCAACGGGGCTGGTACCGTGCTGACCAGCCGGGCGTGCCTACTGAACCAGAACCGCAACAGTCACCTGACGCAGGCCGATATTGAGCGGTACCTGTGCGACTATTACGGGGTTCAGCAGGTGCTCTGGGTTGAAGAAGGCATCGTTGGCGACGATACCGACGGGCACATCGATGACACGGTCCGGTTTGTGAACGAAGACACGGTGTTAGCCGCCTATGAGCCTGATCCGAACGACGATAATTATCCGTTTTTGCAGGAGATTCACCACGAACTGCGCCAGATGCGGCTGCTGAACGGCAAACAACTCAACATTGTCGAGTTGCCCATGCCCGATCCGGTCGTGAGCGATGGCCTGCGGTTACCCGCTTCATACGCCAATTTCCTGATCACCAACGGCTCGGTCATCGTTCCTACGTTCCGCTGCGATAAGGACCAACCGGCGCTGGACATAATCGGGCAGTGTTTTCCGGATCGCAAAATCGTCGGTATTGATTCGACAGATATTGTGTGGGGCCTGGGTAGTTTCCACTGCCTCAGTCAGCAGGAGCCTACTGTCTGAACCGCCTGGGCGACCCCGCGGGATTTATCCGGTTAAATGGAGGTACAGGATTTTGTTACTTATTTAAGAAAATTGCCGACGTTGCCTGGAGTAGAAGGATTTACAGAATTATGCCCCAGTGCACTTGCAAAAACAAAGTCCTGTAAATCCTTCTAATCCTCTCAGTCCGGCGGGGCCGCCCGTGCGGTTCAGACGAACTATGTACGACAATAAGCTATTTCGCTCCGTTACGAACACCGCCAATGGCGAAGTGAGTGGCGATACGTTGTTTCACTACCATCAGGAAGGCCAGGTTGTATGGGCTGACTACAAAGGAGGGTCGATTGCGAAAGGATTTTTGATTGCTACCGTTCAGCCCGACAACAGCCTCGATATGCGCTATCAGCACGTCAATACCCAGGGCGAATTGATGACCGGTCGCTGTCAGTCTACGCCAGAACTTTTACCCGACGGCCGGATTCGGCTGCACGAGCGCTGGCAATGGACCAGTGGCGACGGCTCATCGGGTCAGTCTATTGTTGAAGAAGTTCATGCTTTGGTTTAACTCATCATGCGAATCTGCTTACTCTGCTTAATTACGATGCTGGCGTTCATGGGCTGCGCCCGTCAGCCAGCGCTCACTGCCGAGCTAGCTCCCCGATCCCTGAAAGCAGTGAATCTGGAAGAAACCGTGAGTCGACGCGACGAGCTGATGATGGCGTATTCGTTAACCAGCTACGATGCCGCTAACAAACCGGTTGCCGTAGTGAACGGGGGCTGGGGCGTGGAGCCGGTTCAGAAAAACCAGTTGCTTGATCTACAGGCATCCGGTCCACGCCAGGCTCAGCCGATTCAGCTCGAACTACCCCGTAACGGCAAAATCGTAGCCTCACTCGTATTGATTGAAGTAGACGATTACAACCGCGCGAAGCAGTTGCTGGAGCAGGTCCGGAAAGTGCATAATCTGGTGAGTGGACCAGCCGCGTTTCTGATTACGGCAACCGAAGTGCTAACCCCGCTGAAATACGTAGCGGCCGGCTTAGCTGCTTCGGGCGTTGGTCTCAAGCTGGTGGATCAACTCGACAATGATGACTTACTGGGCCAAAGCAGTATGGAAATAGCAGAAGCCAAGTTTCGGCAGAAAAAGCAGCGATTCGTGCGCGTTCCGGCCGTATTTACGGGTCGAAATCTGCGCGATACGTTCGAGTACCGGCTTGACTATGACATTACCCTGAAGACTGTAACGATTCGCCCTGTACGCTAACCGGCAACTTTGTCGTTACTACGTAAAACCTGGTTCGCACCGTCAGCTATCTCAATCCTATACCGATTTGAGCGAATGTTTTTCTCTTCAAATCTGTTCGTTTAATATCCTGACATCACATTTTTTCGACGCTATGCGCCACCTCACCGGCGGTCTTTTGCTGGCTTTTTTCGTTACAGCCTGTAAAACAACCGCACCCGTCGTTCAGCAAACACCCCCACAACCGGTTATTCTGACGCTGGGGAACAAAGACTTTTCTACCGACGATTTCTTTCAGTCGTTCACGAAGAACCAGCTTTCGTCGGACTCCGCTCAGCGGACGGACGTAAAGGATTACTTTGATCTGTATACCAACCTGAAGCTGAAAGTGCTCGCGGCCGAAACCGAAGGTCGAGACACGACCGAGGCCTTCCGCGAAGAGATGAATACCTATCGGAAGCAGCTGGCGCAGTCGTATCTGACCGATAAAGTGCTGGTCGAATCCCTGGCGGCCGAAGCGTATCAGCGGATGCAGGAAGAACTTAACATCGCCCACATTCTGATTCCGGTCGTTGAAGATGCCGCCCCGGCCGATACCCTGGCAGCGTACCAAACCATTCAGGCGATTCATAAACAGGCGCTGGCAGGGGAAGACTTTGCCAAACTGGCCCGCGAGCAGTCGAAAGATGCGATTACCGCTTCTAAAGGGGGTGACCTGGGCTACATCACGGCGTTTTCGGCAATTTATCCCCTGGAAAATGCGGCTTACGCTACGCCTGCCGGACGAATTTCGGCCCCGGTTCGTACTCGTTTTGGCTACCACCTGATCAAGGTCAATGACCGCCGGCCGAGTCGGGGTCGAATCAATGCCGCTCACATTCTGGTTCGGATGAGCCCAAGCGCCGATGAAGCCGGACAGGCAGCGGCTCAACGGCGCATCGATGCGGCTTATGCCCGTCTGCAGAAAGGTGAGTCGTTCGAGACGGTTTGCCGCGAAGTATCCGACGACGTTACGTCCCGCAACAACGGGGGCGTATTACCCACTTTCACGACGGGTCGGCACGTGCCCGCCTTTGAAGAAGCCGCCTTTGCCCTCAGGAATCCCGGCGATTACTCACAACCGGTACGTACCAACTACGGCTGGCACATCATCAAACTCATCAGCCGGATAGGTCTCGAACCATATACCGAACTGGCTCCCGCTCTGCGCCAGCGGGTGACGACCGACACCCGCGCCGACGTATTACGGCAGGCCACGGTTCAGCGGTTACGGAAAGAGTATTCAGTGAACGAAGACAAAGCGGTGGTGACTACGGCTCTTACCAAAGCCGACAGCAGTTTACTACGTGGGCAATGGAAATACACTGAGCCATTGGAGCCGGGTCTGCAAAACAAAGCGATTGTAACGATCGCCGACAAGCCTTACACGGCCAATGAGTTTTTCGCTTATGTTCGCCAGCGCCAGCAACCGCAGCGCAACCCAGCCTTACCAGCCGCGGCCGTTCAGGCAACGCTCCCTCTGGGCTCGCCCGCTACGGCCATGCGCCGACTGCTCGACCGGTTTATCGGCGACCAGTTGATTGCGACCGAAGAAGCTAATCTGGACAAGAAGTCACCGGAGTTTCGGTCACTGCTCAGCGAAATCCGCGACGGGGTGCTGTTATCGCAGGTGATGGAACGCAACGTCTGGGAGCGTTCCATGACGGACTCAACGGGCCAGCTACAGTATTACGACCAGAACAAAGAGAAGTACCGTTTCCCGGAACGTGCCGTAGCCACAGTTATTGTTGCGCAAAACGAGGCCCTGTTGAAGCAGGCCACCGATATGCTCAACGGCAAGCCACCGTATCAGCTTCGCCGGTCGGCACCCGATCTGGCCTACGACAAAAATCAAACGGTGCTGACGCCATCCCTGCGCGAAACCTTGTTCGACGTACTGGTCGCCATGACCCGTAATCCCGAGTATATTGTGGAAGTGACCGGCTCCCACGACCCGTCCGAATCCGATTCAGTGTCGACCAGTCGCATCCGGGCCGTGGTAAATTACCTGCAACAGAACGGCGTTGCGCTGAGCCGCATCATGGAGAAAGATTACCAGGGTGCACGGCCCGGCCTGACTACGGCAGCCGACCCGAAAGTGCATCGGCGGGTAACGTTCCAGTATTTTTCTACGGCCAAAACCGACGTAGCGAAAGTGCTCAGCAGCAAACCGCAGTCGGCCTCCGATTCGCCCGCCGTGACCATTCTGGAAGGAGCCTTTGCCCAGGGCGCTAACCCGTATCTGGATAGTATTAGTCAATGGAAAGTGGGGACAACGACCCTGCAGCGCGATAACAAAGCGATTTCGGTCATCATCGACCGCATTGAACCAGCGCGGGCCAAAACGTTTGCCGAAGCCCGGGGAACCGTTATCAATGACTACCAGTCGGTGCTCGAACGGCAGTGGATCGCTCAGCTTCGGCAGAAATATCCGGTAAAAGTCAACGAAGATGAGATTCGTAAACTCACTAAATAACCCTACCAGCCGAGTCCCGGTCACGACGGGCCAGGAAAGCTGCGCGCGTTGTTTGTAAACTTAAAAAACCTTAAAAGTCAGGGCGCTACACGTTCTGTTCGTATATTTAGACATGAAAAAAGTAATTAGCAGTGCGTTCGTTCTATTGGTTGGCTGGTGTCTGACGGCTCCCGTGTTTGGGCAGGGTCAGGGAATCAGCCTGAACAAGATCATTGCCAAGGTCGACAATTACTACGTATTACGGTCCGATCTGGAAGAAGCCTACCAGTCGTACGTTGGCCAGAACCAGACTCCTCCGCAGAAGTGTCAGCTTCTGGAGAGCCTGGTTATCAATAAGATGATGCTCGCCAAAGCCGAAATTGACTCGGTTGTCGTCGAAGAAAAACTGGTTGACAGTGAGCTTGACTCGCGGATGCAGTACATGGCGCAGCAGTTCGGCTCGGAGAAGAACATTGTCGAAGCCTACGGCAAAAGCCTGGAGATGCTCAAAAGCGAATTACGCCAGCAGGTAAGAGACCAGAAGATCGTTCAGAAGATGCAGCAGAAAATCACAACGGACGTTAAGGTGACTCCCCGCGAGGTTCGTAAATTCTTCGATGCAATTCCCAAAGATAGTTTGCCGTATATGCCCGCCGAAGTAGAAGTCGGCCAGATCGTTCGCTTTGCCAAACCGACGAAAGAACAGAAAGAGGCATTGCGTCAGCGACTGATTGATATTAAAAAGCGCGTTGAAGCCGGTGAAGATTTTGCCAAACTAGCCAAAGAAACTTCGGAAGACGTTGGCTCCGCACAAAACGGGGGCGACTTAGGCTTTGCCAAGCGGGGCATGATGGTAGCCCCCTTCGAAGGCGCGGCCCTGAAACTTAAGCCCAATGAACTGTCGGATATTGTTGAATCGGAGTTTGGTCTGCACCTGATTCAGCTGCTGGAAACCCGGGGGGCCGAATACCACGCCCGGCACATTCTGTTACGTCCCGATTACAACCGGTTAGACCTGACTGGCCCAACTCGTTACCTGGACAGTCTGCGTACGCTGATCCAGATTGACTCGTTGAAGTTTGACAAAGCCGCTCACGACTTCTCGGAAGATAAAGCGACCGCCGATGCAGGTGGCCTGCTACGTGATCCCCAATCGGGCAGCAGCCGCTTGGCGATGGATGGTTCTATGGAATACGCTCTTTTCCAGATGCTGGATACCATGAAAGTGGGCAGCGTTTCGGCGGCCCTTCCGTACCGGACCGAAGATGGCAAGAGTGCTGTTCGGCTGCTGTATTTCAAGAGCAAAGTGGCTCCGCATACCGCCGACTTCAAATTAGACTTTGAAAAACTTCAGAATATCGTGCTGACTAACAAAAAGAATACGGCCATCGACAGTTGGTTCCGGAAGTCAGTTGCGGATGTGTATATCACCGTTGATCCCGAATTTCAGGGGTGCCGAATTTTTGGTACCACGCAGGGAAGTGCCGCCAGTTTGGGTGGAAGTAGCGGCAATGAATGATTGAATAATGTTTGCCGAAATAAATGACCAGCAAAGCAGCAATAATGCTAATTTGCTGGTCATTTGTTCTGGGGCTTTCCTCATTATTCAGTTTCTGTTTTTCCTTACTCAATTATCCGTTAACAAATGCCTTATTCATCCGATGTCGCGGCTGCGGAAGCCCTTTCCAATTCCTACCAGAAATTAAAAACCGAAATCTCTAAAGTTGTCATTGGTCAGGACGAAACCGTGCGGCTGCTGCTGACGGCGATCTTCTGTCAGGGGCACTGTCTGCTGGTCGGGGTACCAGGATTAGCAAAAACGCTGTTAATCCAGACCATCGCCGGAGCGCTTGACCTGGATTTCAATCGCATTCAGTTTACACCGGACTTGATGCCTTCCGACATTCTGGGTTCGGAAACCCTTGACCAGGAGCGTAATTTCAAGTTCATCAAAGGACCCGTTTTTGCCAACATCATCCTCGCCGATGAGATTAACCGGACGCCCCCTAAAACGCAGTCGGCTCTGCTCGAAGCGATGCAGGAGTACGCGGTTACCATAGCCGGTCAGAAATACAGCTTAGGTCGGCCGTTCTTCGTGTTGGCCACCCAGAACCCCATCGAGCAGGAAGGTACGTACCCCCTCCCCGAAGCGCAGCTCGACCGCTTCATGTTCAACATTTACCTCGACTACCCTTCGTATCAGTCGGAACTGGACATTGTGAAAAACACCACGTCGGACCAGCGTTATGACGTGCAGCGCGTGATCACCGGCGAAGAAATCCGCGATTTCCAGCATCTGGTTCGTCGCGTACCGGTTGTCGACAACGTAGTGGAATACGCGGTTAAGCTGGTGCACAAAACCCGGCCGAATACAGAAATGGCGGCCACGGATGCGAATCAGTATTTAGAGTGGGGAGCGGGCCCACGGGCTTCGCAGGCCCTGATTCTGGCGGCAAAGTGCAATGCCTTGCTAAATGGCAAATACTCGCCGGATATTGAAGATGTGCGAGCTGTAGCCTTACCCATTCTTCGTCACCGCGTGGTGCGTAACTTCAAAGCCGAAGCGGAAGGCATCTCGGTAGAACAGCTCATCAAGCGATTGATGTAGGCAAATTTAGAGTATAGAAGAAAGACACAAGCTGTGAGCATGCAGGACCGCAACGCTCACAGCTTGTGTCTTTTATTTAGCTCTATTTGACTTGTCTAGTCCTCATCCCGGTTCTCTTTGTTGCTCTTTCCGAGATAATCGTCGTTTGTCATGCCGTTCGACTCATCGTCTACACCCGTTGGCTTCACATTCTCGGTTTCTTCGTGAACCAGAAAACCGTTGTTCCCCTGCGATTCCTCTTTGCCGTGGTAGCCTTTTCCTTCGTTCGATTCCATACCGTTTTGTCAGCTTGTTTAGATCAAAACTGCGCTACGCCGGAATGGTTACGGGAAGCTAGCGCTGGAGCCACCAAACCGCATCCGGGTCAACGGAGATACCGACCTGCCGACCAACTCGTAAATCCGTTCGTGTAGTTAGCGTACGCAGGCAAACGTAACGGCTCAGCTCGACTTCAAGCTCGTAGTGGCTGCCTTTAAAATAAACGGCACGTATCGTACCCGGGCTACCGGCCTCATTGAGCCGTATCTGCTCCGGCCGCAGGCACAACAACGCATCCGCTTTGTCGGCTTCAGGCAGTCCCAATAGCGGCAGGTACTTGGCTTTGATAATATTGGCCACACCCGTCATTTGGGCGGCATAGGTCGTTAGGGGCTGGTGATATACGGATGTTGGCGCATCCAGTTGAATCAAGCGGCCATCGCGCAGGATTCCCAGCTTATCGGCGATAGACAACGCATCGGTGGCGTCGTGCGTCACAAACAGGCAGGACGTATCATCATGACGGACCAGATCGAACAGCAGGTCACGCACGATGAGCCGGTTTGGCAGATCGAGGTGACTAAACGGCTCATCTAACAGTAGTATAGTCGGCTTGTCAGCAACGGCGCGGGCAATAGCCGTTCGCTGCTTTTCGCCCCCCGATACGTTACGGGGCAATCGCATCTGTACCTCGGTTAACCGGCACAATTTGAGAAGCTGGTCAACCCGGTAATCGCGGTAGCTTTTCTCGAAGTAACGCAAGGCATAGGCGATGTTGTCGCGTACCGATACGTTCGGCATGAGTTGATACTCCTGGTGCACCAACCGAATGCCCGCATGGCCGGGCACTAACACCTCCGACGGTCCCGGCACTCGCTCGTTGTTCAGCCGAACCTCTCCCGTATCAGCGTCGGCTAATCCGGCTAATACATTCAGTAATGTACTCTTACCCGAACCACTGGCTCCTACCAGCGCCATAACCTGGCCCGTTTCGAGCGTAAATGATACGTTCCGAACGGCCTGTACGGTATCGTTAGTAAGCTCAGTAAACGATTTTGAAAGTTTGGTGGCTGTCAGCATTCAGTTTTGGCAATAGGTTGCTGGCTCGTTTGTCAATAGGCCGGCAACCTACTGAACCCGGCATTAGAATATAAAATTCGTACTCAAGAACTCGGATTTGTGATGTCCGACAATGTCGTTCAGGATCTGCTTGTTTGCTCCGGTGTCTTTGGTAGCCACCGCCGAACGGATCGAGAACGAGCGCAGCGCATCTTCCACCGACAACGTTCCTTCGGCCGAATCTTTACGCCCTGTAAACGGAAAGGTGTCGGGGCCGCGCTGGCACTGGGCATTAATGTTAACGCGACTCACCAGGTTTACCAACGGATCGATAAGTTGAGCGATGGCATTAGGATCAGTACCAAAAATACTGGCCTGCATACCGTGATCGTCCGTAATCAGATAGTCAATAAACTCTTCCTCGTCGTCGTAGGGCACCACCGGAATTACCGGGCCGAACTGCTCCTCGCGGTACAATCGCATGCCTTCTTTAACCGGATAGACAACCGCCGGTTTGAACAACGAAGCTGTCACTTCTCCCCCACCGTCGTTGACAATCGACGCGCCCCCCGCTTTCGCATCCGCGATGATGTCGGCCAGGTATTCGGTCTTATGTGGCTCAGGCAGTGGGGTGATTTGCGCGCCGTCGTTCCAGGGCATGCCTAATTTCTGTTTGCTTACTTCGGGACTGAAACGCTTCAAAAATTCATCGACAACGGAGCGGTGCGCCCAGATGATCTTGATGGCTGTACACCGCTGTCCATTGAATGACAGAGAACCGAGCAAACACTCCTTCACGGCCACATCCAGATCGGCATCGGGCAGAATGATAGCCGCATTCTTCGCATCCAGGCTCATCACCGACCGAAGGCGGTTCAGTTTGGGGTGCTGACGTTGCAACTGATCGGCCACCCGACTCGAGCCAATGAGCGTCAGTACGTTCACCTTACCCGACTGCATCACAGGCGGCACTACGTCGGCACCACGGCCGTACAGCGAGTTCACTACGCCCTTCGGGAAACTGGTCCGGAAGGCTTCGAGCAGCGGGTAATGCAGCAACGAACCGTGCTTAGGCGTTTTGAACAGGATCGTGTTGCCCATCAGGATAGCCGGAATCAACGTCGTATAGGTTTCGTTGAGTGGGTAGTTAAACGGCCCCATCGCCAGCACGACGCCAAGCGGTGAACGTCGGATCTGCCCAATGATTCCCTCTTCGATCCGAAACCGCGACGAATTGCGGTCCATATTCTTGAGCGTGTCGATGGTATCGTAAATGTATTTTACCGTGCGATCGAACTCTTTGGTGGCGTCGGCCAGGTTCTTACCGATCTCCCACATGATCAGGTTGATGACCAGTTTCCGCTGCTCCAGCATTTTGCCGACGAACGTTTCCATGCATTCGATTCGGCCAGCTACCGACATTTGCGGCCATTCACCCCGACCATTATCATAGGCGGCTACGGCCGCATCAAGCGCTTCCAGCGCTTCCTTGGGCGTAGTAACGGGAAAACTTCCGACGAGTTGCCGTTTTAACGTTCCGTCGGCATCCGGAATGCAAATAGGTGAATAAACCTCGGAAACAGGCCCATTCCACGGGCGCATCGCTCCGTTGAGTAAGTATTCGCGTTGGTGAATGGGCTCAATTTGATAATCGGCGGGGATTTGAGCAGCGTCTTTGGGGAAAAGAGACGCCAATTCAGGTGATTGGGTAGTGGTCATGTTATACAGAAGGTTGCATTGGAAACTAATTACCTCGCTGATGATCAATAACTGGGATCATACGTTGAGATGCCCAAAGTTAAGCAAGCTGCCTATATTATCCGTGTCGTTCAGTTCACCGGCAGTCCCCGGCCGTCGGCAACCGTGGCTATACCGCATTTTACGAGTTATCGGTTAATGTCTATCCAGATTAGCCACGAAGTTTTACTTTTGCTCGGGTTAGCAAATTGACCTGTTCTAACGTATTGTGTTTTGGCGGCAACCATCCTTTTAATTGACGACGAAGACCGGCTTCGTCAACTCCTGGCACGCATCCTCAGTCTGGAAGGCTATACTGTTCTGGAAGCCGCCGATGCGCGAAGTGGTCTGAAAACCCTCGAACGCGAGGAAATACAGCTTGTCATCAGCGACGTAAAGCTTCCCGATAAAAACGGCATTGAGTTAACCACACTGATTAAACAGGCTTATCCTGCTACCGAAGTCATTGTACTGACGGCTTACGGCACCATCGCCGATGGCGTGGCCGCTATTAAAAACGGGGCTTTTGATTACATCACGAAGGGCGACGATAACGACAGGATTATACCCCTGGTGAGTCGGGCCATCGAGAAGGCGGAATTGCAGTTTCGCATCCGGCAGTTAGAGCAACAGGTGAGTAAGCGGTACGGGTTCGACAGCATCATCGGTCGGTCGCGGGCCGTGCAACAGGCTATCGATCTGGCCCGCAAAGTAGCCATAACCGATACAACCGTACTTCTAACGGGTGAAACGGGCACCGGCAAAGAGGTGTTTGCCCAGGCCATTCACTACGCCAGTCTTCGCCGAAAAGGCCCATTTGTTGCAATCAATTGCGGTGCCCTGAGCAAAGAAATTCTGGAAAGCGAGCTGTTTGGACATCGGGCGGGTGCCTTCACCGGGGCCAGCCGCGACCAGAAGGGCTTGTTCTCGGAAGCCGACAAAGGTACCCTTTTTCTGGATGAGATTGGGGAGATGCCCCTCGACTTACAGGCTAAACTCTTGCGGGTGCTCGAAACGCACGAGTTTATGCGCGTCGGCGATACCAGACCCACCAAGGTAGATGTGCGTGTAGTGGCCGCTACCAACCGAAGCCTGGAACAGGAAGCCCATGCTGGTCATTTTCGCCTGGATCTGTACTATCGACTGTCGGTGTTTTCGATTGAACTTCCTGCCCTCCGCGACCGCCGTGACGATATTCCGGAGCTGGCCACATTTTTCGCCCGGCGCGACGCAATCAAAATTGGCAAACGCGACCTGCAGCTCAGCCCGGAGTTTATCCAGAAGTTGCAGCAACACCCGTGGAAGGGAAATATCCGGGAGCTGAAAAACGTCATCGAACGAGCCGTTATTCTGGCCGATGGCCCCTATTTGAAACCGGGCGATCTACCGGTAGACATCCGCGACGGAAATGCATATACTGGCAGCCATGATTTGACGCTGGATACGTTGGAACGGCAGCATATCGGGCGTATTTTGCAACTGACCAGTAATCAGAAAGTGGAAGCGGCTCGTGTACTGGGCATTTCTCTGGCGACACTCTACCGAAAGCTGGATGAGTATGGCCTGAAAAAATAAGTTTGATTAATTCAGATTCATCCCGAACAGAACCCCAAACCAGGGCCGTCGATGGTAGTTCCAGGAGTTTTGGTTACGATCAGACAGGTGATCCAGGCCAGCTGCCAGGCCAACGTTAACGATGTTGGCATCGTAAATGACAGCAAATCCAGCATCAGCAATCACCCCTTTGTACTCGTCGGTAACGAGCCCCCGGGTAACTGTGCTATTGATAGTCGACGAGCCGATACCGGCAAAAAAACCGTACTGTTCCTGGCTTACTATGCGCCAGCCGATGTACAAAGCTGCGTTGGGATTAAGCTGCACAGTCGCATCCACTCAGTCCGATCGAACCCTGAATCATCCAGAAGATCACCGAGGACCCGCCAGGCGCGAGCGTCTCGTCGACAACATGATCTTCGATAACGGCCCGATACGTATACAAAGGCGACGTACCCATATCACCAAAAACGATACCCACGGCGTCTAACAGACCACCAGCGGTGAGCTGATCCAGGTTCTAGTTGTGAGCTGATTCTGTTGCTGCCATACTGGCTTTAAAGGTGAACAGCTTTTCAATGCTCTATTCCGTGTTTTAGGGCTCCCCCATTCTCAAATTGAGAATATCCGCTTTTCATTTTGAGAAAACTATACCTCCCTCAAAACCGCTCGTTCGTTTTAACAATTCACTACGCCTTCATAATCAGTAAATTACCATTCAGAGAAAATAGAATTTACGGTTTGGCACTGGGTTGGCAACGTAGTGAATACAAACCAAACGTATTCTCTAAAATGGGGACTCTCCTGCTTTTACTGCTCTCGGCACTACTGTGCTTTGCTTTCTTCTATAGCTGCATCGAGTGGTTCGAGAAAATCTAATCCATTATCGACATGATCATACTCGTTTTCATTGCTGCACTGCTGGTTTTCGCGTACATGCTGTACGTCTTGATTAAACCGGAAAAGTTTTAACTCCTAACGCATATGTTTACTGAATGGATGGGCGTAGTTGTGATGTATGGACTAACGGTCCTGCTGGCGATTCCGCTGGGCAAGTATCTTGCTAATGTATTCAAAGACGAACCATCATTGTTCGACTTTTTGAAACCGCTGGAGCGGTTTATTTATCGCCTGGGCGGGATCAATCCCAGCCAGGAGATGACCTGGAAACAGAACCTGGCTGCCCTGCTGACCATCAATGCGGTCTGGCTGGTGTATGCGTTCGTGATGCTGGTAACCCAGGGAAGCCTGCCTCTGAACCCGGACGGCAACCCGTCGCAAACGCCCGATCTGGCGTTCAACACAGCGATCAGCTTTCTGATTAACTGTAACCTACAGCACTATTCGGGCGAATCGGGCGCTACGTACCTGACGCAGCTTGGTGTGCTGATGTTCCTGCAATTTGTGTCGGCAGCTACGGGTATTGCGGCAGCCGTGCTGCTGTTCCGGTCGTTCATGCCCAAAACCGTGGAGACGGTCGGCAACTTCTACGTCTTTTTTGTCAAGTCCATCACCCGGCTGTTGTTGCCGGGCTCGTTGATCGTTGCCCTCATTCTGGTATTTAATGGAACGCCCGCCAGCTTCGACGGGAAAGATTCTGTCGTCACGATGCAGGGTGATACGATTGGCGTTTCGCGCGGACCCGCTGCTGGTTTCATTGCCATCAAACACCTCGGCACGAACGGCGGGGGTTGGTTTGGCACGAACTCAGCGCACCCGCTCGAAAGCCCTGATTACCTGACGAACATGGTCGAGATGATTGCGCAGACACTCATCCCGATTGCAATGATTTTCGCCCTGGGCTTTTTCATCAATCGCAAACGCTTTGCCTGGGTCATTTATGGCGTCATGACCATCGGGATGCTAGCGCTGTTAGTTCCTACCCTTGTTAGCGAACTGGGTGGCAATCCGGCTATCGCACACCTGGGCGTAGCCCAGCCAACGGGGGCGATGGAAGGCAAAGAAGTACGTTTCGGACCGCTGGCATCGGCGTACTGGAACATCATGACCACCATTATTTCAACGGGTTCGGTCAACTCCATGCACGATTCTTCAATGGCTATGTCGGGTACGATGGAACTACTGGGCATGATGGTGAACGCCTTTTACGGCGGGGTCGGCGCGGGGCTGCTCAACTTCTATTACTTTCTGATTATCGCTGTCTTTGTGGCAGGTCTGATGGTCGGACGAACGCCGGAGCTATTCGGGCGTAAGGTAGAGGCACGGGAGATCAAGATTGCCTCGCTGGTAGCGCTGTTAAGTGCCTTACTGGTAAAAGGCGGCACCGCCCTGGCGGCCTGGCTTTTCATCAACTATGGAGATGCGTCGTGGGCGGTGAAACCATCGGCCTGGCTGAACAACCCTGGTTTCCACGGCTTTTCGGAAATACTGTATGAGTTCACGTCGTCTAACGCCAACAACGGCTCGGGCTTCGAAGGACTCGCGGACAACAACTTCTTCTGGAATTTCGCAACAGGCATCGTGCTGATTATGGGCCGTTACATACCCATCATCGGTCCGGTGGCGATTGCCGGATTGTTAGCGCGGAAGAAGTACGTACCGGAGTCCTCGGGAACGCTGCCGGTAGATACACCGACGTTTGGGTTGATGATTTTCGCGGTCATCTTCATTATTACCGCTTTATCATTCTTCCCGGCACTAGCCCTTGGACCACTGGCGGAGTATTTTAGTCTGAAGTAAGTTGCGATTCGCCGATACGGTGTGCAATGATGGTTAGCACCTTCTCTAATGTCATCGGTTCTGAAGGCTGAACGTTCTCCTCCGAACCGACATGCTGGTGGTGGGGCGAAGTGTCGAAAGAAACGGGGTGTGCGTTGTCCCAGCGATGAATGAATCGATTGTCGGCGGTTTGCCAATGATAAGCGTAATCCGTCCATTCCGGGTCAACTACGTAGTTTTCCCGAATGTGCAGAACCGACTCATCTAAAAACGTGATCCGACCATGTATCTGTGTGACATCAGGACGCTCAATGGGCTCCAGCGAGGTCGAGGCTGTAATGTTATAACTAAAGGCGGCTAGGACTTGACTCATTTCACTAACTGCGCCAAGCGTTTAGCCCCCCCCCCGTAATACGATAAGTTCAGCCCGCCAGTCCATAATGTCATCTTCCCGCTCGAACAAGCCAAACTGAGTAAGTTCACTAAAACGACGGTAGAATTCTTCATAAGCCATGCCATACTTATGCTCAAAACCATCAATGCGTTCACTACATATTTTGAGTTCACGCAATAATTCTTCCTGCATCTTTTTGATGGCATAGGCGGTGCTCGATGAATAGCCCGCTTTATGAAAAACCTGCTCGATAGACGCTTGCTCGACAGTCATACATCAATCTTTTTTCAAAACTAACAAAAATGGCAAAGCAATCATCCCCCACCCTGTTCCAGCGCGACCTGGTTGGAACGGCCATACGGGAGTCGTTTACGAAACTAAATCCAGCGGTCCTGGTCAAAAACCCGGTCATGTTTACCGTCGAAATCGGTACGCTGATTATGTTGCTGGTAACGATCTACATCGCGCTTACGGGCGACACAACCCAGGGAACGCTGGGATACAACATCGCTATTACGGCTATTCTGCTGGCAACGGTTCTCTTCGCCAATTTCGCGGAGGCCATTGCCGAAGCACGGGGCAAGGCCCAGGCCGAATCGCTGCGCAAAACGCGGGAAGAAACGCCGGCTAAGGTCATTCGCCCTGTCGGTCAATTAACGTTGGATGAGGTCGAAGTCATCCCATCCTCACGGTTGAAAAAAGGCGATGTGTTCCTCTGCGAAACCGGCGACATCATCCCCTCTGACGGCGAAATCGTTGAAGGGTTGGCAACCATCGATGAGTCGGCGATCACGGGTGAATCGGCCCCGGTTATTCGCGAAGCGGGTGGTGACCGTTCCTCCGTAACAGGCGGTACAAAAGTGCTTTCTGACCGCATTAAAGTGCTGGTGACAACCCAACCCGGCGAATCGTTTCTGGACAAAATGATTGCCCTGGTCGAAGGAGCGAGCCGTCAGAAAACGCCGAACGAAATTGCGCTGACGATTCTGCTGGCGGGCTTTACGTTAATTTTCATCATCGTCTGTATAGCGCTGAAGCCCTTCGCTGATTACGCGAATACCCCGATTACTATCGCGGCCCTGATTTCGCTGTTTGTCTGTCTGATTCCAACCACAATCGGTGGGTTACTGTCGGCCATTGGCATCGCGGGCATGGACCGGGCCCTGCGAGCCAACGTCATTGCCAAATCAGGGCGGGCGGTCGAAACCGCCGGGGATGTTGATACGCTCCTCCTCGACAAAACAGGTACGATTACCATCGGCAACCGGAAGGCAACCAGCTTTTACCCCGCACCGGGCGTGAGCCAGACCGATATGGTGCGGGCTAGTGCGCTCAGTTCGCTCGCCGACGAAACGCCGGAAGGGAAGTCAATCGTTGAGCTGGCCCGCAGTGGAGACTGGGGGACTGACGTAACGCGATCGCTGTCAATCGAAGGTGCAACGCTGATAAAGTTCACTGCCGAAACCCGATCTAGTGGTATTGACTTGCCGATTCGTGGCACACAGAGCCGGGAAACAAACGGGCAATTCGGTAGCAGCCCCGTCATCAGCGAACAGGCAGCCGAGGTCATCCGCATCCGCAAAGGAGCGGTTGATTCCATCCGGACAATCGTTCAACGGGCGGGTAATCCTTTCCCGGCCGAGACCGATGCGAAAGCAAAAGAAATTGCGGCTAATGGAGGTACACCCCTGGTTGTCGCCGAAAACGAGATCGTGAAAGGCGTTGTCGAATTGCAGGACATTATCAAACCCGGCATTCAGGAGCGTTTCCAGCGGCTGCGTCGGATGGGTGTCAAAACGGTAATGGTGACGGGCGACAACCCCCTGACCGCCAAATTCATTGCCGAGAAAGCGGGGGTTGACGACTTCATTGCCGAGGCTAAGCCGGAGGACAAAATGAACTACATCCGTCATGAGCAAACCGGCGGTAAACTGGTGGCGATGATGGGCGATGGCACAAACGATGCCCCGGCGCTGGCACAGGCCGACGTAGGCGTAGCCATGAACAGCGGTACGCAGGCGGCCAAAGAAGCCGGTAACATGGTCGACCTCGACAACGACCCTACCAAACTGATTGAAGTTGTTGAGATTGGTAAGCAGTTGTTGATCACACGGGGTACACTGACGACCTTCTCCATTGCCAACGACGTAGCGAAGTATTTCGCCATTGTCCCAGCCTTGTTCATCAGCTCGATTCCGGCGCTGCAAGCCTTGAACCTCATGCGCCTGCACAGTCCTGAATCAGCCATTATGTCGGCGGTCATATTCAATGCCATCATCATTCCGATGCTGATTCCGCTGGCGTTACGTGGGGTAGAATACAAACCAATCGGTGCATCGGCACTGCTACGCCGGAACTTACTGATCTACGGCGTAGGCGGCATTGTCGCGCCGTTCATTGGCATCAAACTCATTGACTTAGTCGTAGGAATATTTTTCTAAATGAGTGAAAGAGTGAATAAGCGAAAGAGTGATTCAGATACAAATTTCCGTCTGACCATTCACTTGCTAATAATCTTTCGCTCATTCACCCTTTCGCTCTTTCACTCTTTACAAGTATGAAAACTCACATTGGACCGGCTATTCGACTAACGATTGTCATGCTGGTGTTGCTTTCCGTTATTTATCCACTCGTCGTTGCCGGTATTGCTACTCTGGCCCCCGGTGGTGGCAAAGGCGAAACCGTCTCTGTACATGGTAAAGTCGTTGGTTATAAACGCATTGGACAGGCCTTCGCCGAAGATCGATACTTCAGCAGCCGTCCGTCGGCCGTCGACTACAATGCTGCGGGGTCAGCGGGGTCGAACAAAGGACCCAGCAACCCTGACTATCTGAAAACCGTCCAGGCACGTATCAATACGTTTCTGGTGCATAATCCTGGGGTTCGCCAGGAAGACATTCCGGCTGAACTGGTAACCGCTTCGGGTAGTGGTCTTGATCCCGACCTATCTCCGGCCGGGGCCAAAATTCAGATCGCCCGCCTTGCCAAAGTACGCGGCATTAGCGCTGATCGGCTGAATCAACTCGTCGACAATCACACAAAAGGACCGTTGCTGGGCCTCTTTGGCCCCCCGACCGTAAACGTACTGGAATTGAACGTCGCCTTAGATACGCTAAAGTAGCTACGTAGTAGCACAGAACTGGGCGATGGCTGGTCACTACCCAGTTCTGTGACACAAGACACAACAAAATCACCGCTACGGCGGCTTGTGAAATGAATTGTTTTTTTAAGATTTCGGCCTTGGTCGTCGTCCCGTTAGTCAACGCTTTTGCTCAAGTTACAGATACGTCTACCGCTTGGGCGCCAACCCAGGCGGCAACGACGGTAGCTCCAGAAAGCGGATTGACGTTTACGGGTTATGTGGAAGCTTATTATTCGCACGATCTTACAACCCCGAAAACCGGCCAGGAGCGGCCAAATTTCCTGTACAATTTTCGGCGGAATCGCGAGGTAAACGTAAACTTAGCGGTTCTGAAGGGAGCTTATACAGATGACCGCGTGCGGGCGAACCTGGCCGTTCAGGTCGGTACGTATCCGCAGTACAACTATGCGGCTGAGCAGGAACTGGTGCGGAATATCTTCGAAGCGAACGCCGGAGTGAAGCTGAGCATGAGCCGCGACCTGTGGCTGGACGCAGGGATATTCTCATCGCACATTGGTTTTGAAAGCGCGATTGGCAAAGACAACTGGACGCTGACGCGGAGTATGGTTGCTGAAAACTCACCCTACTATCTGTCAGGAGTTAAATTGACGTATAGCACTCAGAACGGTAAATGGACGCTGCTTGGCTCGGTTCTCAACGGCTGGCAGCGTATCCGGCGGCTGGATGGTTATTCTGGCCCGTCGGTCAGTACACAGATACAATACCGTCCTTCCAATAAGGTGACGTTGAACTGGAGCACCTTCTTTGGGTCCGATCGACCCGATTCGTTGAAACAGAGCCGGATGTATCACAACCTGTATGCCATCCTTCAACCAGGCAAAGTAGGGCTGACACTAGGATTCGACATCGGTTCGGATCGGAAACCGATCGTAAGAGGGAGCCGAGTCGGGACCGGACGTTCCGTCTGGTACACGCCCGTTGCCATTGTGCGCTACAGTCCTAGCGATAAGATTCGGATAGCCGGACGGGTTGAGTACTATGACGACAATAGCGGGGTTATTATCGCCACTGGAACGCCGGACCAGCCCAATGGCTTTCAAACCTGGGGTTACTCCGTGAATGTTGATTATGCAATTACCCGGCAGGCGTTGTTTCGGATCGAAGCGCGTACGTTCAGCAGCCAGGACGCCATCTTCCAGACTGACAAGGGTAGCAGCCCCACGAACACGGCACTGACAACCAGTTTAGCCGTTAATTTCTAGTCATTGACCAGTAATGCCAGCGAAGGCAATGAACAACGACCGCGATCAATCTGCTGAGCAGTTCCTCCGGCTGATTCAACAGTCCCGCCGGGGAAAATTCAAAATTTACATTGGCATGAGTGCGGGGGTTGGGAAATCATACCGGATGTTGCAGGAAGCGCATGCCTTACTACGTAACGGAATTGATGTTCAGATTGGCTTCATTGAACCACACAACCGGGCCGAAACCCTGGCGCTGGTGGATGGTCTGCCGATCATTGCCCGGCGCAAGCTGTTCTATCGGGGGCGCGAACTGGAGGAAATGGACGTGCAGACCATTTTGAATGCGCACCCCGAACTCGTCATTGTCGACGAACTGGCGCATACCAATATTCCCGGTTCCAAAAACGAAAAGCGCTGGCAGGACGTCATCGAGATTCTGGACGCAGGTATTAACGTCATCAGTGCGGTTAATATCCAGCATATTGAAAGTCTGTACGAGGAAGTGCACCAGATCACCGGCATTGACGTAACAGAACGCGTACCGGACAAAGTACTGCACATGGCCGATGAAGTCGTAAACATCGACTTACCTGCGGATGAGTTAATTACCCGGCTTAAAGAAGGAAAGATTTACGACAGGACGAAGATCGAAACGGCGCTACGTAACTTTTTCCAGCCCGAAAAAATCTTACAACTTCGCGAGCTGGCGCTCAAGGAAGTGGCCGGGCAAGTCGAGCGAAAAATCGAAACGACCCTGCCGCCCGCCATCCAGGTTAAGCCGGAGCGGTTCATGGCCTGCATCAGCACCAACCATCAGACCGCCCGCATGATCATCCGCAAAACGGGCCGTCTGGCGTCGTATTACCGGTCGCGGTGGTTTGTCCTGTACGTTCAGACACCTGCTGAAGACCCCGACCGGATTAAGCTGGATGTGCAGCGGCATTTAATCAATAACTTAAAGCTCGCTACCGAACTGGGAGCTGAAGTGATTCAGGTGAAAGGAACGAATATTCCGCGCTGTATTGTTGAAACGGCCGAAGAACGGAAGATCACGACCATTTGCATTGGCAAACCGCACATCAATCTGATCCGGATCATTTTGCGGACGAATCTGTTTAACCAGATGCTGAACAAGCTGTCGCAATCTGACACAGATTTAATTATTTTATCATGAAAAGCAGAAGAAACGGAAACATGAAGCACGGAATGCAGGTACAGCCATTTCCCTCTTCCCGCTCCTCCCTCTTGTCCTTCATAAAATGACCATTAAAGCCAAAATATCGCTGGGTCTGGCCTTTATGTTCGCCATCATTCTGGCGTTGGGCGGATTAGGGGCGTACTACCTCAACCAGCTTTCCAGCGACGCCCGCGCTATCCTGAAAGACAACTACATCTCGCTGGAATTTACCAGTGAGATGCAGAAAGCATTACTGGATTACAAAACGAACCCGAGCGCCATTCAGGTTTTTGAGCAAAACCTTCGGAAACAGGAACGTAACGTAACAGAAGCCGGTGAAGAAGAACTAACCCAGGCCGTTCGACGCGATTTTAACCGGCTCAAAGCAGGCGCTTCTGACTCGTTGACGATTAACCGACTCCAGAACAACCTGTTACAGCTCGATGCCTTAAATCGGCAGACCATGTTCCGCAAGAACAGCACCGCCGAACAAACTGCGAACGACGCCCTGGTTTGGCTGGCGTTTGTCGGCACCCTGTGTTTTCTGGTTGTTTTTTCATTCATCATCAACTTTCCCGGCTACATTGCCAATCCACTGCGGGAGCTGACGCGGGGCATTAAGCAGGTAGCCAGCCGCAATTTTGAAGAACGGCTGCATTTCCAGTCCAGCGACGAGTTTGGTGAGCTGGCCCGCTCATTTAACTCCATGGCCCAAAAGCTGGATGAATATGAGCACAGCAACTTAGCGCGCGTCCTGTTTGAGAAAAAACGGATTGACACCCTCATTCAGATCATGAGTGACGGCATCATCGGTTTGGACGAAAAACGCCGAATCTTGTTTGCCAATCCGGTCGCCTGCCGATTACTGGGCCTCAACGAAGCGCAACTGTTGGGTAAATATGCTCCTGACGTAGCGTCTATCAACGATCTGATGCGAACCCTTATTCAGGAGCTAATGACGGATGAACCCTTAACTAAAGAAGGGCGGCTGCTGAAAATATATGATGTTGACGCGGAGGGGAAGGGAAAAGAAAATTACTTCAACAAGCAGATTCACACCGTAGACGTTACCCGAACCGGCGAGGAAGAATCGCAGCTGGCGGGGTACGTGATTGTCCTGAAAAACATCACGCCGTATCAGGAACGCGATCTCGCCAAAACCAACTTTATCGCGACGGTTTCCCACGAGCTAAAAACGCCAATCTCCGGTATCAAGATGAGCCTGAAACTGCTCGACGATCAGCGAATCGGTGGATTGAACGACGAGCAGAAGCAGTTGGTCAGCCATGTCCGCAACGATGCCGACCGGCTCCTGAACATTACGGGCGAGCTTCTTAACATGGCACAAGTCGAATCGGGACAGATTCAGTTGCAGTTTCAGTCCGTAGCGCCCGCCGATATTGTCGCGGTGGCAACAAACGCCCTGCGGACAGCGGCCGAGCAAAAGCATGTTCAGTTTGCGGTATCTGTACCGGCGGATTTGCCCGCCGTGAAAGCCGACCCCGACAAAGCCTCCTGGGTCTTGATCAACTTCCTCTCCAACGCGGTTCGACATAGCCCCGAAGACAGTCGTATCGACGTATCGGTGTCGACTGTGGCCGATCGCAACATGGTTGAGTTTCGCGTTCGGGATTACGGAACCGGTATCCGTCCGGAACATTTGGACCGTGTATTCGATCGGTACTTTAAAGCGCCGGGGCGTAATGGACAGACGACTGGCACAGGACTAGGCTTAGCTATTTCGAGCGAGTTTATTCAAAGTATGAACGGCACCATCGGCCTCGACCCAAGCGTCACCGACGGGGCAGCCTTCTCGTTCCGTCTCCCCTTCGCCTGACGTATCGCCAACCACCTTCTCCCCTGCGCCACGGCCAGTTTTCGGACCACGGGGTTTCACAGGCGGCTTTTCGGTTGAGTTCAAAAATCGGTTCGCTGATGTCGATCACCCGTCCGCCTAACAATGGTCATGGCTTTGCCGACCCGCCCGTAGCATTTTTGTCAAGTCATTCAGTGTTGAATGGCGCCGGTTATATCATCCCTCGTTACGCCATGATGTTCGAACCTGCTACCCAATCTGTGGCCTTCGTATTACCGCCCACGTTCTTAAAGGCCGAATTAACCTTTACCCGTACCCCCGATTCGCTCGATGATATTCGCGTCTCCATTACGCCGGGCCAGACGTCACGCTACGTTGTGTCAACGGCCCGGCTGGCAAAAGGTCACTGGCGGGCACGACTCAACTGGTCGACGGGGCAGCAGCAGTACCACGACGAGCAGGACATTTTTGTTTGACAAGCACACTCAGACCGGACTAGAAGTCGACACGGTACAAAAAGACCGGCAAAAAGCCCAGTTGATATTCCTGCTTGATAAAGCTGCCGTCGGGCTGGGGAGCGTAACTCAGCGACAGCATGTTTTTCACGCCCAACACATTCACAAAATCGACGGATATGGTGTGAGTTAGCCCCCGCCGGTCAGCCGTACCCCGATTAATTTTGTAGTCGATCTTGATGTCAAACCGTTTATAGGCATCGAACTGAAGCGTGTTACGTCCCTCACTCTGGAAGATGATTTCCTGATTTAGTCGCGACGCCTGTTCATCGACCGGACCATACCAGCGCCCGCCCGTAGTGGTGAACTTCGCGCCCAGATTCAACGACGACCGGCGAAAGACAAACTCACGGGCCACCAGGGTGTTAAAAGCGTATCGTCCGTTAAAATCGGTATTACGCAGAACCCCATCCGAACCTTTGTACTTGGCATCGAAGAGCGAACCGGTAATCAGGAAATAGTAGTGATTGCTGAAAAACTTTTCGAGGGTTAACTCCAGCCCATAATTCCGGCCGGTTCCGGTGTTGGTAACCGATCCGGGAAAAATGCGGACGAAAGCCGCTCCGCTGTTCAGCATCGAAAACGACGACCGCTGCCCCTCGACCGGTACGTTAAACAACCGCTGATAATACGCTTCCAGCAGCAACCGCAGGTTCGTTCTGAGCAGCCGCTGATACCCCGCTACGTAATGCCAGCTTTTGGTTAGCCCCATGTTGCGGTTCACCTGCTGATCGACGCGGTTTTGGCCCCGCAAATCATCCCCATAGAAATACGTATAGATAGGTTGGATCTGACTGTGCAGCCCCGTAGCCAGGCTTATTTTCTGGCGATTGGGCAAGTCCCAGCTTAGGCCAAGGCGCGGCTCAAGGGGCGATACGCTCTTGCTGTTCAGGGTAAACCACAGCGCATTCAGCCCGGCCGTCAGCGTCAGATTTTCCGTCAGGCGGTTGCGGTAGCTGACGTAGGGCTGAGCCAGCGCATAGACTTCGCTGGTGTTCCAGCGCATGCGCCAGGGCGTAAACTGAGTTGAACGGAGGTCCGTAAACGTCCGTACGCTGTCGAACGCCCGGTAATGATACACATCGAAATTAAGTCCGGCTTTGATCGTAGCCCGACCGCTGATCTTGTGGTTAACAAACGTGGACAATGAAGTCTTAATCTCCGAAAACCGATAGTCCAGCACCGGCCGCAGCGAATCAACTACGTAGCGGTTGTTCAGAACAATCGGGTTGTTGCTGCCATCTTTCCGCATGAACAGGTAATCATGGTTGGCGACCTGAGCATTGCCCGAAACGGCCAGTGTGGCCTGCCAGAACGTTTGTTTGGTCAACGGTTTTGCGTAGGTCAGGCCCGCCACGCCCATGCGGGAGGTGTAATACTGGTCGCGGTCGTTCTGCCCAAATATGTTTCGATCCTTAACTTCCTGCTGGCTGATGAGGATATTCACGGTGCTGGTTCCGCCAAATGCCCATAGCGACAGATTACCGCCCGGCTCGCCGTTACGGCTTTTCAGCGGAAAGTTGAAGCGAACGAAGCCATCCTGATACGTCGGTACGGCCTGCGTACCAATGTCAATGCCCAGTTTGTTAAATAGCCCCAGATTGGCGTACCGATACGTAGCCAGGTACGATGATTTCGACTGTTTGGAGAGCGGCCCTTCGACCATAGCTTCGGTACCCAGAAAGCCGAATTGCAGCATCTTTTCGTGGCGCTCGTTGTTGCCGTTCCGCAACTTCAGATCAAAAACGCCCGCAACGGTGTTGCCGAACTCAGCCGGAAACGCCCCCGTAAAGAAATCGGAGTTGGCCAGGTAGCGGTTGTTGATGATACTGACCGGTCCGCCCGACGTACCGGCAATGGCAAAGTGATTCGGATTTGGAATACTCACGCCATCGACCCGCCACAGAACCCCCTGGGGCGAATTGCCCCGAATCACAATATCGTTGCGGGAATCGTCGGCACCCTGTACGCCCGCAAAATTCGACGCCATTCGGGCTGGCTCGCCCCGACTGCCCGCGTACCGATTGGTTTCATCGACGGAAAACTGACGGGCTGAAACTACGGCCATCTCATTCCGTGCTTCGCCGGTACGTTGCGCCTGCACCGACACCGCAGCGAGTTGCTGAATGTCTTCTTCGAGTTCAAGGTCTATAATTTTTTCCCGACCCGCGTCCACAACAATGTCGTTCAGCAATACGGCTTTGTAGCCGACCAGCGTTACGTTGAGCGCATGCCGCCCCACCGGAATACCCGTCAGACGAAACACGCCCGCCGTATCGGTCAGCGTCCCTTTTGCGGCATCAGGAACCTTCACAGTAGCGCCAACCAGAGGAAATTTAGACTCTTTGTCAACGACCCGTCCGCGCAGCGTCTGGCTGATCTGGGCGCTAACCACCGTAGAGAGGATAAGGAACCCAGCAAAAAACAGAATTGTCAAACGGGGCCGTAACGAAGCGAAAATCGTAACCATTATGGGCATGCAGAAAAAGCTGGTGACAAGTTTAAGCGAAAATCAGGGAAAACGCACGGCCAGAGGCTGCGTAGCTCTTCGGTTAGAAATCCGATCACCCCATTAGTACGACGCATACGGAAGCCGTTTCTACCGAATAATTAATTTCCCGACCACACAGTACGTTATTTAGCGTAACGCTTTGTAAACAAGCAACTTGTGCGTTACTTACCTCTCCTGTAACTAACTGAACCGGTTTATGATTGTCCTCCAGTTCTCCTGCCTTGACCCCGAGTCGAAATACCAGGAATGTATGTATGGCACCCCCGTCGAAGACCTTCAGTCTGGTTTTGAGGCCATTACGTCACTGATCAATGAAGGCTGGCAGCTACTCCAGATTCAGTACAGATACACGACCCAGGGGGCAGCCAACTGGATAATTTTACCGTCAGAAGCCTTCGACGGTCAGCCGATAAAAGAACCCATCGAACGTTTACAGGGCGAATGGGAACACATTCTCTACAGCACCAACCAGCAGCCCTAAGCCGACGCGCAACCAGCTGGCGATGCGATGAACCGGGATCAAACCATCAGCACTTCCTGTAAAAGCACTTTTATTTCAATCTATAGTTTGACTAAGACGATCGATTCAAAAAATCTCCTCCGGGCTGTCTACAACGAGTGAGTCTAAACTCGCGTGTCCTGCATGACTAAACACCGTTTAGCCATTTGATTTGGCTGCCATAAACGGTTCCCATTAATTCGTACTAAACCAGCGCAAGACATCGGATGGCGGCTTAACAAACGCAGAACTAAAAATAATTAATAGTCAAGCATTTACGAATTAATAGTTCCGCAAAATCGCGCACAATACTATGTTGGGTGAACCGGCCAGAATGTGTTTATAAGGCAAGTTACTTGCGACAGGAGTCACGGCTCGGCAGGCAGGCTTCGGGCTTCTATTTCCAAGTTATCTGTGACAAAGGAAACACCACAGTTGGGTAGGTCAAACTGACGAGTAAAGTTCGACTGATATCGAAAACGTTTGAATTGAATAGGCTCATTAGACCATTTTTAATTTGACCCAAAAGATGGGAATATTTGACTTTTTGAAACGTAAGATCGATAAACCTTCCAAGCCTAAATTTGAAATTGATACTCCTGTCTCCGAAATTGAAAGACCTAATGTGAGCGGACTGATTGACTCTTACTTTTGGCACTATAAAGATGGAGTGTACAAATTTCACATTAGCATCAATGGGAAAAGGAAATCAAGACAATATTCAGGTAAGGAATTACAAGAGTTGATTGTGACAAACCCCGCAACTTGATGGATGTTGTTCATGAAAACAGAAGTTGCGTTGTTGTCGGCTCCGCCCTGTCACCCTGCCGGGCGACAGGAAGCACGTCCCATAGGAAAGTTTGCAGCCCAACCGCCACCGTGTTCGCTCGCAAACGAACCCAGAAGAACGCATGAAAACCGAAGGCCGCCGTTTGAGCTTATCTTTACCTGGCTGCCAGTAGCCCCTCGTGGGAAAGTCGTCGCTGTCTGTTGGTGCTAAACAACCCGTCCGCACGAGCGGCCCCGCAACTGCCCGATTTGGCTATTCGTCATCAAGTGAATTGCGCCAGACTTGCCGGCAGGATGTAAAAGCAAATACCCGTAATCCGCAAGGCCCTACGCTCCCGCTCAGTGCGGGTACTGGCAGGCTGATTTGTGATACGGGTTACCATCTGCAACGCGCCTAACCCCGAAACCACTTCAACAAGCTATCCGCCCCAAAACCAAATAGGGCTAACGTATCATCTGTTACGCCGAAGTAAGTCGAAATCAGCCCTTCAACAAGGTTGTAAACGGCGGTAAACCAGCTTAAGGAAGCCGACTGTTTACGATAGATTCTGCCCGCTTATAGTTATCATGTTACAGATTTAATTTAATTCCGCCATTGCCTACAAACCCTTCCAGGGGCGCCCACACATCCCGAAAGGTCGGATTTGAGTACGGTGGCAAAACCACCGACTCGTAACGGGTTTGGCGGATATTTAGAATGTTCTCAAAGTTGATAAAGATGCTGAACGCCTTCCAGCGCCGTTCCGCCATCACGCCCATAAGCCAGTAAGAACGCGAAACGTTCCCATCAGTCAACGGTTTACGCCCAATGTAATAGGCTTCCAGACCGACCCGGAATTTGCCTTCCAATTCGTACACCGCGACCAGGTTAACCCGGTGTTTAGCCGTTAGCGGGATAGGACTGTTTAACCCGTTGTACTGTCGTTTGGTATCTACCAGGCTGTACCCGGCGTAAAGGGCAAAATCTTCATACCCAAGCCGCACGTTTGTTTCTAAACCGCGACTATCTACCGGCCCATCTGCATTAACAAACTGGTAACTGTTTGCCGTTCCAGAGCCGGGCAGTAACACTAATGCCCGGTTAAGCCGGGTGTAAAAGAATAACTGATTAACCGACAGGGTAAGCCCTTCGGCCAGTTCAGTACGATAATTCACGTCCCAGTTTGCCCCCGCTGATGTTTCAGCCTGTGCCGTAGCCGGGTCAATCGGGCGCACGTTGCGAAAGCCTATGCTTTCGGCGTCTTCCGTAAAAATAGTGGGGGCCTGGTAACCCAGCCCACCCCCAATTCGGGACGTTAGTTTGTCGGTTGGTTTGAACAGCACCGACAGCCGGGGCAGTACAAATAGACCAAAGCGGTTATGCCCGTCAAGTCGTAACCCTGTTTCTACCTGTACTTTATCAGATGTTCGCCAGGTGTTTTGTACAAACGCCCCTACCGTGCTGTACTGATAGTTACGACGGGCCGACGGCAGTACGCCGTTTTCAGTAAAATGGTCTGTCCACAGGTTCAGCCCCCCAATCCATTCGGTAGCCTTTCGGTTCAGGCTATAGCTTACTTCGGTAAAGCTGGCCCACTGTTGACCACCAAATTGATAGCCCGGTTGGGTAATCGTCCGGTTAAAGTAGTTGACGCTGTTTTTTATAGTCAGGTTATCCCGTTCATAGCGTTTATCATACCGCAGTTGAGAAGAAATCCGCTCGGAGCGGTTACGCTCAAAATAGCCGGTTGATTCGTCCCGGAGAACCGCCATAGCCCCGCCAATCCGGTTTTCTGTGTTGGCGTTCAGGCCCACGCTAAGCGTAGCGGTTGGGTTGACGTACACAAATAATTTAGGGTTAATCGTGTACCGCTCGTAACGAGGCAGAGCCGCAAACCCTGTATTGCCCGGATCGTAAGCCGCCTGGCTATTTCGGGCCGCAAACACTGTTACGCCTACCTTGTCCCCCTTCTGAGCGTAGAAGCCGCTTAGGTCAAGCCCCCCGGCTGTGGTGCCGTTGGCCATAAAATTTAACTGTCGTTCGCCGGTTGGTTGCCGGGTTATCAGATTGACCAGCCCGGCAATGGCTCCCCCACCGTAAAGCGTTGACGCAGACCCTTTAATAACTTCGATCTGGCGTAGGTTCAACGGAGGAATCTGTAGAATACTCAACCCCGCCGAGAATCCAGCGTACAGGGGTAAACCATCTTGTAAAATTTGGGTATAACGACCGTCCAGCCCCTGAATCCGAATATTCGCGTTTGCTGAAACAGGCGACGTTTGCTGGACCTGAATGCCCGTACTCTCGTTTAGCTGCATCCGAATATCACCGGGTCGCATATTGGCTTTCTCTTCCAATTCTTCGCCCGTAATGGCTTCAATCCGGGTCGGATTATCGTCGATGGTACGATTATTCCGGGTTGAGCTAATGATAACTTCTTCCAGTTCTTCTCCTTCGGGTGAGAGTTGAACGGTCAGGGGGTCAGCCGACGAAAAGGGGAAGTTTATCGTATCGCGCCGGGTCTGGTAGCCCACATAAGAGAAGACCAGCACCCGCCGACCATCGGCCACAGCCGGTAAGATAATGCGCCCTACAGAGTCGGCCACCGCTCCCAGCGATGTACCCGCTATCGCCACCGAAGCCCCGGCAAGGGGCTGTTTGGTTTGGGCATCGGTAATAACAGCCTGAAAGGGTGTTTGCCCCCAGGCAAGAGTAAAAGAGAGCCACGCGCACAGCAGCGGCCCTAAAAAAGATTTCATCAATGGAAATTTGATTTAGTATAGCAGAATAGCGTAGCCACTCACCAATCGGGCAGGAAAGCAACGCGACAAAAAGAAACAGGCTATACTAGTTGGGGTGGTTGCCAGATTGGTAAGGCCACCGACACTGGCAACAGGGGCCGGAACTCAGCCCGAAGCAGGGGCAGTAATCGACTGGCCGCCACCGGCAGACCTACCGGCATCGGCACGGTAAAACCGGGGCAGGTCTGACAACTACAAAAGGGTGAGCAAGGGCTATCACGCTTAGTTGAGCAATCATCCGGGCAACCCTTTTCCGGCTGCACGGTGGTTTGATTGGTACGCTCGTCCTGATGCCAGACTTCACAGCAAGGCACCGCCGAAAGTATCAGGACCCAAACCGACAGGATGACTGTTAGCCACTTCATTGCCACAAAGGTAGAAAAATCTGATGGTTTGGTGATGATTGGAAAATGGCGTTAACCATGGAAAAGAGCATAAAATAGGCAAGTTATACAAGTGGCATAACTCGCGCCGGAGTTAGTCAGACAACGATCAGGCCGAAGAAGAGCCAAGTTTTACACCTCTTTCTTTAAAACTCGAAAATTCTTAATGTCATCCAGATTGAGGAAGGGCAACCCGGTCCGGCTGGCAGTGTGTGTCTTGTTGCTCTAGAACTTAATGGCTAGGAGTACCAGTTTGCGAACGGCAGAAAATCCTTTCTGGGAAGACATGTCACTATAGATGAACTGTGATTCCAATTGATTTTCTTTCCAAAAAGTTTTGGAAACCGAATGGTTGCGCGTATATTTGCAACCATTCGGTTTCCAAAACTTTATCAATATGAGACGAGATATTTTTCAGGCAATAGCCGACCCCACAAGGCGGGCAATTATCACCCTGATTGCCTGGCAGGCAATGACACCCAACGCCATTGCTGAGAACTTCAACACAACCCGACAAGCTGTTTCCAAACACCTGCGTATACTCACCGAATGCGAACTGGTGAAACAGGAACAGCAAGGCAGAGAGATCTACTACTCACTTGAAGTTGAAAAAATAAAAGAGGTTGATCAGTGGGTAAACCAGTTCAGGAAAAGTTGGGAAACTCGCTTCGATCAACTTGACGACGTATTATCAACACTCAAAAAACAATAGAAATGAACGATTTCACCGTTGACAAAACAACAAAGACAGTAACCTTCTCCAGAGAATTTAATGCCGACCTTTCGTTGGTATGGGATGCGTACACGACGCCGGAAATTCTTGATCAATGGTGGGCCCCCAAACCCTGGACCTCAAAAACAAAATTTATGAATTTTGAGGTTGGCGGCCGACGGTTTTATGCGATGGTGAGCCCTGAAGGACAAGAACATTGGTCAATTCAAAAATACACGTCCATCAGCCCGAAAACCAATTTCAAATTGTTGAATGCGTTTGCCGACAAAGATGAAAACCCGGAATTGCCTGGCTCTGACTGGGATTTAACGTTCAGCGAACAAAACGGGAAGACAACCGTACGTATCAGTATTTATAATGAATCGCTTGTTCGCTTAGAGAAGATGCTTGAAATGGGCTTCAAGGAAGGAACGGCTATGACATTGAAAAATCTGGAAGAGTTATTGGCAACTTTATCGCAACAAAAGTAAAGCAGTAGATTCCAGTTAACATCGGCTTGGCGAAGTGGGACTGAACGTTCTCTATTCAATGTTAGTCGTTAAATCGGCAGCAATACATTTGTTCAGCGGATACCTTTCAGACATCCCACTATCGCTAAGCCGTAAACCGTTGATTGCGAATATAAATAACCGGTAAGTGCCGCCTGGGGTTGTTTCTGCGACAGGATACTCGCCCTCGCAGGCAGGTTTGCGGCCCAACGCAGGCAGTTGTATAAACCGAACGCACCGGACTCGAACAGCCGGAAGTCGTTCAGTCGACGTAACAGGTCGTGCCCGGAAAAGCAATCTTGTGAAATCGCTATTGCTTTGTTTCCCCTGTTCTTAATGTCATTCTCATCCCCAACATTAGTTGGCTGGCGCGTACGGTTTGCCGATCACCAGTTTATCGCCGGATAAATCGGCTTCGAACAAATGGGGAACGCGGACGTAACGGCCGTTTACGCTTTTGTGGCTGTGAATGGACATCAACAGCTTGCCATCGAAGGTATGAAATAACATACCATGCCCGTAATTGAGTGGCGAAATGGGATCTTTCTCCTGTAGCCAGGGGCCATCCAATGTACCACTTTTCGAATACGCAACGCCCTGCGTATACACATCATAGATCCAACTGGTCCAGATCATACCCAATCGCCCGGTTTTGGTGTAGAACAGATACGGCCCATCGGTGACCTTATTCGGACGATCGTTACCGGTTTCGTCTTTCTCGCGGCTCCAGGGCGAATCGCTGGCACGGAACAACACCGAGCCTTTGCCTATCGAGCCGCTTAGGTCGGGTTTCAACTCGATCTTTTCGATGGTGCCGTTCAGGTTCTGCAACCACTCGTAGCAGTAAACCATGTACGGCTTGCCATTTTTGTCGACCCATAAGGTTCCATCCAGCGTGGGCATGTTAGCAGGCAGATACGTAGAATCCTGCATGGGAACGTACGGGCCATCGGGTTTGTCGCTGACCAGTACGTGACAGGCTCGTCGTTCAATTGCCCTTCCCTGAACGGTATCAATCCTGACGGCGCGGTTGGTGAAGGTGGCGAAATAATAGTACTTGTTCCTGTAAGGGTGGATTTCAGCCGCCCAGATCATTGGGTTAGGGCCCATCCAGGAGTTTGGGTCGGTCTGGGTAACTTTATAGGGTCCATCCCAATGCCTGAGGTCTTTGCTCTTCCAAAGCAGGCCCCCGGTTCCGGTCATGTAGTACGTATTGGTTGGGCGATCTGCCAGAATAAACGGATCACTCAGAACAATCGAATCCAGCGGAACGTTTTTTCGGACCTCCCGTACTCTGCTTTCCTGCCCCTTCAAAGTAAACGAAGCCAGCAGGCAGCTTATCAATGTCAACCAGGTATAGGTCATAAATCGTCATGGGGTTACGCTTGTCTTGCGCCCCAAAGGGCCAGGGCTTCTTTTGAAAGGATGCCTGACAGCGATTATACCTCAACCTGTTGTGGCAAAGACGAACGCGTCCACTCTACCATGAATTACCAGTCGCTCCTAAGTTGCCTTACGAAGAGCGCATTGCTGGCGTGTACGCCGTGGCGGGGCTATGCGTCAGCCTTTTACATAACTCACGTTACTTTAGGAGTGAGATAGGGCATTGTCTGTTGGTTTCGTTCAAAAAAGTCTGGATAGTTAGTAAAATTAAGTTGGTTATGTGATTTTTGTTGTCTTACTTTGTTTTACAAAGTACTTTTGATTTTGTAGATAAAGCTGCAGGCTATGTCAGTCTATGGTGCTACGTACTAGCCAACAGACTACAGGGTGATGTTAGACGCACCGCTACAGCAGCGATATTAACAATGCCGAAGATTGCGCTTATAACGTATTGATAGTCAGCCCTAGACTAATTAGCCCCCTTCTGAAACCAGGAAGGAAAAACATTGAACGTATTGACAACTCTTTATACACTTAATACCAATGCACAGTATGGAAACGGAGATCAAAAGCAATCTGGACAACCCCGTACAGCTCGAACAATTGTACCGGCGCAACAAGATGTCGTTCAAACGGGAATTTAACCTGATCTATCCGGATATTCGGGAACGGGTTTCGGCCCAGATCTGGCATGAACGACTAAATTTTGAAGCCGATGACATTTCCTGGGGTTCGGGCGGAGACATGAATTTTGTGCTTCTGGCATCGCTCCTGGCGGGACTGATTGCTCAGGTTCCTGACTTTTTCACTATCAACCCAGAGTACTTTTATCCCCGAAACCTGGCGTTCATCGTGTTCCCATTCCTGACGGCTTATTTCGCCTGGAAACATGCCTGGCCGCTGGGAAAAATCATTCCCTTCTCCCTAGTCTTCATTGCCTCGCTGTTCTATATAAATGCATTACCTGACAACTCGAAAAGTGATACGTTCATTCTGGCCTGCGGGCACCTGCCCTTATTCTTATGGTCTATTCTGGGCCTGACGTATTCGGGAGGCCATCTGAAAAATTTGCAGGGACGACTGAATTTTCTGACCTACAACGGCGATCTGGTTGTTATGACTACCATCATACTGATTGCCGGGGGCGGCCTGACCGTCATTACGTTAGGACTTTTCGAACTTATTGGCCTTAAAATCGGTGAGTTTTACTTTAAACACGTTGCCATTTGGGGCCTGGCGGCCGCTCCCATTGTAGGTACTTACCTGGTTCAGGCAAATCCACAACTGGTCGGGAAGGTTTCACCCGTCGTTGCCAAGGTGTTTACACCTCTGGTCTTTGTTACCCTGGTCATTTATCTGATCGCCATACTCTATACCGGTAAAGACCCTTATAATGACCGGGAGTCGCTGATTGTGTTTAATCTGCTGCTAATTGGCGTGATGGCACTTATCGTGTTTTCAATTGCCGGGACGGCTAAAAACTCAGGAAGCCGATTCGTTACGTTCATGCTGGCCGGATTGTCAATCGTGACTATACTGGTCAACAGCATTGCGCTTTCGGCGATTCTGTTTCGAATTTCGGAATGGGGGATTACGCCGAACAGACTGGCGGTTCTGGGAGGCAATATTCTTATTTTGAGTAACCTGCTGCTGGTAACGTACCGATTGATCAGGACGATGAACGGCCGTAGTACAATCGAGGCCGTTGAACTAAGCATAGCCTCTTTTCTGCCCGTTTATAGTGTATGGGCAATCCTGGTCACTTTCTTCTTCCCGGTGGTTTTCGGGTTCAAGTAATCGAAATCCAGTACGTTGTTGCTGACATTTAGCTTCCGTCCCCAACATGCAGATGTTGGGGACGGATTTTTTAGGCTTTATGAAACAGGGCGGCAAAATCTGGGGCAAAATCGTCCAGCTTGACATGACCTAATTCGGGCTTGTGCTGTTCATAATCACCCAGCAGTGCGCCACTGTGCAGGCTGGCACCCATCTCCACAAAGTTAGCAATCACGTGCGCGGGCATCCCGCTCTTTTCCATCCCGTCTTTCATCTGCTCATCGGTCAGAACTCTCCACGTCAAATCCGGCTTACCGATTGCAGCGCCTACGATCTGGGCGATTTCGGTAGCGGTATGCTCATCGCTGGCGACGTACCGTACTGTTGTTCCGGTCGAAGGCCGGCCCAGCTCTTCGGCAGCGACAGCGGCAATATCGAGTGGCGAAACCAGCGCGATCCGGTCATCACCACCGTAGTTAGCCCCTATAAAGCCCGCTCCTTTAATCATGGGAATAAAGCGAAACAGGTTATAATAGAAATAGCCAGCCCGTAGGTACGTAACGGCTACGTCGGACAGCTCATTCAGAATCGATTCGGCATGATAAGCGCCCAGAATAAACCCGGTATCCTTGGATAAATGGGCGCCATAACTGCTCAGATGAACCACTCGCCCGACGCCCGATTGAGTAATCGCCTGCACGTAGTTCGTGCTCAATCGGCGGTAATAGGCGATCTGATCGGCCTCGGCAAAGTTGGGAGGCACCATTGTAAACACGGCCTCAGCATTGGCAAACGTAGTGGTCAGAAAATCAATATCTTCCAGGGTGCCGATGGCTGCCGTAGCCCCCAGTGCTTCAATGTCTTTTTGCTTTTCTGTATTGCTGCTGATTACCGTAACGGCATGGCCTTTCTGGACTAAGTCCGTTGTCAGCGGTCTGCCGACATGGCCTAACGAACCAGTTATTATAACCTTCATAATGATTTGGCGTTTGTTTGTCAGGCAAAAGTCGAAACGCCGGGCTCGATTCCTGTAGCTGAATCTCCGATTGTTGTAGCCGTTTCTCAGCCGATCAGGTAAACGAACGACGGAAGTCGACCGGTGAAATGGCCGTTTTGCTCTTGAACAATTTGCTGAACGACTGCGAATGCTCGAAGCCTAATGCGTAGGCAATCTCGCTGATCGATAAATCGGTAGTCGATAATTTTTCTTTTGCCTTTTCGATCAGTTTGTCATGAATATGCTGCTGCGTGCTTTGGCCGGTCGACACCTTAAGCAGGCTGCTTAAATAATTGGGCGATACGTTCAGCGTTTCGGCAATGGACTGAACCGTGGGCAACCCATTCTCGACCAACGCATCGCTGTTGAAATAATCGGCAAGAATCGCTTCCAGCCGATCGAGAATCTTGTGGTTCGTAATGGTGCGGGTTAGGAACTGACGGTTGTAAAACCGGTCGGCGTAGATCAGTAGTAACTCAAGCTGAGCAATAATCACGCGCGGGCTGAACGCATCAATGGCTGAATGATACTCCTGCTCAATGGTTTCTATAATGCCTGTAACCATGGCTTCCTCTCGCTCCGAAAGGTATAGAGCTTCGCTAACTGAATAGCTGAAATACGCGTACTGCCTGATGACTTTGGCCAACGGCGTATTCCATAAAAAATCGGGGTGAACAAACAGCAACCAACCCGAATGGTCTACGGTTTCATCGGACTCAATGGAAAATACCTGCCCAGGCGCGAGAAAAAGCATGACCCCCTGGTCAAAGTCATACGCCTGCTGACCGTATTTCATCTTACCCATAAAATTCCGTTTAAGCACTATGGAGTAAAACGTATACATAATGCTGTTGGGATGTTCAGCGGGCAGCCGTTTAAGTGCGTCGAAACGTACTACGCTGATCAAGGGGTGCTGCGGCTTGGGAAGTCCCATCAGCTGGTGGTATTCTGTTATGGTGTTGATCCGCTGAAGCTGGCTGCTTTTCATGGCTGCTACGTCTGTTTTGCTGCTATCGGCACTTTTCTGAGTCTGCCCCAGGCTACGAAAGCCGCAATAATGGCAAAAACAATGTTCACCCCAATACCGGAGGCTTCTCCTCTTCCAATATGGAAGATACTGGCACAGAGCATAAGTACAATGATGCCGATGGCCGCTATGGGTGTAAGCTTTGGTTTGATACGTACTAAAGAAGGGAGTATCAACCCAATCGCCCCCAATAGATCGACCAGTCCCGTGAATTTAACCAGTGCCGCCGGAACCTGACCCACCCAGGGCCACATAGCCGATAATTTGTCGACGGGCTGAACCAGTTTCATGCCGGCTGCCCAAACAAGACTGGCCGCTAAACTAACCTGTGCTACCCATAGCATGTTATGGATTGTCCGTGAATACGGTTGCTGATCAATCATTTTTGCGGATTTTTTATGAATGAAACAAAAGTATTCTGCGTTGCTTTCTCGCAGAAAGCGCTATCCGTTTTGGGAAGTACTAGCCAGGAAGATAGTAATGGAGAAATCGTGATACAGACGAAAATATGCTGACAGGAGAAGGTTGCCCGAAAACGATTCTTTCCATTAAAGATGCGCTGGAGGCCGTGGAGGGAAAATGGAAGTTGCTGATTTTGTTTGCCTTGTCTTCAGGTCCCAAACGCTTTAAGCAACTGGCCAAAGAGGTCAATGGCATAACTGACAAAACGCTATCCAAAGAACTGAAAAGCCTGGAAGCGAACCGACTGATAACAAGGGCGGTTTACGACACCTTTCCGCCTACCGTGGAGTACGCGATTACACCACACGGGAAGTCACTTGAGAAAGTAATCAACGAGCTCCATTACTGGGGATTATCACATCGCCAGCTAATCATCGGAAAGTGACCGGGTAAAGCCTGGCGGTATGTAGCCGTGAAAACGTTGATGTATGCCTGCGGGATAAACGATTCTCCGGCTGCAGATGATTGGCATCCACAACCGGAAAAACATGCGCTTTTTAATGAGATTTCAGGTATCCAGATCGTGTGGCAATGAAAATTGGTGTGAGATCAGTTTTCGAAGTAGTGCCCAGTTTCTAAATCCTCAATCAGGCCGGGGTGCGTGGGCTGCCAGCCCAGCTGCTGCCTTGTTTTGGCGCTCGATGCCGGACTGTTGATGACAATAAAGCGGCCCATCCAGCCGAAATGATTAGCCGCTTCATCGGGGGCTACTGACACAACCGGCAGCTTCAGGTGTTGGCCAATGACTTCGGCGATCTGGCGAACCGGGATGCCTTCGTCGGCTACCCCGTGGTAGCGGGCACCGGCCACGCCCTGCTCCAGCGCCAGCCGGAACAGACGGGCCGCATCGAGCCGGTGTACGGCAGGCCAGCGGTTGCTGCCATCGCCTACGTAGGCCGATACGCCTTTGTCGCGGGCAATGCTGATGAGCGTAGGCACAAAGCCGTGGTCACCCCGATCGTGCACCGAGGGCGAAAGTCGAATAACCGACGCCCGCACGCCCAGTCCGGCCATTGAAAGACCGATTAATTCAGATACCCGTGGTCCCACCGGGGCTGGACCGTCTTCGGTAATCAGCCCGTCAGCGCATTTCAGCCCCGACGTGCCTGCCGTCACAACAAGCGGACGGTCAGAACCAGCCAGTACGGAGCCCATAGCTTCAATGGCGGCCTTATCGGTGATACTTGCGGCTTCATATTGAGAAAAATCGTGGATAAACGCCGTATGGATAACCCCGTCGGCATCAGCGGCACCTTGTTTTAAGCTATCGAGGTCTTCCAGACTGCCCCGCAGTACCTCGGCACCAGCCTTTATGAGCACCTGCGCCGACGCATCGGAACGGGCGAGTCCTACTACCTGATGCCCGGCCGCCAGTAATTCCTGAACAACAGCGGAGCCGACAAACCCGGAGGCCCCTGTGACAAATACACGCATAATTTTATCTGGTTTTGTGAAAATGCCCTGCAAAGCTAGGGGGGAGCTGTGCGGCTGACCGAGGTCATTTGACGCAATTTTTGGCGGATCTTTTTCGCTAACTTTACCACTAGCTGTTCTTCGCAGCCTTCGTTTGGCCATGTTTGAAGACTTTATACGTTACCTCCAACAGCAGTTGCCAATGATGGCTGCGGAGCAGATTGAGTTGATCCGACCGGTCACTATGGAGCGGAAAGTGCGCCGTAAGCAACGTTTGTTGGAGGCAGGTGAGGTGTGCCAGTATAAGCTATTTGTAATCCGGGGCTTACTGAGGACGTATCACGTTACCGAAGATGGGCACGAATACGTTATGAAGTTTACGACCGAGGAAGGGTTTCTCACGGATCCGGAAAGTTACACGCATCAGACACCGTCTAGGTTCTGCATCGATGCGCTGGAGCCGAGTAACGTACTGGTGTGGCACCACGACGATTTTGAGGGTTTACGGGCCGCCATTCCGGAACTCAATGCATTTGCCGAACAGATGATTTCCCGCAGCAGCATCGACGCTCAGAAGCGAATCCTGCTGAACATCAGTTCGACGCCAGAGGAGCGGTACCTCCACTTCATCAATACGTACCCCGACATTTTCCGGCGGGTGCCGCTGCACATGGTGGCTTCGTATCTGGGCGTATCGCGGGAAACGCTGACCCGCATCCGGCAGGGGCTTTTATTGACCGATAAAGGATAAGTTCTCGCTGTAACAGCAGCAACGTAATGGTTGATTCGCAGCCAATCCACGAAAGACCTTACGTCGCTGTCTGGGCAAGATCAGACTCTGAGCGAGCCGCGGAAGCCTCTGGCGGCATAGTACGACTCGGCCCCGTTGTGGTACGTAAAAACGGTGTCGTAGCGACGGTCGCAGAAGAGGGCACCGCCGAGTTTTCTGATCGCGGCCGGGGTTTGCACCCAGCACGATGTTTTCAAATCAAACTTCCCAAGTTGCTGCAACGCGCGGTATTGATCTTCGGTCAACAGCTCAATGCCCATCTCTGCCGCTATATCCAGCGCCGTATTGGCCGGTTTGTTCTCATTTCTCAATTCCCAGGCTGCCCGGTCGTAACACACACTCCGGCGACCTTTGGGACTTTCCGCCGAGCAGTCGTAAAAAACGTATTCGCCTGTCGCTGCATCGTACCCAACTACATCCGGTTCACCTTCCGTTGTCTCCATATCATCCAGTACCCACAGCTTTTCCGGGTTAGCTTCCAGCCGGGCCTGTACGGCTGCCCAGTCCAGCCCTATGTGGCGGTTCGTGTTTTTTTCAAAACGAGCTTTCAACGCAGAGAGAAGTTCTTTCTGACGGTCGGCTGGCAATTGCTTTTGGCTCATGATTTAAGTTGGGCTTATTGAGTTATGAAACTGAGTTTTCTACTCACAGGTCTGAAATACCACGACACCACCGTCAGGGTAAGCAACAACGCAGGACCAAAATTCTCGACGGCACCATCTCCACTGGCGATATGTGACACGACTGCACCAGCCATAGCAAAGAAAAAGCCTGCGTAAGCCCATTCTTTCAATAAGGCGAATCCAGGCATGAGCACCGCTATAACGCCCAGGATCTTCCAGCTTCCGAGAAGCGGCAGGAAATAGGCCGGATAGCCCAGGTGGGACATTTTATCGACCTCTTCGTTCATGCCCATTAACTGGACCATGCCGGTCGAGGCCATTCCCAGCGCAAGCCAGATTGTGGAAACCCAATAGATGATTTTAGTGCGCTTTGTCATGGTGTCTTCCTTGCTTTAATACGTCCTGCAATCGGTTATGCGCCATGTTAATGCCCTGAGCAAAAGGCATCTGTAATATCTGATCTCTGAGCGAGACCGATTTGTAGATGATGTGCATGGTGAGTTTGCTGGTGCTCTCGGTGAGCGATTCAAACTCCAGGAATTCAAGCTGGACCGCAAACGCGGGTACGTTCTCCATCTCGAAGGTCCGCGTGATTTTCTGGTTCGGAACAAACTCGTGAATGACTCCACTGAAGCCATGTTTGTTGCCCCGCGGGTCTGTCGTTTCAAACTGCCAGCTGCCGTGCTTTCGATTGTCAAGTTTAAGCACTTTAGTGCCCATCCACTGTTCAACAATCGCCGGCTCTACGTACGCCTTGAACAGCAATTCCAGCGGCAGATCAAACTCCCGGGTGATCAGGATTTCCTGTTTGCCGTCTTCGGCAGCCACTTTCGTTTTTCGCTCCATACGAGTTTATTTTTTCGAGTCGTAATTTTTCATGATGGCCTCCAGCTTGTTGAACCGGTCGTCCCACATCTGGCGGAAGGGTTCGATAAAGTCGGCGACTTCTTTCATCTTCTTTGCATTAATGTGGTAGTAGATTTCGCGGCCGTTTTGCTGCTGAGCGAGCAATTCGCACTCGGTCAGGATTTGCAGGTGCCTGGATACTGTCGGCCTGGCCGTGTCGAAGTTGGCGGCAATGGCCCCGGCCGTCATGGCCTGCGAAGCGACCAGCAGAAGGATGGCCCTTCGGGTAGGGTCGGCTATAGCCTGGAATACGTCTCGTCTTAAATTCATTGCGTAGTCATTTGACTACAAATATACATGTAGCTATTTGACTACGCAAATTTTATGAGAAGTTTGTGGAAAGACTTGCGCTACGTATGAGGACGCAGCTTGTCAGGGGCGCAGAATGGAAACGATCTGTTACGTGTTGCAGACGTACCGAAGCGTGTAAAAAGGGCTGTTCGAACGGACTTGCCCGCAAAACATGTCTGTTACTGAAGCCAGGCCCACCGTTTTGCCCAATCCAGTAAGGCTTCATTACGCCATTTCAGCACAGTCCGGGCACCCTGCCAGATGCCGTCGAACAAGAGCGGGTCTTTGCGGTCTGTGTACCAGTTGGGACCTAGTTTATAATTCGTGGAACGGGGTTCGCCGGGCCAGTGATTGTCGACCACAAACTGTCCACGTTGTTTCTGAAAACCGGGTATCCCTGACGTAATGGTGTACGTCAACGTTTCGGTTTGCTTGGGTGCATATTTGATGGCATAGATGCCGTCGCCCAGGTAAAAGCCAGCCCACGTCTGCTCGCCAATTTGTGCCTGTACGGTCATGGTAAAGCAGGCTGAATCCGGGCGAATGGCTAGCGTCGGCCCTTTAAAATGAAGTTCGACGATTGAGTACACCGGGACGGTATCGGCAAGGGTGGTATTGCGGTTATAAACGATGCGTGGACTGTAATTAAATCGTTCAAAGCTACCGCCCCAGTTATCGCGCGACGGGTTGTTGGGATCGCCATCCATCAGATAGAGAAGGGAAGGCGTATCGCCCATCTTGATAATGCCTTTGTAGCGGTTATCCCTGAAATCTTTACCTAGATAGCTGGTATCACGAATGTACCGATCGTAGTAGTTTTTGTTGTGCAGGCTGTCAGGTACTCCATTATCTGAAAAGAAGCCGTTATAGGAGGCATTGGCTTCGATAAACCAAAGGTTCGGGAAGTTCTTTGCGATGTAGGCGTAACTGTTGACGCTCCACTTCTTGTTGGGGCCGCCAATCCAGTAAACTTTTATGGTCTTCTGAATTTCAGGGGCATCGTGCAGGGCCTGGGCAAGGTCTTCCAGGCCACCCCAGACCAATACCCATAGAGGCTGCTTACGCTGTTTTCTGGCACACTGAATAATCCAGTTCGATCCTTCGGTGGCGGTGGCATACCCGGCGTAAGGGGCCGCCCCGTGCCGCCCTTGCTTGCAAACCGCACGTAAGTCATCCGGCGAAGCAAAGCCCTGTCTGTGTTTTTTAAATTTGGGTAAATCTTTTGCGTACAGGTCAATCAGGCGCAGGATTTCGGCTTTCGATCCATCGCCATACGAAGGCGAAGAAACAAGCCCTTCGATGTCGAACCGATCACTGTACATCAGCAAATGCGCCATCGACTGATTATCATCCGGATCAGTGCCCCCAATATCCGTACTCACCAAAACGCGCGGCTTGACCGGTACAGGCTGCTGAGCAGGCAGGGCCTTTGAATAGCTGAATAGCAAACCAATTATCAACAGCTTACGCATACGCTCTTAGATTACTTTGGTTAACGGTTGCCTTAGCCGATAACGGCTAACGTATCGAACGACCGCCTATTATTTGCATAAAATGACTACCAGAAGCGAAAACGTTGATTTCATTACCCTAATCCAATCGAGATTAGTGGCCAGGCTTTTGTTCTTGGTTTTCAAGTTTTGACTTTAATCGTTGTAAATATTTTTCCATGTCACTACCTGCTTTAAATGAAATAATGAATTTGGGTAGAGGAAAACCCAACGCAAATTTTACTACGTTTATGTCAAACTCAAGTGTATAAACAATTTCTGTCGTAATGTCGAAAATAGGGTTTACCTGTCGTTCACTTCGTAAGTAAAATTCGGCATTTCCGGGTGTTTCAAAAATTGCAAGTCTACTTTTATCATACTGAACACACTTTAGTTCTATCAAATTATCAGGTGCTTTTTTTGACAAATAGGAATATTCATAAACCGTTACGCCTACTTGCAAAGGACCATTGAGCGTTGATTTGTTTATTTCTGTTCGCCATAAAGTATCGTTGACTGGATTAGCGAAGAAGTTGAACACACTTTCTGTGTCTTTGTTTATCAGAATTGTCCCGGTAGTTTTAACGAGCTTTTTAATTGTCATTTTGCCTGTCGATGTTATGTTATATCTTCCGGACTCAATAGCTAGCGTTAAAGGCCTGGTCTCGAAAGTAACTTCCTTTTTGCAGTTTCATTTGTTTCTATTTTGATTTCCCCGTCAATGTATGAGTCAACCAACGGCTGTCCGTACTGTATTAAGTTATTCGCCCGGTCAATTGAAATAGTATGTTTTGGTTGTGTTGTCATGCGATTGCCACTAACGTTTTGCAGATTTGCGATGGGCGGGCTTTTCAGCACAATTGTTCGTTCGGAGCACTGCACTTTCGGCTACCACAAAACTGTTTGCAGAGCACGAAACCCCGCCTATTGCAAATGTGATGTTAGCGGTTCGTTGTTCTTCTACGCATTAAATTGTCTTAAATGGTGGTCATTATGTTTAAATGCAAAAATCCCGATTTGCTCCTTGGTCATTTTGCCAAAGAAGTCGTGAATGAAATTGTCGTTTGAATAGCTTTCGTAGGATTTAATCTGTTCTACCCAAATTGATTTTAGAGTTGTTAAGTCTTCAACTTTTCCCTTAACTGTAAATACTTTTCCAGCTGGCATATTTTTTCCAATTGGTTTATCGTCTTTCGTGTTGCTCTTTAACGCCATTTCGCCAAATATCTTTCCAATAAAATCTTGTTTGTAAACAAAATCTTTCGTGCCCAAAACCCACTCGTTCCATATTGTACAGTGCTTGGGCATTTGATAAATATTCATCTTACCCCAAACAGATTTATTATTTTCATTTAGTGAATTAATTCTCTTAACTAACTCATCTCTTGTAGATTTGTCAAATATTGTTTTCATTTATCAAAGTTGTTCAGAGGCTGTAATGAAAAATAATTGCCTGAATCATCTTTAAATAATGCTTCCGTACCATAAAATTCTTTTGTAGGGGGCTTAATAAATTCTACGCCTTTTTCCTTCAGTTCTTCGTATGTAGCAAAAATATCATTGCAGGTCAATACACCACAACCAAATATTCCTTTTTTGATAAGGTCAATTAATGATTCTGCAACTTCTTTTGGAAACATTTTGCTTACCTTAACTGGAAACAATACAAGCTGTAAGTCTGGTTGTTCAGTTGGGGAGACTGTCAGCCAACGAGTATCTGGTCCCATTGGAATGTCGTCCACAAGTTTGAACCCTAATTTGTTTACATAGAAATCATAGGCACTATTTTGGTCTATGACGTGAATGTTTGTTACCGTCAATTTTGTTATCATTGCTTTTTCTTTTATTTGTTAAACTCAAGGCAAAGGTCAGAAATGATTTATTTATTGCCATCTTCAAAATTGCTATTCTTTGTCCAACCGTGCATAAATGAATAGCAACTTGGTACAAATGCTAAAGGCGAAGTTTCAATTCTCTTTTTTCTTTCGTTGTATTGGTTTGTATAATCCGAAGGTGTCTTGCCAATTATCTTGGTAAAGAGTCCACTAAATGTGCTCACGCTATCAAAACCAATCAAAAAGCAAACATCTTTGACAGATTTGTTTAGTTGCAAATGTTGTTGAGCTTTTTCAATTCTTACTGTTGTGAGATATTGATGTGGTGTTTTTCCGTAGATAGATTTGAATAATCTTATAAAATGAAATTTGGAGAAATATGCTTCGTCTGAAATATTGTCAAGGTCAATTTTTTCAGAATAGAATTTGTCAATGTAGAGTTTTGCCTGAACAATTCGTCTGTACAAATAGATTTTTGGATATTGTTCTGTTGCCATTTTCTTTTCTTGTCAATATTTGTAGGGAGTCGCTTTACAATGACCGTTAACTCATAAATAGACGCAGTAAAGTTGCGTTAATACAAACTGAGAAGCTGTTTAGACGCAATATACCCGTTTTGGGTAAGGTATTGTGAACCGGAGTCGGTTTCCTGCTTGGCAGTATCAGTTCTTCAGAAGGGCGGCTTCCCGACTCACTCTGTAGCACGCAGTAGAGAACCACAAGGCCGCAGGTAAAGGCTTCCAAATTAAATACCACAAAAAATCTAACCATAGTCTGTAACATGTAGTTAGTCGTATGCTTATAGAGAAAGTAGATTACTTCTCGACAAACGTATACTCAACGACAGAATACAACTATGATTACTGACAATCAACTCAACAGGCGCCAGGTGATTGGCGGTATTGGCAGCAGTTTAGCGGCTACCGTACTGGCTCCTCCGGTGTTTGCCGGTTCGGAAACGGCGGTGCCGAACTCAACTACGTCGGCTCCGGCACCGCTTGTCGACCCGACCAAGAAATTTCCCAAGCCACCGTTTAACACGCCCATGCAACCCTGGCCTGGTCTGGCGAGCAAAATGAACCCTCGCCCCGATCATGGGGAGACCAGCTACAAAGGGTCGGGCCGGTTGCAGGGACGCAAAGCCTTGATCACTGGTGGCGATTCGGGTATGGGTCGGGCCGCAGCCATTGCCTATGCCCGTGAGGGAGCCGACGTAGCGATCAACTACCTGCCCGCCGAGGAGCCCGATGCTAAAGAGGTAATTGACCTGATCAAGAAAGAAGGCCGGAAGGCGATTGCCATTCCCGGCGATCTCCGCGACGAAGCGTTCTGCAAGCGACTGGTCGATGAAGCGGTGAAAGGCCTGGGTGGGCTGGATATTCTGGTCAGCAATGCGGCCCGGCAGCAGCAGCGCGAATCCATTCTGGACCTTACGTCGGAAGACTTCGATGCAACCATGAAGACCAACATCTACGCGCCCTTCTGGATCATCAAAGCTGCTCTGCCGCACATGCCGCCTGGCTCGTCCATCATCGGTACAACCTCCGAACAGGCGTACGATCCGTCGGCTAACCTGTACGATTACGCTCAGACCAAGGCGGCCACGATGAATTTTGTGAAGTCGCTGGCGAAACAGCTTGGTCCGAAAGGAATCCGGGTGAACGGCGTAGCGCCGGGGCCAATCTGGACACCTCTGCAGCCGAGCGGAGGTGCTACGGCAGAGAAGCTGAAGAACTTCGGTGGTGACACGCCCCTGGGCCGCCCCGGACAACCCGTTGAACTGGCTTCAATCTATGTTCAGCTAGCCGCCAACGATGGTAGTTACGCCACAGGGCAAGTGTACGGAGCCGCTGGTGGCGGTGGGCAGCCATAGTTATAAGCAAAAGACTGACGCCAGGTCCGACCTGGCGTCAGCAAAATACCAGTTCCCCCAGTTTTTAAACACCCTAACTACGTAATCCTAACCGGATGGCCGCTTCTACCGGGGTATAGTCAGTCACTTTATCCGCAATAGTCAATTCATTCTTGAGCACGAGGGGGCGGCTGGGCTAGGAATCGGGGTTCGGTACCTCGGTGCGCTTGCGCGGCATGAACCAGAAACGGGTGACATAGATAGACCGTGCCCGCTTTGCCGGTGGCTAGCGTTACGTCGCGTTCCGGTAATTCAGTCAGCTTCGTGGCCAGTTCCATAAATGAAAGTCCTTCTTCGCCCGCGTTTTTCAGGAGACCGGCAACGTCTAAGTGGGAACTGATCCGAAGGCGGGTCGGCGCGTCCTGTTCGCTGATGTCCGAAAATAAGAACAGCATCAGCAAGGCCCGGCCTTTCGACCGGACATTGATGCGCCAGCTAAAAAAGTCGGCCGGATCGTCACCCGGAAAACCAGCATCGACATGCCAGCCCGCATCACCGGATTCTTCCGTCGACGGAAAACGAACCGGGAACGTCCCCATGCTCTGTAACGGCAGCCATTTTCCCGGCCCGACTAACTGGTCGAAGGCCTGGTGTAACTCCGGCGAATTAGCTACCTAGATAAAAGGGGCCTGTGGGTACATGCCGAGCCATACTACGGGCTTTGTCCACGTACTGGGATCGTCTGGTGCGCCCGGCATATCACGCCAGGGAATAGTACGTACTGCCAGAGCCTCTTCGGGCGAAAAAGCCTTATCGATGCGGACAAAACCACTATCTATGAATTGTCTGATTTGGTCGTCGGTCAAACCGTTTTGCATGGAAAACAAAGTTTAGAAGCTATTTTAAGTGTATCGCTTTGGCCGCCTGGAGCTGAGGCTTATCAACTCAAACTGCTTTTGGGAAAAGAAAACGAATCAGCGGTAAAGGCTACACAAGGGTACGTTACCGCGAATGCAGAACGAGCTGACGTATCGGGTGAAGCACTTACTTCAAGTGATGATCTTACGTAAAGACAATAGGAAAACGCGCCTTCGAAAAGGCTGACTGTCAGAGCGACATCGGGGAAGGGAATTTATAACATGGGTGCCCTCCTCATACGGCAACTATAGGAAATCCGGAAAATGACAGTGATCGGACTACCTGAACTAGCAGCGCCGAAGAAGCCGTATGCAACTGCCAAGGGCGTGGCGTTTCGCGCGTGGAGAAGGGGCTCAGTTCGTACGGAATTGGGCTGCAATAGCGGTGGTACGTAGATCCCGTTCTTAAACACACCGCGCCTGATGCTGGTTAGACTGGCAGGGACTATGGGTGAGTATCAAGTCCTGACTAAACCGATCAATGACAAATGGAATTTGCCGATAACCTGGTACCCCTGCTAACGCTGATTGTGCTGGAGATAATTCTGGGCATCGACAACATTATTTTTATCTCGATTCTGGCCGATAAACTACCCGTTGACCAGCGGGACAAGCTGCGTTACTGGGGTATTGGCCTGGCCATGGTCATGCGACTTGGGCTCCTGGCGCTGATTGCCTGGATCATGAAACTCGACCAAACGCTGTTTACCGTGTTTACTATTGCGATTAGTGGTAAGGGCCTGATTCTGATAGCGGGAGGCTTGTTCTTAATCTATAAAAGCACGACCGAAATTTACCACAAAGCTGAGATTGGCGACGATGCCAACGCACCGGACACGACTAAATCTACATTTCGCGACTTACTGATTCAGGTGTTGGTACTGGATGTGGTATTTTCAATCGATTCCATTATCACCGCCGTGGGCATGGTCGATCAGCTTTGGGTGATGTACACCGCCGTCATCGTTACGGTAGGTATCATGCTGCTGGCGTCTAAGCCGATTGCTTCCTTTATCAGTCAGCACCCTTCGTTCAAAATCCTCGCCTTGTGTTTTTTGCTGATCATCGGCATGTCGCTGGTGGCCGAAGGGCTGCATTTTGAGATACCGAAGGGCTATATCTATTTCTCGATGGCCTTTGCGTTTCTGGTCGATATCATTCAGATGAAGACCGTTCGGCCGACTCAACCCAATAAATGACACCAGATCTGCATTAAATAACCGTCGATACGTGGTGTCTAGGCCCTTTCAGCCTATTTTTGAGGGTGTCCGGAATTGGTTGAAAAGCCTGTTTCGGGATGACCCACGTGTAACTGTATGACGACTGGTTCCAACGCAAACCTGCTTCTGGTGGAAGATGAGCCCAAAGTGGCAACCTTTATCAAAAAAGGATTACAGACCCAGGCGTACTCGGTAGCGCTTGCCCTGACCGGGGAGGAGGCCAGACAATTTCTCGATACTACGTCGTACGATCTGATCATTCTGGATGTGAACCTGCCTGATGTGAGCGGACTTGACCTGGCTCAGTACATCCGCCGTCAGAATCCTCACGTACCCATTCTGATGCTAACTGCCCTGGGCACAACGGCCGATAAACTGCTCGGATTTGAGGCTGGAGCCGACGATTACCTGGTAAAACCCTTTGACTTTCTGGAACTGCTGGCCCGCGTAAAAGCCCTGCTCCGCCGGTCGGGAAATGGGGAGGAAACTGACAGAATCCTGCGCGTGTCTGATCTGGAACTTGATCTGCATGAGCGCGTTGCCCGTCGGCGAGGACATACCATTGAGCTGACAGCCCGTGAGTTCGCCCTGCTCGAATACCTGATGCGTAACGCCGGACGGGTTGTTTCCCGAGCCGACATCGCCGAGCAGGTCTGGGATATCGGTTTTGATACGGGTACCAACGTTATTGACGTGTACGTCAGTTACCTGCGCGCTAAAATCGACAAAGATTCGCCCGTCAAGCTCATTCATACGCTGATTGGCATGGGCTACGTACTGAAAGAAAAATGAGCCTTCGCAGTCGCCTGACCCTGTTGTTTACGGCCCTTGTTTCGGTGCTGCTGGCCTTGTTCTGTCTGCTTCTGTTTGTGGTTGCCAGGCAGTATCTGACCCGGCAGTTTCAGAATCGGCTGCGCTCCGAAGCCCTGACGGCGGGGCACCTGCTGATCGGTAAGGAACGGATCGGACCGACGCTCTATAAGCTGCTGGACAAGAATCAACTGACGGTATTACCGCAGGAGGAAATTATAATTTATAATTCAACGAATCGGCTGGTGTACGAAAGCGGCACTGACTACCAGACCATCTCCCCCGAAACCTTACACCGCATTCGGCGGCAGGGGGAGCTATACTGGCGGGAGGCCAACCGCGCGATTTTGGGTATTCGGTTTGCCGTAACCGGCGGGTCATTTGTGATTATTGCGTCGGGAGTTGATACGTATGGTGCCCGGACCGGGTTAAATCTGGCGCAGCTTCTGGGCATTGGCTGGCTGCTGATGACGGGATTGATTCTGGCAGCCGGTCGTTTTTTTGCGGGACGAACGCTGCAGCCCATCAATCAGATCAACCAGCAGATCGATACGATTACGGCCTCGAATCTGTCGCTGCGCTTACCCGAAGGCGCGAAGGCCGATGAGTTCACCCAACTGGCCGGGCGGTTCAACCAGATGCTGAACCGGCTGGAAGAAGCGTTTCGCCTACAGCGCTCGTTCGTGTCGCATGCTTCCCACGAGCTGCGTACCCCGCTAACGGCCATTACCGGCCAGCTGGAGGTATCGCTGCTGGCCGACGATGAGCCCGAAGAACTGAGGGCAACCCTTCGCTCGGTACTGGATGATGTGCGCGGCCTGAACCGGATGGCCAACGGCTTGCTGGCCCTGGCCAGCGCCAGCATGGATTCCTCCGCCGTACCGATGGGTATGGTGCCGGTAGATAACCTGCTGCGGCAGGTCAAGGCCGAGCTTGAGCGCTTACAACCAACCTACACGGTTCATCTGGCAGTCGACCAGCCGGCGGGACCGAACGCCGATTGGCAGATTACGGGCAGCGAAGCCTTATTACGTACTGCATTGTTTAACCTGCTGGAGAACGGCGGTAAGTTCTCGCCCGATCATACCGTTACGGTGCATTTATCCGGTCAGAAACGCACGCTGCACCTGACTGTGCAGAACACCGGACCCACGATTGCCGACAATCAGCTGTCGACGATTTTTATGCCGTTCCAGCGGGGCCGCAATGCGGATGGGCACCCCGGACATGGCATCGGCCTTTCGCTGACGGAACGTATCGTTCGACTGCATCAGGGAGAAATCCGGGCTGAGTCTACGGCTGAGGCCGGTACTACGTTCACGGTTACCTTACCCCGCTGACGCACCAGCTGCCGGGTTGCGTATTTCGTCTTTACGGTACGTAAAATGATGAATCGCTCAATGACGGTCAGTATTTGGTTTGTAATTCCCATCAGGCAAGCATTTATCCTTCGTCTACCAGTCAGTTAATCCAGCTTTTCGGGGCCCCTTTATCATTTCTAATCCCGTTCTAATGTCGCTCTAACACGAGCCTAACCCCGGTATCCGACATTTGTAATGTCAATCAGCAAGTGAGTGCAGAACAGCTCATTTCGGGCTGGTTGGCCTTGAAAACGATAAGATCCCTATGAAAACATACCTGTTGGTTTTAGCCTTTTTAAGCCTTTCGGTCCTGACCGCTTCGGCCCAGGACGACCAGAAATTACGGAACGACCGTACGTACTCGACGCACAATTACAAGCATCCTAACAAAGCAGCCACTGCCCGTCAGTGGGAAAACCAAAAAGGCGTAGCGGTTCGCGCACCGGGTTATACCCAGGGGCAGGTAGCCAACTATAAACGCCAGGTGCCCAATGCCGTGCCGACGGGTGGCATCGAGGTAAACCATACTCCGGAGCAGGACGTAACGCTGCGGAATTATAAAATGCAGCGGGTAAGTCTGCCCAAATCGACCACCCCGCCAGCTTCGGAGGGTACTGATCAGACACCGGGCCAGCCGACTGCGGAAGGTAACTAAACGAAGGGTCCAGCCGGACCTTTATAAGGCTTACTAGAGTCCTGTTTCTGGTGGTTTCGTACGAATAAAGGAAGGATGCCTGCGCATTAACAACTCCGTACGCATCAGCCCGTATTTGGTGATTGAAAATGACTCGTGATAGACCAGGGCAGATTAATGTGTAGGTTAACTTGTATTCTGAATCATACGAACTGATTGAACCGGTCGAACTGCGACCGACCAACGCAAAAACCCTCCGTTCTGTGGAATTAGCCCACAAGTCCGGAGGGTTTTCTTCTCCTGAATCATTCGTGAATGAATTCAGTATAGGGGCAGGCTACTTCACCAGCACGAGCCGCTGTACGAGTCGTTTGGTGGCCGTTTGCCATTGCACCAGATACGTACCCGAAGGCTGCTGACCCAGATCGAGCGTGTACTCATTCCGGCCGGGCTGTGCCGTTACCGGCTGGCTGACAACGGACGACCCCTGCAAACTCAGCACGGACAACGTACCCGCTTCCGCGTGGTCTGTCAGTACTGCTACACGTACCGGCCCCGTGGTTGGGTTAGGGCTGACGATCATCACTCCTTCGGCGGGAAACTCTGCTACGGCAGCCGCGGCCCGCGCGGCACCGTTGGGCGTTTCGATCCGGACATTGTCGAGGTAAACCGGATTTGGTCCGAAGGTCGGCATGTTCAGCACCAGCCGTTTGATGCGCGTCGGGTTGCCTAGTTGCGGCATCGTCAGCGTCACCTCCTGCCACGTATTGGGCGTGGGGGTCAGCGTGACGGTTGTACTGGCCTGGCTGTCGTTTTCAGCGTAAGTCGTTACCGTCAGCGTTTTGCTGGTCGTCGGATACAGCCAGAACCGAATCGTTGACTGCGCCGTAACGGGCAGCGCCGTTTTGCGGAAAATCGACCAGGCACCCCAACCGTCGAAGGTCAGCGCGGCCGATTTCTGGCCTGCTTTTACCGTGCCGGTATTCGCGTAGTTGGTCGCTAATCCCCACGACCAGTCGTCCCAGCCGGGGTTGAACCCTTCGTCGTAGATCATTTCGACGGTCGAGGAGCCGGGGCAGAACGCCGTAGTCGCGCTCACCGGAACGCTTGTCACCAGTTCGTTCCCCTGGGCATTGTTGGCGCGCACCACATAGGTGTACGCCATGCCGCAGGTTAGTCCCGATACGTCCAGCGAAGTGCCCGATACGTTGCCGTTGAGCAGACTACCGTTCTGGTATACAGCATAGCTGGCGACATTGTCAACCGCCGGAGCTGTCCAGTTCAACCGCAGACCCGTAGGGGTTACGTTGCTGGCGGTTACGTTAAACGAGCCTTCGAAGCGAACGTTATCGACGTAGATCAGGTTTGTGCCCGCCCCCTGCGACTGAATCGTCAGCCGTTTGATCTTGGCCGGATTGCCCAGCTGCGGCATGGTCACTACCACCTCCTGCCAGGTATTTGGCGTGGGCTGGAACGATACGTATGGGCTTACTCCGCTTTCGTTCTCCGAACTGGTACACACACCGATGGTCTTGTTGGTGGTGGCGTAAATCCAGAAGCGAACGGCCGTTTGCGGGGTTGTAATGAAGTGGCTGTTGCGCGTAATGGCCCAGCCGCCCCAACCATCGGTGTACTGAACCGACAGTGATTTCTGTCCAATTTTAACCGGATTCGTAGCGCTATAGTTGGTGCTCACCGACCAGCCCCACTCTTTCCAGTCAGCGTTCAGAGCCTCGTCGTAAATCATGTCGCTTCCCGAAGGCGGGCAGGCCGACGTCGTTACGTTCACCGGGACGCTCTGAGCCGATTTGTTGCCCGTTGCGTCCTTCGCCAGCACGGTAAAGGTGTACACGGTACCGCAAACCAGATCCGTTACGTTCAGTGATGTGCCCGTTACGGTACCATTCAGCAGCGTGCCGTTCCGATATACTTCGTAGGCCGTTACGCCCACATTATCGGTCGACGCAGTCCAGGCCAACGTAGCACCGGAAGCCGTTACGTTGCTGGCTGTTAGCCCAGCCGGGACACTCGGAGCCTGACTGTCGGCACAGGCGGAGGTCGTTACGCTGAGTGTGCTGCTCTGGGCCGATTTATGACCAGCCGCATCTTTCGCCAGTACCGTATAGGTATAGGCCGTGTTACAGGTCAGCCCTCTTACGTTGAGCGACGTACCCGTTACGTTGCTGTTCAGCAGCGTGCCATTCTGATAGACTTCATACCCCGTTACGCCTACATTATCCGTAGCAGCGGCCCAGCTCAGCGTAAACCCAGTGGCCGTTACGTTGCTGCTGGCCAGATTGGCCGGTACGCTCGGAGCCTGGTTGTCCGTGCAGGCAGCGCTCATGATGTACACCGTGTTGCTGTTGGGCGATACGTTGCCCGCGGCATCTTTGGCGCGTACGGTGTAGTTGTACGAACTGTTGCAGGTTAGGCCCGTAACCTCCAGCGACGTACCCGTTACGTTGCTGTTGATCACCGAATTACCCTGTAGAACTTCATACCCCGTTACGCCGATGTTGTCGCTCGAAGCGGTCCAGTTCAGGCGCAGGCTGGTGGCCGTTACGTTACTGGTCGAGAGGTTCGCTGGTGTCGTCGGCGGCTGCGTATCGGTGGTGGCATCACCCGCTACCAGACGGACATCGTCGATGTAGAAGGTTTGCGGGCCACCCGACCCGTCGGTGAACGAAATGCGCTGCACCTGCGCCGGGTTGCCCCACTCGCTCCACGGAATCCGCACGAGTGTCCATGTATTGGGTTCAGCCGTAATCCGGTAGAAATCGGTGGTCGGGCCGGTATCGACCTGACTCATCGTGACACGTACCGGTTTGTCGGAGCCGTAGAACCAGAATTGCAGACCACCAGGATAATTGGCCGTGTTCAGCACCTCGCTGTTGCGCAAGCTCAGGGCTCCCCAGGCGACCGTTGGGTCCACCCGTATTGACCGCTCGCCCATTTTAACGGGACTGGTATTGGCAAAATTCTGGGTGCTGTTCCACGACCAGTTCGAGAATGTACTGCGCAGCGCGTCGCCGTAGATGATGTAATCATTCGGGCTGGGCGCGGGGGTGTTCACCGTCACTGCGTTGCTGGGGTTCGAGCGATTCGCCGAGAAGTCGATGGCCCGGATCGTGAACTCGTAGCTGTTGCTGGGCGACAGCGTTTCGATGGTGATAAACGTCTGGGGCGTCTCAGCGATTTTGGTGCCGTTCTGATACACTTCGTAGGCGGTTACGGCGCGGTTGTCGGTCGAGCCTGTCCACGCCAGCTTCACCGAGTAGGGCGACACATCCGACGCTACGAGGTTGCCGGGTGCCGTTGGCGCTTCGGTATCGGTCGGGTCCGAGGTGGGCGTCATCAGGCGGCTCAGCAGACTGATGTACGGAGCCTGATTGTAAATGGCCACCTCCGTAAAAATCCACGAATTTTCGGGGAATCCGGCGTTCCAGTCCTTATACCGCTTCTGAAGCGGTTCGTTGCGGATGGATCCCTGTGTCCCGTCGTACTGGTCCATGTTATTGGGACCACCCGTCAGGTAGCCCGGTGCGGGGCCTTTGGGTGAGGTCAGGGCGTTGTCCCAGGCGGTACCATCGGCGAACCAGGTGTGGTAGATCTCGTTCTGCGAGTTCTCCGCACCAAAGGCATACATATTCGACAGCATCACTTTACCCTGCGCATTGACCCCGTGGAACCAGTGCAGGTATTGCTCGGCCACTTCGCGGTAAAGCGCTTTATTCCCCGTGTTTACGTTGAAATCCACGAAGTCCATGTTGGCCACGCCCGCATTGCCCCGTACCTGGTTGCTGCCCCAGTGGTACTGTGCATCGGCCATGTGCGCCCGGTACAGGTCAGTTTTGGCGTTATAGTCGTTGATCGACAGCACACTGTTCTGCTGACTTTTCAGACTCCGGATGCGTGATGCGACCGACGGGTTAGCGGCCGGGTTAGCGGCATATCGCAACAGTGCCGTGTGAACATGCATCAGGTACGGCCCCCACCATTCGTTGGCAATCGGCTGAATCTGGTTGTACTGCGCATCCACGAAGGCTTTGTATTCCGCCTTGCCCGTCGCTTCGAACAGGTAGATGGCCGCTACCACCGCCGACTGCCGCTGAATATCGGTTGGTTTGTCGGCATCCCCCGACTTGATGTCGCCATTGTCGCAGCTCGTCTGGAATGAGGTAAAATTGCTGGTCGTTACTTTGGCGCGATTGAACGCCTGCTCGGCGCGGGCGATGAGGTCCTGCGCGTAGGCGTTCAGGGCCGGGATGGTTTTGTAGACGGCCCCCGCTGCGGCAAACATAGCCGCTCCCGACAGGGTCGACGACGTACATTCGGGCAGGTAATAGCGGGGCCGAGTGTCGGCGCTGGGCGGATTGGTTTCGTTGTAATTGTCAACCCCTACTTTCAGCAGCAGACCACCCGTACCGGTTGCGTCCTGCATCCGGCGCATGAAGTCAAGCTCCCACTTCACCTCATCCAGAATATCCGGTATGCCGTTGCCCGACTCTGGAATGTTGAAGTTATCGCCAAACACCGATGGGTTCAGCCGGTACGACTCCACCAGCAGGGCCACCGGCTCTTCGGCGAAGGTCACGTACTTGTTCATATCCCCGGCATCCATCCAGCCGCCGTGCAGGTCTTTGGCGGTGCGCATGTCGCCCTTGGCCTGTTGACTGGTGGCCTGCCGATCCTGACCGGCTCCTTCGTGCGTGGCAGCATCGGCCCATTTCGCATCCGTAAACGGGGGCTGCTTGGCGAAGTTGATGCGCTGATAGAAATACGTGCGTACGGCCGCTTTCAAGACTTCGTTGTACACGTTGTCACCAATCTCGAAGCGGTACGAGCCGACGTTGTTGCCAACATCGAAGACGTAATACGAACCGGCCGTGTTGACCGTTGAAAAATCGAACCACCAGCCTTTGTCGCCCGATGACGCCTGCGTGACGCCGTTGCTCCAGGCCTGAATGGTACCCGTAAACACGACGGCATCGTCGGACCATCGGCGCAGCTGATACTGGTTCGCGCCGGTGCTGGCGTTAAATGGCTGACCGGCATCGGAGCCAACCTGCGGACTAACAATAACCGCGACTTTGCGGGAATTCTGTAAATACCCGAACTGATCGACCCGGATGCGATCGGTCGTGCCGGGTGGTGCAGCCAGGCTGCGATACGTGGTCAGTAACCAGACCAGAACCCATAAAATTGGTTGTTTCATAAAAAAATCGCCCGCTCCCCAACGGGTGGTTTATGTGATGGATGCTTTTCGGGGAATAAAAGCAGGGGCAAACCTATTGTGCCCGTCCTGCTTAAAAATTCGATACAGCGGTGAACCGTCTGAAACGTTACCCCAATTGAGAGAAAGAATACCTGAGCGGAAAATGGAGATTGGTAGCCTACTAGTTTACATATTTGGTAAATTGAATCGCTTGTAATGGCAGGACGCTGATAGAAAGAGACCACCGCCCAAGACAAAGCCGTTGCTTCATCGTAGGCGGTGGTCAGTCAATACGTACTGATAAAAGAATTCTGTTGAGCGGGCAGCTCGATTGCCTTTAGGAAAGATAATTCCTGATCAACCCTGTAGGTTGCTGGCAGACAGCTTTTACGGATAAAAATCAGGCTCGCTTTGTATTAATTACCATGGGCTTATCCCGGTTTCCGGCGCATTGTCGTCACTGTAAAACTGACCCGTCGGACCATCCGGACTTAAGGTAGCTGCTTTTACCAGACGGGCAGCCGCATCGGCTACCGTACCAGGGCCGCTGTGGTGATTGAAATCGGTAGCGGTATAGCCCGGATCAACGGCGTTTACCTTGAACGGTGTATCGCGCAGCTCATAAGCCAGCACAATTGTATACGCATTCAGGGCCGCTTTGGAGGCTGCATAACAAGCTGGCTTAACGGCGTAGTATTTCCAGGTAGGATCGCTATGCAACGTGAGCGAACCTAACCCCGACGTAACGTTGACGATTCGGGGCTCCGTTGATTGCTTCAGTAAGTCGATGAACGCCTGTGTTACGTTGATCACCCCAAAATAATTGGTGTCAAACACCTGCTTAAACACGCTGATGTCAGTATCGAGCGCAGGTTGCGGCAGACCTCCGCTGATGCCCGCATTGTTGATCAACACATCCAGCGTGCTCGTTTTCTGACCGAGCGTCGTCCGGGCCGCTTTTATCGACTCTGGATTGTCTACGTCTATTACAATCGGTTCTACGTTGTCGAACCCTTCTGACTTCAGTTGATTGACCGCCTGCTGCCCTTTTTGCGCATCGCGGCTGCCCAGATACACGTAATAGCCCTGTTGTAGTAACTGTCTGGCCGTTTCAAAACCGATGCTTTTGTTGGCCCCTGTAATAAGTACTGTCTTCATGATTTTACGTTAATTGACAGTACAAAGCTATGGGACTCCCTGCGCCCGGTCGGGACACATCCATCGGTATTACTGGTACATTTTGCGGATACTGGTTCGGTAATCGGCCGGGGTTGCGCCGGTTTCGCGTTTAAAGAAGCGATTGAAGTAGGAAGCCTCCGAAAAACCGAGGTCAAAGGCGATCTCCTTCAATGAATGTTGGGTATGAAACAGCAGCCGCCGGGCTTCCAGTATTAGCCGCTCATGGATATGCGTAATGGCGGGTTTGCCGCTTTGGGCTTTCACGGCTTCGCTTAAATACCCGGCCGATACGTTGAGTAGTGAAGCATACGCACTCACCTGGTGCAGTTCACGAAAGTGCTCGTCGATTTCGGCCTGATATTTTCTGAGCAAAAGCTTGTCGGTCGAAAGCGGCTGGCCCTCAAACTGTTCGGTATACAGTCGGCTCAGGTATGTAAGGAACACGGTCAGGTAGGCGGTCAACATACGTTGCTGCCATTCGCCGGGCTGGTTATATTCGGTATAGATTTTAGCGAGTATATCCTCTGTAAAGGTTATATCGGTTTCTGTAAGCCGCAATTCGTGTGCGTTCTGTGGATTTCGGATCAACGGCAGTCCGCTTAATGAAGCGTTCTCCTGCAAGGCCAGAAACTCGTTTGTAAACGCCAGTGCCGTGCCCCAAAGCGGTTTCGGCTCTTCTTTGACGACGAGCTGATTGGGTACGGAGAAATGAAGCGTATTGTCTTTGATTACGTAGGGCCTCATGTCCACCCAATGACGACTGTTGCCCCGCCGAATGAAAACAAGCAGAAAATAATCTTTGCGGTGCGGGATCAGCAGATCAGACTGGTGCGTCAACATCCCCTCAAACCGAATCATACTGAATAATTTATTGCCTAGTATTGGGTCATCCTCCAATCTGTAGATCGGTACTGGCTGGTCGATTGTAAGCACATTCATGACCTGAAACTACACTTTTTTCAGCTAGGTATTCTTGTCAGACCTGGTTATATAATCTACCGCCAGGGAGAGTCAGTGATGAGCGAGTTAGTTGATTTGACGCGAATTGTTTCGACTTTCATCCTCGCTTAGCTGGACTGTCGACTTTCTTCAGGATGACTTCCTGTCACCCCGGCAGCTACCCCGCGCCGAGCGAATGCATGATACGTAGCAAACACGCTATTTTTCAACACGTTACGTTATTCGCTTGGCTATCCACCCAATACCCACAGGGGTTGACGCGACCGACAGGCAGTGTACACCCTTGCCATGTTGTATCGATGGTCGACCGGCTCGACCGACAGCTTGGTGGCCGTTTTCATCTATCCAGTCCGGGGGATGGACTGAAGCGGTTGACCGGGCATTTTTTGGGTTGCTTGCCCTCGCTGCTAAGCGAGCTTCCCGCTGTGGCAAGCAACCCAAAAAATAGGACAAAAGCAAGGGGATGTAGGGAGTATCTCGTACAACGACCCAGGGGGTTGATGGTGTGGACGTAAGCTGAAAGGGGCGAACGACTTACCTGCCTTTACACCCCCTGCCGGTTGGGCTGCTGTGGTTGACCTTGCGGCCTGCCTCCTGTCACCCGACAGCTACCCCACGCGGAGCGATGACAACGTACTTTCCACTTTTTTATACGCTATCAAGCTTCATCCTTGCAACTTGTATTTGTCTATAATAGCCTGTCGTTGATTGTGAAACCACGTTACGCCGAATTTCTTATCAAGAGCAGCTAATCTATTGGCAATCTCCGGTGTTGTCAGATTCAGGTGTCTGCTTATCATGTCAGGAACTATTTTATGAACTAGCTCCTCCAAATAATCCTCAAAGTTTTGATTGAAAAAATTGTCTATAAAACGTAACGGTTTATCCGAAGCGTTCCAGATAGAATGCACAATACGTCGAGGTCGAAAATTCCAGCCACCGGCTTCAACTTCGTATATTTCCTTTCCAATCATTACGGTAGCGGTTCCTTCTAATACGTACATTAATTCGTCTAACTCTTCATGTACGTGCGGGGATGGTCCCATTTGTTTTGGAGCCATAGCTACTTCTACATTTGAGAATTGTTTATTAGTTTGCTTGGCATGAATAATAGTGCGTATGTCTGAATTTCCAGGACCGGGCAACAGAGGGGCAGTGGGTGGAATATAAAAAGGCTTTAGAGGGTCTTCATAATGAGAGCCAGAAGCAAAGGTGGGTAGGTTTAGAAGTGAAAAACCTCCCACGATCCCTGCAAGAAAATCTTTACGTTCCATGATAGACTTAGTTTGATTTGAAAAATACCTGGATTCGTGATAACAAACTTCGTATAATCGTTTGCCTAACGGGGCGTTTGGCCTGTCAGCCGAAACCCGAAATGGAAGCCTAAACCTGCCCGTGTGGGACGTACAACCTGTCGCCAGAACCCTGACTTACAGACCACTACTTGTATATACCACCCAACACCCACAGGGGTTGATGGTGAGTAAGTTACTTCACTGAACATACGTACTCGTACCTTTACACACCTGTTTCAGTTGGGCTGAAAACTCTCCGCAGGGACGGGCTCCCTGTCGCCCGACAAACCGCCAATGAACGATAGATAGCAAAGAAAGCTAAAAAGTCGTAGCTTCGTGAAACGTTCATTCATGATGGAAAATCTTCTGGCTCGTGTCACACTCAATCCAGCTGTTAGTCAAGGCAAGCCAACCCTGCGCAATATGCGTTTCACAGTGGCCCAACTGCTCGAACTGCTGGCCGCGGGTATGACCCATCAAGAAATCTTAGCTGATTATCCTTACCTGGAAGAAGCTGATATTCAAGCCGCTTTACTCTATGCGGCTCATATTGCCAACGCCCGTAGTATCGTGGCCTTGCCATTAGCATCTTAATTACCCGTGTTCAAGTTTCTGGTCGATACCCAGCTACCGCCCATGCTGGCAACTTATCTGCGCTGGAAGGGTGCGGACGCCATTCACACGACCCACTTTCCCGAAGGTCATCTGTTGCAGGATGCGGACATTGCCAAAATAGCTCTGCAAGAAGATCGTATTATTGTGACTAAAGACTCCGACTTTCCCGATGCGTTTTTTCTCAAAGGGGCACCGCCCCGGCTGGTTTATCTGCGCTTAGGCAACATGCGTAATCGGGAGTTGACCGCTTTTTTTGAAACTCGCTGGGCTTTAGTGGAAGAATTGTTAGCTCAAGATGTCGGTATGCTGGTCGTGAGTCAGCAGCAACTAATCAGTTATTAATGAAAGCTGACCCATATGGGGCGATTCTTGTGTCAACCGAAACTGGCCAACAAACCTAAACCGTCCTGACCGGGGCGTCTGCTCTGTCAGCGGAGACCCACAAATGGAAGCCCAAAGTGCCCTGTCGAGCCGTGCTGGCTGTCGCACACAAGCCAACCGCTACGTTATTGCTTATTGTGTTCACCCAACGACCATGAGGGCTGATGGATGATGGCGCTACGTTACTGAACACAAACCACTTCCACCTTTACACCCCCGTTTGGTTGGGCTGCCAAGCGTCCTGCGGGACGGGCTTCCTGTCACCGGAAAACTGCTCCTTTGGATTGAATTTTGTTATTGGGTCATTGCTAATAAAAACTCTCTTGTCTCAATCATCAGAGGGTTTATATCAATTTCACTTTCTTCTAAAGATGATTCCTCCTGTATTAAAGAATCGATTGTGTCAGTTAAGCATGTCCCAATATTATAAATATGTTCTGGCTTTCGATCTATCAGAAACTCTAAAGCCTCATAGACAGCTACACAAGCATTTAGAGCGTAGCTTGCATCTTCGAAATCTTCCGTGTCTGGTGTAATCGCTTCAATCGAGTGAAGTCTTTCATTAATAATGGAACTGTCTGGGTGCGAGTTTCGTAACTTTTCGATAAATGCGATTGTGTCTAAAAGTAAATCTGGATCCCCCCATTCATTTTCTTGGTAGAATTTTAGGTAGTCAATATAGAGCTTTTTACAAATTATAATTGCGAAATGAATTTTGCGCTCATAAGAAAGACGCTCTGATTGTAATTTAAATTTTTTAGTAAACTCTGGATAAGTCATAGTACCCTGTCAAATCGTTCATTATGTCAGCAGGGAGCTACCTGACGAGCAAAAAAGCTACCCAACCGGGGCGTTTCTCGTGCCGACCGTGCCCCGCACCCTACGGGCTTGTCCCTACCATGCCCACGACTAGCGCCAGCACCTAGCCGACCCGTACCGCTACTGCAAGCCGTGCCAGAACAGGAAAGGGAGCGCGTAGCCAGAACAGCATCCCGCCCAACACGCTTGAGGGTTGATGCAATGTTTCTAACGAAGTGAAGCCTGACGTTTACACCCTCAAAACGTTGGGCTTCACAAATTAACCTTAATCGTAATTTCCATGTCGCAGGACAAGCCGAACCGACAATTTAGCAGCCTATACAGGTTAATTTGCTCGACCTGTGGAAAGGAAGTTGGTGCCGTAATTCCGAAAGATGGGGACGGGACTGCTTATGTGTCGCGAAAACACAAGGCGAACGGAGTGCGTTGCCCAGATTGGCAGACCTACGAAAATTACCCCATCATTGAGGCATTCCGCCGTTAACCCACCCAACGCCCACGGGGGTTGATGGCGGGCAGACCACTCGACTGAACGCAGGTACGTTGCTGACCTTTACACCCCCGTTTTCGTTGGGATGAAAACCTTGACTTACTCAGGTTTATCCTGTCACACGAGACCCGGCCACGCGGAACCTATTTGTAAGCATAATCGCCATCCGATTTAGGAAATGCCGCTGCCACGTAGTTAGCTTCTTCTTGTCTGCCAGCCGCTACTAACCAATCGTACGTTGTACTGACAAGCCTGTAGGAACCACGGCCACCTTCATAGTCGGTGCCATAGCCAGTTTTAAACTGGTTACGATTCAAATGGTCGGCTAATTCAACGACCGACATGGTGGTGTGGTGTTCGTTTAGAAACGCGGCTAACCGGGCAATGTAGTCTCTTTTATCCATGAGATGTGAATTTTATTGTTGATTCAGAAGGAGTATGGCCTGTCGCAGGTACGTTGGTTTATCATTCAAGTACGTGCTGTCGGAGGGAGTTTGTACTGTCAGCCGCAACCCGCCCCCGCCAGCAAAAAGCGTTGTGTATCATAGGCTTACCCTGTCGCCCGCGACCTCGCCCACGGGCAAACGGTTTAGGCAGCACCCAACGCCCCAAGTGTTGATGGTGAGCAAGCAAGATAACCATAACGGACGTACCTGATACCTTTACACACTTGGCTTCGTTGGGCTGTCGCACGCCACCACAGGCGAGCTGCCTGTCGCCGAGAAGCCACTTTTAAGCCTAAATGTACTCCCGTAACCCGCTGATAAAGTCGTCGAGATTCTCCGAGATTAATTGTGGTTCGTGCTCAAACTCAAACACTTTGCCGAAATTCTCTGTACCGACACCAATACAAACCACTAAGGCAGCCCAAGTGTCTGCTATCATCACCAAGTTAGCAGCGTGCATCTCCGGTATATAATCACGATTATATAAATTTCCTTTAACCATCTCATCAACTGAATAGAAACTGTCTATGCGGTTTCCTGTAGTCTCTCCCCATGTATCCTGCCATGTATAATACTTATGGTCTGGAATGCCTCCATTTGCCCTAAGCAAAAACTCTTTATACGAGTTTGGGAGCGTTAGACCTAACTTTTCTTCGGCTGATTCCAGATCGGCTGGAGTTAAACTGCATCCAACTTGCGTTATAACTAGGTGGCTCATAGATGTTACTTGTGTCGCTGGAACTTAATTTACTTATTAGTATGCTCTATCGCCCATAATCTAAAACCGTAAGCCTCAAACTTGCCTCGCTCAAGCGTTTGGCTTGTCAGCCAGAAGCCGAAATTGTAAGTCAAAATCTACCTAATCGGGGCGTTCGCTTTGTCGCCGAGAAACTGACTTACTAAGTTGTCAAACGTACAATAACATGTTGGGCGGCCGTGTCAGCAAGCGGCTTGAGCATTCCACCCAACGACCATGAGGGTTGATGGATGAGAACGCTACGTCATTGAACAACCACAACTCCCCACCTTTACACCCTCATTGGGTTGGGCTGCCAACCTCACCCCGGGACGAGCACCCTGTCGCCAGACAGGGAAACCACGCAGAGCGAACCACAACGCACCCAACCGATGAAAGACCAGCGCGAAGCCGTTCACTACGTATCGCCGAGCGCGTAGCTATTTCACTACGTTGTCTGTCGGGACGATTGCCTTGTCCAACGCTACGTTGTCAACGCACTTTTTGTCGGCCTGACCAACTCCGGCGATTCTCGTGTCGAGCGGAAGCCGCCTAACGAACCCCAAAGCTGACCTGTCGAGACGTGTAACCTGTCACACGGAGCTGGAAATGGAATCCTTCGCTGTTTGGCTGCACCCAACACCCACAGGGGCTGATGGATAATGAGACCGGCTCAAACAACAACCGGAGTTCCCTGCCTTTACACCCCTGTTTGGTTGGGCTGCCAAGCTTCCTCACCGGCGAGCATCCTGTCGCCCCAAGGACGACAGGCCCGAAGCAGACAACAACGCACTAGACCGATTCAATCCGAGCGCGAAGCCTGTGCTTCGTTTCTAAGCCGCCTTTTCATTACGTTTCTCGTCTCAGACCCAGCCCAGTTTTCGCTTCCCTTCGGGGCGGTTAACTTGTCACACACGACCTAGCAAACGAGCCCAGAAGCTGGCCTGCCGGGGCGATTCTCATGTCGACCAAAACCAGCAAACGAACCCAAAGCTCGCTGTCCGAGCCGGCCCTCGTGTCGACCGACACCGGCAAACACGCAAGAATTAGCTGAAACACCCAACGCCGTGAAGTGCTGTCTGGTGAGCGTAGCGAGCCTTGACACACTTCGCATGTTGGGGGCCTTCGCAAAGAGCACGACCAAGCTCACTGCCGACCGTGCCTGAATGACTCACAAGACACTAAAAATTCACGACAATGGAAACTGCCGAAAGCCGCCCAAATGACCCGGCGTGGATTCGCCCGCTAAACTTACCCCCACTTACGCCGGAAGAAATTGAGAAGAACCGGGCAATCTATGAACGGTTGATGGATGAAGTGCTAGGCGATGAAGATACGGAATAGCGTTACTGGATAGTAACATGGTCACAATAAATGAACCATGTCTGGTAAAATTTTACTAGCAGATATTGCGTTATAAATTCCAAACGCTACATTTGAAGCGTAGATTTTAAAGCAAAAAAGGTTCTCACTCAGGGTTGCCACCCTAACTAAGAACCTTTGAAGAAGAGCAAAACTCGATAGCGGTCACTCCCGACAACTACCTTAGGTAAGCGCTTATTTGCACTTGTTTACGCAGATTCGCAACGCGCTACCTTTGCGGGCATAAATGACCCGACCGTTTTTTAAACGGGCAGACCGCCGAAAGATACACGAATCGCATACTGTGGGCCTAGCCATAGCATTTGTGATTGTGACTCCAAACATCAGCTTGGAGTAGTACTGGCTCAAGAACAACGGTTTCGAGAGCTTCACCGATTGATACCCCGTCAGACTCCTACCTCTGACGGGGTCAATATTGGTTGACCGAAACGGAAGCAGTTTTGGAAGCTGCCCCTTCGTTTGTGAGTTCCCAGAATGAGTTTTGGAGACTCATTCTGTCCTACGGCCCCGCTTTGCGAATCCGTTTCGGTCAATATCTTTATGTTACTGCTTGCGCTGTAACGAATCTTTTCTTATATTTACAAAACATAATTCGCCCCTGACCCCCTGCTGGGTCTCTACTAGGTTTATTATGTACTTTGGGCCGCGAAAACCCTTTACACTAACCCCTGCGTCAACAGGGGTTTTTTATAATCAATCATCGTCCTCGAAATCTGTTGACATTATAGCGGCAAAACCAGGATGAACGCCCCATTCCTTGGCTATATCCGACTCTACCTGTTTATTAGATGTTACAGCACTCGCTTTAAAAGAATGATCGGGCTTTGGTATATCGTCATCAAACCATGAAGGAGGGCCGTAAACATACTCTCGTATCGTCTTGTCGTAGTATTTTTTTAACTCGTTTGAGGTTGTCAAATCCCAAACCGCGTTTTTGATGGTCTTTTCCTTGATAACTCCTTCTTCATACTCTTCTTTAACAGCATCAACTATTTGGCCTACTGTTTTAACTATCCCTCCTCTTTGAATTACTTCGAAAGTTTTAGGGCGGGCATTTAAACGGCCTTTTCGTTTACGTATAATTTGAACATCGCCCAATTTGAAGCCTGATTGTGAAGAGCTATCATCGTCATCGTCATCATCGTCATCATCATCATCGTCTGCTATAGAATACGCTTCGATTAAATCTGCATACGCTTTACAGTCAGCCTCTGATAAATCAAGGCGCTTTTTAGCTGCCTCTAGTTCTTTCTCAATCCGTTTAACCTCGTTTTGATCGTTCGCATTGTTCTCCTTAGATTTAGACAAACTCTCTCGAAACGAACGAAGGGCAGCTTCACGAAGAGCGGGGTCTATGTTTTCAGGCAACATGGCTCATGTTTTTGTTTTACAAACATAAGGGTTTCCCTAAAACAAACAATGGCCCGATAGGGAAAACCTTACCGGGCCATGCAAAAAAATCAATTATTTTTAAAGGATTCTGAAAATACTTTTAGGGGTTATATATTTTCTGAATTTAGTGCAATTGTAAGTTTTTGTCCAATCAGGTATATTATTCCCAAAACTTTTTATACGCCCTTGGTTCGCTACCTCTTCTGCGTCCGGCCCCCGCGTTCCCCTCGAACTGGTTCTCGTGCCGAACGTGCCCCGCACCCTACGGGCTTACCCCTGCCATGTCCACAACTAGCGCCAGCACCAGGCCGACCCACTACGCTACTGCAAGCCGTGCCAGAACAGGAAGGGGAGCGCGTAGCCAGAACAGCATCCCGCCCAACATGTTATTGTACGCAAAAGCGCTTAATATCAGTAAGGTCAAAATCAGCGAATTAGTATTAAGCGTACTATTCTTGTCGTACCTTCGCTATCATCGTATGAAGGTATCATACAATGATAGTTATCCGACACCCTATCCCCAAACTAATGACTAGCAAACTAGCACTCCCTAAAGTTGAATTTATTATTCGGTCGTGGGATATTGAGGGCTTCCCAAACTATTTCTTCGGGCAGGATAAACAGCTCTATCGACTCGATTCGCGCGGGCAGATTAAACGAAACAAACGCATCGTTATTGGCACCACGCAAGGCTACATTCTTAAACGGAAATTTTATAGTCTGACTCAGCTACGGCCTCTGCTCCGCCAACATGACGTTACAAATCATCCAATGGGCTTTTGATGGCTTTGATCTTATCCGCCGTTACGTGTGTGTAACGCATGGTGGTCAGAATACTTTCGTGACCTAATAGCTGTTGAATATAGCGAATGTCGAGGCCTGATTCGAGCAGGTGGGTCGCAAAGCTGTGTCGTAGTGTGTGAATGCCTCCGCGCTTTTGGATACCCGCAGCCTGTGTTGTGAGCGCATAGACGTGCTGGATCGTACGGACAACCAGCGGCTCGTTTAACTCAGCCTCCTCAAAAAGGTACGTTTTCGGTTTATGCCTTAATACATAGTGGGTCAACGACGCTTCCAGCTTCTCCGAAAGCATAACGATGCGATCTTTTTTACCTTTGCCGCCCCGAATTGTGATGAGCCGACGTGCACAATCAAGGTCGGTCAAACGCAATGTTGCCACTTCGCTAACGCGCATACCGGTAGCATATACGAGTTGAAACAGGGTCAGGTACTTCAGGCTGGTTGTAGCGTTGAAGATAGCTTTGACTTCTGCCACGCTATAAACCGTTGGCAGTTTCACCGCCTGACGCGGATAGGCTACGTCGTAATACTCTTTATCACGTTGCAATACTTTTTCCTGATAAAACTTCCATGAGTTAATATGTACGTTGATAGTAGCGCTGCTCAGTCGCTTTTTCCCGATCAGAAACAACAGGTATTTTTGGTACTGCACTTTTGTAATTTCGTCAATCGGCTTGTCGCCAGCGTAACGAATCAGCGTAATCAGTGCCTGTTTATAGTTTTTATACGTTTTAAAACTGTAGTTGCCCAGCTTCAACGCTTCGGTAAGGGCCACAACAACCGGGTGCCGGTCGTACGCACGCATGGGCGGAACATACCGAAATGGTATAAGACGGGTTCGCTTTGCAGGAGGTGGCCAAAGTGGATTCGTGGCTTGTTCAACTTCCGCGAGGGTCGCCGTTGGTTTGTACAGCTGGATTACGGCTTCGTCGAAGCGGCAATACTCTTTTCCAAACAGCTTCCCGAGCTGAACAACCGATTCGCGGGTATTTGGCACCAGCCAGCCACGTCGGGAATAGCTAAAACGTCGGCCGGGTATCTGACCGATCAGGTCATTACCAATGGGGTCCTGTGGAAAATAAACGCCTAGACAGGCGGGGTCGCGTTCGTCAATTTGAATAGTGATCATGTACGGTAGGTAAGAATAGCGTGAAGAAACGCTATTTTACTCAAACCGCAAATGCTTCACCGACTCGCCGGAGGATTCGAGTTCGAGCAGGGCGTCGATGCCAATATCGAGGTGGCTGGTTACAAACTGCCCCGTCACGCGCTTGTCACTTTCTTCGGTTTTAACTCCTTCGGGCACCAGTGGGTTATCGGACACCAGCAACAGGGCCCCGTGCGGAATCGAATTGACAAAGCCGACGGTAAATACGGTAGCCGTTTCCATGTCGATGGCCATCGCCCGAATTTCGCGCAGGTAATCTTTGAATACTTCGTCGTGCTCCCAGATCCGTCGGTTGGTCGTATAAACTGTACCGGTCCAGTAATCGAGTTCGTACCGTTTGATGGTCGACGAAACGGCTCGCTGCAACCGGAACGATGGTAGCGCTGGAATTTCGGGGCGCATATAGTCGTTGCTGGTACCTTCGCCACGAATGGCGGCAATCGGCAGAATCAGATCCCCTACCTGCGTTTTCTTCAATCCACCGCATTTACCCAGAAACAAGACGGCTTTAGGCGAAACGGCCGAGAGCAGATCCATGACCGTAGCGGCCATCGCGCTGCCCATGCCGAAGTTTATGATGGTGATGTTGTTGGCCGTAGCGGTCTGCATGGCCCGCCCCATCCCAAAAATTTCGACATCGAACTTGTTGGCGAATAATTCAACGTAGTTGATGAAGTTGGTCAGCAGAATGTACTCGCCAAACTGCTCAATGGGCGTACCCGTATAGCGCGGCAGCCAGTTATTGACAATTTCTTCTTTAGTCTTCATGTATTAATGAGTGAATGAGCGAACGAGTGCCGCAATGCGGAGCGAAACCGTAAGCTTTTTTAGTCGCTCTTTCGCTCATTCACTCTTTCACTCTTTATCTTTGATGTATGCTCGCGTTAAATCTGCCTGCTTTTGATTGCAAAACTAAGCAAGTCGAAGGGAAACCTTACATTTTCGACCTGATCCGGAAGAAGTACGTCCGGCTGTCGCCCGAGGAGTGGGTTCGGCAGCATATTGTCAATCTGCTCCTGACGCATTATGCTTACCCCAAAGCGCTGATTCGCTCAGAAGGTGGCCTGACGCTCAATCAAACCCACAAACGTACCGACATTGTCGTATTCAACCGGCAGGGCGAACCATTTTTACTCGTGGAATGTAAGGCTCCGCATATCCCGCTGACGCAGGCGGTGTTCGACCAGGTTGCCCGCTATAACCACGTACATCGCGCACCGTATCTGGTGATCTCCAACGGCCTGACGCATTATTGCTGCTGCGTGAACCACTCAACCGCCGAGGTCAGTTTTCTGGATGATTTTCCGCCGTTCGAGTGATGTTTTGCCGTCCCTTATACTACTGTGAGGTTCGGATAAAAGGCTGACGCCCGTTCCCTAACTCTCTTTAAAAAACAAAAATCCCTGACACCGTTGGGCGTCAGGGATGGCGGTGGGTACGATAGGTAATTATTTGCTGGCTACGACCTTCATTTCAACGGTGAAGTCGTCGTAGATCGCTTTGTCACCGATGTTTTCGAAGAACGATTTTGAGCCGTAGCGGATGTCATATTTCGTACGATCCAGCGTTGCTTTGCCATCGGCTTCGATCGTGTTACCGCTCATTTTCACCGTCGCCGGGAACGTAACGGCATTGGTAATGCCTTTGATGGTCATGTTGCCCGTAATGTCATACGCATTACCGCCTTTTGGCGTCACCTTCGTGATTTTGAACGTAGAGGTCGGGAATTTCGCCGTGTTGAAGAAATCTTCCGACTTCATGTGACCAATGAACTTGGCGTTGTAGCCCGGGTCGGTCAGATCGTTGCTGACGATGCTGTTCATATCAAAGGTGAACGTACCACCCGTCAGTTTACCACCATCGACGGTCAGCGCGCCATCGCTCAGTTTGACGGTGCCGAAGTGCTCGCCCGTTACTTTCTTTCCGTTCCAGTTCAGCACGCTTTTCTGCGTATCGACTTTAAGCGAAGTTGCTTTTTTAGCACCGGGGGCATCCACTCCGGGAGCATCCACTCCGGGAGCAACAAAGGCCGAAGTACCGGCCAGAACGGCCACCGCGAACAGGCCCGTTAGGAATTGACGTGTTTTCATAAAAATCAGGTTTTGCTTTTTTGGTTGTATTCGTGATTGTAAGTAAATGCGTGTGCTAAGCCCGAAGGCGATCCAGCAGAGAGCTGAGCTGTACCGCTTCTTCCTCGGTTAATTTGCAGCGTTGGGCGCCGTCCCACTCGGCCTGACTTACATCCAGCCGTTTCAGTAAGGCCATTCCCTGATCGGTGATGACAACGTCAACGGCCCGCCGGTCGCTGGGGCACTCGGTCCGAAGAACCAGTTTTTTAGCCACCAACTTGTCGACCAATCGCGACGCGTTCGACATTTTGTCGAGCATCCGTTCGGTGATGTCGCTCACCTTAACCGGGTTCGGATACTGCCCCCGAAGAATGCGCAGAACGTTGTACTGCTGCAACGTCAGACCAAACGGCTTTAGAATCTGCGTCTGTCGGTCGGCAATCCAGTTACTCGTATAAATCAGATTCACCATCGCCCGGTGATAGGGCGTTTTAAATGGCGTCGTCTGTTTAATGTCTGTTTCTATGGACATGGTGCAAATATAATACGTCTACAATTAATGTAACAACATTTAATCGAAAAAAATTCAGTGGTACGGAACAATTTGCGGAGCCGACAGGTCGAAATCGCGGAACCTGAGCACGGGAATCCCCTCGAATCCCTGCCGAAACGGTATCGTATTGTTCGGAATATTTGGGAAATAGGATAACCGGATCTGGAAGCTGTTGAAGGTCAGATTTTCGTTCCGCAGCCGGAAGGCAATACCATATCCCTGATAGAGCGGTCCCCGTAGCAGCGATCGGTCCGAAAAGCTGACCAGCCCAAGATTGGCGAACGTAACGAATGCTACCCGAAATCCGACCAGGCTCAGGCGCGAGAACAGAATATTCTCGTAGTTGATCAGCCAGCGTTTCGTTCCCCGCAGGGCATCATTATTAATACCGATCCCGTCGGTATTGATGCCGCTGCCGTTACTACTTAGCGAAATGTATTCGTTGGTAAACCGCCCTATACCGGTGGTGAACCGGGTGTTGAAGAAGTGCCGCATATTGCCCCACTTGGTTTTCAGGAGTGGACTAAAATAGTTGGACTCCAGCGACAAAACGCCCTGTTCGATACCACTGGTCCGCGAGTACCCGCCCAGGTTGATCAGTCCGTACAGGTAGCCGACCTTAGAGACGTATTTACCCTGCGAAAAGTTGACGCCCGTATACAGCCGCTGCCCGAGTTCAGCGTTATCGACCCCAATAATGCCGGCGAACGACTCCCCTACCGGTACGTCTTCCGTACGCCCGAAGCCATAGATTAAGACGTCGCGAACGTATTTGCGCCGGGAGTATCCTACGCTGAACAAGGTCGTGCGGCTATCCTGATAGATTTGGTTGGTATCGGCGGTAACGCCGGGTCGGCGGGTGTATTCGTAGTTCGTATTCCGTAAGGCCACAACGAGCCGGGTCCGTCCTTTCTCGTCGGAATCCTGCTGGCGATAAAACAACCGGAACGACCGGCCAATCCACACGTCCGAGTAATTGTACGCAACCGGCACCAACCGAACACTATCGTCGCGGGTGATGACCCGATTATTAATCTGCGTATGATTCAGTTCAATAGAACCGGCGTACTTGGTGTCGGGCGTCAGAAACGGCCGGAACAGCCGAACGGCAGCCTGCTTCAGATCGCGCAGGTACAGCAGATCGGCCTGGGCGGTTAAAAAGGTTTTGCCGATAAACGGAATCGTGTATCGCCCCTGATACTCGGCTTTCTGGCGGGGATCATTCCCATTGTAAGCAAACTGCGCAAACAGCAGGTGCCCTAGCCCACGGAAGTTCCGCTGCTCAAAGCCAACGCTGAAATTGGTTAGTCCGCTGACACCCCCCGCAGGCAACAGCGACCAGACATCCTGCGTAATCACGTACACATCCACAAACTGACGGCTGCCGGTACGGGGCAGCACCAGAATCCGGGCGTCGTGAAAGATCGACGTATTACGTAACAGCCGTTCATTGTCCCGCATGACGTTCGGGTTCAAAGCATCTCCTTCTTTAAAAAGCAGATACGAGCGACGAATTACGTGCTCGCGGGTGTTGGTATGCAGGCGGTTCCCCGTTCGCTCGAACCAGTTGCCCGGCTTCCGCAGCGTATCGTATACTGTTTGCCCAAATACGCCCAATCGCCGGATATAAATGTCGCCGATGATACGTCCTTCAAACGGTTTGAACGGATTGACTTCAATCTGATTGACTTCGCCCGTCTGGATACGGCTGTTGTACACATCCCGAAAAACGGCGTCGTAGAGCTGGCGGGTTAGTCGACGCTTGTACATTCGGGTTTTCAGGCGGCTGTAGAATACACTGTCCCGCTGCATGAGCACACTATCTGCCACAGCCGTTGAGTAAACGGTAGCCAGCGAGTCGGTAACTAGTTTCTCCCGGGCTTTTGCCGTGCTGTCCTGCTGGGCAGACCCGTTGAGGCTGTAGCCCATAAACAGCAGCAGCCACGCCAGCAACGGGCGCCAGGCTAGCAGGTGTTTGTTCGGGTACAGACGATTCATGAGGTACAGATGCTCTATTAGAATGAACTCGGCCTAAATGGTTTAACGGCTGCCAGCGTATCAGGCAATTAACTGTTTTTGAAGCCAATAGTCCCGCTGGCGCTCGGAGCCGAACTGAAAATAATGAAATCCGAAGTGCTCAAAGCCCAGCTTTTTGTAGAAAGCCAGGGCGCGCTCATTACGCTCCCAGACACCCAACCACACGGCTTTAAAGCCCTGCTCACCCGCCCAATCCAAGCAATGCTGCATCAGGAATCGGCCCTGCCCCCGTCCAATGTGATCCTGCAACAGATAAATCCGCTGAATCTCCACGGCATTTCGTTCACTCATTCGGCGGGGTGGCGCATGCCGACGCATTTTGGCGTAGCCAATGGCGGTTCCCTCGTCCGACAACATCAGAAAGAAGGTTGACCGAGGGTCGGCCAATTCCGCTTCCAGTATACGTTCGTTAATGGCAGATTGGATGTATTCGTCAACAAGATGAATGGGGTTATGGGGTGGGCCGAAGGCTTCACGCATCGTACTGGTGGCCAGTTCAGTAAGCAAAGCCGCATCGGTAACAGCAGCAGGTCGAATGGTCATTGACTGAGGTAAGTAACCCACTAATTTACGTAAAAGCACGGGCTCTGGCTTACTTTTGCGCTCTGTTTACCGAAAAGATACATGCTATCATTACGTTATCCGCTCGTGCTGGCGTCAGGTTCGCCCCGGCGAAAGCAACTCATGACTGACGCCGGTTTTTCGTTTACCATCGAGACGCGCCCTACCGACGAAGTGTTTCCGCCCACGATGCCAGTCAATGAAGTTGCCGAGTACCTGGCCCGCCAAAAAGCGGAACAGTTTCAACACGACTTAGGCGAGCGGTTAGTGCTCTGCGCCGATACGGTCGTCATTCTGGATAACCAAATCCTGAACAAGCCAGCCGACGAGACCGATGCCCGACGTATGCTCCGGGCGTTGTCTGGAAATACCCATCGGGTTCGTACGGGGGTGGCGATTCTGTCGCCGGACGGAACAAGCAAGACCAAACTGGAATCGTTCACCGACGAAACGACCGTCCAGTTTGCTTCACTGACCGACGGGGAAATTACGTATTACATTCAAGCGTGTAAGCCATTCGACAAGGCCGGCTCGTATGGTGCTCAGGACTTTATCGGCTTGGTTGGCATCGAGCGGCTGGCAGGCTCTTTCTATACCGTCATGGGCTTACCAACGCATCGCGTATATCAGGCCTTAAAGCCTTACGAAGTGCTCCCGTAGCTGGTTGCTTAAACTCATTCCGCCGTTTGCCCGTTCTAAATCCGAACAATGTCCAGCACAGCATGCCGTCAATTCCTACCAATCAGCCTGACATCGCACTTACGCACACAAGACCCGGTTTAGCAACCGTGGGCCACACCGGCGTTCATTACGAAATTTTTGTCCGCTCCTTTGCCGACTCCAACGGGGACGGCATCGGCGATTTAAACGGCGTAACGAACAACCTCGATTACCTGAAAGAACTGGGCGTGTCGGCAATCTGGCTGATGCCCATTAATCCGTCGCCGACGTATCATAAATACGACGTAACGGACTATTATGGCATCGACCCCGAGTATGGCACACTCGACGATTTTAAACGGTTGCTGGCCGAAGCGCACCGTCGGGGCATTGCGGTTTTGATTGACCTGGTACTGCACCACACGAGCTTACAGCACAGCTGGTTCCTGGAAGCAAAAAAAGGGTTTGATAACCCGTATTGGCATTACTACAAATGGTTAAAGCCCGAAGAAATCAAAGCCCGAAACTTAGCTACCCGCGATATTACCGCTGATTCGGGCGAACGTAATCCGTGGCATTCGGTACCGGGAGCAAAATACCGGGAACAGTATTACGGCATGTTCTGGAAAGGAATGCCCGACCTGAATTTTGATCATCGACCCGTGCGGGAAGAGTTTTTCAAGATTGCGCGCTATTGGCTCAACGACATTGGCATTGATGGCTTTCGACTCGATGCGGCCCGCCACCTCTACCGGGAGTTTGAAGAGCCTAAAAATTATGAGTTTTGGGAAGAATTCGGCCAGGTAGTCGAAGCGATCAAACCGGGTGCTTACACCGTTGGCGAGGTCTGGACCCGCCCCGAACGTATCGCTCCGTATTTCCGGGGTCTGAAAGCCAACTTCAACTTCGATCTGCAACTCGTTCTGGCGGAAGTGGTTGGGCAGGAAGAGGACACAGAAGATTTAATTACGTTCCTCGACCACGTTCAGAAGGCCTTTGCCGAGATAAATCCCCAATTCATTGATGCCCTGATTCTGTCTAACCATGACCAGAACCGCATTGGCAGTGTGCTGAAAGGCAATGCAAACCACCTGAAAGTTGCCGCTAACCTGCTGTTTACGTTACCTGGTCTTCCTTACCTCTACTACGGCGAAGAGATTGGTATGCTCGGCCTGAAACCCGACGAATACATCCGGGAGCCGTTTTTGTGGGACATTCGCGCGAACGATCAGCAACGTACCCGCTGGCGTCGGGGAAAATACAGCACCAGCCGCACCATTCGGCCGCTTGCACAGCAACGTACTGACCCTGATTCGCTTTTTAATCACTACAAACGTCTGATTACGTACCGCAACGGTCATCCAGTGCTGAACGACAACCTGAGTCGACTGCAACTGACTGGTATCCGGCAAAAAGGAATCATGGCCTTTGCTCGTCAACGTGCTAGTGGAGAGCGGGTGTTGGTTGTGCATAACGTAACGGGTAAACCCATCAACGTCGTCTTCTCACCCGACGAAGCCTGGTGCCAGCGGATCATGTTCGAAACCACACCCGGCAGCTCCTTCAAAAACGATCGGGTAACGGTACCAGCCTATAGCTGCGTAGTGATGGAGTAGTTGTCTCTGCCGATTGCCATTTGGTCTTACCAGGCGTACATTTACAAAAACCTTTGGGAACCATGCTAAGTCGCATCACAATCAATCCTGCTGTTTGCTATGGCAAGCCAACCATTCGTGGCTCAAGAATATTAGTAACCACTATCCTCGAATTACTAGCTAGTCATATGACATGGGAAGAGATCCTAGAAGACTATCCCGGTTTAGAATCGGATGATATTCAGGCTTGTCTGGATTACGCAGTCAAGTTGGCGCAATTCAGTACACTACCGCTGGCAGCATGAAGTTCTTAGTTGATGAACAGTTACCCTTTATGCTAGCCGACTGGTTACAAGCGAAAGGCCATGATGCAATACACGTAACAACGCTCTTGTCGGGGGCATACATTCCAGACAACTACATCTGCGAACGAAGTCTAGCCGAACAGCGGATTGTATCACTAAATTAGTCGCCCGATCAAGAAAGTCCCGTCATTGCGCGACATGTGCAAACAGTTATGATTAACGGTTGTGAGGCAAAGTGGAGTGAGGTATATGAGAATGTTAAAGTAGAATAGTATAGGGCATTAATTGGTTAGTAGACTTGAAGTTCTTGTTCCGGTTGTATAAACCTTTCTAACGCCAGGTTCATCATGTGTGTGCTTAATAATTTCGCTAATCACACGCAGGCGCTCTTTAAGAAGGTTACGAATGGATTTACGAAAAACAAACCGAAAATCTATATTACTACGAACTACTAATTTCTTGTGATTTCTTCGATCGAAGAAGTTGAATGAATTTTGAGGATTGATATACCAATAGTTCGTTATCAGACTCCTATCATGTTCACGGTAGAAATTTCGTTGCTTGTTTCCATCCAGCTTAGTTACGTTAAAGTTTAGCTGTTTAATCCTTTGCTGTCCTATTAGCCTATTTTCAATTGCCCTAGCATATTTATCAAGATCATTGTGAACAATCTTCTTATTTACCCCCTCCCATTCCACCCCCATCAGCTCTGATATAATAATTACATTAAGGTGAGGCAAATTATAGCATTTGAGGCATTTAAATAGGTCGAATAGATTGGCTTCAAAATCCTGCTCGCTCTGCAAAACGTAACGGTCACACAAAATGATTGAATTAAAAGGATGTGTGAAGTTTCGCAGATAAGACCAGTTATCAAATTTTGGATCGCAATCAGGGTTATCAGTTATGGGAAGAGCTAAATCATCTCGCTCATCTGAGAAGTAGCGCCATATCTTCAGCAAGTTAGATGAATTAATATAAAGAAGGCCAAAATTGCGACTTAACGCATCTACATCGTCGCGCTCAACAAAAAACAGCTTGAAACCAGTAGAGTTTTCATAAAAGCTTGACTTGCCAATCTCATTACAAAAATCCTTTCGAATTATTGGTATAACAGTACCATCATATAAACGTAACCAGAAAGGTGAAGAGTCAACCACTTTCTCAAGCTCGTCCAAAGAATCATAATTCGTTATTATATCAACACCTTGAAGTTTAGTCAGGAATCGGTAAAAATCCTGTAAATCTGGATCACGATCGAAAGCCAACTGTTTTTCATCAACTTCCTTTACAAAATCACGGTCGATATATATCTCGAAACGTATCGTATTCATAGTTTAATTCTTCCGCGTATTTTTCAGACGTAACAATTCAAATTTCCAGTGTGCTGCTTCATCATAGAACCCTGGTCCGAAATCATCGGATAAACTACCGTCTTCTAAGATATTAATCTTCTTTACCTGCTTCTCGCCTGCTGGTACGTTGTTTGGGTCGTTGAAGTAGTAAATAACTGTGTCCTCTGGTTTTATTTCACCTTTCGCAGTCAGATATTGTAATTTACGGATGAGGTACTCAGAATGAGTTTCAATAATAAATTGGTATCCAAACTTATTCTTAGCACTAACTAACATATCAGATAATAAACTCTGAAACTTTGGATGTAGATTTGACTCCGGTTCTTCTAATAAAAAAGTTCTATCAATGTCTGGCAGAAAAAAATCAATTTCCTCGATAATATTTACTTCTTTTACCGATTCATAAACAAAATCTTTGTCTCTTATATTATCAGATACAATAGACAAAATTAGGGCGGTAAGTTGCGTATATCCGTAGCCTACATCCGCTAATGAACGGCCATTCACTTCAACAAAATTTATATTAAGGTTATCGATTCTACCTGTCTGAATCTCACCCAACTGAAACACCTGCGTCCAATGATTAATAAATTCTCTAGATGTTGAGCTTAATGCTTTAAATCTCATTTTATCAATAAGTGAATTTAGGATATGATCGTCACCACCTTGATAAGATCGTTTTGTACTGCCTTTTATGGAAGGCAAGTAAAATAGATTGTTTGGCCAATGCTCTTTCTGTTTGCTATCTCGATCTGAAAGCTGAAGTTTTTTATAATTAAGATTCAAACAAACACAAACAGCTTGTGCTATTTTTTCAATATATTTATTATTGGGAAATAGTACTGCCAAATAACTTTTTATTGAAAACGGCTCCCTAAACGTAGATTTTACGTTAGATGGCAACTGATATTTAATACCTTCATACTCAACTTGGCCAAAAAAGCTCTCTCTAGGTATATCCTCATAATCATCTTGACCTTCGCCATACCATATTCGATCAGTTCCAACGTCGGTAAATTCGTCAACCTGATACTTATCCCAAAGATTAACTTCATAAAATTTCCTCTGCTCTTCAAGGCCAATCAGAGAGCCTCTGAGAACTCTTATAGCGTCCAGTTTGCGTTGAGTAGACTCATTATCAGAGTAGTCCCCACCTAAACTAGGTTTGTGAAGCAAATTTATTAGCAAAGGCAAATTGAGATACACTTTGCCAAAATCTCGCCTTGTATAGATTGGGGTAAGATCAGCAAGAACCAAGTTCTCTTGGAACAAGGAAAGAGCTTTACCCTCAACTACTTTGAAATCGTAACGTCGAAATATATTTTCACTAAATAAGGGAGTGGATAAATACGGTATTATAAATGAAAAAGTATTTCTATCATTATGGTCAGATATGATTTTGCTAGGGCTAGCTAAGTTGTGTAGTATTCCATCGAAATTGAGCCCCTCTTTGGAAAAGTCTTTTTCAATATTATCCTGCATTAGCAGTAACGCCTTAATCAACGAGCTTTTCCCTGAACTATTTGGGCCAACCAATATTGTAATTGGTGCGAAATCGAACCAGGTGTACTCTTTAAAAACGCGAAAATTTTCAAGGCCGAAGCCGGAGAGGTGTGCCATAATAGTTAAATAGCCAGCGGGTTGATTACTGTCAGGCCAGAGATGTGAGTAAAATCGTTTGTGTTGTTTGTATACAGGTCAAGACCATTGAGCAGGGCAGTGGCTGCAATCAGACAATCGCCGAGCGACATTTTTTGCTGCTTTCGAAGTTCCGTTGCTTTGTCTAATAATAGCACCTGTTACTGGAATCATACGGACGGATGCAAATAGCGTCTCGAAGTAATCTTTATCATCGGCGGGTAGTTTGTGATAGCCTAGTGCCTCCACTTTGGTTATCACCGAGACTACAGCGTCCGGCTCAGTGATCATCAGTCGTAGCTGCCTATACTTGTCCGAGACTGAGTAAATAATCAGGTTTGAATCAAACAACTTCATTACTCGTCCTGAAAAGGCAGTTTACGTTCCCGTGTTTCTTTCACATGCGCAATCATTTCTTCAACGTCAAGCGTTTGGCTCCCCCCCGCATAATACGTTCCCGCGCTTTAGCTCTCTCCTCTTCATTAACCGTATTGACCGATGGCCCCGTAGGTTTAATAGTAATCAACTCTAAATCCGCTAAATCCTGCAACAGCTTTGTTGCTTTCGGATTGAGTATTTCGACAGAGTACGTTTCCATATGTAATCTTCGTTATCGACGGTACGCAATATAAACAAAATCCCGGCCTGCGTTTACAGCCACATCACGACGTTCGCTCCGCCCGGCTCCCAGCTTAGCACCGACTCACGCGCCCGTGTTACAGCGGTGTAGGCGTAGCGGTAATCGTTCTGCCGAAACCATGGATGCAGCAACACATGGTTCCACTCACCACCCTGCGCTTTATGGCAGGTTAAGGCATACCCATAGCGTAATCGCATGGCACCAACATACGGGTCGTTGTGCGCTCGTTCGCTTTGGCGATACGTCGGATTCTTGGCCATGCGCTCGGCTTTGAGCATCCGCAGTATATCGCCGTCAATCTGGCCCTTTTCGCTCGACAGTGTATCCAGCAGCACCTGCGTCTGTATAATAAAGGATTGCCCCTCACTGTCAGTAAAAGCCAGTTCTGCCTGCACAAAGGTAAGTCCAGCTTTGCTTTCCGTCGATGGATGAAGCGCTACCACACGCCCGGTTTCGCCTTTTACCAGCAGTTGATGCCCGTCCGTCCAGTTTTCGTGAACAACAACCAAGTCTCCCACAGTCAGTGGCTGGCTCGCCAATCCAAACCGTTTGCGAACGGCGTTATTTATGTAATTCACATCACGGTTGCTGTAGGCAATCACGACTACGTTGTCAGGACAAATTGGGTCATATAACTGCTCATACCGACGTAAGGCATCGCTAAACCATTGCAGGCGCGGTACATTCAGCCGATTTAAGGGCAAGCCTTCGTCACTCCGTTGGCGCAGATCCGTTGCCAAAGCCAGAATTGGCGAATTTCCAGCCTGCCGTTTCACCTCCGTCAGTTCAGCCGTACGAACGTCCATTTTGTATTTCCTGCGCAAATAATCGGCCTGAAGGGCCGGAGAGAATGACTCATTCACAGGCTCTAACTGGTAGCGGTCGCCGATGAAAATGACCTTGCTACGCTGGTTGCCCTTCTTTATGTGGTCGAGCAGATCGAACAGTAAAGAGTTCGCAGCCAGAAACTGGCCACTGGCATCGCGCTGGTCGCTAATCATCGACGCTTCATCAACTACGTAGATGCTGTATGGTTCATCCGCGGTTGGCCGACGGGTCAGCATCACCCGGTCATCGGCCAGCGTTTCGGGCGTGTACAGTATGTGGTGAATAGTATGCGCCAATGCATTTGTCTTTAAGCTTATCACCTTTGCCGCCCGGCCCGTTGGTGCTGCCAAAAAGTACCGGATAGCACTGGCTTCGAGATGATCGACCAGCGCTTTAACTAATGACGTTTTTCCCGTACCGGCGGCTCCCTGTAAGACAAAGATGTCGTCGGAACAGTCAGCAGCTACGAACTCCTCCAACTCGTATAAGGCATTGGCCTGTTCACGGGTTGCAGTGAATAGTAAGTGGTTGAAAATCGTAGCGGTATCAGTCGACGTCATCTGGTTGGCGTTGGTTCTGATACAAAACAAAGCCTATCAACTACAGACTTATTGTAGTTGATGACTACTTTCACGAAAAATAGTTTGGGACATGGCAAGAACTGACGGAGCTGTCAGCCAGCTTCGACTTCAACGGGTGCTACAGTTACACCGGCTCTTTCGCACGGGAAAACCCTACGACCTGGCGACCCTAACCCAAGCCTGTCAAGAGATTCACGAAGGTGTAACGGAACGAACCATTGCGGCTGACATTGCTTTTTTGCGTGATGAACTCAAGGCACCCTTACCCGAACGAGCCAACCGCTGGCACGGGTTCAGGTATGAAGAAAGTTATTCAATTTTTGAAGGATTGGACGATAGCTTTGCCGGTACATTGGATGAAGTACTAGCGCTTGTACGCCAATTAGCCCGGAAACCGGAATTTGCCGGATTAGAAGATTTATTGTTACGACTGGAGCAGCGTGCGGCTCAACTCAACACGAACCAGACTGACATCCTCCAATTCGACGAGCCAGATTTGAAAGGGCGGCAACATCTTTTGCCGCTGTATAAGGGTATTTTATCAAATGCAACTCTGCTGCTGACGTACGAACCGTTTGGCCAAAATCCGTCAACATTTGCAGTTCGTCCGGTTTTACTGCGGCAGTTTAATAACCGTTGGTTTTTATTTGGCTGGCGCGGAGATATAGACGTTTTACAAACTTATGCGCTCGACCGGATTAATGCAGTGACACCTACAGCGCTATCAGTCGCGGCACGACCGTTCAATGCCCGGACGTATTTCGAAAGCCAGATCGGCGTTACCAGGGGAGGTGACCCGGTTCAGGTGTTATTACGCTTTAGCCAGCAGAGAAGAAACTACGTATTAACTAAAAAACTTCATGCATCGCAACAAACAGAGCAACAACCCGACGGTTGCATGCTCGTTCAGTTAACGGTTGAATTGAATCGAGAGTTGGAAGCTAAAATTCTTGAGTTTGGACCGGATGTAGAGGTTTTAGAACCATTCATACTACGCGAACGCATTCACACCTGTCTAGCAAAAGCCTTAGCTCAGTATGGTTAAGTCTGGATAAGTATTCGATACAAGAGCCATTCACCACCAGCCTATAGATGCGTTGTGCTGGAGTAGTTACTCCGATCGGGCTAATACGATCAGGATGAGGCCGATACCATAAGTAATACCCATGAGCCAGAGATAGCGGTTTGCCTTGGGAGACGCGTCTTTGAACTCCTGCCAGACCAATAACCCCCAAAGCACGGAAACGATGGTTGCGCCCTGGCTCAGTCCAAACGATACCGCATCGCCCGCCTGCTTTGAGCCGATCAGCAGCATGATCAGCCCCCATCCCCAGATTAAGCCACCACCTAAACCAGCCAGGTGCTCGCGACGCCCGGTCTCCCGATAACCTGGCTGACCATCTTCGTCGGGTAAGGCAAAGCGACGGACAAGCCACTCAATCAACGGATTGCTGATGGTAAGTCCGATCGCAAACAAAAGTTGTCCGGTATACGGCGTCAGTAGATCGGCTTCGGGTTTGGTTAAGTCTTTGGCGATTGCGTCGGAGACAATCCGAAAAAAGAAGCCCGCGGCCAATCCACCCGCCAGTGCAATCCAGATGCCCCGATTGTTGCCGCCCTGCGACGCTGACTGATCGTCCTGGCTTTGTTTTTCCTTGTACGCCAGAGCGCTGAAGACCATCGCGACGATAATGGCACCGCCCCCTACTGCCAGCAGTGCTACGCTTCCTTTGGGTTCTGCCAGGTAGTTTACGACTAATCCGATAGCCAGCGACAGGCCCGTGCCAACCGGCATGGCGACTGAAATGCCCGCGATGCTCATGCCCACCGTCAGCAACATATTTCCCAGGTTAAACACAGCCCCGGCCGCCAATGCCATCAGTATGTTACGTATCGCGGCCTGCTGTAGATCGACCATAACCGGTCGGCCCGCTTCACCAAGGCTGCCCAACGTAAACGCAACCAGGATGGATGTTGCCAGAATCCCGTAGACGTAGTCGCGGTAGAAGACGTACAGCGGTGCCGACTTTGTTACGTATTTCTGGGCATTTGCCCACGACCCCCAAAAGAGCATGGTGAGCAGACAAAGAAAAACAGCGGCTGTCGGGTTGTTGATGGTGACCATAAAGCAGGAGTCATTCGCTGGTTACGTTGAGCATCGCTTATTGGTAACTACTCGGCACGGGTTAAATCGTTGGCGGATTGTTTACGACCGGCCCTACTACTGAGTCTACGTAGCAAAACAGGTCTGGCTACGTAGCAGACCAGACCTGTTCAAATGCAACAAAGCGGTTATTTTGCTTTTTCTTCCTTCGGCTTCAACGTACCGCGGGCAATAGGCTCAGGTTTCGATTTCGGATCGACGAAACGTAGTAAAGTTGCGGTGGGCAACGATACTTTCGGCGACTTGACAATGACCAGTTGATAGGACCGGGTGCCGATAATGAGGTTATAATACATCATGTTTGCGCCCGACTCCTGCGGCAATCCCCAGTTGGCGATTGGCTCTTTAGCCAGTAAGGTTTTGTCTTCGTCCGATAGAGCCGCATAGACCGTATCCGGTTGAAAATCTTTTCCCGTAACCCCTTCTACGACTGAAACAATGGCGGGCGGAGTTGCGGCAGCGGGTTTGGTTTGTGCAAGGGCAATTACTCCCGTAAGCAATATGGATAAGACGATGAGTCCTGTTTTCATGGCTTTATACGCGGCTAACCGCCTGTTTTTCGGGTTGAGTAAACGTTGCGAAGCGCGGCCCACAGGCCGCTGCCTGCTGTATTCGTATTCTATAAACTCAAATACCTTTATAATTGCTTTTTTAACGAATCGGCAATTGGCCTATTTTCCATAAAAAAGCCCAACAACGAAGCGTTATTGAGCTTTCAGAAAGTAAATCACGGTTACTGCAACGTAGCGTCTTCGCGGCTGTTGAACGTATCGCCCTGATTAATATCACCCGTTTTTAAGCCTTTTTTAAACCAGTAGACCCGCTGCGCCGACGAACCGTGCGTAAAGGCATCGGGCACAACGCGCCCCTGCGTCTGTTCCTGAATTTTATCGTCACCGATGGCATTGGCGGCCGTGAGTCCTTCCTCAATATCGCCGGGCTCGAACTCAAAACTTTTCCCCTGTACGTGGTTTGCCCAAACGCCAGCGAAATAATCGGCCTGCAATTCCAGCCGCACGGACACTTTGTTATAGTCACGCTTACTGACTCCCTGCTGACGGAACTGGTCGACTTTATCCATGATGCCCAGTTGATTCTGGACATGATGCCCAATTTCGTGCGCAATCACGTACGCCATCGCAAAGTCGCCGGGAGCCTGAAACCGACGGGCCAGTTCATCGTAGAACGACAAATCGATGTACACCTTCTGGTCGGCCGGGCAGTAAAAGGGTCCCATCGCTTCCTGCGCGGTGCCGCAACCCGAAGTTGTAGCCCCCCGGAACATAACCAGAACCGGTTTGCGGTACTGCAGGCCCTGCTGGGCAAACAGTTCCGTCCAGACATCCTCCGTGCTCGTGAGTACCCGCCTGGTAAACCGGGCCGCTTCATCATCAGCCTGCGGGCTGGTCGGTGCCTGCGTAACCTGCGAGCCGGTTTGCCGGTTGGTTATATCGGTTGGGTCGCCCCCGAGCAGCATATAAATCAGAGCCACGACGATGGTGCCAATACCACCACCAACGACTAATCCCCCGCCACTGCTCCCGCGACGGTCGTCAACATTATCGCTTTCGCGTCCTCCTAGCCAACGCATAGTATCGTGTAGTTAAATAGTTGATCACCCTTAACTACTGTTTCATCCGGCAAAGTGTTTTGCACACCTATTTACACACCGCCTAACTTTCTTTTTTTACAATCTATTTACCTGCCCTATACCTCCTGAAAGCAGGGCGACTAAAAGCGGCCTATTGCACAGGCATAATCTTTCGGATGCGGCTTTGATCCATTACGTATACTGTCCCCTGCTTATCGACCGCAATGCCTTCAATCTTTTAAAACTGGGCGTCTTTACCCTTCCCATCTTTATACGATTCACCCGAGCCACCGGCCAGGAACGTGACCATGCCATCGGGACTGATTTTGATAACCTGATCGTACACGATTGCTTTACCAGGACTCACCACATACAGATTGTTCTGGGCGTCAACGGTGAGCAAACGAATGAAGTTCAGATAGACAGTAGACAGCTTCCCTTCGAGTACTTTAGGCTGACTCGTTAATTGCCAATTAGCGCCGACGTCCGAACAGCCGCAGCAGGTACAGAAACATGTTAATGAAATCCAGGTAAAGTGTTAAAGCCCCCATAATCGCTTCTTTTCGATCTTCGTCAGTACCCGCATTGCCGATGATGTTCATTTGCTTGATTTTCTGCGTATCGTAGGCTGTTAATCCCACGAAAATCAGCACCCCGGCATACGTAGCAACCCAGTAGAGCATTTCGTTCTGCCAGAATAGGTTGACGACCGAGGCAATGATGAGCCCGATCAGGGCCATCAGCAGGAAACCGCCCCACGAGGTCAGATCCCGATTGGTGAAGTAACCATAGGCACTCATGGCTCCGAACGTCCCGGCGGTGACAAAGAACGTAGAAGCAATAGAGCCGCCCGTATACAGCATAAAAATGGACGCTAGCGTGAGGCCGTTCATTACGGCATAGCCCAGGAACATAGCCGTTGCAACCTTTGCCGATACACGCTGCACAGCCGCCGACAAAGACATGACCAGCAGGATTTCGCCGATCAGCAAGCCGTAAAACACCAGTCGATTGCCAAAGATCAGCTCCAGAACGGCGGGCGTACTGGCGACCCAGATCGAAATGGTGGCGGTAACCAGCAGCGCGACGGTCATCCAGCCGTATACCTGCGTCATAAAAGCGGCCTGCTCGCGCCTGACCTGCTCAGCAGTTAAAAAAGGAGGCTGGTGTTGGGAATAGGGTTGTGGTTCCATGCGAGGATAACGAGTTGTTTGCCGAAAGAACGGTAAACCCCGGCAGACAAGCAATAGCGCCGTTACGTATACCCCTAAACACCGGTATTGTGATTCGTTAATATGCAATCGGCCAGCCAGTACGTACTGGCTGGCCGATTGACTCAACTTAGGCTGTTTTTACCGAATATCGGTGTGACCGTCTTTGGCGTGCTGCAATTCCAGTTCGCCGGTCGGCTCCTTTTTCAGGTTGTCGGCGGCTTTTTCGCCCATCGGTCCTTTGGCAATAGTTGTGCCGCCGTCGACGTAATAAATCGCACCTGTTACGTACGAAGCCTCATCAGACGCGACGAACAGGTATACATTGGCAACCTCTTCGGGTGTTCCCCGGCGTCCCATCAACGTACCGGCCGTTGTGGATTTTTCCATTTCAGCATCCATTGGGCCGGTGCTGCTGTGGGTCCAGGCGGTATCGATCGGGCCGGGCGCAACGATATTACTCCGTACGCCAAAATGAGCCTGTTCACTCGCCAGGCCTTTCGCAAACGCATGATTAAAGCCTTTAGTACCCCCGTACGGTGTTGCCTGGGGTTCGCCCATGTGCCCCGCTTCCGATCCGGCCGTAACAATATTGCCCTTGGTTTTCTGCAATTCCGGCAGGGCCGCCTTTGTCATCTGGAAGGTGGTTTTAATGTTGTTTTTGATCAGGTAATCAAACGCTTCCTCCGAGAAATCCTGCAGGTAGTTTGTCTCGGGGAAAACACCCGCGTTGTTGATCAGAATATGCAGCTTCCCGTACATGCGTACGGATAATTCAACACAAGCCTTCGCATTGGCTTCTACGGATAGATCCCCTTTGAAGGGAACCGCTATACCGTCTTGTTTCTCAATTTCGGCGACGACGGCATCGACGGGATCCTCGGGCAGTCCAGCGACAATAACCCGGGCACCTTCCTGCGCAAATTTCTTACAGATAGCCTCACCAATACCGGACCCGCCCCGGTTACAATGGCTACTTTTTTGTCAAGTCGATTTCCCACTATTCTAGTATTTTAGTTGAGTAATACATTTACCTGATAACCCGAAAATTACGGTTCAGTTTGACCAGACAGGGCCGTCAATTATCCTTTCTTATTAAAAACAACGTGGCGTTGGAGTCTTACTCTAACGCCACGTTACCATATCTCTGCCTGTTCAAGGCTTATACGAGTTCCAGTTGGTCGAGCTGCTGATTAATAAAATCAATCTCGTCAGCAGACAACTGAATGTCGATTGCTTTTGCATTCTGAATGGCCTGTTCGGCATTGCGGGCACCGACCAGCGCCACCGTAATCCCTGGGCGCTCGATGGTCCAGCGAATCACTAACTGACCCAGACTAGCGTTTTTACTGTCGGCCAATGGCTTGATTTTTTGCAGAAACTGGTCGGTCTGCTCAATATTCTCAGGCTTGAAGAACCGGTAACCCGCCCGGTGATCGCCTTCAGCAAATTGATGACCCGGTTTAATCTTACCCGTCAGCAGCCCACGCTCCATCGGGCTATACGCCAGAATCGCTTTGTTGTTGTCCAGGCAATACGGTACCAGCTCCTCTTCAATGCCCCGGTTGATCATGCTGAATGGCACCTGGTTCGAGGCTAGTTTGAGTACGCTTTCGGCCTGCTTCATCTGCGCTACGTTGTAGTTGCTGACACCGGCCTCCCGCACTTTCCCCTGCTCGATCAGCCGCAAAACGGCTTCCATACTCTCTTCGATGGGCGTCGTTTTATCGGGCCAGTGCATCTGGTACAGGTCAATGTAGTCGGTACCGAGTCGCTTCAGGCTGTCTTCGCATTCCTTGATAATACTTTCTTTGCCCGAGTACTTGTAGACATCGATTGGATTACCGTTGTTGTCCTGGCTTTTGAAGCCGAAATCGCCTTTGGCCAGATCCCAGCGCATTCCGTACTTGGTCAGGATTTGTACTTTGTCGCGTGGCAGTCCTTTAATGGCTTCACCCACGATTTCCTCGCTGGCTCCCTGCCCATAAATAGCGGCCGTATCAATGGACGTTACGCCCAGATCATACGAAGCTCGAATAGCTTCGATGGCACCGTTACGTTCGGTTCCGCCCCACATCCACCCACCAGCAGCCCACGCGCCAAAGGTGATTACGGATATCGATAAGTCTGACTCTCCCAGTTTTCTGTATTCCATATAGCTGTTTTAAAAATGGCTTTTACTACGTATCAACCTGGTTTTGTTCACAAGACTATGAACGCACTTGCCTGCGGCTCTCCATCCGATTGGTCCGGGAATCTACTCAGCGGGGTTTCGCGCGTTCGTACTGCACCGGCCAGCGAATGTCCTCGCCCAGTTTGTGGGCGGCATGCAGCGGAAAATACGGATCACGCAGAAATTCACGGGCTAACAGGATCAGATCGGCCTGCCCGCTGGCCAGAATGGTCTCCGCCTGTTCAACGGACGTAATCAACCCGACAGCGGCCGTCAGTATACCTGTTTCCCGCTTGATCCGTTCGGCAAACTCAACCTGATAACCGGGCGTAGACGGTATGTTAGCTTTCGGTACGTTACCCCCCGTAGAGCAGTCGATTATGTCAACACCCTGGCCTTTAAGCACAGCCGCTAAGGCAACGGAGTCGCCGGCTGTCCAACCGCCTTCGGTCCAGTCGGTAGCAGAAATACGTACGAATAGCGGAAACTCGTCGGGCCACACGTTTCGCACCCGCTTCACCACGTCCAGTAGCAACCGGATCCGGTTTTCGAACGAGCCCCCATAGGTATCGGTACGTTGGTTGCTCAGGGGCGACAGGAACTCGTGCAGCAGATACCCGTGTGCCGCGTGAATCTCGGCGACCTTAAAACCAGCCTCAATGGCTCTTTGGGCAGCTTTTTCAAAATCGGAACAGACCTTTTCGAGCCCATCCTTATCCAGTTCGGTTGGCGATGGCTCTGTTTCCCGGAACGGAACCGCACTTGGCGCAACCGTTTGCCAGCCTCGATCTTCGTCTGGCGCAATGGCGCGGCCTCCCTCCCACGGCCGACGGTGGCTTGCCTTCCGCCCCGCATGGGCTAACTGAATACCCGCTGCGGACCCGTTCGCGTCGATAAAACTTGTAATTCGTTTTAAACCGGCGATATGTTCATCTTTCCAGATGCCCAGGTCGTCGGGCGTGATCCGTCCTTCTGCGGATACGGCGGTAGCTTCCGTAAAAATCAGACCGGCCCCACCTACAGCCCGGCTACCCAGATGAACCAGGTGCCAGTCGTTGGTAAATCCATCTTCGCTGGAGTACTGACACATAGGGGATACTACAATCCGATTTTTTAGATGAACAGTCCGGATGGTAATTGGAGACAAAAGAATTGACATCGTATATAGATTTACCGCTTACAGCAGCAGAAAATAACCGTTCCGACTGCTATTCGTCTAACTATCTACACGCTAAATTGATTTACGCCTGATTGGTTCGGTATAAACTTAGAGTCTGGCCCCGGCCTGTCGTCCCACGTAGCCCGCATTACGTAAACTGGTTCAGGACAACTACCGGCATTGCTGATGCAAATGAGATTCGAGGTAATTCTTCAATGGTTGATTTTATTAAATCAACCATTGAAGAAAAGCCGCCCGGTGAAGTTTAGGTATAGCAACCTATTTCTCCGACCGGGCGGCTTTCGCATGTTATGTGTTCTTCGATCAACTCAAATTAGCTGGCAGCCCGCTCATCGGCAAGCTTTCGGTTTGCCGAGAGGATGAAATACTAAAAATTGGGGGCATCGGTATCGGATCAGCTAATGCTTCATCGTGGTTCGGGTCGGCCTCGTACGAATCCCCAATTGCGGCATCCTATCGGCTTGGTCCTGAACGGCCGTCATTGTTTTAAAACGCGGTTATTTACTGCTATCAACGGCCACCTGCTGGGCTACAGCCGCCTATATAATCCCTGTAAGTAGCGCGAAGGTCAGGGATTTTTGTGTGCATATTCAGAAGACAATACGTTTATTTATCGGTTCTGAATGGCGAAGCTGGCAGTCCTTCTTTGTTGTACACATTTGGATTTACGGGATTATCGGCCCAGGCGTAACGCACGTATTGCGGGTTCGGTACTTCGTTGCTCCACACGATCACTTTACCGTTCTCCAGCTTTGTTTTTGCCCAGACGAATTTTTTATCACTGCCCGCAATGGCGAACTCACCGGGCTCTTCGCCATCGTTGGTGATCAACCCACCGCCCGTGTTCGCGAAGCTGATCACCATTTTGTTGCCGTCAACGGTTGACGACTGGTAGAGCGGACCCGAATAAACCAGATCCTCCTTGTAGGCGGTTTTCAGGGCGGCCAGCGCCAGGCGTTCGCCTACGTCTTTTTTGTTGTCGGGGTGGATATCGTTCCACTCGCCCAGATCAATCGCCACGGCCATCGCCGTATTCGGGACGGATAGAGCCTTGAGCTGCGCTTCTCTCAGGATGGCCCAGTTACTTTCGGAGGGCTGGTAGTTATAGTCCATGAACCCCGGCAACTGTACGTACAGAAACGGCAGCGTACCCTGTTTCCAGATCCGTCGCCAGTCGTTGATTAACGCGGGCAGCAACTGCTCGTATTCCTCAGGTCGGCCGGCGTTGCTCTCGCCCTGGTACCAGCAAAACCCTTTGATGGCATATTTGATTTCGGGGGCTACCATAGCATTGTATAATGCCGTTGGCTGATTCTGGGCCACAATTCCGCCCCCGAAGCCTCCACCCGCCACGGGCCGGAAGGCCGTACCTACTTTGTAAGACCAGCTGCCTTTCAGATCAACCGTATCGGCACCCGCGAACAGGCAATACGGCTTATCGGGGACGAAGCCGCCTTTGCCTCCCATATTGGTGACGCGTACGACAAATACATTTTTTCCCGCTTTCAATACGTCGGCGGGCACGCTATACCGGCGCTGCGGATACTGGTACGTCGTTTTGCCGACCGATTTGCCGTTGATGTACAGCTCGTCGGCGTCGACAATTCGTCCCAGAAACACCCTGGCGGGTTTACCTACCATCGAAGTCGGCACCTCAATCTCCCGCCGGTACCACACCACGCCGTTCAAATCCTTTATGCCCTGATCTTCCCAATAGCCCGGAATATTGATCGGCCGCCAACCCTTGGGAACATACGTCACATCGTACCATTTTGTAGTACCCGCCAGGCCAAGATCGACCGGGGGCGCAGGTCGGGGCGCGGTGGCAGCCCGTCGGGTCAGGCCGTTGACATACGTAGTGTCTTTGTTTTTTTCAACGGTGGATTTTAAAGAAGCGAAGTCGTTTACCCCTTCTTCGCTTATCCAGGCTTCGATTGGTGTGCCCCCCACGCTGGCATTGATGATCCCAACCGGCACGTTGTATTTTTCGTGAATCTTCCTGGCGAAGAAATAAGCCACTGCCGAAAAAGGTCTGACATCTTCGCCTACAGCGGCCTTCCACTGCCCCGTCGGCAGATCACTTTGCGGGTTCTGGAGGCTTGTAAGCGTCGGTATCCAAAACTGCCGGATCTGCGGATCATTGGCAGCCGCAATCTCTTTTGCATACGTAACGTCGTGGATGTTCAGTTGGTGAACCATATTGCTTTGTCCACTGCAAAACCATACGTCACCAATCAGAATATCGGTTAATTTAATCTGGGAACTACCGGTAATGTCCATCGTGAACGGGCCACCCGCTGGCATTGGCGGCAGCTCAACCTGCCATTTCCCATCGGCATCGGTTACGGTTTTGAACGTTTTGTTTTTGAAGCGTACCGTAATCCGTTCCCCCGGCTTTGCCCAGCCCCATATTCTTAACTTGGCGTCGCGTTGTAACACCATCCCATCACTGATCAATTTAGGTAATCGAAGCTGAGCCTGCGTTACATGACCCGCCAGTGATAACAAACAGATCAGGAAAATCTTCGTAAGAGAATAGATACGTAGTCGTTGATAATAGGATAAAACCATACGAGTAAAAAAGGAATAGATCAGGATCTGACCGGCAATCAGGCTGGTACGTTTTTTTGCGTTTTGTCTTTGCAATCGGTTACACACGTAATGCCCAAATACGTAGAAATCTACTGATGGCTAATAGCAAAGATGCTCATATCAGATGCTACTTATAACCCCTAGACAGTTGTAAGCGGCCGATTCCAGGCCAAAATTTAAGAAACGTGGTTAGCAGGGAATGCACGGTCTTGTTGATAAAAAGCTCACGTCTGGCAGGGGTGAGCAAAAATTTTCTGTAAGCCAGCTGGCTTAACTAAAGCGACAATGTAAAGAGACTCATGTTCATTCGGCGGCCATGCAACCGATTGCCCAGATTTTCTGACTGCTTCATTTGTAGCAAAGGTTAATACGTTCTGTTTCAAGCAGCGGGTATAAAGCGGTATTGATAGGCTTTCGATTTTCTTAAGGTTAATCGCGCAGCACTGACTTCACTTCTGTTACGGTCCTTTAGAATCGCTGCCAACCGTTTTCGGCCAATCACTCCGCTGAGCGCATCCAATTACGTATGTGTCAAGCTTTCCCAACTCCTTGTTCGATGTATACATCCGTATACGATTGATAACAGGTACAGGTTAAATGACTCAGGTATCGTGTTTTTTTGACTCCATCCAGTCTATCTCGCTCTGTCTGCATTCTCACTTAATCGAGTTCGTTATGGCTGGTGACTTGTAAAAGTCCGCAATCGCTTATCATCAGCAGTAAGTATCTGAAACCCGGCGACGATAATCAACTGGCCATCCGGCTAGGCAACCCGACCAATCCGCACGCTGGTATCCGGGGGCGGTAACTACCGGAACGTATGGCTCACGAAAGTCTACCCGACTCACGTAGCACAATGAGGTACGTGTGTTGCGTCGACCAGTGCGTCAAAGGTCCCGGCTACGGTTGGTCGGGTGGTGCAGGTTGAGAATATCTCCACTACCGACCAACCCGTTGAAGTCGACACAGAGGTTTATCCAGTAGATAGCGAACTGAAACGAACAGGCGGCAAAGCAGCCGAATTCCCCCGCTCAGTCGTTGGGACACGACCGGAAATAGCAGAAACTAGCGGTTTCCGTTATCCTTAAAAATTCCTTGTTGCGGGGACCGCTGCCTGCTCAAAAGCCGAATCTAAACGTAGCGGACCGCATGGATTTTCTGGTGATCAACGAGATATTCGACAATCGGGAACGCAAAAAAACACCCCTGGATTTTCATTTGATCTTTCCCGACTGGCACGAACCAGACATCCGGGCGTTTGTCCGACGAGATAAAAATCATCCGTCCGTTATCGCCTGGAGCTTCGGGGATGAAGTCGGCGGGCAATATACCAATGAAGCGGGGGCGGCACTGGCTAAAAAACCGCACGACATGGTGCGCGAGAAAGACCCGACCCGCCACCGCATCAATGAACTATGCCAAGCCGGCTATGGCGTTCCTCCCGTACTGGACATTCTCAGTCTCAATTAACAGGGTGAAGGCATTCGTGACGCCCCAGCGTACGCCCATCTGAAAGGCATCCGAACCTCACCTCTGTACCCGGCGTTTCAGCGGCAATTTCCGAGTAAATTCATCGTAAGCAGCGAAACGGCGTCTGCCCTCAGCACCCGTGGTACGTACCTGTTTCCGGTATCGGCCGATATCAGCGCACCAGTCAGTGAAGGCATGGCGGCAACGCCCAACTCCAGCAGGCCAGCACGTATGAACTGTACACGGCCGCATTCGGAGCCTCGCCCGGTAAGGTATTTGCCTCGCAGGATAAACACCCGTAGGTAGCCGGTGAATTTGTCTGGACCGGCTGGGACTATCCGGGCGAACCAACGCCGTATTATACCGCCCCTAGTTCCTATTCGGGCATTATCGATCTGACCGGGTTTAAGAAAGATCGCTTTCAGCTGTACCAGTCCCGCTGGCGTCCCGACCATAAAATGGCGCATATTCTTCCGCACTGAACCTGGCCCGACCGCGTCGGACAGATTACGACGGTTCATGTTTTTTCATCGGCTGATGAAGCCGAGTTGGGCCGGAAAAGAAGGGCCTATCCGCATATAGGTTTCGATGGAACAGTGTAACGTATCAACCCGGCGAGTTACGGGTCGTTACGTACAAGAAAGGGAAAGTGTGGGCTACCGACACCGTGCGAACCACTTCTGGTGCAGTTCAACTGCAACTGGCGGCCGACCGGAGCGTACTGAAAGCCGAGGGTCAGGATTTATCTTTTGTTACCGTTTGAATGACAGGCAGCCGCGGCTCGGTGGTAATACGAGCGAATAACGCCATCCAGTTCACCGTTTCGGGTCCCGGCGAAATTGTTGCCACCGATAACGGCGACCCTGCTGACCTGGTATTGTTTCCGTCAACGGAGCGAAAGGCGTTTAGCGGCCTGGCTCTGGTTATTGCCAGGGCAAAAGCAGGCCAGCCCGGCCAGATAACCGTTACCGCCAGGTCAGATGGCCTTCGAGCGTCTCAATTAATTATAACCATTACAGCTTCGGGCAAGCCAGCGAACTAACCCATCAAATACGTACTATACTGACGCTTAAAGCCTTTCTTCTACAAAAGTTGCCTTTACATTATCTCCTACCAAAATTACTCACGCCTTTTGGCGCTGCCAAGGAACGTAGTGGTTTCTACTGGCTGAATGCGCGTACCGAATTTGAAATTTCCTTTGTATACGGAAATGATATTTTAAAAAATCTTATTATTGTGCAATCGGTTGCTATAATCTTCATAGTTTTTATATTTGCACGTAGATCATACAGAATATCACTCATCACGGTCGGCCAACTCATACTATTTCATTATCAAGCCGTTATTCAACCAACAACTAAAGTGTCAGTTTGACACATACCAGCTTAGTCAATATGTTTTGTACTAATAAAAATTATAGATTCTACTCTTATTAAAACGCTTTATAATAGCCTGTAAACCTGCTCTTTTCACTCCTTAACCCCTACTTTAAACCCATGCTCAGTTGATCCTCTAATCCATTCACGCTGATCCAGCCTCAGCGGGTCGCGAATCTCCGTTAAATCTGCTTCAAGCAGACTCCGCACGTTAAAAAACCAATAACCTTTCTACTTATGTCGAATTCATTACAACTTAGCCGCTTCCTCCATCAATTTCTGCGACCTCGTCTCTACCAGGTCTTATTCCTGCTTGCGCTCACTTCGGTCGTGCGGGCACACGCCCTCGATCAAACCGTTTCGGGTACGGTGCTCGACGAACAGGGAAGCCCGCTCGTAGGGGTTAACATTCAGATTAAAGGAACCACGCGCGGAACGGCCAGCGATGCGCGCGGAGCTTACCGGATCGATGTTCCAAATGGAAATACCGTGCTCGTATTCAGTTATATTGGGTATAAGAAACAGGAGATTACCGTCAATAATCAGTCGGTCATCAATGTTTCGCTGGAAAGCGACGCCGGTGCGCTCGAAGAAGTAGTCGTTGTGGGCTACGGTACGCAGAAGCGTTCATCCTTAACGGGCGCTGTTTCAACCGTGACACCAAAAGAACTCACCGCCCTTCCGGTACCGAACGTATCATCGGCCCTGCAAGGCCGGGTACCCGGCGTATCGGTTGTGAACAACGGTGGCCCCGGCAGTTCGCCAATCGTACAGATTCGCGGGGTTGGCTCGATCAACTACGCGTCAGGTCCGCTTTACGTCATTGACGGTGTGCCAACGGGCGACCTTAACAGCTTCAACACCAACGACATTGAGTCGCTTGAGGTCCTGAAAGACGCGAGTTCGGCCGCTATTTACGGGTCGAGAGCTTCGAACGGGGTTATCCTGATCACCACCAAAAAAGGCAGCCGGGATAGCAAGATTCGTATTTCGATCGATTCGTACGTAGGTACCCAAAGTACGACCAATAAGATTGACGTTCTCAACCGCGATCAGTACGTACAATACGCAACGGCGCTGACATCCAACGCGGGTATTGCCTTACCTGCCCGGTTAAGCAACCTGAACCAGCCTATTTATAACGGCGCTACCCAGACGTTCGCGCAGACCGAAACCAACTGGCAGAATGAGCTGTTCCGCACGGCACCGATCATGCAGCATCAACTCTCGCTATCAGGAGGTAATTCGGCATCGCGCTTTTTCGCTTCCGGCAGTTACTTCAAACAGGACGGCATCATGCGTGGTACTGATTTTGAGCGGGGTTCCTTACGGCTGAACTCCGATCACCAGGTTGCCAAGTTTCTGTCGGTGGGCCAGACGCTCACCGCAGCCTACAGCAACCAGCGCGGTGAAACCACGGGCGACCGGTCCCAGTTGATGCACGCCATCCGGATGATGCCCTACTGGCCCACTATGGACCCTACCAAAGTAGGCGGCTTCAGCGCCCCAACGGCTGCCGATGGCTCTGACCCGGAAAACCCACTTCGCGCTCCTGCCTTAGACGTCACCCGGACGAAGTTTTTGAAGGCGTTCGCGACCGTCTATGCCGATGTGCGGCTGACAAGCTATCTGAAATATCGGTTCAACTACGGTGTCGATTTAGGTTTTGCCAACGGCAGTACGTTCAACCCGATTTATAACGACGGCTACGTACAGCGTACCTCGGCTACGGTGCAGCAAACGCGCAACACCAACATCGCACAGACGATAACGAATCAGCTTTCGTTCGACAAGACGTTCGGCAAGCACAGCCTTAGCCTGCTGGCCGTTGCTGAGACCCAGAAAGTTCTGTCGACCGGTCTGACCGGATCGGGTACCCGCCCCAACAACGATCTTGACGTTATTCAGGGCGTAAGTAATCCCGCCATCACAAGCACCCGTGCTGAAGTCGATCTGATTTCGTACGTCGGTCGGGTTAATTATGATTTCGACGGTAAGTACCTCATCAGCGCGTCGATTCGCCGGGACGGTTCTTCGCTGTTCGCACCGGGTAACAAGTGGGGTAACTTCCCATCAGCCTCGGTGGGCTGGCGCATCAACCAGGAAGGGTTCATGAAAGGGCTGCCACAACTCTCCGAACTGAAACTACGGGCCAGCTACGGCCGCACGGGCTTCAATGGCATCAACAACTACGCCTGGCAGTCGCTGGTGCAGGCCGATGCAACAGCATATCCATTCGGCAGCGCCAACGGCCTGGGCTCGTACTTCAACGCGCTGGGTAACACCGATCTGAAGTGGGAAACGACCGACATGGTCAACGTAGGTGTCGATGTGGGCCTGTTCAACAACCGCATTACGTTCACGGGCGAAGTCTATAACCGCTTTACGGACGGTCTGATTCTGGCCGTACCGATTCCAAACTCGATTGGGTATAGCGCAGCGCCGGTGGCGAACATTGGCAGCATGAAAAACTGGGGCTATGAGTTCCAGGCGGGTTATAACTACGCCAAAGGCGATTTCCGCTGGAATCTGTCGGCGAACATGGGCATCACCCGCAACCGGGTGCTAAGCCTGGCTACGCCGACCGCGTCGATCTATGCTGGTCAGAATGCCGACTACGGCGGATTTGATCTTACCAAAACCGAAGTTGGCCAGCCTATTCAGTCGTTCTACGGCTGGGTGGTAGACGGTATCTTCCAGAACCAGGCTGAAATCAACGCAGCGAACGCCATCGACGGAAATGACAAGTCGTTGTATCAGGACAAAGCCGCACCGGGTGACATTCGGTTCCGGGACATCAACGGCGATGGCAAAATCGACGCGAACGACCGGACGTACTTAGGCAGCTACCTACCTAAGTTCAACTACGGCGCCAACTTCACCGGTTCGTACAAAAACTTCGACTTCACGCTGTACTTACAGGGCACCTACGGCAACAAGATTTACAACGGCACGAAAGTGGTAACCCAGGGGATGCTGCGCCTGTTCAACGCCGGTACTGAGGTGCTGAACGCCTGGACGCCAACCAACACCAATACGAACATCCCCCGGGCAGTGAGTGGTGATCCAAACAACAACAGCCGGACATCGGATCGCTTCGTTGAAGATGGCTCGTACATGCGTCTGAAAAACCTGACCATCGGGTATTCGATCCCAGCCAAATCGCTATCGGGTCTGACCAATGGCGTAGTTAGCAAAGTTCGGGTATACGTATCCAGCCAGAACCTGCTGACCTTCACGAAGTACACGGGCTACGATCCGGAAATCGGCTCGCGCAACGGTACGCTGTTACGTAGTGGTATCGATTACGCAAACTATCCGCAGGCTCGTACGGTACTGGCGGGTCTTCAAATCACATTCTAATAGTTTAGACGAACTTAAAACCTGACATTTTCGATGAAAAGGCCTTATTTTTTTGTTAGCGCTTTGTTGCTCGGCCTAACGGTGAGTTGCAACGAAAAAGCGCTCGATCAACTGAACCCCAACGCAGTTACAACGGACAGCTACTTTAAAACGGATGTTCAGATCCGGAGTGCGACGAACGGCATTTATGCCGCGCTGCAGTCGACGAACTTAGTAGCCCGTGAGTGGTTTTTCGCCCACGACCTGCGTTCCGACGACGTATCGTCGGGCGGTGGACAGCTCGAAACACCGCGAAATCAGTTGCTGACCGGCGTTCATGATACGGGCAACTCCGTGTCTGGTTCGGTCTGGACGGGTGCCTACCGGGTCATTCACCGGGCCAACGTAGTCATCGACAAAGCAGCGGCTGCAACGGGACTTACGCCTGCGGTAGCTACGCAGGCAGTAGGTGAGGCTAAGTTTCTGCGGGCCTGGTCGTATTTCGAACTGGTGAGTCTGTGGGGAGCGGTTCCGCTTTACAAAAACTACGTCACCTCATTGGCGGGGGCTGCGGCCCGTGCGCCGGAAGCCGAAGTGTACGCGTTCGTCATAGCGGACCTGAAAGCGGCTCAGGAAGCCTTGCCTGCTACGTATGATGCAGCCAATCAGGGCCGGGCAACAAAAGGAGCTGCGACGATGCTGCTGGCTCGGGTGTATATGTTCCAGGGTGATTACGCCAACGCCAAAACCGAGCTTCAGAAAATCATCAGCTCAGGAACGTATCAACTGGTGGATGAGTATTCGGACAACTTTATCGAAGAAACCGAATTCAATAAAGAATCCATCTGGGAAATAAACTTCCTGCCCTCGGGCGGTACGTTCAACTGGAACGGGGATGCCGACGGCGCTTCGGCCGGTGAAGAAACCGTTCGGACGCAGGAGTACTCGGGCATCGGCTGGCGCAACATCATCCCATCGAACAGCCTGCTGGCCGAGTTTGAAAAAACCAGCAAAGGCGACACCAAGACCGACCCGCGCTATGCTAAATCGTTCTACACGACCGGCGACAAATACAATCGGGATCAGGACGTCCTGACCGACGCTCAACAGAACGGATTCGGCTCGATGGTCGACGGCAAGGAGCAAAAAGTAAGCTGGCGGAAGTTCACCCTGATGTACAAAGCAGGCGTATCAACAACGGGCGGCATCAATCAGCGGATCATGCGCTACGCCGAAACGCTGCTGTCGATGGCGGAGTGCGAAAACGAACTGGGCAACTCGGCTGGCGCCGTTACGTACCTGAACATGATTCGCAACCGGCCCAGCGTAGCCATGCCTGCGTACCCAACGGCGAAGTATCCTGTATCTACCAAAGAGCAGGTTTTCGCGGCTATCGTACACGAGCGTCGGGTGGAATTAAACGGGGAAGAAATCCGGAACCGGGACATTCTACGCTGGCGTAAACAGGGCAAGTTAACCTCGGAGCCCCTTGCGTATTTCCAGAAAGGCAAACACGAGCTGCTGCCGATTCCACAGCAGGAAATCGACAATAACCCAAACATTGGTTTAAAAGGACAAAATCCGGGTTACTAACCAATTGAGGTAGTTTATTTATGTACGATTACGAATGCCACCGGATTTTCTGGTGGCATTCGTGTTGATAGCCGATAGCGTCCCAAAGGCAGGTTGCAGTTCGAGGCCGGTCACGCCAAACTATTCTGAATTGTAGTGGTTGTAGCTGAAACATCTCTCAATGACATGGCTACTTCAAAAATTGACAAACGCGACGATGTTCAGGCAAGTGAGGGCGAACGCAAATATGGAAAAGACGTTGAGTTTGCGGACCCAACGAACAAAAAATACCCCATCGATACGCCCGAGCACGTTCGGGCCGCATGGAGTTACATCAACCACAAAGACAATGCGGCTAAGTACGACGCAGACGACGTGAACACGATTAAAGATCGCATCCGAAAAGCCGCCAAAAAGCACGGCGTCGACATCAATACAGATTAGCCACGAGACGCCGTTCCGTTCGTTTACGCAGTCGTGCAGAACTGGATAATGGTGAACGGGCCTGATTGGGACCGGTGGTGAAGCAGTCCGTTAACGGACCGTCTCGTTGTTTTCTTCAGCGGCCTCATCGGTCAACTGTGTGACAAACGACCGTGAAAGCGGAGTTTCGCTATCCCGCCCCATTGCCCGCTGCTCACCAATACCACCCGGATCGGGAAGCTGCCTGTTCACTACGGCCGATAGTTCGCTGACCAGATTAGGCGCCAGGCCTTCGATCGCTGCGCCCAGTTTGGCCGGGAACGAAATAATCCGTTCCGCTTCGCCGTAGCGACAGGCATCAATGATCTGACGCGCACATTCGGTGGAATCGATCGTCAGCAGCGGCAGCGAATCGCCAATTTTAAAGACGGTATATTCTTTTTCGTTCTGACCTTTGTAGATCGCATTGCGCGGACTGCCCGTCCGGATCAGGCCGGGACAAATCGTCGTTACGTAAATATCGTTCTTGAGCAGTTCCGCCCGCAGCCCTTCCGAATAGCCAACCAGCGCAAACTTACTGGTCGAATATGGGAGCAGATGCGGCACTGATACCTTCCCTCCGAACGACGCTACGTTCACAATCCGCCCTTTCGACTCGCCATTGGCATTTCTGGCCAGCATGTGCGGCAGAACGGCATTGGTCATGTGAAAAGCGGCCCAGAAGTTCGTGTCCATCGCATCCCGGAAGTCGGCTTCAGTAGCGTGTTCATAGGGCGTAACGACAATGATACCGGCGTTGTTGATGAGCACATCGACCGGGCCTATTGCCTGACGAACGTTTTCGATGAAGTGTTCGACCTGTAGTTTATCGGTGATGTCGCAGCGCTGCGCGTAAACGGTAACACCATACCGGTTCAGTTCCGATTCGGCCCGGTCGAGTTCTTCCCCGTCGCGGGCGCAAATCGCCAGGTTAGCCCCTTGCTCGGCCAGCAAACGAGCCAGTTCGAGGCCCAGCCCACGCGAGCCTCCGGTGATGACTACGGTTTTTCCCCGGAAATCAGTCTTCCGTTTCTGGCCTAGCAGCGCCTTGGTCGTAATCCACGCGCCAACGCCCAACAAGCCCCACAGCACAGCTTTTGTCTGAATCGATACGCTCATAATTCACTCATTACGTTGAATAGTAAGATAACCTGTGATCCGGCCATAAGGTTAACAAACCGAGGGTGAATCCAGGGAGATTTGCGATCTGCGAGCCGATCCAAACGAGATACGGACTGCTCACAGCAACCTCGGTAATCAACGGATCATCCGTTGATTACTGACAAACCGGAAAAGGCTGGCTGGTGATGAAAAAATCGTTGCCATGCTGACGAAAGAAGGAGGTGAACTAAGCATGGGCGCTGAACGTAACGCCCGACCAATCCTGACACCGTAAAACCGGATAAATAGTAGAACGATTACCCCGGCTGCTGACATACGGCTGTCAGTAGTAGCCAGTATTTTTATGACAGCAAATCGCACTCCACAGAAACCCAACTGCCTTCTTCCGGTAAAGCCGTTAATGTAGGGAACCAGGGCTACAATTAATCAGATATATCAGCTATGGATCAAAGCCGTCTTGTTCAGTTGCGCCGATCGACGCAGGGATTGATCAATTCGCCGGGCAGCACAGTGCAGGAAATCGTGCATTGGCTGGGTGCCGTTCAATCGCAGGAGTTCACCGACGCGAAATGGTCCATAGCTCAGCGGATGCCGACGGGCTTTACTGAAGACGAGTTTACGCAGGCGTTTAACGAAGGAGCCATCGTACGCACGCACGTACTGCGGCCTACCTGGCATTTCGTAGCCCCGGCCGACCTCCGTTGGATGCTTGCGCTGACAGCCCCGAGAATCAAGTCGTTTATGAAAACCAACGACCGCAAACTTGGCATGGACGATGCCCTTTACTCCCGCACCAATGCATTGATTCAGCAGGCGCTACAGGACGGCCAACACCTGACCCGCGCCGAACTGGCCGACGTGCTCCGGCAAAATGGCATTAGGGTAGTTGCAACCGCGCTGGCACACGTAATGATTCGGGCCGAGATCGACGGTGTCGTTTGCAGCGGTGCCTTACGCGGTCGGCAGCACACCTATGCCCTGCTGGAACACCGGGCTCCCCAGGCTAGGCTGCTGCTACGCGACGAAGCACTGGCAGAGTTGGCCAGTCGTTACTTCAGGAGTCATGGCCCCGCTACGGTGCAGGATTTCAGCTGGTGGTCGGGACTCACCTTAACCGACGCCCGGTCTGGACTGGAATCCATCAGGTCACAATTGGCGAGTGAACGTATCGACGATAAATTGGCGAGTGAACGTATCGACGATAAGACGTACTGGTACGTACCGGCAACGGCAGGAAGTCGCTCCTCGAATACCGTCCAACTATTGCCCAACTTCGACGAATACGTAGTGGGTTACGCGGATCGAAGCACGCTTTTCGAGCCGACCTACGAAGGGCCGTTACGCGTTCAGGGCCAGATTCTAAACCACCGAAGCCTGGTCATTAACGGTCTCGTTGCGGGCACCTGGAGTGTAGTACGCGGAAAATCGGCGAGCAAGGTAACGCTGCACCCATTCCGTATATTGACAGAATCCGAGCAAGTTTTGATTGATCAGGCTATTGACCAGTACGCTACGTTCTACGGGCTACCAGTAAACAATTTAATAGCAGCGTAATGGATACGAACAAAGCAACCGACACGGCACAAAGGCAGACGACGCTCGTATATTGACCGCAACCATTGCGTCCGGAACCAGTTACATGTATGATTGAGATAACGCGCACGCATGGAATACAGACAGTTAGGAAACTCCGGGCTTCAGGTGCCCGTATTAAGTTTTGGCACAGCCACCTTCGGCGGAGGCACTGAATTTTTTAAAGCCTGGGGCAGCACACAGGTAAACGAAGCAACCCGAATGGTCGATCTGTGCCTCGATGCGGGTCTGACCTTGTTCGATACAGCCAACGTCTACTCCCGCGGTATGTCGGAAGAGATTCTGGGGCAGGCGCTCAGCGGACGCCGGGACAAGGTGTTGATCTCGACCAAAGCGACCTTTAGAATGGGCGATGGTCCCAATGACTTTGGCTCCTCGCGATTCCACATAGTCAAAGCCTGCGAAGACAGTCTGCGCCGGTTAAAAACCGATTATGTCGACATCTACTTCATGCACGGCTTCGACTCCCGAACGCCCGTTGAGGAAACGCTGAGCGCCCTCAACGACTTGGTTGAAAGTGGCAAAGTCCGCTACATTGGCTGTTCGAATTTCTCGGGCTGGCACCTGATGAAATCGCTGTCTGTTTCAGAACGCTACGGCTGGTCGAAATACGTAGTCCATCAGGCGTATTACTCGCTGCTGAGCCGGGAATTCGAGTGGGAGTTGCTGCCGCTGGGTGTTGACCAGGGCATTGGCACTATGGTGTGGAGTCCCTTGTCGGCGGGGCGTTTGGGCGGAAAATACCGGCGGGATAACCCTATGCCTGCCGATAGCCGCATTGCGCAGGGTGGTGGCGAAGGTCCGGCTATTCCCGAAGAGTACTGGTACGGTATCGTGGACGTACTGGACGAGCTAGCCGCCGAAACCGGCAAGACCGTTGCCCAAGTGGCGCTGAACTGGGTGTTGCAGCGGCCTACCGTATGTAACATCGTTGTTGGGGCCCGAAACGAGGAGCAGCTCCGTCAGAACCTCGGTGCCGTCGGCTGGAATTTAACTGCCGACCAGGTAAAGCGGCTCGATGCAGCCAGCGAACGCCCTCCAGTCTATCCTTACTGGCATCAGCGCAAATCACCGCATTTGGGTTTAGTGCCCAGTTTGTATACAAAAAAGTAGCCGTCAAGGGCCTTATCTCATCTGATAAGGCCCTTGACGTTAAGTGCTGACATACAAGTTGACCCGACTGGTTTTGTGGTCGATTACCCCGATCTATTCAGGCGGGTGTATTAACCGTTTCTTGTATGCGCGTACAAATGCGTTAGATAGCGTTGTCTACTTTTTGATCTTGTTTTCGAACAGATACACGCCGTTCTTGTTGGCGATGACAATATCCAGCTTACGGTCGCCATTCATGTCCTGCGCCACGATATTTAGTCCAGCACCCGAATCTGTATCAATGACGTGCTCCTTGTAATAAGGCGCTTTGCCGGGTGTAAACTCAAACCACATCAGAATTGGCGCGTCGCTGTCGCCGGGGTCGCGGCCGTGGTGAGCCAGAAAACGCTTGCCTGTAATGTAGTCGGCCCGACCATCTCCGTTTAGGTCAGCCATGATCGATGCGTGCGTCTGCGCCGTGGTGTTGCTCATCAGGTGGGTTTTGAAGCTGATCTTGCCTTGTTCGTCCGTCACCTGCTCGTGCCACCAGACGCCCAACGCGTGGGCCGAAGCGCTCACTACGTCGTTTTTCCCGTCGCCGTTTACGTCCAAGATCTGCATGTGCGAACAGGGCTCGCTGATGTTGGTTGGATGAAACACCCAATTTCCGGCTTTCTTGTCGGCGGTTCCTTCAAACCAGCCTTCCCGAACCACCACATCGTTTAGCCCATCCTTATTGACGTCGCCATAGCCAATACCGTGCGAAAAGATTTCGGTTCCCGGTACGTTCTCCTGACTTAAAGCGAACCGCTTCCATTCGGTTTCGCCAGGCTTCGACGGCGCTTTTAGCCAGACGATCTGTTTTTTGGCTTTATCGCCACACAAAATATCGAGCCGTCCATCTCCGTCGATATCAATGAATCCCGGCGACTCGTTTGCGATTCCGACCGAGTCGGCCAGAATATGTTTTTTCCACGGCCCTGCTGCGCCGGGCGGATTTTTCGGATTTTCGAGCCAGAGCGCGGGTTTACCGGGAAAGTCAATAATGACAACGTCGTCCCAGCCATCCTGGTTAACATCCATACCCAGGTTTAAGAACGACTCGCTGTATTCCTTGCGTGGGTCGAACGTACGCGACGGAGCCAGTTCGTGCCGCGTCCAGTTGGGCGCTTCGAACCAATAGTAACCGGCAACAATGTCCAGTTTTCCATCTTTGTTCAGATCGGCCACGGCAACGCCCTCGGAGATGAAATCACCGGTAATTTTTGTCTTTTTAAAGTCTGTAGACGCAACCGCCGTCTGACTGGTCGCCCGGGCGGTTGATGTCCCGTCAGCCATCTGCTGCTTAATCCTGACCACCTCGTTCGACTGCCCGAATGCATTAGCGAGACAGCCACAAAGCAGAAGGCCGCTTACTACGTATCGGTTAGTCTTAGTTCTTCCTCTTCTCATGTCTATATCCGTTTACTCGTCCAGCGCTTTAGCGATCAATGTCTGAAGCTCGTGGTTTTGGTGAGAGTGTTCCAGTTTGCCCACCCGATCATTTAACTCTTTCAACAGCTTTTTGGCATCGTCGGTACCGATGGCGGCCACCCGCTGGATAGTGTACGGCAAGTGCTGGGCCATCTTTGACTTCTGGGCCAGGGCCAGCGCCCGTTTCATATCAATGGCGGCCAACGGTTCGGCGGCATACCAGAGCATAAGTGGCAGGTTGTGATCGTCTTTATCTTCCACTTTCTGCACGAGCGCATCCAGAACGTCCCACCGCTGGGCGGGGTCTAACCGCAGCATAGCCGAGGTCAGATAAAGCCGTACCAGCGCCGAATTATCGCTCTGGGCTAAGGCCGCAAACCGTTTCAGCGTCTCCGGCGAAACCGTTTTGCCTTCCGTGACCAGCTGAATGGCCCAACTCCGGAGGTATTCATTGTCGCTGGCGAGCAGGTCGACCAGTTCCTTTTCGGTAAGTCCTTTCGTTACGTGCAGGGTCCAGAGCGCCCGAAGTTTGCGCGTTGGGTCCGGATTTTTGACCAGAATTTCTTTCAGCGCCTTGTGTACCTTTTTGTTAGGACCGCGCTCCTGCAAGAGCAACCGGGCCTGCCGGACGTACCATTCGTTCGGATTCAGGTGATAATTTACCAGTTCCATATCCGACGCTTTCACTAAATCGACCTGTACCCATTTATCATTTTCGTGGGTAATCTTGAAAATACGGCCCATCGTTTTGTTGTGCACATCGGGATTCGGACTGTGGCACTGATTTTTGTCGTACCAGTCAATCGCCCACACGGAACCACTGGCGTCGTATTTCATATTCAGCCACTGCGACCAAGAGTCGTTCATCGCCATGAAATCGGGCCGGTGCGTCACCATGTACCCTGACCCGGCTCGGGTTGGCCGATCCTGATTCAGCTTGGCCCCGTTGATGTTGTTCATGAAAATATCGTTTCGGTACTCCTGCGGCCAGCTATTACCGAGGTAGATCATGGCTCCGCAATGCGCATGACCGCCCCCCGCCGACGCCGACCGGAAATTACCGGCATGGGGACCGCGTTCGCCCACCCAGTGCACATGGTCGGCGTGGGTTTTGATATCATCGTACGTATAGGGATTAAAATGCTTTCCGGCCTGCCGCTGGTAACGCCCGCCCTGGATCATGTGGTACATGTGCGGAATCACGCAGGCGGTAATGAATGCATGGCCGTAATCGTTAAAGTCAAGTCCCCACGGATTGCTGGTTCCTTCCGAGAATAACTCGAACTGCTGGGTAGTTGGGTGATAGCGCCATACCCCGGCGTTGAGCTTCGTGCGTTCAGCATCCGGAGCCCCCGGCTTACCCACGTTCGACTGAGTAAATACGCCGTGCGTGCCATACAGCCAGCCATCGGGGCCCCAGCGCAGGCTGTTGAGGGTTTCGTGTGTATCCTGAGCACCCCAGCCATCGAGCAGTTTTTGTGGAGGCCCTAAGGGTTTATCGTTCTTGAAATCAGCCGGGATAAACAGCAGATAAGGCGCGGCACCGAGCCACACCCCGCCCATTCCCACTTCGATACCGCTCACCAGGTTCAGCCCCTCGGTAAAGACTTTGCGCTTATCCAGTGTCCCATCGCCATCGGTATCTTCCAAGATCAGAATGCGGTCGCGCCCTTGCCCCTCCGCAGCCGGAACGGGGTACGTATGGCCTTCAACGACCCACAGTCGGCCTCGGGCGTCGGTAGTGAAGCAAATCGGCCGGACCACATCCGGCTCGGCCGCGGCCAGCGTAATCTTGAATCCTTTAGGCGGAGTCATAGCCTTAGCCGCTTCAACGCCCGAAAGCCCAGCATGAAGCACCGGGTCTAGCGGGGGCAGAATAATGATGTCTTTCTGATTCAGCTCGTTCGGAAACGTCGGCCGGGTCGGATAGAACAGGAAATCATCGAAGTTAATGTGCGCCCACTTGTCATTCGGAATGTACGGAATCTGCGAAATGCCGGTCTCGTTGTCGATAATCCGGATAAAAATGTCCTGATTCAGATACGGCTGTAAATCGACGACCACCGGTTGAAGTGTCGCCCGACCTTGCCCCGTACTGTGAAAAATAACTTTATCCGTTCCGGCCTGCACGAGTTCAACGCGGGTATCCTGCAAGGCGCCACCCGATACGTTGAAGGCGGCAAAGGGCTGGGTTACTTTGAACGGAACCGAGGTCAGGGTGCCGGTGAGTTTGTAATTGGTTGTGCCGCCACTGCTCAGAAAATGCTTACCCGTAAAGCCAATGTGCATCTCTTTCTCGTGTACGGGCGACGGGTCGTCCTGCGCGAAGATGGGGTTTGCGAAGGCGTCGCCCGTGGCGGTCCAGTCTTTCAACGTACCCGTCTCGAAATTCAGGTTCAGCGGCTGTCCGTTCCGCATGGGTAGTTGTCCGGCAATAGTGGCCGTCGAGATCGCTCCTTCCACGATTTCAACGCTACCTACCATACCGGCCGCCCGGTGACCGGGCACGGAACAGTAATACGTATCATTTTTGTCGGCGGTAAACGTAATGCTGGCCTGGGTACCTTTTTCCTGGATCGTTTTACTTTTCAACCCGAGCTTTTCCAGCGTAATGTCATGCGTCATCAACTCGCCATTCGTAATTGTGATGCGAACCCGGTCGCCCCGGTTGGCTTTGAGCGTGGGGTTACGGGCACCATCTTTGGCAAAAAAGCCCAGCATGGTCGCTTCCAGAGCATAGTCGCGATCAACTTTTTCGGGATCGGGGGCTAATTTGGCTTTCGGAGCCTGCGCCGAGCTGTCGGGGCCAGGCACCAACAGGAATACTAATAGGAAGGGAATAATTAAACAGAGCTTGTTCATGAGATTAAGCCGTATACTGTGGATTTCGGATAAAGATTTTACCTGGTCAGTCTCACTCTTTAGATCGGTTCGTTGCAGCAAACCTGAGCAGTGATGGCTTTGGGTTAGGGTATATGTAGTTGATTACGTGTGCAATGGAAGGTCCGGTTCATATATCGTACAAAGTGCAAACGTCCCTCTCTACTACTCATGTATGCGAACGACGTAGCGGCCTCTCCTATTCAGTTCTTTCCATTACTTCATGCTCTGTAGTGGTGTAAACAGCCCTGGCCAATCGGACCTATCTTAGCCCGTTAAAGATCCTGTTACTCCGCGTGTGGTGGTATTTTGAGCAGCTCACTACATACGTTATGGATGCCTGAGAGGCTATATCCATGAAAATTGGGCAATTAGTACCAGGTTGTCGATAATACGTAACGCCCCGTGCACTACCTTCACTTTTGGTTAGTAGTCAACTCGTAGTTAGCCCTTTATACAATAAAATAGCCGCCAAAACCGACACCCGTAGTATGGAGCAGAAAGCAATCCCAACTTTATATGACTGGGCAGGCGGCAACGACCGGCTGGAGAAACTAACGGAGTTGTTTTACAGAAAAGTACGGCAGGATGCGCTGCTGGAACCCGTTTTTCGGCACATGTCGCCGGATCACGCCCAGCATGTCGCTCATTTTATCGGAGAAGTGTTCGGCGGACCGCCCCGCTACACACAGGCGGATGAAGGCAGCCACGCCCGTATGGTAACGCACCATATCGGCAAACACCTCAACGAACGGATGCGGCAGCGCTGGATGACGTTGCTGCTCGAAAGCGCCGACGAGTTAGGGTTACCCGATGACCCCGAGTTTCGCTCGGCCCTGGTCGGGTATCTGGAGTGGGGCAGCCGCATTGCGGTATTGAATTCAACGACAACCGATAATCCCGTTCAGCCCGACGAGCCAATGCCGCATTGGGGATGGGGTGTTCCGGGTGGCCCCTATCAGCCGAACTCATAAGCCATCAAAGGCTGTAGGCAGCGATACCTCTTTTATGGTACGTAATTTACGGATAGACAGAAAAGCAAATAGCTGTTGTTCACGAAAAATGCTGACGCGTAGCTCCACTGTGGCGAAGCTTCGCGTCAGCATTTTTCTATTCTGGACGATTACCGCGCCGTCAGCAGTTCCTGCGCGCTGGTCCACGATACGTCCGGGTAGCGGTCATTGTCGAGCGGAGCATTTTGCACGCTGAACATACTCTGCATGTATTGACTTTGCTGCCAGCGCGGATACACCTCCTGCTCGCCTTCAGGATGTGCCGCCCGTTCCCGTTGGTTGTAGGCCGCAAGTTCATCGATATTCCCCAGGCGGACCACGTTGAACGGTTGCTTCGTAACTGAACCGGCCACAGCAGCGAGCTCGTTCGGCGAAATCTGGAAACTGGCAATACGTAGTATTCGAGGTGTGGAGGAATCCAGGGCTGCGGCTGCTGTATACGCTGCCGTATTATCCATCGTGGTAAAGTCGATTCGCCAATCGGGGGTTTCCCAGTACGTGACCTGCTGCTTTTTCATGTCCAGTAGCGGCATGCCATACAGCAGCATATCGGCGAAGGCACCATTCAAAATCGACGTAGCCGCAATGGGTTTTGTGTCGATATGGCGCATAAACTCGCGCCGTAGGTCAAAATTCCGGTTCTCCCCATCGGGAATTTTGGTGAAGTCGCTGGCAAAGTCAGAAGGAATAAATCGAGACACGCCAGCCGCAATAGCCGCGTTGAGTAAGCGGGATTGCGCGTCAATCAACACGTCGCGCAGCCCTTGCAGCGATGAAACGACGCAGGAAACGCCTTCGCAGGCCTTTGTTAACTGCGCTACATCCGACATATCGGCCTGAATCACCTGTACACCCTGCTGCTCAAGATTCTTTACTTTTTCGTCGTCAGAGCTGGAGCGTACCAGCGCCCGTACTTCCGCACCCCGCGTCAGCAGTTCACGAATAATTCGTCCGCCAAGATTGCCGGTTCCGCCCGCTATCAGAATTGTTGCTGCCATTGTCTTCGTTTTCGTTTGTTCAGATTGCATTTATGTACTCCACAAAGGTCAGCATCGGCAGTTGCCTGCTGTATTCGATCCTTGCTTTGTCTTTACTTAATCTCGCTGTTTAACGGCCCGGTTTACCTCGCTGAAATTCGCGTGGGGCCATTCCCAGTGTTCGTTTAAACGCGGCCGAAAAATGAGCGGGCGACGCAAAGCCCAACGTATCGCTAATCGACGTTATCGAATTCTGATCGGTACGTAACAGTTCGCAGGCTCGTCGAATCTTTCTGCGAATAACGTACTGGCTATTACGGTACTATGAACTCCGTTCGTTCATCGGTGTTTTTGGGTACTTCGCCCTGTAACTTGTCTTTCAGCTAGCTACCTGGCCATTGCGTATGACAGGTTTCTCGCTCATCGAGCCCCGCAATCCATACTAAAGACTGGCCTGGCCACTACGTTAGCGTTGCTAATCTGGGTACTTGTTTCTACCAACGAGGAATTTCTTTCCATTATGTACGGTAGCTTGTAGTCATCGCCCAACCGGGCATCGGTGGTTACCTGCCCAGATGTGGTTCGACGTAGCTAAAACAGAAATCCCAACTCGTCGTGCACGGTTGGGGTTTCTGGAAACAGTTGACGGTGAATAGAAAGGGAAAGCGTTTTGCACATTAAAATTCGCCAGCTAAGTCAAATAAACCAAGCCAACAAGTTACAACAGCAAGAAATTCATACTGTGCTTGTCGGTTACATAGCCCCCACAGTACCAGGTCCTATCTTTAAAGTTGTACTATTAGCGTTTGATTAAATGGTTAGGCTTATCTAACACTAGATTTTGTTCGGTCGGTCATATACAGCCTCGAGCGTTGTGGCAACCAGTACCACAAAAGGCAATATGTTGGCCGGATTGGGAAAAACAACCATTCTGTGCAATCAGGTCTTCAATCAGATTGTTGGAATCGTTGGCTAATCAGCAATTTTTAGACTTCGTTGTACCGCTTAGCAGTAAGAAGCCCGGCTATCTATCGGTAGCCGGGCTTTCCAATTCTACTTATGTTAGCTTCACCAGAAATAACAACCTATTATGTGGAGCCGCCCAGAACGCGAATGTGCGGAATGACATGATCAATAAAAATTGTAACCAAAGGTATAGGTGTATACATAGCCAGGGGGGAAAGAGGTACCGCTTTCCGTCCAGGTAGCTTTCGTCGGCAAACCATCCATGTATTCATAAACGGCTGACTCAGTTTGCGTTAAAACGAGATCGTCTAGATCGTTGCTTAATGGTTTAGATTCGTATACGCTTATTTTTAGTGGATTATGCTTCATGAAGGAAGTAAGCTCATAGGAATTCGCCACCGTGTAGGGTGCATAAAATCCGTACTCGCGTAGAGACGGGAAATCTATTCCGCTAAGGACATTAGGCTTATCATCATACTCATACACCGCCCGGCTGCGGATAACTCGATTCGGTATAGATGTTAACGTCGATACGGTGTTGACAACAACTGGATTGTCCTGACTGTCATACTCAATCGTAATCACGGCCGATCCTTCCTTAAAGTTGCTTCCTCGCACGGGTTGCATATACCGATCGCGCTCAACATGCGTAACCCTGCCTTTGGCATCGTATTGAATTCGGTCGTCGTAAACGATGTACTCCTGGTACGCATAAATGGGGGGCGGGAATATGTTGTATAATGTCACCCGGCTTATCTTGCCTTCACTGTTGTATTCGAATACTTTTCGTCCGCCAAGGTCCCCTCCACTAGTTGGCACAACCGCTTTGTGCAGAACGGGCAATCCCTGGTTGTTATATGTATTAGTTTGATTGATCGTAAATCCACTGCCTCGGGCTACGCTGGTTTGAATACCGATGAGCTGATTTGCACTGTTGTAGCTAAAGGTTCGACTGTCCGTTGCGCTACCCGTAGTGGTCATCGTTTTCAATTGAAAACGTCTTCCGTCGGGAGTGATGTTAGACCGATGATCCTGAAGACAGGAGCCCATAGCCAATACCAGTAACGGGCCTAGCAGAAGTGAGTCGCGTAAAAATCGCATCATTATAGTATGGTGTTTAACGGTAAAACTAGCAAGGTTTTAACAAATTCCATGCTCTTCAACCTTCCCTTCGTTCCTATTCAATCGAACTGAGCAGGCTAACGTACTACCGGGAAATGATATGCGACGTTTTGCTTACCTATAGATTTCTCAGGCCGAAAAGTTAATCCCGCCAGCCCACGGGTTTGAAGGGAGTTTTGCTATCACTGGGTGCACACAAAGCCGTGGGCGGCCGGGGTGGGCTATCGATCAGGTAAAGTTCAGCCTGATACGGCGGAGACGGTTCAGGCTGGGGCTGACGCAGGTTAAGCGCGTAGAACAACTCCCCGCCCGCTAAACCCGAGTAACCGGTTGGGCCGGAGCCACCCAGTGAGGGCCCGGAGGCATCTTTACGGTCGAGCCAGTAGCGTTCGGCCGATACAGCCGATGCCGTGAAATAGCCGACAACCGCTTCCTCGGCATTCGCTACGTTACGTAGGTTTCCGACCAGCGCCGACGGGGGCGTATCGGCCAATCCACCCGTGTTTTGCGTCTGATTCTGAACCAGTTTAAAATACCGGTACGCGTCCGCCGTCAACGAACTCTGACGAATCTCAACCAGGCCGGGGTTATGATCATAGAACGGAATCTGAGCAACCTTACGCCGACGGATCGAGCCCCCGTTGGTAGACTGATCATCGAACAGATTGAGCGTATAACTATACATGATTTCCCAGCACTGACTTCGACAGCTATAGTCATACCGATACTCAGGTACGGGGTTTCTAACGGAAGGAGGTACGGGCGTCAGCTCTTCGTAACAGTCCTCAAGCAAGGTTGTATTATCGGACCGATACATATAATAGTTGCCCGGCGGAAAGGGCCCCGAAAGTAATTCGGCCATGACTTTATACTGCGAATAAATGCCCCGGTAGCACGTGCGGCACCACTCCTGCTTCTCGTACAGCTTCCAGTCCCAGCGGTAGTAGTTACGCACTTGCGCCGGATCGTTCAAATCCACAAATAAATCGTGACCGGCCGTATAAAACCCGTGCAGGGGCGGAAAGAGACTATTGGGATTAAACTGCGAAGTAACTTTGTCGATGGTGGGTACGGTCTGCATGACCTGCTGGTCGGATACGTACTGCGTGCCATCGTCGAGCGTAAAGCGCAACTGATAGGCATGCCCCGGTTTCCCTCTAAAATCAACCGGCAATTGATACGTACCGTCGGCTGTTTCCGCACAACGAATGACCTGGATCGAATCTACTACTACGTCAACAATGGCGTCGGTAATGGGCCGGGTACCGAAGCGGCCGGTGAAGGGATCGGCTTTTGAGCGGTTCAACCGGATGCTCTGGTTTTCGACCAGGTTAGTAATCGTTCCGTCGACGACTACGATGTTCACCGTTCCCCGTAAGGTAAGATCTTCCGGATATACGCAGGCCAGCAGGAGATTAACACAACTCAGATACAATAGTAAGCGACGTAGCGGGCGTTGCATGGACCAGTCAAATTCTCCTGTCTAAACGACAGAACCAGCCCCTTTTACCGATATGTCTTATAAAAAATTACTCAACTCCCCAGGACCGTTCCCGTACTGTCGATCCTGGGGAGTTGACCAGAAAACATAACCTGGTGATTTAAGGCTTAATTACCTTTAGACTCTGCCGCTGGACGGGCAGCCCATCACTGGCTTCGCTAATCACCAGCAACACATATACTCCGCTGGCCTGACTTTGCAGGTCCCAATCGACGAGCTGTTCAGCTTCCGCTTGTTCCCAGCGCTGCTGACGAATCGGTTTGCCGACGAGGTCGACCAACGCCATACTCAGTGGACGTCCAGCAGCACCCCGCACCAGCGCCCGAAGCCGGTCCTGACTGATGGGGTTAGGCGCTAACTCGACCCGTACCGGTATCTCGGGTTGAGCCTCGGCCAGCCCCCGAGCCCGGCAGCTAGCGTCTACCGTCAAGCGGTAGGGTCCGTAGATGGTGGCGGTACCTGACTGGTCGAGTACCTTCAGATAGAAGTTACCTTGGGTATTACTCTGTGCGTTGATCAGCGTAAGGCTCGACGTAGCGGTACCGCGGAAGAGCTGGGGAGTCTCCATGAGCTTAGGCGTAGTGAGGCTGGTCTTGTACCACTCGTATTTCATCGGATTACCACCCACAACCACGTTAACAGTAGCCGAAGCGCTGCGACAAACGGTGGGACTGTTGCCACCCAGAACGGTGGTAGAGGCACTAGCTGAGCAGCCATTATCGGAGCGGGTCACAGTTACGGAGTAGACACCCGCGGTAGTCACGCTGGCAGTATTCCCACTGCCTTGCCGAATAGCACCCGCACTGAAGACATAGCTATCGCCCAGCTGAGCACTCGCCAGGAGCGAAACGCTCGCGTTGGTAAATGATAGCGGCCCTGTATTGCTAAAACTAACTGACGGGGCAGCCGTATTACTGCTGACCGTTGTTGTCGTGAACGATGTACAACCGTTGGTCTTGTTCGTTACGGTTACCGTATAGGTGCCTCCTTTGGTAACGTTGGCCATAGAACTGGTCCCGCTGTTGTCGAGTGGAATGGCGCCATTGCTAAACGTATACGTATCCTCGGAGCCTCCGCCACCCGCGGTCAGTAGTACGCTGGTTGTAGCGCACGTTATTGTTCCACTGTTACTGAGTGTAGCTATGGGCGAGAGACAGCTCCCAAATCGTTGTACCCGATGATTGGCATGATCAACGACGTAGATCCGTTTGTTCCCATCCAGAAATACGCCCTGAGGTGTATCAAGATGGTCGGCATCCGCGCCTGCCGCGTTTAGTCCAGCAACGGTAGTCCCCTGCGTGTCGCCCGGCCCCCACTTCTGGATACGGTGATTGTAAGCATCGGCAATATAAATATACCCGTTGCTGTCCCGATATAACCCAAATGCAGTATTTAGCTGGCTGGCACCGGCCCCCGCCGTCGTGCTTCCGGCCACCGTTATGCCCTCGTTGGCATTAGGTAACCATTTCTGAACACGGTGATTATACGTATCAGCCACATAGACAGTCCCTGTAGTTTCATCCACCACGACTCCTTCCGGGTGCCGGAGCTGATTGGCATTTCCTCCTTCGCTGTGCCCACCCGCCACTGTCTGCCCGGGTGTAGCGGAGGTAGAATTGGGCGGAAACTGCTGCACCCGGTCATTAAGAAAATCGGCAACGTATAACGTACCATCAGCCGATACGTAGATACCCGTTGGGGCATTTAGCTGCGTACTGGTTTTACCGGCCCCATTTCCTCCGGCCACTGTTACGCCAGTTGTGGCATTTGGAGCCCATTTCTGGACACGGTGATTGCCGGCATCGCAAACGTAGATTGCCCCATCAGCGCCGACAAAGACACCAAACGGTTTATTTAACTGATGAGCCCCAGATCCGGCTGGCCCGCCCCCGGCCACCGTAACACCAGCCGTAGCTCCTACCGCCCACTTCTGAATCCGGTTATTATCATAATCTGCCACATAGACGACACTGTTGGACGTTACGTAAAGACCGGTAGGATTATTTAGTTGGTTAGGATTCGCTCCAGGCCCCTGTCCACCTGCTACAGTGGTTCCGGTCTGCCCCAGGCTGATCAGGGCCTGGCCGAGAAAGAGCAAGCAGAACAACCAGCCTGCACAAATACGAATTGACTTTGTTTGGCGGAAATCTGGAAGCAACCCCAAAATAAGCCGGGAGTTGCCTGTTGTGAGGCCGTTCATAAACAGCGGCTGATTACTTTGTAAATCAGGAAAGGAATTAAGGAAACGTGGATGCATTTGCGCGGGAGTTTTAGTCCTCAATACTACAACAACCGACAGCGGGGCACCGGGACGACTCTACGTAAGGCTGGTTTGACTTTACGCATGGCATGATTTGATACAAAACCGGAACTGGTTCGTCCTGTTCATGCAACCTTCCCGCTTTATCCGTATCATTGACTGGATTGACTCAAACGCGATGGTACTATGAAAACTGGCAACGACCGGGTGGTCTGGCTGGATTACCTGCGTTCGTTTGTTACCGTACTGGTCGTCGCTCATCATGCGGCTTTGGCTTATCCAACCTTCGCTTATTTTGATCCTACGCACTATATCTCGTCAACCGCCCCTATTGTCGATACGCACCGCTGGCTGGTTATAGATACGTTCATTGGTTTTAACGACGTGTTTTTCATGCCGCTTATGTTTTTCATCAGCGGCCTGTTTGTGGATCGGGGGATAAAGAAAAAAGGGACAAAGGCGTATCTGGCAGATCGTTTTGTCCGATTGGGAATTCCGTTCTGGTAACCGAGTTGCTGCTCATTCCGGCAGCGTACTTCCCTTCTTTCTATCAGGCCACGCATTCGACAGACGTTGTTGCCTTCCTAACAGACTATCTCGTTGCGCAACAGTGGCCAGTAGGGCCACCCTGGTTCATCTGGCTGTTACTTGCCTTAGATGGCGTAACTGTCCTGATTGCCACCCTCCAGCCGACGGCTTTCCTGATCGCGGGCCAATGGCTGATTCGTCTACGTAAGCAGCCCATCTGGTTTGGACTGGTGCTATACTCGATGGTAGCCCTGAGCCTGATTCCGCTTAGTTTATGGATAGGCCACTATACCTGGGTAGGGCGGTGGGGTCCTTTCGACGTTCAGCTTAACCGGCTCCTGTTCTACAGGCTCTTTTTTCTTTTGGGCAGTAGTTTAGGAGCTGTGGATTGGCAACGCATTCTGTTCAGCCAAGGTAGATTCTTGAACAGGGGCTGGCTCTTCTGGCTGATCCTGAGCATTACGAGTTATACACTGGTGATTTGGGAATCGGGCTTCGGTGCCGAACAGATCAGGCAAGGGCGTTTGACGCCTGCGCAAGGCTACTTCCTGTATGATCTCACTTTTGTGGCGAGCTGCTTAATGAGTGTATGCGCCTGCTTGAGTTATTTCAAGCGGTTTATGAGCCGCCCGGCAGAAGTCTGGACGAGTTTGTCCGCCAATGCGTATGGCATTTACTGCATCCATTACGGGTTTGTCACTGGTTTCAATTTACCCTTTTACAAACCAACTGGCCAGTCTTCGGCAAATTTAGGGTAGTCTTTGTGAGCACTCTCTTTGTAAGCTGGCTTAGCAGCCATCTGCTCCGACAAAACGCACGTATCGCTCGGATTATATAACGACAAGCACCCAACAGCTACGGACGAACGGTTTATTGATTTACCCGTAGCTGCAGCAGAACTAACGCTGACGCATGCCAGGAACAACGACTGTTTACAATATTCCGGTAATTGTCTACCACCGTTATGACTGGTAAGTAGAGTTATCTCTGTAAAATATTACTATCCGACTCCCCACAATAGCCAGGGATCATTCGGTGCAGGTTGAGCAATAATCAGTTCACAAAGAAGCCCGGCTACGAGAGTAACCAGGCTCTTGAAGTCGCGAATAACGGGGCACGGATTCAAGCGGTATCACCATCGTATCCGGCTCAACGTATTGGTTAGGGTAACTTGTCCAAGAATTGTTTTAGGTAGCCAGCCTTCCAGACGGTTCCTAATCCGTTGATGCCAATGTTACTGTACATACCCACAAAAAAAGAGTCATTTCCGGTTGGAAGCGTTTTTAAGTTGCCCTTTCGGTCAAAGTAACTAGCCCCTTTGCGATAAACCGGTGAGCCCGACATGGCTGGGTAACCTATATCATCAATCCAGAAAATGGGCTTTCCTTCCTGGGGAAGATCCGGATCAGACGCAACCAAACCTGACTTCCAGATCGGAAACGCATTGACACTGGCGTAACCCAGCGGAAAACCGATGACAAATAACCGATCGGCTGGAGCCATGAATGCCGAGTCGGGCTGAGCTTTATAATTCACCGAAAACAGGCTGATGTTCTTGGCCGTATCGGTCAACGGGATAGCTACCATATCAACCATCTCTTTACCGAACGGAAACTGCTGATACAGCTTAGCGCCTTTGGCATCCACCAATCGTTCAATCCTCGCGTTATGATCGCCCAGGTTTTTGCCGTTGTACACGATCGCAACTCGGTTGGCCTCAATCTGCGCTTTAGGATCGAGCCAGGCCTGCGAAACCGGGTTCTTGTTGGTAATAACGTGCCAGTTCGTGATTAGGTAATTACGGCGGGACTTCGATTTTACGATAAACCCGGTGGCGGCCCGTAACTGGGTGGAATCTTTAAAGGTCACAACGAGCAGACTTTGGGCGGTCTCCCGCTGAATCTGTTGCGCTGCTGCGAACTGGGTCTGTAGGCCAATCAACAGCGCTAAAAATAATACCTTCATGAAAAACGTGTTTGGAATTACTGTGATGATTTATTTCGGGTTAAACCGGCCTTTTTAGCGGGCCTGCCCGAGCCATAGTTTAGACGTAATGAAGCAAACTTCATGTCTCCTATTGGTAAATCGGCACCAAAGCTATTAAAGTTGAGGGGGTTTCCCAAGTCATCGGGCCGCTATCTGCCAAGGCTGATACGTATAGTAAATACTTTTTGAATCGGCAGTAAAAATAATCTCTTTTAACATCTAAACCTTACCTGAACCGATATGCCGACCAACTACAATGCCATTGCTAAAGAATACCAGGCCTCAAAAATGCTGCCGTGGCGGAAACACGTTGAATCACATACCTTTTTTGATATACTGGGCGATGTAACTGACCTAACCGTGCTTGACCTCGCCTGCGGAGAAGGGTTTTATACGCGGCAGATCAAGTTAAGAGGAGCCGCTAATGTAGTTGGCGTCGACATTTCAGAAGAGATGATTCGCCTTGCCGACGAAGCAGAAACCAATAATTCGCTGGGATTGACCTACCATTGCCAGAACGCGCTGGAACTGAATCTTGGGCAGAAGTTCGATCTGATTACGGCCACCTATCTGCTCAATTACGCCCGCAATGCCGACGAACTGCTGCAAATGAGCACCGTTATCGCCAATCACTTAAAACCGGGGGGGCGGTTCATTACCATCAATAGCAACCCGGATTATCAGGCCACCGTCGAACTGATGTTTCCCTACGGCTTCACCCGCCAGAACGAGAGCTACTCGGAGGGCGCCGAAATCCTTTATCGCTTTTACCAATCAAACGCTTCGCACATCAGCGTAGTAAACTACCACCTCGCTAAGTCTACCCACGAAACCGTGTTGAATCAGGCTGGCCTTTCAGAAATTCAGTGGCATGCCTTGAAAGTTTCTCCCGATGGCCTGAGTGAGTCTGGCCGAGATTACTGGGACGATATATTGAACAGTCAGCCGGTAATTGGTCTGTCCTGCTGCATGCCTTAGAACCGGTTTAAATTGTTGATTGTATCCTGTTTAAACACGTATCAGCGTACTTTTTGCATAGCCCGGCTTGCACACTCGCGCGTGTTACGTAGTGTTTATGGGTCCAAGCAAGCCTGCTTTAGTAGTTCATTCGTTGCGCTTTGGCTCATAGTGGAGCACTACGATGCCGCAGGCAAAGGATTTCGATTGTGCTAAGGTCAGCGGGCGGTTGCGGTCGAGTTGATCGAAGATCGGCATGCCGATCCCAATAGCAGCGGGATTGACAAGCAAATGGTACTCGTCGATCAGGTTGTGTTTAATCAAAGCCGACACGAACGTAGCGCCCCCGTAGGCAATAAGGTCGCCCCCGGTCTGTTGTTTCAGGTTCGTGATCTCCTCAACCAGATCGCCTTTGGCCAGAACGGTATTGGCCCACTCGGTGTCTTTAAGCGTTTTGGTAAACGCAATTTTCGGGGTGCTATTTATCTTTTCAGCCCCCTCCTCTTCCGGCTGCGAAGCCCAGTGGGGGATAAAACCCTGAGCCAGATTTCGGCCAAGAACGATGCAGTCAACCGGTTCGGTCAGGGCGGTCACGTAGCGTTTGAGTTCATCATCCCAGTCGAACGCGACCCAGTCCATTTCGTTGTTTGGCCCGGCGATGAATCCGTCGACGGTCATTTGTACCTGCAGCTTTAGTTTTCTCATCTGTCTGTTCGTTAGTTGTTCATTCTCCTGTTTACTGGTCGACGTGTGAAAGGCAGCACACGACAGAACAAAGGTATCGCTGCCCGACGTAATGCAGTATGGGTGTATGCGACAATCAGAGGGCTGTTTGCGACAGCATATAATTCGTTTGGGCTGATGATACGTTTCTTCTCAGAAAAGACTAAAAATGACCATTTTTTACCGCCAGATACGCTCAGCGTTCAATCAATTTTGCCTATCAATTTTAAAAAGAACTGTGCAGGTAACGTAGAAAATTTATTACCTCGACCCTGGCTGCTTCGACCTTTACGGATCACATTAGACAAACGGGTGATCCTAAGCCAACCAAGCCATTTACGATTCGGGCGGGTGAAACTCGTTTTGGAATCTATACGCTTTCGTCAATTGTGTCTGCTGGTGTTCTTCAGCGTATAACACATGCAATCATTCAAAAAAGAACCCTAACCACAAGGGTGATTAGGGTCTAATGGAATTTGTACTATTGTTGACTCAACAAGACAGCCAAACCGAAATTATACTAAGCGAACTCCAAAATCGGGATGCGTATCATAAGGCTTAGCGGCTATTGCAAATAGTCAGCTACGGAAAATTAGAAATATTTTCAATAAAAAGGTGACCAAAAGGTTACGCTCGCGTCTTAATATTGACATCAGTATATTATTAAGTATACCTTGTAATGCAGTAAGCCCATCCACCTGGATTGGGCTTTTTTTTGTGTAAAGTTAATAAAACCGCTGCCTCAGCACCACTAACTCCTCGGTACATAACGGCGGAAGCCTCAAGAAATGTAACGGGCCATGTGTGTTACGTTGACTAAAACCGGCCTTTCAAGGTAGAATTTTTCTACGAAACTGCCCCAACAGGTAGCTTGTACAAGCTACCTGTTGGGGCAGTTTCAGCACTAGGCTTACAGTAAAGCGGTTCCAGGTTTGCAGTAAACGGTTTATCCTTATCTCGTTTTCCGAATCCCAGACAGGTTTTCGCTACCCTCCAAACCATTTGGGATGTTGACACTCCTTCCAATAAGCAATGATGGCACCCAACTGCCTTTTCCAATCGTCAAAAACCGTCTTTTTCTCAAATAAGCCCTGTATCGTCAACTCATAGGCTTCTTCAACCAGGTAATCGATAACGGGGTTGGTCATGAAAACGAACGGCGTTGCCTTACGTCGTAAGTTGCTGTCACGCTCAATCTGTCGGCGTAACTCCAGTCCGTTCATACCTGGCATGCTGATCTCGCAGATAATCAGAAAAGGTTGATCCTCAGTTATAACTAAGTAATCCAAAGCAAGTTCCGCCTGTGAAAACACAAGTATAGGGTTGGGTAACGATAACTCAGCCAGTGCCTGTTTGAAGGTCAGGTGATCATCCTCGTCGGCATCAATGAAAACAATTGGTAGTTCGTCTATGTGCATACAAGTTCGTCAGGATTAATAAACCAAAAGCCCGATTGTTGCCGGGCTTTTGGTTTATCTGTTAAAAGTGTCACGTATATCAACATGATACTCGATCTATGGTAGAGCAGCCGATTCAGACCGCGAACAACTGAAGCTAGGACCTTCCACTCAGTGCATTACCTAAACTGTGCCAACGTTATGCACTTAGAGCCAAACCACTAAAAATCAGCGCATTATATATTATATATTAATCTAAGTTAAAACGCACAATGACGAACCTTACCCAATACTGTAGCCAGAACCCCACAATGATTGTACGTTGCTGAACATTAACACAAATGAATTTAGCCCTATCTATCTTACAATCAGCTACCTATATTCACGTTATTCGGCCGTTGAACCAGCTTACATTTCTACTGTACACTGTGATTCTCAGCGTTGGTTGGAATAGGGATCTTGCGTTAGACGATTTCCCTACAGGGCTCTCCTTAGAAACTTTGAGGCAACTTGATTAAAAAAAACGATACTGGTATTCAGTAAAGCTAACAGATAAGTGTTGGATCAGCCATAATTAATGGCCAGTAAGTAACGTACTGTTCGGCTGATAACGGTATCACAGACCATAGAAATCAAAAACCCCCACAAAATGCTGATTGACAGCACATTGCAGGGGATTATTGTACCGGGAGCCGGACTCGAACCGGCATGTCCTTGCAGACAATGGTGTTTGAGACCATCGCGTCTACCGATTCCGCCATCCCGGCTTAAGAATCGGTTCGGAGTCGGTTAAACCCGTCTCCGAACGCGAACGTGGGTGCAAAAGTAGGGCGCTGTGCGGTGTTATGCAAGAAAAAAGTGGGATTAAGCCGCACGATTTGTGGAACGAATGGATTGGTGAGTGCATGTTGTCTCATTTTCTTAGCTTTACAACCTTTACCTTTTCGTCTATGGCTACCACGTATTCAACGGGAATGACCACGCTTTCTCCTCCCCTCCTTGCTGAACTACTCGCTACGTCTCCGCAGGGCATCGTTGCTTATGAAGCCGTACGTGGTGCCGACCGACAGATACTTGACTACCGCACGCTTTACTACACGCCGTCAGCCTTACTGATTACCGGATTTTCCAGCGCGCAGCTCGAAAACCAGCTTCTGTTCCAACGCTCGCCCGGAGGTCACCTCTTTGCGGATCAATTACGGCGGGTCGTTGAGCTACAGGAACCCGCAGACTTCCATTATTTTAACGAACAGACCGGTCGGTGGGTCGAGTCGCAGAGCCGTCCGCTGGGCGATGGTTTCTTCACGGTATTTAAAGACATTGACGAGTTAAAACAAACACAGGCGGCACTCGAAGAAAAAAACCTTGAACTTCAGAAAACGGTCGAACGGCTGGCCGAACAGAAGGCCCTGCTCCACAGCGTTCTCAACGCTGCGCCCAGCAGCATCACCGTTGAACGGGCACTACGTAATGAGGCAGGTGAGATCATCGACTTTCAGGCGATTCTCACCAATCCCGCCAGTTTTGCGATAAGCAGCTACAAACAGGAAGATGTCTTTACCAAGACAATCAGTGAGCTGAATCCGGCTTTCAAGCCGTCGGGCCTGTTCGCCAACTATTGCGAGGTATTGGAAACTGGTCAACCTTTTAAAACGGAGTCCTACTACGCATCCATCGACAAGTATCTTGAATTAACCGTCACACACATGGATAAGGAACACATTATCGTGCTCTTTAACGATGTGACTACGTTGCGTAGGAACGCGCTGGAGCTGGAACAGCAAAACAAGCTTGTTGACGGCGTTTTACGGACTTCCGAACATGCGGTTGTTGTTTATGAAGCCGTGCTGAATGATCAGGGAACTCTCGAAAATTTTCGTTTTCTATTCTTAAATGAAGCCTCGCTCAGGTACTCACTCCAGTATAAAGGCCTAACGGCCAGCGACGTAGCAGGAAAGCTCGTCACCGACCTTTACCCGGAAAGCAAGCAAACCGGTTTGTGGAAGTACTATGTCTCGGTCTATGAAACAGGTAATTCGGTTCGGGCAAACCACTACTTCCCCAATTTTGATAAATGGTATGACGTAGCCATCAATAAACTGGGCAACGGCCTGGTGGTTACGCTCACTGACATTACGCTGGCGCAGCAGGCAGCTCAGAAGCTGGAAGAGCAGGCGAACCTCTTCAATGGCGTATTAGCGAACATCACGAACGGACTAAACATCGTGGAGGCCATTCGCGACGAACACGGAGCTATGGTTGACCTGCGTTACGTCCGGGTGAGCCAGGCCGTGCTCGACCATACCGGTCTTTCCTGGGAGACGCTGGCTGGCACCACCATGCTGAAGCTGTTTCCCGGCGTAATGAAAACTGCTTACTGGCCTGCCTATCAGGCCGTTTTTGCTACCGGCGAGCCGCAGCGGTTCGAGGTTCATTACACCAGCGATGGGTATGACAATTATACGGATAACTGGATCACGCAACTCGACGAAAACCGGGCCATCTGCGGTTATTCTGTCATTAATGACCAGAAACGGGCCGAATTACAGGCAAAACAGCAGGCCGCCTTATTACAGGGCGTTCTGAACAGCTGCCAGATGCCGATTGTGCTGTTTGAAGCCATCCGCGACCAGACGAACCAGATTGTCGACTTCCGGTATCTGCTGCAAAACGAAGCCAATGCCCGCGTTGTGGGCCATCCAGTAGCCCAGACGACAACCCGGACAATGCTGGAGGTACTGCCGAACCTGAAAACGTCGGGCGTTTTCGACCGATACGTATCGGTCGTTGAATCTGGACAACCGATACGCTTTGAAACCCGCCTGGAAGACAACCACGTTAACGGCTGGTTCGATATCTCTATCGTGAAGCAGGGCGATGGTATTGTACTGGCGGCTAATGACCAGACCCTGCTACGTCATACGCTTCAGCGCGCCGAACAGCTCGTGAACGACCTTAAGCTATCCAATCAGAATCTGGAGCAGTTCGCCTACGTAGCGTCGCATGATTTGCAGGAGCCCCTGCGTAAAATTCAATCATTCGGCGATCTGGTGCTCAATCAATACAGCGATGCGATTCCCGACGAAGGACAGGACATGCTCCGGCGGATGCAGTCGGCGGCTAAGCGCATGAGCCTGTTGATTCGGGATCTGCTCGCCTACTCCCGCTTATCGACTCAGCCGGAACCGTTTGAGCTGGTCAACTTACAGGCCTTGTTTGCCTTAGTAATCAATGACTTAGAAATGGCTATTCAGGATAAGAAAGCTCAGATAACCATCGGTAATAACATGACGAATCCGCTTGCCGTAGCAGGCCACCCGCTTCAGTTGCGGCAACTTGTTCAGAATTTATTGAGTAACGCCCTCAAGTTTTCCCGACCGCATACCGAACCACGGGTACACGTTCAGGCCCGAGTAGTCTCCGCCGATGCACTCCCGGCTTCGTTGCACAATCGCCCTTACCAATCCTGGATAGCCATCGACGTAGTGGACAACGGCATTGGGTTTGACGAGCAGCACCATGACCGGATTTTTCAACTGTTCGAGCGGCTGCACGGACGTAGTGAGTACAGCGGTACGGGCATTGGGCTGGCCATTTGCCGAAAAGTAGCCGAAAACCACGGTGGGTCCATTACGGCCTGCAGCGAAGTCGGGAAGGGATCAACGTTCACCGCTTACCTGCCAGTGGGCAAATAGAAAGTACGCAAATAAGAGTTATAAAGTTGACTGACGAAATGTATGACTTTATAGCTTTATTCATACCGAAGCGCTTCAATGGGGTCAAGTTTTGAAGCCCGAACGGCAGGATAAATACCGGCAAAAAGGCCGACCGTTACGCATACAACGATACCCAGTCCCATCCAGGCCCAGGGCACAACGAAGCCGCCCTCACCCTGACTAACGAGGGTTGAAATCAGGTTGCCAATGCCGAGGCCAAGCAGCACACCACCGATGCCGCCCAGAATACAGATCACAATGGCCTCAATTAGAAATTGCTCCCGTATGCGTTTGGGCGTTGCACCCAAAGATTTGCGAATGCCGATTTCACGAGTACGTTCTGTAACCGAGACCAGCATAATATTCAGCAACGCAATGGCGGCTCCCAGCAACGTAATGAATCCTATCCCGAAGCCCCCCATGCGCAGGTAGCCCGTAATATTTTCGGTTTCTTTGGCCAGATCATCGGCCCGCTCGATCTCAAATGAATCCGGCTGGCCAAGCGGATCACGGCGCACCAGGCGCATAACCCCGCGTGCTTCGCCAATGGCTTCGTCCTGATCCGATACGGAGGGCACGGACGCTGTGATGTCGAACGAAAGCTTCTGCGTTCCGGCCAGGGCGCGGGCATTGTCAATGGGGATCAGAATAATCCGGTCATCGCCCCCTCCGGCCAACCCTCCTTTTTTAGCCAGCACACCCACAATTTTATACTGATTGCCGGATACCCGAATGACCTGGTTCAGCGGGTCCAGCTTTCGCTCAAACAACGTAGTAGCCACTTCACTGCCAATAATCGCTACGTTCAGGTTATACGTAATGTCGTTTGGAGTCAGGTTGCGGCCACGCTGGAGGGTGAACCCCTTGACGGGTAAGTATCGATCGTCGCCCCCCGTTAACTGTATGTTCGGGTTTGTTTTTTTCGAGCCAAACTTAGCCTGCGCGGCCCCATTAACGATGGTCGAGACGGAAATCGTAGCCCCATACGGGAACCGGCGTTTGAACTGCACCGCATCAAAATAATCGATGGGGGCGTCCTGCCGCTGAACCCGTCCTCCGCGCCGAAACGCATCCTGCCGGGCCACAATATTGAACGTATTGGCTCCCAGCCCCGCAAAGCTGCTGTTCACCGAATTCTGAATGCCGTCAATAGCGGTCAGGATACCCACCAGCGACGTAATACCGATGGCGATGATAAGCGACGTAAGAATGGTCCGAAGGCGGTTTCCCGCAATCGACCGCAGCCCTTCCCGAATATTTTCAATAACATTCATTGACTCAAAGAATGAAAGTGCGAAAGAACAAAAGTGCGAAAGCGAGTTATAAGGCCCATTCTTTTACGCTTTCACGCTTTCGCTCATTAAAATCCTGCACAAAATTTGCTTATCTTTCGTTATTACAAAACTACCGCGAGCAATCTTAATGGGGAAACCAATGAAACGGCTGCTGTTACCGCTTATCCTAATTCTGACATTGACGGGCCGTGTCTGGGCCTCTAAAATTTTGATTCCGATGGACGAGAGCCAGAAGAATCATTTAAAAGCGTACGGCATCGCCTATTGGGTACTGAAAACGCACGACACCGAAATCGACTGGCTGCTGAATTATCGGGGCGGCTCGTTTATGATGCCGCAAGCCCAGGCCTTTGTTAACGAACTGGTCATCCGGGGCGTCAGCTACGAGGTTATCTCCGATGCGCAATCGGCACAAATTCTGGCCGAAGTTGCCGCTGCCGATGCAAACATGGACGCGGTGAAGCTTCAGAAGCCCCCTAAAGTAGCGGTCTATTCGCCCAAAACCAAACAGCCCTGGGACGATGCCGTTACTATGGTAATGACCTACGCCGAGATTCCGTACGACGTAGTGTTCGACGAAGAGGTAATGAACGGCAAACTGCCCGAATATGATTGGCTGCACTTGCACCACGAGGATTTTACGGGTCAGTACGGCAAGTTTTTTCACTTCAAGGATCAGCCCTGGTACATCGCCCAGAAACAGGAAGCCGAAAACATTACCCGTAAGTTTGGTTTCTCGAAAGTACCGCAGCTTAAACTTGCCGTTACGCAGAAGATTCGTGATTTCGTATTGGGCGGTGGCTACCTGTTTGCCATGTGCAATGCGACCGACACCTTCGACATTGCGCTCGCAGCGCATAACACCGACATCGTTGATGCGTTCTACGACGGCACGCCCGCCGACGCCAATGCGAACAACAAGCTCGATTTCAGTCAGACGTTTGCGTTCAGAAACTTTCAGGTGTATACCAACCCCTACCTGATCGAATTCTCGAACATTGATAACCAGCCCGAAGAACGCGGCTTAAGCGAGCATAACGATTATTTTTCGTTGTTTCAATTCTCGGCGAAATATGACCCGATCCCGACCATGCTGACGCAGAATCACCTCAACGTCATCAAAGGCTTTATGGGGCAGACGACAGCCTTCAAGAAAAATCTGATTAAGCCCGAAGTGGTGATCATGGCCGAAAATCGCTCGGTTGGTGAGGCTCGTTATATTCATTCGCCTTACGGCCGCGGCTTCTTTACGTTCTACGGCGGTCACGACCCCGAAGATTACCGGCACGAAATCGGTGAAGAACCCACCGACCTGAACCTGCACCCCAACTCAGCGGGTTACCGCCTGATCCTGAACAACATTCTCTTCCCGGCGGCAAAGAAAAAGAAACAGAAGACATAGGCTTATCCCTGATGTGTAGCTGTATTAAAAACAGGGTGCCAGGTTTGAGAATCTGGCACCCTGTTTTTTGTTTTCTTTCCTTGAATACTAACGGATTAACTACAAAGAAAGGCCCTGTTTAGGATTTAGAAAAATGGATAAGAATTAGGCGATTTTGTCATCCCGAGGAACGAGGGATCTTCTGTAGTTGGAGGTTTCTCAGCCTCATCCGAAGATCCTTCCTCGGGATGACAAAATTGCGCTCAAACTGAAATCATAAAGAACTTAAAACCATTCATCAACCATTTCACCCCGGCCTTTGCTTTCCAGCTTGCGTTCCAGATCATCGGGAAGCCTGGGAAAAAAGTCAATGCCAGTAAGCTGCTCGATCTGATCGACGGGTACTACAAACTGCTTTAGCGAACGCTCAGAAGCTTCATTGTTCAACAGAAAGCCAATCATGCGAATCTCTGGCCTGTTGCAGTAGAGGATAACTTTGTAAAATTTCTGCGGCACGCTGACTTCGTTCGTGCGGCCAATAGTGGGTAAGCCCGGTTTCAGCACCGGTCCCGTAACCACATAAAGCCCGTTGTCGCGCAGCGCCCACCGACGTACCTGATCTTCCAGCTCCTTCCAGACACCCCGGTTGAACGCAGGTACCTGGGGAGACATGTTACTCATGTAAAACGTTTCCTGCATCATTCGGCGGGAAAACTTGAAGTCGCCCGCCGGAGCCAGATGCCCCCGGTCATAACCCGAACGCGTGTAATCGGCGGGTAAAGCCGAGCCGGTCCGCACAGCCGGATCGGGTTGAAACTTGGAGCCTTCGCGGTCCGTACCGCCGTTGATCTCTTCCGGAAGCAGTGGGTAAGCCACCCAGTCGGCCTGCTTGTATTTATCCCGAAAACGAAGGGTATAGCCATTATGCCGCACGACATCATCCGAAGCGGAGAAAGCCGGTAAGATAAAGTCGACCTGCTTTTCGAAACTAAATAAAGTTTTGCCGCGTGTACTGGGAACCGGTACCGATCCGCGCTCGTCACTGGCGGAGCTTTCCTCATCCGATGGCGTCTGCTTATTCGGCCGCTCGTCGGAAGCTCTATCTTCCGATGGTTCAGGAGCTTTGTAAGGATTATCCTTCCGCTCTGATCGAGCTGGGCCCAGCCCTACAATCTTGCGGATGTCGTTCCAGAACGCAACTACCGGCTGCGTGCGGCCACCGTAATGCAGAAACAGGCCGATCAGAAAAAAGATGAACAGCAGCACAAGCGTATTACCCCGCAGCCGGAAGCCGCGCCGATAATACTTTTTCGAACGAAAATTTGGCGGAAAGAACATACCTGCAAAACTACAATTATCTGCGTATGCGCGCCTATTCGATCGCCCTCAGTTGCGAACTACAAGGTATACGCTGCTGTTCATCTACTATGCCGTTGTTGACTATTGTTGTAATTGGCGGGGGAGCCGCCGGTTTTTTCGGGGCCATCACCGCTGCCGAAACCTTCCCGGATGCCGCCGTTACCATTCTTGAAAAAAACCGTACTGTCCTGAATAAAGTCCGCATCTCGGGCGGAGGCCGTTGTAACGTTACCCATGCCTGTTTCGACAACCGGCAGTTGATAAAGCACTACCCGCGTGGTGAAAAGCCGCTCCGTTCGCTGTTGACTCAGTTTGATGCGGCCACCACAGTACGTTGGTTTGAAAATCGGGGCGTTCAGCTCAAAACGGAAGCGGATGGGCGAATGTTTCCCAGCACCAATACGTCAGATACCATCGTCGATTGTCTGCTCACAACGGCCCGACGACTCAGCGTTCAGGTACGGACGAGCTGCGGAGTGGCTTCGCTCATTCGCACCCCACAGGGACAGTGGGCCATTCAACTGCTAACCGGTGAAACTCTGCTAGCTGATCGGGTTCTGATCGCAACGGGCGGTTATCCACAGCTCACTGCCTACGGCTGGTTACCCCAGCAACGTGAGTCACTTATTTCGCCGGTGCCTTCACTGTTTACGTTTAATGTGCCGGACAATCCCTTGTTACCCCTGGCAGGCGTATCCGTACCCGACGCGAAGGTATACGTAGTGGGTACCAAGCAGGAACAGCGTGGGCCGGTACTGGTCACGCACTGGGGATTCAGCGGCCCCGCCATTCTGCGGTTGTCGGCCTGGGCGGCCCGTGAGTTGGCAGAAAAAGCGTATCGGTTTACGTTACGTATCAACTGGGTATCAACGCTTAACGACAACCAACTCCGCCTGGCTTTGCAGGACTTCAGGCAGCAGAACGGCCGCAAACAGGTTGCTTCGCAGAATCCGTTTGGGCTACCCACTCGCCTGTGGCAGTCCTTTACGGCAGCTTCCGACATTGCTGATGAGCAGCGTTGGGCCGATTTACCGGCCAGGCTTCTGAACCGACTCATCGAGCGATTGACCAACAGCCAGTTTCAGGTTACGGGTAAGAGTACGTTTAAAGACGAGTTTGTTACGTGCGGAGGCATCGACATGGACAGCCTCCATCCGCAGACCCTCGAAAGTAAAACCCAGCCGGGGCTATTTTTTGCGGGCGAAGTGCTCGACGTCGACGGCATAACAGGCGGCTTCAACTTCCAGAACGCCTGGACAACCGGCTACGTAGCGGGCCGCAATATTGGCAGTTAGTTGATTATCAGTATAGCAACTAATGCCCTAATATCTTCCGGGCCGATTCTTCGTCACGCTTGAGCTGGGCGACCAGGGCTGGCAGGCCGTCGAATTTTTGTTCGGGCCGCAGAAACGCCCGGAACTTCAGCGTCATGTGTTCGCCGTATATATCCTTGTCGAAGTCGAAGATATAGGTCTCGATCGTCTGGTTCGTTCCGCCAACGGTAGGGCGATAGCCGATGTTGAGCATTCCGCCGAGCGTCTGACCGCCGTACAGCACATCTACGGCGTAGACTCCATTGGCCGGAATCAGTTTGATCAGATCATCAACCTGTAAGTTCGCCGTGGGAAAACCAATCGTACGGCCTAACTGCTGCCCCTTGATGACGGTACCGGTAAGGCTGTACTCCCGCCCCAGAAACAGATTTGCGGTATGTACATTTCCCTCGCTCAACGCAGCCCGAATCCGGGACGAACTAACCCCTACCGCTTCCACATCCTGACGGGGTATTTCTTCGACTTCAAATCCGTACTCACTCTGATGGGCCTGAATGTAGTCAAAGCCCCCTTCCCGGTCGCGGCCAAAGCGGTGGTCGTAGCCGATCACCAGCTTCTTCGTGCCAATCTTGTCGATCAGGATCTGCCGGATGTATTCTTCGGAGGTCAGTTGCGAGAACGAACGCGTAAACGGAATGACAATCAGGTGATCAACGCCCGCCTGCGCCAGCAGTTCGATTTTCTCATCGAGCGTTGTCAGTAATCTTAAGTTCTGACTATCGTTCGACACCACCGTTCGGGGATGCGGCCAGTACGTAATCAGAACAGATTCGCCACCACTGAGCTTGGCCACTTCCGTCAGGCGGGACAGAATCGTCTGATGCCCCCGATGAACACCATCGAAGGTACCGCTCGTAACAACGGCATTAACTAAAGGCTGGAGGTCGTCGAGACCACGGTGAATCATCATAGCGGTAGCGGTGGTGCGGGCAATTCGGCGCGACACTTGGCAATAAAGCCTTCAAGCGTATCGGCATCCTCTACCCGAAAGGCTCCGATACGTGTCCGACGCAGACTGCTCATGTACGCTCCATTGGCGAGTAAAAGGCCCAGATCGCGCACCAGACTGCGAATATACGTGCCTTTCGAACACACAATGCGGAAATCGATTTCGGGGAACCGGGTGGCATCCGTTTCAAAGACCGATACCGTAACCTGACGACTTTTAATGCCACCTTCGATTTCGTTTCCGGTTTCTCCCCGCCGGGCCTTCTCATAGAGCCGCTCGCCATTCACCCGCACGGCCGAATAAATTGGCGGGACCTGTAGAATGTCACCCGTCAGTTGCTCGGCGGCTTGCTGTATCTGCTCGGTCGTGATGCCCGACGTATCGAATTCGGCGTCAAAAGCGGTCTCGAGATCAACGGAGGGCGTAGTTTTACCCAGCACCAACGTACCGGTATATTCTTTTTCCTGCGCCTGGTACTGATCAATCTGCTTGGTCATTTTTCCGGTGCACAGGATCAGCAGGCCCGTAGCGAGCGGATCAAGTGTACCGGCATGACCGATCTTTCTGAATTTACAGGCATATTTAAGCTTGTTGGCAACGTCGAACGACGTCCACGTCAGGGGCTTATCGATCAGAATGACCTGGCCTGGATCTGGCGATGGTAAGTTTTGTTGTGACACGGATTGAATCGCCGAAGCGAACACGTAAAGACGCGGAGAGAAACTCAGGTCGTCCTGTGCGGCTCGCCAGTAAACGTTTATAACACTTGTAGTTTCACGCCCGCGGCCCACAGCCCTAACAGCAGCAGACCGAGCGCAATGCGGTAGTAGCCGAATACTTTAAACCCGTAGCGGTTCAAAAATCCAACAAAACCCCGAATCGCCAGCAGGCCAACGACAAACGCAATGGCATTGCCAATGAGCAGCGTCTGGTAATCGGCAGGTTGCAGCAATTTATAGGTTTTAAGCAGCTTGTATCCCGACGCGGCTGCCATGGTAGGAACGGCCAGGAAAAATGAAAACTCGGCGGCCTGCTGGCGGGTAAGACCCTGGGTCATACCACCGATGATGGTAGCCGCCGAGCGTGACACCCCAGGAATCATGGCGATACACTGAAAGAACCCTACTTTCAGCGCTTCCGGGAACGTAATGTCGTAGTCGCGGGGCTTATCCTGAAACACCCGGTCTATGAACACCAGGACAATGCCGCCCAGCAACAAGGTAATGGCGACAACAACCACATTTTCGAGCAGGGAGTCAATGAAGTCGTTTAGCAGAAAGCCGATGACAGCCGCGGGTAAAAATGCAACCAGCAATTTGAGGTAAAAGTCAATCTGGCTCGTATAGGGGCCAATCAGCCCTTGAAGTGAAGGAGGCAGACTCTGAAACCAACGTACCGATTCAGTGGTGCGGGTGTCGCGCAGGAACCGCCGGTAATACAGAACAAGAACGGAGAGGATACAGCCGAACTGAATGTCGACAGTGTAAAGCTTGGTGAATTCGTCTCCGGCGATGCCGGCCAGCGACGAGTAGATGATCATGTGGCCGGTAGAGGAAACCGGCAGAAATTCCGTTAAGCCCTCGATGATGGCTAACGCAATTGCGTGAATAAGATCCATTCCGCAAAGTTATAGAGTCCAGCAGTCATAAAGTTGCAAAGTTGGCGGACGCAGTATAAACTTTACAACTTTATGACCGGAGACACTTGTAACTATTCGCTTTGGGGCCGGGCCAGAATCGCGAAAAATTCGAGCATGAAGCCGCTCATCACCACAATGGGGCCGAGTGTCAGGCCCAGAAAGCCAAACCCAAACTCTTCTTTATCGAGACTCATGATAAAGAAACCAGCCAGAATAACGCCAATGCCAATCAGCATCAGCGTGTAATTCCGACGACTAAAAGGTAAGGCAGGCGCTTTTACGAGGTCCCGTCGACCCGATTCGGCCGTAACCGAACGTAGTGGCGCAGCTTTGGGAGCCGCCGTAACAGCTGGAGCCGGTGCGGTCGTTTTTTTGGCTGGTTCTTCGCGCGTCAGCGTAGTCGAGCCATATTGTTTGTCTTTTGCCATGTTCTTTCTATTTATCAGTATCTAATGAACAAGTGGGAAGCGATAATGGCTTACAAAACCCCGGCAGATGTTCATTATTCCTGTGCTTTATTCATTAATAAAGTTCATCGACCGTCAGGCCCAGGTATCGGTTAACGGCCTGAAACGTACTCAGAAAGCCAATCAGTACGCCCAATCCCACAATTCCGGCCAATAGAATGGCGGTCTTGTCATAATCCTGAAACGTGGCCATTTCGGGCAGGTTACGAATGGCAATCTGCAGGGCCGCCAATAATAAGGCAACGGCCAGCAAACCGGCCAGAAATCCCTGCCACATGCCCCGCGCCAGAAACGGACGGGTAATAAAGCCATTGGTCGCGCCCACAAGCTGCATACTCCGGATCAGCATCCGCTGTGAATGAAGCGCCAGCCGAATGGTGTTGTTCATCAATACGACGATGATCACCAGCAGAATCACCGCAAAAGCCGCCATGAGGGCGTAGATTTTCGTGATGTTTCGGTTGATGTTATCGACCAGGTTCTCCTGATACACGACTTCGAACACACCGTCGATCTGCTCCAGATCCTGTTTTACCTCCTGCAGCTTCGCTTCTTCAAAAAACTCTTCACTCAACTTGATACGGTAGCTGTCCCGTAACGGGTTCTCGCCCAAAAACTTAGAAAAGTCTTCTTTGGTTTCGGCGATAAACTCTTTGGCGGCCACATCCTTGGGCACAAAACTCAACTGGGGTGATCCGTTCGCTTTCAGGATATACGGACGCTCGGCAATGGTCTTGTACAATTTAACCACTTTCGTCGTGTCCATATCTTTATCCAGAAATGCCCGCATCTCGTAGTTCTCCCGGATATAGGTTACCAGCCGCTTCGACTGAATCGCCAGCACTCCACAAAAACCAATTAAAAACAACGCCAGCGTCAGGCTGAACAGAATCATGCCACTGGGATACGTACCTACCTTCTTTTTCTTACGAGCCATTCAGGGGTTCGTGTTAGGAAACAAAAATAACTGATTCAACCGGGCAACGGCCCAATTTAAGAAAATTTAAGGGAAATTAGCCTGAGCCAGACGCTTATGGTCACTACGTCACTCGCCTACCGCCAGATGGACTCCACCGGCTGAATCGATACGGAACCGATCCCATTTCCAAAAAACTCAATACCCCGGCTCGTCGGACTTGGAAAGATCTGATTCGTGAGGGTGGCCTGCCCTTCATTGGCAAACACTTCTACCGAAGAACGATCGACCCATATCTGTAACGAAATCCGGCCGTTTTGCGCCTGTAAAGGAGCCGTAAATCGTCCGGGAAATTCTTTTTTGAACGATACCTGCCCCGACCGCGTACGATCGACGTACACCTGCGACCTGGTCGGGTCGTATCCAATAACGGTCTCTTCGTTTACGCCCGTTTCCGAAACACCTTTACGGATCCGAACGCCCGACGCGGGCTTGGTTGCATCCAGTTCCATGGTCAGCAGATACGTATCGCCCGAAACCCCACCCGCACTTAAGCTTTCATTCAGCAGGGCCAGGTCTGATCCATTCCCCTGCATCCCCTTCCCTACCAGTTGTTTCAGCTCCTGAATGGGGCGCTGTCGGAGTTCATAACTCGTGCCGACCTTGGCCAGGCGCAGTTCGCGGGGCAGCGACATGGTTCCCCGAAAGGGCGTCGTGGGAATATCGTTTGCGTACTGCCAGTTGTTCATCCAGCCAATGCTGATCGCTCCTCGATTACCCCGGATGGGCAGGTTATTATACGTAATGGCCGCGTAGTAATCTTTCCCCCAATCTACAAACCGGGGCGCGCCGGGTTTCAGCTCGTTCACAAAGGTTGACCCGTTGAATCGCCCGACATAATACTGCATGCCCGAACCGCCAGCCGCTCCGTTACTGCCCATGGAAAGCAGCAGCAGGTGTTTCCGCTCGGTTGTGCCGTCCACCGGTACCTCCACCAGATCGGGGCACTCCCAGATATTGGCGGGGCTGTCGGCGGCTGTAAACTCACCGGTTTTCGTCCACCGCTTCAGATCAGCCGAGTTGTAAAAAAGCGCTTTCTTCTCGGTTGGCAGCAATACAATCATTACCCATTTCTGGGTTGGTTCGTACCAGAATACTTTGGGATCGCGGAAATCCTTTTTCTTCAAATCAAGGACAGGGTTCGCCGTGTACTTGGTCCAGGTACGTCCTTTATCCAGGCTATAGGCGATATGCTGGCTTTGGTTATTCGGCCGATGGCCGGTATAGACCGCGACTATCGGAACGATTCCGTCGCGACCGAAGCCACTCGTATTGTTTTTATCAACCACGCAGCTTCCCGAAAAAATCATGGTTTCGCCTTCCTCCGGAATGGCGGGCGGCAATTCGCGCCAGTGCACCAGATCACGGCTGATGGCGTGCCCCCAGGTCATGTGCCCCCAGCGGATGCCGAACGGATTGTACTGAAAAAAAAGATGATATTCGCTATCGTAATACACCAGCCCGTTGGGGTCGTTGGCCCAGTTCTGACGGGGCGAAAAATGATACTGCGACCGCAGGGGCTGCTTATACGTTGTATCAGTGCTTGTACGTTGAGCGAATAGCGTGGGCGAAACGGCCCCTAGACAAACTAGCAGGGCGAATACGCGAATAAACATAAGGCAAAACAATTTGGGTGGCAAGTACGCTAATCTTACGAAAAACTACTGCATGAATCGAGTAAACAAACCACTTATTACCGCTGCGCTCCTCTTTCTGGGTTTTTCGCCCATCACGGACCAGAAGCCCGTCGTTCAGCCGGGTCAGACGCTGGCGGGTCCCGATGAGCAGTTCGGTAAACTTTTTGAAGACGTTCAACTAAAGGCCGTTTTCCCGGATTCAAAGACTTTTGCCGATTGTACTCCGAAAGTTAGCCCGGCAATCATCCTGGCAAATTACGAAAAAGCCCGTCAGCAACGGGGCTTTACGGTAAAGGCGTTTGTAGAGCAGCACTTCACCCTGCCCGTTACCCCGGCCTCGGGCTACACGAGCAAGGCGAACCAATCAGCTCAGCAGCACATTACCGAACTCTGGCCGGTTCTGACCCGACCCGCCAGTGCCAAATCAAAACCAGACCCGCTGGCGGGCTCACTGATTCCGCTGCCGAAGCCGTACGTAGTGCCCGGCGGCCGATTCGGCGAAATCTATTACTGGGACAGTTATTTTACCATGCTGGGCTTACAGGCGTCCGGCCAGACGGCGCTGATCCGGAATATGGTCGATAATTTTGCGTACCTCATCCGCACCTTCGGCTTCATTCCCAACGGCAACCGCACGTACTTTCTGGGCCGGTCGCAGCCTCCGTTCTTTTCGTTTATGGTCAACCTGCTGAGCGAAACCCAGGGTCGGCGGGTGCTGCTCAACTACCTGCCGTATCTGCAGCAGGAATATAACTTCTGGATGAACGGCAAACCGCAGCTAACCGCTCAGAATCCCGTTTACCGGCGTATTGTCCGACTGGCCGATGGGGTGTACCTGAATCGGTATTACGACGATAAAAATACACCCCGGCCCGAGTCGTATAAAGAAGACGTAGAAACGGCCCGAAAAAGCAAAGATCCGCAAACGATTTACCGGCACCTCAGGGCCGGAGCCGAGTCGGGCTGGGACTACAGCAGCCGCTGGTTCAAGGATGGCAAGACCCTACGTACCATTCACACCACCGATTTTATTCCGATCGATCTGAACTGTCTGCTGGTTAACCTGGAGCGGACACTGGCCGAAGGCTATCGGCTGAAAGGTGATCAGCGTCGGCATAAAATGTACCTGCTGCTGGCTCAGCAACGGCGCGACGCTATTCTGCGGTACTGCTGGAACGAACGGCGTCAGTTCTTTTTTGATTACGATTTTGTGGCGCAAAAACCGGCTACCATCTACTCGCTGGCCGCTGTGTACCCTCTCTTCGTGAAGGTAGCGAAACCCGAACAGGCGCAGGGCGTAGCGCGGGTGCTGCAACGTGATTTCCTGAAGCCTGGCGGTTTGATAACCACAACGGTACGTACGGGCGAGCAGTGGGATTCGCCCAATGGCTGGGCTCCTTTACAATGGCTGGCTATTCAGGGGCTTCGAAACTACAATCAGACGGAACTGGCCAACCGGGTAAAGCTCAACTGGATGACGGAAAACCTACGGGTATACAGTGCCGCTGGCAAAATGGTGGAGAAATACGACGTTATCAATACGGGAGCCGCTAAGGGTGGCGAATACCCGAATCAGGACGGTTTCGGCTGGACCAACGGCGTTTTGCTACGTCTACTGAAAGAAAGTTAATGAAGAAAGGCGGGTGTTCCCCGGACGCTAACCAGGGAACACCCGCCTTTGCTACGTGTTTATTTCTGACTGCCTTTACAGCTTAACCACTTTCAATTGCCTGGTTTGTCCGGCCGTATGGACGTACAGCATGTACACGCCTGCCGCCTGATTGCTCATATCCCACTCCACGGTTTGTTCCTGAGCGGCTGATTTCCAATCCTGCTGACGTAGTGAATATCCCTGCGCGTTAATCAATTTCACGGTTAGGGGCTGACCAGCCGCGCCTTTGACCACCGCCCGTAACTGACCATTTACCAAGGGATTGCCCAGTACAGATACCTCTAAAGCGGATTCAGCTATGGCCACTTCTGCACCCACACGAGCCCGGCAGCTGGCGTCTACATACAGCCGATACGGGCCGTAGATAGTAACGGTCCCTGCCCCATCCGTCGTCTTGAGGTAGAAGTCACCCTGGGTGTTGGTCTGGGCATTGATAATAGTCAGACTTGACGTAGCGGTACCTCTAAACAACTGCGGGCTCTCCATGATCTTGGGCGTAGTCAGACTGTTCTTGTACCACTCATACTTGACCGGACTACCACTCACCGCTACGCTGATCACCGCTGTGCCTCCCCTACAGACCGTCAGGCTACTTGAGCCACCCGTCACCGTTGTACTGGCCGTGACTGAACAGCCTCCACTGGTGGTCGCCGTGACCGAGTAGATGCCTACCGTACTGACCCTGGCCGTGTTGCCGCTGCTGCCCCCCTGCTGAGCGGCTCCTGAACTAAAGACGTAGCTGGCAAAGCCTGCTGTGGCCGTTAGGGTCACGCTGGCGTTGGTGAACGAAAGCGGTCCACTGCTGGTCAGACTCAGGCTGGGTGGGGTGTTCACCGTTAGTGACGTAACTGCCGAAGCCACCTGCCCATTACGGCTCACCGTTAGGGTAAAGCTTTGAGTACCCGGCCCACTGGCCGTTACGTTCTGGCTGAAGTTGCCGTTGGCCGTGCCGCTGGTGGGGGTACTACTGCCGTTGCTGAGCGTGTAGGTGTAGAGACCCGTTACGTTACCCACCGTAGCGGTAAAGGTGACAGGGCTACCTACACAAACTACATTGAGACTGGCGGCAAAGCCGGTCAGTATTGGGGTCGCATCTGTAATGGTCAGGGTGTAAGCCGAACTGGCCACTCCAACACAGCCACTGGCATCCTGAGCACTGACCAACACCGAGTAACTGCCCGCCTGGGTGGGCGTACCCGATAAGACGCCACTGGCCGACAGGCTCAGACTCGAAGGCAGGTTGGCGCTGACCACTGAGTAGCTGTAGGAGCCACTGCCCCCCTGAGCCGTGAAGCTCTGGCTGAAGGGCTGGCCCACCGTAGCGGTGCTTATGGCCGGGTTACTCACCGTCAGACTAGTGGGAGTGCCCTGGTACTTATACGCCCCCCGATCAATGACGCCACCGTTGTACTGACGGGTGGCACCGGCCAGGTCAGTCGAGGGGCCGTTAGCCGACGAGTAAGCGGCATTGCTGCCCGTGTTGATAGCTGGTGAACAGTCCCGCAGTTGAGTGGAGGTGGTACTCACAAAAGGTGTCAGGGTGGTGGTAAGGTTGTTGCCCGCGTCGGTATAGCCGCTTACCGAAGGCTCGAACACGCTGTAGCTGGCTGATAAGCTGCCCACTCCTGTTAGTACAAAGGTGTTAGCACCGCCGTTGCCAAAGAACACCGAGTTGATCAGGTTGGTGTTACTGTTGTCCCGGTTGTAAATAGCTCCGCCATCGATTGTAGCTGTATTGCCCTGTAGCGAGCAATTGACCAGGCTGGGACTGCTGATATTATTGTAGATGGCCCCGCCATTTGATGTAGCCGAATTGTTTTGTAGCGAACAATTAACCAGGCTGGGACTACTGACATTGTTATAAATAGCTCCGCCATTAGAGGCCGTGTTGTTTTGAAAGCTACAATTGATCAGGCCAAGATTGCCATTCACGTTATAGATGGCCCCGCCATTGATTGCAGCTGAATTGTTTTGCAGACTACAATTGATTAGGCTGGGATTGCTACCCAAGTTGTAAATGGCCCCGCCCCGTGTGTCAATATTACCGTTGCCATTCGCATTGCCGCCACTGATAACAAACCCATCGAGTACCGCTGTATTGTCCAGACGGTTTCCATCGTTTCTGATAATATGGTAGCTATTGTCAGAGGTATTGGCGAAGTTAGGGCCGTCATCTCCATTCAGGTCGCCCGACAGTATACTATTACTTGGTTGCCCCGTAATGGGTGTGATCGTCGGCCGATCTCCCAGCTGCCCTTCAGTTCCTACAAAGCCCCCAATAACCTTAACTCCCGCTTTCATCACAAAGCTGATGCTGCGGTCGGTGCCGGTGGTGGGTTTGTAAAGACCCTGGGCCACCCAGACCTCTTGCACACCCTCGGCATCGATCATGGCCTGCAAGTCGCCACTGGCCTGTTGCCAGCTAGAGCCGTCACCCGTACCGTCCTGTTTGACGTAACGGATAGGTAGCGTTTGAACATAGGAGATGATCACCAGGCCATTGCCCGAGTTGCCATCCTGGGCTCCGGTTGTAGCGGTGCCATTGGGGTCGATGCTGAACGAGCCGCCCCCCCCACCAACGCCACTACCAATGTCATATATAATACCAGCACTGCCCCCCCCTGAGTAGCCACCTCCACCCCCACCAACTGCCGCTAAAAAACCAGTGGTTTGGTAATAGCCTAAACCGCCACCGCCGAAGCCCGCGGCTCCGAAAAGGCCACCGGCCCCACCATTGACAAACGCTCGACCGCCACTTACTTGGTATTGTGGCGCATTCTGGCCATTTGTGAATAGGCCTCCACCGCCCGCTGCTGGATCTTCTAATCCAGCAATACTACCGCCATTGCCGCCTGTGCCGCCTGCACCGCCCCCATTGTTGGGAGCAGTGCCCGCCCCACCGTTGTTGGTTAGCTGACCATGCTTCGACTCTGAATCAAGGTTGATGGTATTGCCAGCGGCACCACCGCTGCCACCACCGCCCCCGGCAACGATCAGTGGCTGAATGGGGTTGCTACCTGTAACTACAAACGAACCACCCCCGCCCGAAGGTAAAGCAATATACTGCCCTCCTACTAGAATAGATAGCTGTTGACCCGGTGTAACGGTGGCTTTACCTGTAATGATTGCTCCTTTCCCTGGCGCATATACCGATTTCGGGGATGTGCCGCCCTCTGCGCCCCGGGCCTCAATCGTTAGGGAAGTGACCCCAGCTGGTACGGTCCAGGTTACAATAGTCTCCGAGTAGGCAAACGTTTCTGAGGTAACAGCGGCCAGCCGACCGCTGGGCAGAGGCCGCATGATGGTTGCCTTAACAGGGGCAACCGTCCTGAGTTGACTTGCCGCCGGTTTAGGGCGAGATACCTCCCGACGTTCCTGTCGCGAGATAACGGGTTGTACCTGCTGAGCTGATGCGCTGAGCCAGCCAGAGAGTAAAACGAGAAGAGTACACAGGTGTTTCATAAGGAGTTGCTTGAAAAGGAAGCAGATTATATTCGCTATAAAACTACCACTACTGTAGGCGGTCAAATGTAAGGGGGGTAGTTGTCCAGAGGCTAACACTGGTGTTACATTCTTTAACACTGTTGTTACATTTTAGGCAAAATGACAATTTTTTGTTGTCCAGACTGCTCAAAATACTGGTTTACAATAGGCCTGCTGGAGTTTGTGTCGGCTGCGTTTGAGCCGCATTTTTACTGCGCTCTGGGAGAGGTTATACTGTTCGCCGATGGCCTGAATTGATAAGCCCTGCTCATATTTAAGCTTCAGCAGATTGACCTCTTCGGCCGGTAACTGCTTCAGGGCATGTTCCAGGGAAGCCAGCCGATCTTCTGTTGCCTCTGCCCGATTCGGCCCTAAAGACAAGTCCTCCAACTCATCCGTCAGTTCAGGCGGCAACGGTTCCACAGCCATTCGTTTGCGGAGTCGAAGCTGATCCAGGCAGTAGTGGTAAGAAATGGCATAGAGCCAACTGGAGAATGAGGAGCGGTTCCGAAACGAGCCTAACCGCTCGAATACTTTTATGAAGATGTCCTGCGTATAATCTTCAGCTGCGGTTGTATCCCTGGTCAGTGATAAACAGGTCTTATAAACTTTATGGACGTAACGAGCGTAGAGCACGCTGAAACTATCTTCTGAATGGTCAGTCAAAAAGGCGTTGGCTAATTGCTCATCGGTACATTTATTCTTCATCATAGCGCTGATTAAGAGAATTAGTTCTAAAACTAAGCTTAGGATAGGTGACCGGTCAGTTGCACAATGTATGATCCTATACTCCCGGCAAGTACCACAAACACCAAATCAGGCGCTAACGCTCACGTTACATTCTTTACCACTCATGTTACACAGGCATAAAAAAAGCCTGAAAACTCAGGCTTTTGAACGCGATGACTATACGACTCATTCATGTCAGTACGTAGTACCTCTCTACGATGCCGTAGTCTGGTCTGGCCGGTCCGCCGGTGCGGTGACCTGGGCTGGCGCGACCCGGTCTGGCGCGACCCGACCGTACTGAGAAGGAGGTACACCATAGCGCTCCTGAAATACCTTGGCGAAATATGACAAGTTATCAAAGCCAACGGTGTAGGCTACCTGCGAAACACTCTGACCACCCATACGTAACAGTTCGGAGGCTCTGGCCAATCGGATATGTCGGATAAATTCGGTAGCCGTCGAACCCGCCAACGCTTTTAGTTTACGATGGAGCTGAACGCGGCTCATATTAACTCCTTCGGCGAGTTCTTCGACTGTAAAGTCAGCCCGGTCAATATGTTGCCACACGACCGCCTTCAGCCGTTCCAGAAACTGCTGCTCCGCCTTCATCGCTACAGATTCAACCGGTTGCTGGACCTCATTAGCGGGAGTCGGGTCGGGCGCTGCAGCCGAAAACCGTTGGTACAGATGCTGGCGTTGCTTTACGAGGTTACGTACCCGGACCTGCAATTCGGCGCGATTAAACGGCTTAGTCAGGTAATCGTCAGCTCCCAGTTCAAACCCTTGAATACGATCGTCAACGGTTGCTTTTGCCGTGAGCATCACCACCGGAATATGACTGGTAGCCTCCTGGGTTTTCAGGGCTTTACAGAAGGCAAAACCGTCGAGCCGGGGCATCATCAGATCGCAGATTATTATATTGGGCAACGTAGCCGTAGTCATTTCCAGCCCTTCCTGACCATCCACAGCTTCCAGAATCTGGTAGTCGGCTTCAAAGATGCTCCGCACGTAAGCTCGGATATCGGCATTGTCGTCAATAATCAGGAGCATATTATCCACCATGGCTGGCGTATCAACAGAAGCCCACTGGTTGCCCAACGTCGGTTCGGGGGGCAACATAGTTAAAGCTCGCTCGGCACTCGGTACATCAGCGCTCGACACAGGTTGAGCGCTGTCTGCGCTAACCAGCAGCGGCAGCTCAACGGTGAATTGAGTGCCAACACCTTCTGTACTTTCAACCCTGATTGTCCCGCCGATCACCTTTACCAATTCGTGGACCAGCGCCAGACCGATGCCGGTTCCTTCGTATGAGCGGTTGATTTTACCATCGACCTGATAAAAACGCTCAAAAATGTGCGTCAGGTGTTTAGGGGCGATACCAATACCCGTATCCTCGATGATTAGTTGCACCAGCCCCGACGTTGGCGCTTCCGGGTAGCGTACGCACATGCGTACCTCATTACCCACTGGGGTGAATTTAAACGCGTTGGAAAGCAGGTTCGTAACAATTTTCTCTAGTTTGTCGCGGTCAAATACGCGCTCATAGTCGGTTTTGGTTTGGGTAAAACTGAACCGAATCTGCCGGCTCTCGGCCAAAGAATTAAACGAACTGGCCAGTGTACGGAAAAATGCAGCCAGATCGCCCCGTTCCGCCTGTACCTGAAACCCACCCGCTTCGAGCTTGCTCAGGTCGAGTAACTGGTTGATCAGACTCAGCAGGCGGTTGGCATTCCGCTCCATCAAGGCTACCAGCGGCTCGGCAGGGAACTTCTGTTTCAGGTCGGAAAGCGGACCAAGCAGCAAGGTAAGTGGTGTCCGAAACTCGTGCGAAATATTGGTAAAAAACTGCGTCTTGACGGCGTCCAGCTCCTGTAGTTTATCAACTTCCAGCTTCTCACGAGTCAGTGCATTTGCCGTGGCAACCCGATCTTTAATGTAGGACTGTACGATCCGCCCCAGTACGAGCGACATCGATACCATCTCAATAGCCAGGGCAAGCAGAGCCAGCTGACTAATCACGGGTCGGTACGGAATCACCGACAACGATTGCAGTTGAAACAGAAAAAAAGGAATTGTGCAAAGGGCAATGGGCAAAACAAAATGGACCGCCGACCTTGACCTGGTAAACCAGATCAGAAACACATTCAGGAAAAAGAGGCCATACATCACCAGAACGATGATCGCATTAAACCGGCCAATCGCAGCTGTTTGAACGAAAAAGGGAAGAAAAACGCCTACCGCGCAAACACCTGTAATACTCAGCAACAGCCACCGGAGCGGACGGAGGAGAGGTCGGTTGTCCAATAGGCTATACATCCAGGCAGCCAATCCCAATGGCAGCAGACGACCCATACCGTAGTGCATCCAGTCCAGCAGACCAGGGTATCCTGAAAAAAGGATGGGGTACACACCCGTGCGGGAAAGGGTCGATATATACAGCAGAAACGTACAGACGGCGTAGAAGCGAAATTGCGGATCAGGAATGAAACGGGCCAGCACAAAATTGTTCAGCGACCGAAGAATAAACAGCCCTAAAAACATCCAGATGGCAAAAATAATGACCCGCCCTTTGCTGAGATTATAGTATTCGTCCCAGACGGTTACTTTGCCAAACATAGCCAGGCTGCTCTGAATGCGGAAATAGGCAGTGACAGGGGTATTGGGGGGCAGTTCAACGCGGAAGAACGGAGTGGTCGCAAAAAAACCCTGGTCAACGTAAGGACGCTTCAGCCCGCCAGTCTGGTGTTTAATTTGGCCATTCGGATAAACCAGATACAGATCAGCATAATCGAGGGTGGCCGCATCGATCAGGCCCAGCAGCCAGTGCTTTGTGTTTTCCCGACTCTGGTTGATTAGCTCAAATCGAACCCAATACGCACTGTTGCTAAAACCAAACTGGAAGTTCTCAGAAGGGCTGGGTCTGAAGTCTGTCCGCTGCCTGACTTGAGCAAGGGTTAACCGCCCGCTTTTGTCCTCCAAGATAGCCGTTTGGCGACCGACCGGCACAAACTGGGTTGTATCCGACAACTTTATGACCGGGTCAGCGGCCTGGACACTGCCACCAGCAAGCAGCATCCAACAAAAAAATAACGTTGTGTAAACCAGGATACGCATTAAAAAGCGCAGTTAATTAACGGGCCTCATCAAGATAAGTAGTTACAACTATCCAGCCAAACAAATCGGCTCCGAAATGCAATCTGTTCGTTTTGATTGGTTTATACGAATATCCGTAACGAAAAGATTCCGACGATTCACCAGAACTCGTAACTCAACCGTTGGTCCAGGCTCGTCGGACGTAACAGCTTGCTCATACGGCTCCTGTTCCGGACAGGCTGCCCAACAGCCATCGTAAATAAAGGTCAGACTCTACGTAGCGGTACCGCAGAATAGCTGCGGAGTTTCCATAATTTTGGGCGTGGTGAGGTTATTCTTGTACCACTCATACCTAACCGGATTACCACCCACCGCTACGTTGATGACGGCTGTGCCTCCCCGGCAAACGGAAGGACTGTTCCCACCCATAATCCCTACTCCAACAAAACGCGGTGCTGAAAGACTTCGACGGGATAAGTTACTTCCATTAAATACAACCCGTTGGCGGGGGCAGCCCTACCCGCAATCGTGCGGTCTTTGGCCTGAATAATCCGCTCGAACTGCGCAAGGCTCATCCGCCCCTGGCCAATTTCGACCATCGTACCCACAATCGTGCGGACCATTCCCCACAAAAACCGGTTCGCTTTGATGTGGAAGGTAAGCTGATCGTCGCTGGTCTGCTCCCAGTAGGCAAAATCGAGTCGGCATAAGAAATTTGTTACGTTCGCGCGGGCTTTGCTGAAGCTCTGAAAGTCACGATACGTTAGCAGAATTTCGCAGGCGGCATTAAGTTGATCAATAGCCAGATAAGGCCGAAAATGATACGTAAGTCCGGGTTGAAATACGCGCTTATGCCGGGTGATGTGGTACTGATAATAGCGGGCTACGGCCGAAAACCGGGCGTGATCGTCGGGGCGAACGGGGAATATAGTGTGAATGGCAATGTCGTCAGGCAACATGCAATTCAGGGAGTAAAGCAGTTCGCTGGTCAGTGGCAAAGGTGCGTCGCTGTCAAAATGAGCAAACTGCTGTTCCGCGTGAACACCGGCATCCGTCCGACCGCTGCCAACAATGTAGACAGGTTGGCCAAAGCGACGGCTCAACGCGGCTTCGAGCGTTGTCTGGACACTTACGCCATTACGTTGTGCCTGCCACCCATGATAAGCCGTGCCCCGGTAAGAGACTTCCATAAAATAACGCATACCCCGCAAAAGTACCGCTTTGCCCCCAGCAATACAGTCTTATCGCCCGTAAAGCAACGAGCCAGCTATGCATCGGATAGCTGGCTCGTAATCGTTATAAAGCAAACGTTACGCAGTTGTTGTCTTTATCAATACTACGTAACGTTTGCTGCCGTTAGCTCTGGCTACCGAGGACCGCGTGAGTGCCCCGTGCGGTTCGCTTCTCCGCCCCGGTTCTGGCTCGGCCATTGATTCTGCGCCCGGTCACGTTGCGGATACCCTTGCCCCCGAACGTCAGGTGAGGGTTGCTGATACGTATTCTCAGCGCGTGGGCTCGGATTAGGCGCAGGGCTGTTAACTACGGGTGCCTGACGGTCTGGTCGTTCGTAGGTCCGGTTCGGCTGGGGCGAGTACCCATCCGATGTACCGTTGGCCCTCCGGTTATTCCAGCCACGGTCGTTGCCGTCGGGTTGACCCGGCCGGTTATACGTCCTGGATTCAGCTGGTGCGTTGCCATTCGCATAGCCTCCGCGCCGATCGTTGGGTGCATAGTTTGGCGTATAGCCCCGATTGGGTGCTGTATAGTCGTTATAACTACGGCCATTGTCGGAGCGGCCCGAGTTTTCGTAATTCCGACCGTAGGCTACTGATGGGTTCGGCCGATAGAAACCAACGGACCCATTGCCGACAACCGACCGTCCGGGGCGGTCCATATAATCGACCCGGTATACCTGAACAGGTCGGCGCGTTACGCGCTCGATCTCAACGCGTTGCGGGCCGTACACATACGCCCGGTTGTTGTACCGATAGACGTTATTGATGATCGTCGTGTTCTGGTAAATGTTGATTACCCGGGGATGCGGCACCCGGTAGCTGTATAGGTTTGGGCTGGTGATATACACCTGTGGCACGAAAGTCCAGTACGGCGCCGGAATGTTGATGTTTACGTTAATATCGATGCCCGGCCCCAGGGGAGCCCAGCCATAATAGCCACCACCCGAACGCCAGGACACCCAGGCAGGCCCCCATTCAGAGGCCGGAATCCAGATCCATCCGCCATAGGCCGGGTCCAGTACCCACCGACCGTAGTGAAACGGTGCCCAGCCCCAGTCGTAATCAGAAACCCAGGTGTTTCCGTACTCTGTAACCACCCAGTGCCCATTACTGGCGTAGGGCTGAAACTCCGGCCCGGTATTGGGCCGCCATACGTTTCCATACGCTGGGTGCTGCCCCCACTGCCCGTAGGGAGCCAATTCCGTATAAAACGACTCAACCGGTACGTTGAAACCCGGCTGAGCCACGGCTGTTTGGTTCCCAGCCAGCCCGATGGTCAGCAACATCAGCAGACCCCATACAGCTTTATTTATTGACGCGTTCATGTGTCCCGACAATTAACGGCGAAATGCCTTGTGTGCTGGTTAGACAGCCAGATCGGGTCAGGGTTTAATGCCTCATCTCGAAAACTCTGCGACTGCACAGGCAGTTGCGTCAAGCTATACAAGCTTCTCCCGTTATGCAGCCCAACAACCCTTTTGCGCGATACGATCCGACCGACGATGCCATGTTCTACAGCCAGCCGCGACTGGTTGTGCACATCGACGAAGCAGCCATTACGGCGGCTACCCAACTTTTCCGCGAATATTTACCCACAAACGGGGCCGTTCTTGATCTGATGAGCAGCTGGCGCAGTCATCTGCCGGCCGACGTATCATACGCGCGGGTGGCTGGACTAGGCATGAACGAAACGGAACTGCACGAAAACCCGCAGTTGACCGATTACGTCGTTCAGGATTTAAACAAAACCCCCTACCTCCCCTACGCCGACGCCGGTTTCGACGGAGGAATGGTTACGGTTTCGGTGCAGTACTTAACAAATCCGGTGGCCGTGTACCAGGAAATTGGCCGGGTGCTACGTCCCGGCGCGCCGTTTCTGACGGTTTTCTCGAATCGGATGTTTCCCACCAAGGCAGTCGCCATCTGGCAGACGCTCGATGATCGAGGGCATCAGCAGCTGGTTCGTTCATATTATGAACAGGCCGGGACGTTCACGGACATTGAGGTACTGGACCGCAGCCCCGGCCGTTGGAGTGATCCGCTCTACGCGGTTGTTGGCCGACGAAGCCGGTCGTAGATGACGCCGGCTACCAGGCCCCCGAAAAAGTACCAGCCAATAGTCATGGCGGCTGTGGCGGTGGTACGTTTAGTTGGCTTTTCTCCCAGGCCCATCGGTCCGGGTAAAGTTACTGCCCCAACGCCCGCCAATAGTCCCAGAGCCGCCCCCGTGGCAATCGGATGCCTGGAATACGTACCCAACAAACTATAATAGAGTGCGTTGGACGCTACGTCACCCGCCATAGCCAGCGCGTAGAGTTTGTCTTCGGCGGGTGGCTGTTCGCCCGCTTTGCGGTAGCTTTTGGCAATCGCGCGCATACCGAGCAGATCGGCGCGTGGGGCCGTAGGTACGAACCGACGTACTGTTTCGTGCAGCAGGTTCAGCGCAATGGCACCACCGAGGCCACTGCCCAATGAACGGGTAATATTCGTGCTGGTGAGATGATCCATAATGTGTTGAGTTTACCTGCTACAACTCACGGCCTACCCGCTTGGTTATTTTTGTCACTGGTCACTCATTGTGTCATTGGGTGGTCATTGGTTGCCACAACAGCACAAATGCCATCAACGAACAATGAATGACTACCAATAACCACGAACTCATAGCCAGTTCTTAAGCCGGAAGACCCAGACCGTCAGGGCCGACGATAACACCATCATGGCCAGGGCAAATACGTACCCGTATTTCCAGTGGATCTCGGGCATTTCATCGAAGTTCATTCCCCAGATACTTGCCAGCAAGGTTGGCGGCAGAAATACCAGCGAGACAACCGTAAAGATTTTAACGATCCGGTTCTGTTCCAGATCGATAAGCCCGAGAAAGGTATTCTGTAAGAATTCGAGCCGCTCGAAAATGAAATTGGTATGGTCGATCAGCGAATTAATGTCCTTGATGAGCGTCCGCAGCCGAAGTTGTTCGGCTTCGTTGAACCAGCCATCCGACCGAATCATGGCCGAAATCACGCGCTGCTTATCCACTACGCTCTCCCGAATCGACATGGTCAGCTCCTGGTAATCGTTGATATTCAGCAGCATTTCCCGATCAAGCGTAGCATCCAGATCGAGCATCCGGTTAATGGCCTTGATTTCGCCCGACACCATTTCGACCAGGTCGGCATCGTAGTCAATCCGTGACTCAAAAATATAGATCATAATCTGCGCCCCGTCGGAGAAAACCGCCCGGCGCGACTTGATCCGCTTCACTGTATCAGCAAACGATTTCAGATCGGCGTGTCGGTACGTAAACAACGTATCGTCTTTCAGGATAAAACTGACCGGCACCGTTACGTAGCGCTGTTCGGGGTCGGACACCAGAAAGTTGGAGTTGGCAATCATGTAGTCATCTTCCTCGATGTAGCGCGAACTGCTTTCGATTTCCTGCTGCTCCTGCTGGCTCAAAAAATCAACGTCAAACTTTTCCTCTACGCTCTCGATCTCGGCTGGTGTCGGGTTCTGAAGATCAACCCAAAGCGTGCGTTCGGTGTTGGAGAACGAGTCGATATCACGAATTTTACGGACGGCCGTTTCGTCCTGCTGAAAAATGCGGATCATAGGAGTTGAGCGACCCAGTTGTAGGGCCCAGCGTAAAGTTCGCAGAAAACTGGTGTCTGCCGAATGTGTTGATGTACTTTTCTCGGAGACAGCCGATAACTATCCGCGTTGATTCAGCAGTCCAGACAGGTGTAAACTCGTTATAGGTGTTTGTAAACATCTGACCGTTAAATAACTACTTTCAGTGCACAATTTTGCATCACAATCTGTTACTACTTTAGAAGTCAAACAGAAAGACGTCTATTGGCTATGCAACCTGATCACGCTATCGATTCCGTAACTTCTGACTTATCCATTAATCGGCAGCGACTTGGTCAGCCAGCCGCCATTGACATTTGGGAAACCGCCCACTCACTAGGTTTTCCAGCCGCGCTGTGGCGATTGCCCAACAAGCGCGAGAAGCACCTGATCGTCTCGTTCGATGAAGTACTACCCCGCGTGACGGCCGATCTGGAGGAGTTGCCAGCGGGTTTTTTGGTTAGCCCCTTCGCGAATCTCGACGCGGGAGTCGACAGTCCGGCGGCATTAACCGTATTCATCAGGGCCGATGTACAGGCTACTTTCTCGGATACGGGTGCGCCGGAGCTAACCATAAACGATAAGTCAGCCGCCACTCACTTCCGGGAAGCGTTGGCTAACCGGCCTATCTCCCGATCGGCTGACCAGTCGGCCCCGGCGAAACTTGTTGAGCTTGCTGACCCGACCGCCCAGGCCATTTACGTCCGAACCGTAGCGGAAGCCGTTCAGGCTATGCAACGCGGTGAGTTTCGGAAGGTGGTCCTATCACGTACCAAACGGGTTGCATTTACGGATGCTCCCAATGCGGTAGCTTTCTTCGATAAGTTGTGCGAACGCTACCCAACCGCGTTCGTGTCGGCGGTATCGATTCCAGAGAAAGGCCAAATCTGGATCAGTGCTACGCCCGAGCGCCTGGTCAGTGTCGATGCGGAGGGGATGTTCCGAACGGTATCGCTGGCGGGAACGCAATCGGCGGCTAACCCCGATGGCACGCAAAAACGTCCGGCGGATGCCTTATGGTCCCAAAAAGAAATTGAAGAACAGGCTCTCGTCAGCCGTTATATTATTGAGTGCTTTAAGAAAATCCGCCTGCGTGAATACCTTGAAGAAGGGCCCAAAACGATTGTGGCAGGCAATCTGATGCACCTCGGCACCCAGTTTACGGTCGACATTCATGGGGTGCGTTACCCACAACTAGGTACGGTTATGCTACGGCTCCTGCATCCGACTTCGGCGGTTTGCGGGATGCCCCGCGAGGCCGCCTTCGCGTTCATCAACCAGCACGAAGCCCACGACCGGGAATTGTACAGCGGCTTTATTGGCCCCGTAAATATGAACGCAGCAAACGAAGGGTCAGCAACTGACCTGTTTGTGCATATCCGGTGCATGAAACTAGAAGGAAAGCAGGCCACGCTGTACGCGGGTGCTGGTTTAACCGAAGACTCGGTACCTGAACGGGAATGGCAGGAAACCGAAATGAAATGCCAGACGCTTTTATCGGTACTTAACGAACAGTAATTGATTACCCGCACCAGATTATCAGCGAATGCTAATCTGGCACGGATAAGAATTAGGGTTTACTCATCCCGGCCTTCGGCGGGGTCGCTGGTTGCGCGTGAACCTTCTTCGGTGGTACGTCCACCATCGGCGCTGGCGGCCGACGATTGAGTTTCACTATCAGGCGCAGTATTACCGGGGCCATTGTTGCTGCCCGCTGCGCCTTTGTTTTCTTCGGAATCCTGAATTTCGGATGGGTTCATAACTATTGAGATTAAGGATTGCGGATTCCCGGTTACACCACGGATTGAGGCATACAATCAGAAATCCGCAATCAAACTTGCCTAAAAAAGTAGATTAGTCCATACTGTCGTCGTCGAGATCATCGTCAATGTCGTCGTCCAGTTCTTCGCTCAGATCGTCGTCATCGCCGAATGCTTCATCATCAATATCGCCGAGATCATCTTCACCGTAGCCGCTGGTCGCTCCAGACCCCAGTTCGTCAAAATCAGCTCCTTCGTCGAACTCATCATCGTCGTCGAAAGCAGCGGTTTCCGGATCAGGGTTCAGCATCAGCACGTCATCGTCCTGATCAAACGTTGGCAGGTTAATCATAGTTGAAATATGTGTAGGTTGATTCTGGTTTCTGGTCATAACGCGGCTCTTTCGAATATGGTTAACCGGTTCGTCAACTAATTGAGTAAACGGCCTAAGAACAGCGAAGCGCCTTTTGGGTTTTACAGGTAGGCTTCCCGTTGCGGCTGTCAGGAACCGTCAGTCGCCCAAAATCCGGGAACACAACGCGCAAATATTGTGAAAAACTATCAATTACAACGGCTATCTGAGCAGCCAATTTTACAAACAAAGGATGTAAAACCCTCGATTGAGGGTTTTGACGTACTCGGCGCTTTTAATCCGGCGGCCTGTCGGGTCGGCGACGAAACGATCCTGCTGCTACGTGTCGCCGAAGCCCCACCCGCCCGGGCTGGTCATATCGCCGTTCCCCTGATTGAAGACCACGACGGCGTTCCTTCCTTAACCGTTAAGTACCTGCCGGAACCTCAGGAACCCTATGATCCCCGTATTGTTACCATCGACGGCAAGCAATACCTGACTTCGTTGAGTCACCTTCGCCTGGCGCGCAGCACCGATGGCATTCGGTTTACGATCGACGAAAAACCGTTTCTTTTCCCAGCCCGCCTGGACGAATCCTATGGCATCGAAGATGCCCGCATTACGTTCCTGGACGGTCAGTACTGGATTCTGTATACCGCCGTTTCCGAACATGGGCCAGCCGTGGGTATGGCGCTGACCAATGATTTTAAAACCGTTGAGCGCATGGGTATCATTCTGCCGCCCCCGAACAAAGACGTAGCGGTGTTTCCCCAAAAAATCAACGGGAAGTACATGCTGCTGCACCGGCCGATGGTATCAGAGATCGGAAAGCCGTCGATCTGGCTGTCAGAGTCCGTAGATGGGGTTCATTGGGGGCAGCATCAATTTTTGTTTGGCGGCCGGGGATTCTCAGGTTCAGCCTATGCGTGGGAAGGCGGTAAGATTGGCGCGGGGCCTGAACCCATCCTGACCGACGAGGGCTGGCTGGTCTGTTATCACGGCGCGGATGCCAACCACTCCTATTCCCTGGCGTTGGCTCTGCTCGACAAAGATGATCCGTCGAAAGTGCTGGACCGTTCGGAGCTGCCCATGCTCCAGCCCGAACTACCCTGGGAGCGGGAAGGTTTCTTTCCGAACGTAGTGTTCTCAAATGGCTGGGTACCGCAACCCGACGGAAGCATCTGGGTATACTACGGCGCGGCCGACTCGGGAGTTGGCGTGGCAAAACTTACGCGAAGCGGATTATAACCGGTTGATTTCATTCAGGTTCCGGCGTATCTTACGGCTCAATGAACGCAATCCTGACCGTTACCCGATTTGAGCTTAAGTATAACCTACGTCAGCCCATTATTTTCCTGTTAGGCGGGTTAATTCTTGGGCAGGGCATTTGGTATTCCATATTAGTAAGTGAGTCTTATGCTAGTGTTAATGCCTCAGCCAATTCCTATTTTACGTTGGCATCGCTGGGGGTGGTCCTGGCCATCGTTGCCGTGTTAGTAGCCGGGCAATCTATCACAAAAGATCTCGAATACCAGTCAGCCCTTTACCTCTACACCTTACCTATTAACAGCCGGGCCTACTTTGCGGGTCGATTCCTGGGAGCGTTTGTGAGTGTTCTCTTACTAGCGACCCTCTACCCAATGGGTGTTGCTCTGGCGGCTTCGTTTGTTGACAATAAGCCTATTCCGTGGCTGGCGCTGATCGACGGGTACCTATGTTTAGTGGTTGAGCATGTATTCGTTGTTGTTAGCCTGACCTTTTCCTTGACTGTCTTTTTGCGTAGCATTCGGGGGGCATATATCGCTCTATTTTTGACGGTGCTATACTTCTTGCTCAGTAGTACCCAATCGGAAGAACTGGCTAACTCTGATTTATGGCTGCTACTAGATCCGTTTGGAGTAGGCATGATTCGCGCATCTGTTGACGACATCAACTGGACAGCTGATTCAACCGCGTTGCTAAGCTTTTCAGATATGCTGTTTATCAACCGATTGCTTTGGCTCGGTATAGCTCTTGGTCTGTTAACCAAGGCAGAGGCTTCGTTTTCGTTCGATACCTTTGGTCAGGAGCGTACCATCAAGTTAGATCGTATAGAAATGGGTGCTGATGACATGCTTCCAGCCCTGCCCCTTCTTCCTACAAACAAACAACGATTTGGAGGCTTGCTATATGGCCAAACTACTCTTCGCTTAGCTCAACTAGAGGCAGCTACGCTGATTCGGCAACCCGTTTTCCAGATTACGGCTCTGTTATTAGTCATCCTAACGATACTCTTTGCTACGGTCTTTAACCAAAACCCAGATTTTCAGGAGTTACCCATCACCTCCCGGATAACTGCCCTTCGGTTACCAATGGGAGTATTTATTTGCCTATTTCTATTGGTTATGACCAATGAGTTGATTTACTATGAGCGAACGATTGGTTCCTGGCCGATTTACCACACTATGCCCCAGCCAAACGTTGTATTATTGCTGGCCAAACTGCTTGCCCTAACAATAGCAGCGGCTCTATTAACTCTACTGTTATTCGTTTCCGGCATAGGCATTCAACTGGTTAATGGTTTTATGGACATTGATTGGAGGCTTTATGCTTCCGATTTAATGCAAGACGGTTTTTTGCGTTACATACAGGTCATCGCGCTAGGTGCATTCATAGCGGTGATTGTCAACAACCGCCTGGTTAGCCACGTTATCAGTATCCTTTTGTTCCTCCTCCTTGCCGTAGCTTATGAGTTCGATTCGTCGTCGTTTTCTTACTACCTGTATAGTTTCCTGCCCGGCTCAGATTCCTATTCCGACTTAATTGGTTATGGCACAACCCGCTTCATCCGAGGGCCCATTCATCTGTTATGGTGGGCAGTGGCAGGCTTATTTATTACGCTTTTCTTACTGACCTGGAACCGAGGTGCCTTAGCTTCGTTACCTGTACGTATTCAGCAATGGCGACAACAGTTCGACTGGCGATATGGTATACCTTTTCTGCTTTTCGGTAGTCTGTCAGCAACGGAAATTTTTACCATTCAACAGCTTCGTAATCAGGATAAGCTGACGGCATCAATACCTTACAAAAGGCAATGGGCCACACTTACTTCCATTTCGGGTCAATCGGTTCGTGTTTCCATTTCGCACCATCATCCTTATCAAGTCCAGCACATACTCGACGTTGCGCAATTAGCTATCCAAATGGGTGAGCACTTGTTTGGTGCCTATCCTTATGATACATTCAACATTACGGAAGTACCGTCTGGCTCCAAGGCAATTTGGTCGACACCTGGCTGCGTATTTATATCTGAAAAACAAGGCTGGACAGCTAGTAATCACCGAGACAAACAAGCTGATTTTATTGATTATTTGATAGTTAGAGAGGTATTGAAGCAGTGGATAGTTCATCGGCTAAAACCAGTCCAGCAAGCAGGCGACGGCTTTCTACGCCAGAGCTTGCCCGAGTATCTTTCGTTACAATTCGTTGGCAAGCAGTATGGTTCTGAACAATTGGCAAAGCGACTTGCCCAACGGTGGGCCACGTATCTACGTAGTCATAATCGCAATCATCAGGTTGAGGCACCTCTAATCCAGTCTAGTGACAACCATCTGCTTGAACGCAATCGGGCTGCACTGTTGCTAACCAGTATTGGGCAAGTTTGGGGAGACTCTTTATTGAGTCGAGCGATCGGTCAGTTTTATCAGCAAGCCATTGCAAAGCCAACATCAGCTACGGCGGATGCCTTTGTAACCCACTTGGCTCATCAACTTCCTGACTCACTCCAGTATCTGACAACGTATTTAACCGATCAGCTCTGGTTCGATTTCAAAATCGGTAGAGTCGTGCATCTGTCCAATGGGTTACTAGTTGAAATTGTGCCTAAGAAATGGCGTGATCAGGAAACTGGGACACAACAAAAAGTACCTATCAACGATCTCATTCCATTAGTCATTCTTGATCAGAATAATCGGCCCATATACAAGACATTGGTACGGCCAGAACCTGATGAGCGTCGGGTTTACTTACCGGCTTTACCTTCGGCGCAAACCGTCATTATTGATCCCCTAGGTGCTTGGCCAGAGTTGAATAAGCGAGATAATCAAAAAATCTTTTAAGGACTAGTAACTCATCAGGATTTATCCAGACATCCTAACATGAAGCGGCTGTACAGTCTACTATTTTGTAAAGTCACGTTGACCGACATTAGTCTTTCAGATCAATCACGTACCGTTCTTTAATCTGCGCAATCGTCAGTGGCTTGTAGGTGATATTCAAGCGGGTAGCGTTTTCTTCTACCGTTTGGGTAAAGCCCGCCAGCCGCCGACGTTCGTTTACACCTTTCGGATCGTCGATGGGCCAGATAAAGCATTCGGACGCGTTCGGAGTACTCCGTAGTGGATAACAGCTGCCCTGAGTACCGTACCGTTGTGGTTTACCTTTGTTCATTAGTTGCCGATCTTCCATCATTGCCACCAGTCGAGCCGGTAACTCACCTTGTTTACCGGCCTCACGAATCAGGGGCAAATACTGGTCTATTTTATCAGAGTGCTGGATTATATACCAGACAGCTTCGTTGGTCGGCTCCCCAACCTGCGTTTTTCCGGGATAACCATTCTGCTTCAAGATTACCTCTGTACGCGCCAGATTTGATTTGTCGATGGCGCTCTGTTTTCCCCACAAAAGCCCTCCCAGATCAGTTGGGCTGACCTTGAAAACGTTGCTCAGGCTGTCGCGCATGCGTATATTCTGACCCATATTCGACAAGTACTCGCGATACTGCTGATCGAGTACATACATGCTGTCCAACTCATGTTTCAGCGATGCGTTACGTTGCGCGTAAGCGGCAGCGGACGTAAGCATCAGTACAATCAGCAGGAAAAGCCCCCTGGACATAGTGAAAACGGTTCGATGTGCTTAAATTTAGGGATTACTATCCGGCTTTTGGCACTCGCCCATTATGTTACGTAAACTTTCCGTTCTCTTCCTTCTGTTTTATACCGTTTCCACAGCCTCTGCCCAAAAACGTCCGCTTACGGCGGCTGACTATGACCGCTGGCAGAGTGTGCGCTCCGAAAAAATAGCCAACGATGGGCACTGGATTACGTACCAGATCGACCCGCAGGACGGCGATGGCTACCTGGAACTGGCGGACGCTACCCGCAAGACCCAACCGCGCCGGTTCGCGCGAGGGTACATGGCTCAGTTTACGCCCGACAGCAAATTTCTGGTTATGCGCTTAAAAGCTCCCGCGGCCGAGACGCGCAAAGCCAAACTCAAGAAGAAGAAAGGCGACGAACTGCCAAAAGACAGTCTGCTCGTCCTGAATCTGGGAACGGGCACCACAACGAAACTGCCGAACGTAAAATCATTCATGCTCGGTAAAGAAGCGGGTTCGTGGCTGGCGGTCCTGCAGGAACGGAAGGATGAGAAAGAAAAACCAGCGGCCAAACCCGTTGCTCAGAAAGATACCCTCAACCCGTCAGCGCCCGTATCTACTACGTCAGCAACGGCAAAAAAAGGATCACCCAAAAAGCCGAAAGGTGATGAGCTTACGCTGTTGAACATGGCCGACGGAACGCGCAAAACCATGCGTTACGTAACGAGTGCGGTCGTTTCGGAAAATGGGCAGTCAATTTTTTACAGCAAAGAGTCGGCGAATGATTCGCTGAAAACAGGCGAAGTCAGCATTCCGGGCGTGTTTCTGTTCCATACGTCTACCCAACAAACGACCCTGGTTGACACCAGTTCGCAGCGCAAGATTTACAAAGGGCTTGCTGTCGATAAGGCCGGGCAGCAGCTGGCGTGGATGGCCTCCGCCGACAGCTCGGGGGCAGACGTGAAGGTGTTTACTCTGTACTACAGGAACCTGGCTTCGGCAACGCTTCCCACAAAAGGCAAACGGAAAAAGACAACGACCGCCGAACTGCCCTACCGGGTTGTTGCCGATACGTTGACGAAGGCGCTCCCGAAAGGCTGGTCTGTCAATGAGTTTCGCGAACCAAAGTTTTCGGACGATGGCAGACGATTGTATTTTTCGTCTTCCCCGATTCCACCCAAACCAACGAAGGATACGCTGACGCCCGACGACGAAAAAGTAAAAATGGACGTCTGGAGCTGGACCGACAGCCGCCTGCAACCCATGCAGCAGCGTCGGTTGAAGGAAGAAAAAGAGCGTGGCTATCTGACCGTGTATGATCTCACGTCCGGCCGGGTTACGCCCCTGGCGAGTCGCGAAGTCGCTACGGTTACTTTCGATCCGAAAGTAAACACCCGTTACCTGTTGGGATTGAGCGATCTGCCGTATCAGGTTCAGGCTTCCTGGGACCCCGGCCATACTGACCTGTATCTGATTGATACCCAGACAGGCGACAAAAAACGTATCGCCAATGACGTCATGGCTTCGGAGCCTAAGCTTTCGCCCGGCGGTACGTATGCCTATTGGTTCGATGAGCGCGATTCGCTCTGGCGGGCCTATTCCATCGCCGACGGCAAACGGATCGACCTGACCCGGGGCCTGCCCAGTAAATTTTTCGATGAAGAACATGATACGCCCAATCTTCCCGGTTCGTATGGTTCTGCGGGCTGGACAACCGGCGATCGGTACGTCTGGCTGTACGATCGTTACGATATCTGGCAAATTGACCCAACCGGCAAAGAGAAGCCGCTGAATCTGACCGCTGGCTGGGGCCGAAAAAATAACGTCCGGCTCCGTCGGGCCGACCTCGACCCCAACGACGGACCGTCCCGAGAAAAAGCCATCGACCCAGGCCAGGCGTTATTTCTGACCGGTATCTGGGAACGCGATAAAGCAACCGGTATTTTGAAACAGAAAAACGGGATAGCGGCTACTGAACCGGCGGTTCTTAGCCGAAGCAACCACCGGTACTTTGGTTTGAACAAAGCTAAAAATGCGCCGACGATGACGTTCTACCGGGGCAACTACCAGGAGCCGATTAACCTGTTCCTGACCGACTCTACGATGGCGGGTCCGCAGCAGCTCACCCGCGCAAACCCGCAGCAGGACAGCATCCGGTGGGGAAGCGTCGAACTGGTCAACTGGATAGGCACCAATGGCACTAAACTGGAAGGGCTGCTCTATAAACCCGAGGGTTTCGACGCCAAAACGAAGTACCCGATGCTGGTCTATTTCTACGAACGTAACGCCGAAACGCTCAACGACTATCGGGTACCCGCCCCCAGCCGGTCAACGATCAATATTCCCTACTGCGTATCGAACGGCTACCTCGTTTTCGTTCCCGATATTGTGTATACGACGGGGCAACCCGGTCCTAATGCCTACGACTGCGTGGTTCCTGGTGTGCTAAGTCTGCTCGATCGCGGCTTTGTTGACCGCGACCGCATTGGCATTCAGGGGCAGAGCTGGGGTGGTTATCAGACGGCCTATATCATTACCCGAACAAACCTGTTCCGGGCCGCCGAAGCAGGTGCTCCCGTGGCCAACATGACATCAGCGTACGGGGGTATTCGGTGGGAAACGGGCGTAAGCCGGGCGTTCCAGTACGAAAAAACGCAGAGTCGCATCGGCGGTACACTCTGGGATAAACCCATGAATTACATCGAGAATTCACCCCTGTTCTACGCCAATCGCGTGCAGACCCCTTTGCTGATTATGGCCAACGATGCCGACGGAGCCGTTCCCTGGTACCAGAGTATCGAGTTGTTTTCGGCTTTACGTCGCTTAAATAAGCCAAGTTGGATGCTCGTCTACAATGGCGAAGGGCATAACCTCACCCAACGGCACAACGCCAAGGATTTGAGCATTCGGATGTATCAGTTCTTCGATCACTACCTGAAGGATGCGCCCATGCCAACCTGGATGAAAGAAGGTCGGACGGCCGTAGAGAAAGATCGCGGAGAAATGAAATATTAGCCACTCTGGTCATTGGTTGTCATTAGTCAGCACAGGTTATTACGTCATTCTTAATACGGGTTAGAACAACCAGGAATAGCAGCCAATGACCACAATGATTGATGACAACCAATAACTATAACCGTTCGCCAGGCAGTGTTACGGTTTCCCACCAGTAGCTGCGCATGGTCTGGAAATACAGTAGCCACTGATTATAATCCGTAGGCTTGGTAATGTACGACGTCCCGCCGAAGGTGTACAGATCACCAATATCGTCCCGGTTTGCGGAGTAGCTGAACACGACAATGGGCATCCGGATAAAGGGCGAGTTTGGGGTCTTGAGCGTTCTCAGCAAGTTCCAGGCCGGTTCGGATTCAGGCAGGTACAGATCAAGAAGCATCAATTTAGGCAATACCCGGTTTTCTTCCAGGCAGCCGGTCATATACGAATAAGCCTCCTCAGCACTTTGAGCCCAGATCGTCCTGACTTCAGGCAGCGACTCCCGCAAAGCAGCCTGAATCAGCATCCAGTGATCCTGCTTATCCTCTACAACCAGAACACTCGCATGGCGAAAGTTGTTGTCGAGTGCATTGCGATTGTACTGTTGAGCCATAGTTACAGAAATATAGTTACAGAAATAAGGGGGTTAGTTAAGTGGTATCAAGCTCTTCGGCCTTAGGCAAACAAATCTACGTTTACTTAGTCAATACTAGTGCCACTGGTGGTAGTTTCAAGTAAAAGTGAGTTCATTCCTCTATATACCTTATGAGCGATACGTCCGAACCAATCAGCCTGCCCAGTTATTTGTTTGCCCGTCGGGAAGCAATTCTGAATATGTGGCGGGCCTCCTGCCAGGCCGATCCGGTACTGGCTCACACAGCCAGTCTGTCGCGTGAGGAGTTTAACAATGAAGCACCAGCTATGCTGAATATTCTGGGGCAGCGTTTACGGAATCTTCCCGAAGAGCGGCCGCTTGTCGATACCGCTTCTGATCATGGCCTGCACCGCTGGCATAAAGGCTATATCTTGCGGGAACTGCTGGCCGAGATCAACCATTTCACCCAATGCTTATCTACGGAAATTTCCTGCTACGGTCAGTTATATCCCGCGGCCAACCTCTCGGTGCTGGTCGATGCCTACGAGAAAATGGTCCGGTTCAATAATGAACTGGTCGATGGCAGCGTGATCCGCTATGATGACCTTCAGCGCAAACAGGCGGCCGGACGGGCTGATGCTCTCCAGCAAACACTCAATCAGGTCAATGCTCTGACTCAGCAGCGCGGCAAAGTATTGCAGATGACGTCACATGACCTGCGGGGAGGCTTTGGCGTTATTCATGGCGCAGCGGTGTTGCTCGACCGTCCAAGCAACTCGGATCAGGAGCGTAAAAGCCAGGTGCAGATGCTGCAGCGTAATCTCTTATCAGTCAGCGATATGCTGGCGCAGCTAACCGATCTGGCACGCCTTGAAGCAGGTCAGGAAACCCTTCAGATCGAGTCATTCGATGTCAGCGCCCTGTTGAAATCAGTTGTTGAAAGTGCTCAGCCCTTAGCTCAGCAGCGTGGATTGATGCTACGCGCCGACGGCCCCGCTCAACTGCTGGTTGACACCGACCGGGTTAAAATTCAGCGGATTGTTCAGAATTTATTGCTTAATGCGTTGAAGTACACCCCATCGGGGATCATCTCAGTATCCTGGTCCAGCGAAGATAATTACCGATGGCTCGTTAGCGTTCAGGATACGGGACCGGGCTTGCCCAAAGGATTAATTAACGCGCTCATCGATCCGTTAAAACCCCTGCACGAATCGGGTGAGATATTCGACAAAGCCCCCGAAGCGAACCTGGCGACCAACGGGGTTCCAGCACCGGGGCAAACCTTTAAACGACGATCCGACTCGGGCGAAGGCATTGGCCTGTACATCGTTAAACGGTTGTGCGAACTGTTAAACGCAAACGTCGACATTGAAACCGAGCCCGGCGAAGGAACGCTCTTTCGGGTTCGGTTCCCTATTCATTACAAGTCATAACGTCGCAGACACACGTACTGGAACAGGTCCTGCCGCTACTTAAGTGGCAAGACCTGTTTCATAGGGTTCATTGGCCCACTGGCGTTTTGCTGACAACTTCGCCTTTGAAATGCAGCACCGTCAGGCCGCCTTCCGCGTTCGATTCAACCGTAACGGTTTTGCTGAAAGCTCCCGACGCAGCCGCATTGAACGTAGCTTTCACGCTGCCCGACTGTCCGGGCATAATCGGATCTTTCGAAAAATCAACGCCGGTACACCCACATGATCCTCTGGCTGTATTGATAACCAGTGGTAAATCGCCCGTATTGGTAAACGTAAACTTAGCCGTAACGGGTTTTCCCTGCTCAATACGGCCAAAATCGTGGGTGGTGCTTACCCACTTGAACACAGCAGCTGCATCGGTCATGGCAACAGACACGGTCAGGGCAACGAATGATACCAGAAAAAGGATGCGTTTCATACAATCAGATCGGTTTATAGTTACTCACCTGAGCAACGGCACAAACTTAGTTTTTCAAATAGCCTATACCTGTTAGGGACTTTCTAACAGCTGTTTATGAGTTGTTAGAAAGGACGTTTACAGGTTCCTAATCAATTGCATATTGGATAAAGACGTACTTTGGAGCCCTAAAATAAGCCATAAATTCGGCTTATCCTCTTCTGCTTTTATTTTTAACGTATTAGCCGGTACCATGTTCCGACTCCGATTGCTGATCATTCTTTCCGTACTGTCAATCATAGGAATTTTAACGGTGCAGGTGGTATAGCTTCAAAAGACCGCTCAACTGTTTGCTCCCCATGTCGAACTCGACTTACAGGCGACTACCGATCGAGTCCTGGCCGATTCGTATCACCTCGAAAACGAAGCCTTTTCGGTTACGCATTGCCTGAACGGCACTGATGCGTGGGCAACGTTTCAGGCTAGTCAATTTGATCTGTGCTTACTGGATATTATGCTGCCCCAAAGCGATAGCTTTACGTTAGTCCAAAAAATTCGAGCAGTAAATGACACGTACCAATTCTGTTTCTGAGCGCCTTAGCCGACAAGGATAGCCGACTACAAGGATGGCGCATCTTCTCAACCGGTCAACTTATCGGGCGCGATGAGCTGCTCCGCGCCGTCTGGGGCGACGATGATTACTTTATGGGCCGCAGCCTCGACGTTTTATTTCGCGCTTACGCAAACGGCTGGCCAGTACGCCTGATGTTCGAATTGAGAATGTGCACGGAGTGGGGTTTATTTTGCGTCAGTAATCCGTAGTTTGCGCCACCATTTTATATCCTCCATGCACCGTATGCATTTAAAAGTAACCCTTGTCGCCGTTGCTATTGCCTCATTAAGTATTGGCTGTAAGACCGTTAAGCCAACCGTTATTACGACAGCACCCCGGTCGGCTGCGATTGCCGAAGAAGGGCTGCTAACCTGTTTTGCCCCCGGCACCGCCCTGGATGGCAAACCCGTCTGGTGCGAAGCATCGGCCGTGCTGTTCGACGGAAAAAACGTCCTGGTCGCCAACGATAAAGACATGCCAAGTGGCTTTAGTCCAGTATTTACAAAAACCCTGACTGCCCTGGCGGACTCCACCCAGCCACCAACCTACCTGCTCGCACCGGCCTACGCAGCCGCCCGTAAATACGAGGATTTTGCCCAGACGCCCGATGGTAAGTTTGTTTTCCTGACTACGGCCTTCGACCGGGTAAAGCCCGGCAGCCGCGACTGGGATGGCTATAACACGATTTTGTACTGGCCCAAAGGCGATGAACAACAGCCACGGGTGCTGGCTCCCGACGATACCAGCAGAACCTCAATGGCCTACCGGCAGCGTATCGCCCAGCTTCTGGCTAATGACGAATTTCCAGGGTCTATGCCGTACTTTAAGATTGAAGGACTGGCCGCTACGGATCGGCAGTTGCTGTTTGGCATCCGCGAAGAAGGTAAAGCATTTGATAATTTTAAGTACCGGGCCAAAATAATCGGTGTGTCGTACAGAATCGAAGGAACCGGCAAAGCCCTCCGAATTCGGCTGGGCGACGACTGGACGCTCGTTGCTGATTTCGATCCCGCGAAAGCAGAGGCTGGTCTTCCGCAACCACTGGCCCTGTCGAGTATCGAATATGACGCCTTCCGCAACCGGTTCTGGCTGCTGACATCTATGGAAGCCGATGGGAAACTTGACGCCTACCTGTGGACCGCTAGTCCAGAGGAACTGGCGACTAACAAACCGTTCACCCTCATCCGCGATGAACAGGGTCAGCCGCTGCGCCTAGGCCACAAAGCCGAAGACGTTACGCCCCTCGACAAAAACCGACTGCTGATTATTCACGACGACGACCGCGTTCGTACCTCAGTAGGTAATCGGGTTCGGCAACCGCACCAGACAGCGTACACCATTCTGACGATCAATTAACCGTTTACTACGTATCAATTAAATAACGAGTCAGCCCGCTTTCATCTCTGAAAGCGGGCTGACTCGTTACGTAGCGATCAGTACGCTTCTACGACTTATTGGGTTTTTACTACCGTTTATTCAGTCAGACCGACGGTTCACTAATTCTGGCTACCAGCGGGGCAATACCACACCTACATTTGCCCGCAAGTTTTACAGGACCTTCTCTCTTTTCTAACAACAACACTAATGAAACCAATACGCCCAGTTTATCTTACACTGCTCGTTACGTCGCTGCTAGCTATCAGCTACGTAAAAGCAGATAATCCACCTAGAGTTATGCCCGAAACCGTTCAGGAAACGCTCCCAATCGTTGGGCTGAAAATGAGGTATGAAGAGGTCGTCGATTGTGGGAGCGTATCCCAGGCCGATCTGTTCAGACGAGCCCGACTGTGGGTAGCCCAATCGTGGGATTCCAGCCAGGCTTTATTTTCTCTGAACGACAAAGAAACTGGCGACCTGGCCGGGCGTGTCACCCAAGTCATCACAGTCCCCCGTTCAGAGAGTTCGCCGGGTGGCAGTTATACCTTTCGGTACAGTCTGGTTATTGAATGCAGCAACCGTAAATACCGGGCAACTATTACGCAGGTAGGTATTGAAGACGGAAACCGCTGCATTCCGCTTGAAGTCTATAGCCAGAAAAGCGACAAGAACATGGAAACGGTGTACGCTGAACTTGATAAGCACCTGAAAGCTATGCTGGCCGCCCTACAGGAAAATGTAAAGAACTACAAAGCGTTTTAAGACTTCCTTGCTGATTGTCAGCTTATTCAAGACGACATAGGCGAGTGCAGCAAAACAGGGGCACGAACGAAGGTTGCACCACACTTCGCTCGCGCCCCTGTTTTGCTAATCAGAACGGAGTTTGCTATTGAACCGATCCAAAAAAAGCGTAGGTACCGGTAATAAATTCTACGATACCCGTAGCGTGGTTAGCGCCTTTCATAGCCTTTAGTTCAACGTTGGTCGCGCCCCGTTTTCGCATGGCGTCAAAGGCATTCTGCGAGTTCAGAAAAAGCACCGTATCATCCGCATCGCCGTGGTAAAGCTGGGTACGCGTACGCGGTTTCCAGTCGTGAATATCATTGTCCAATACAGCAGCAATAAATTCTTTGTCTGTCCCCTCGTTGATCGCTTGCTTGAAGCTATCGGCGAAAATAGTGTTTACGCTCACATTGATGCTCGCATCTTTCCCCTGGGCGGCAATCTGGCTCGCGTACGGCTCCTTAAAGTAATACGTCATGGGCCGATTTAATCCGTAGATGCGATCGTACGTAAGCAGCACCCAGATATACAATCGATTGATGCTATTATTGCTGCTGCTCCGTTCGTTAATGATCTGCCGCATGAAGGCCGGTTTATCGTAGGCACCAGCTCCACAGCTCGACGCAACCAGATTAAATTCGGTTCCGGTTTCGTCCTCAATTTTCTTCTGGAGGGCCATGGTCGCGTAACCGCCTTCCGAGTAACCCGCCAAAAAGAGACGCTTGTCCCAGTTTACCTGCTGCTTGGTCAGAAACTCCTGAGCGGCACGTAACATATCAAGGGAAGCTGTAGCCAATCCATTACGTTGCTCATACGTATGCGGCAGTTCCTTCGACGCGCCATAACCAATGTAGTCCGGGGCCGCAATGATGTAGCCCTGCGAGGCAAACACAGACCCAAACAGATAGGCTTCGCTGCCCGGCCGGTAATAAGACGGAGCGTCGTTATCGTTTGTGATCGTACCGTGCTGCATACTCAGCATCGGCACAGGCGATGCTACATCGGGGATCAACAAGGCACCGGAGGCTTTAACCGTCTTGCCGTCAGTATTCGTAGTCGTGTATTCCAGCCGATAGGCTTTGATGCCATACCGAATAAAAACCTGAAAGAGCGAACTGGCTCCCGTGTACCGACTCTTAAGCTGGCTAATGGAATACTCACCGATCAACGAACTATTCACCAGCGTACGTACTGGTGTTGGTGCTACAGTTTCGGTAGGCTCAGATGTCTGGCATCCCGAGGGCGCTATGACGAGCAGACTACCTATGAAAATCAGCGCAAAAAGCGATTTAATTGTAATCATGCAGAAGAATTAATGAGATATCTATATGGTATATAGCTAACGTTATGGTCTACTTTTTCGTTTGCTGTGCCATACTTATCTACGCCTTATGCTGTACAATTAATTGTCAGACTAACAGGTACTTACCTATAGAAAACGATTAATTATTATCAACCAAGATCAATCCAATTTCAGAAACTAAATGCCTGCCTGAGGCAAATCTTTTTGAGGAAACTTGTGTGGAATGGGCTCTACAAGATTAGGCATATCGCTTCCCTATTATCCTATCAAATTACTTCCCTAAATACTGAGATTAAAATTCATTCGAAAATGATCAGCAAATTAACCGTCTGTATATCAAACAGTTGATTAAATGTAACCTATAACCGACGTACGGATAAATTAAACTGGTACAAGGTTTGGACATCAAAGAGCAGTACCAAACATTCACAACACATGAACATTCAGTTGAAATCAGTCGGTAAACAGTCGGCGGCAGTGCTCCTAGCAGCAACTATGTTGTCCGGAAACGTTTTAACAAGCTGTAAGTCATCTGGCTCATTAAATAAAACTCAGAAAGGTGCGGCAGTTGGTGCCGGTGGTGGTGCCGTAGTAGGTGGCATTATTGGTAACAAATACGCAAAAGGAAACACAGCCCTGGGTGCCATTATTGGTGCAACCGTTGGCGGTGCGGCTGGTGCCGTAATTGGTCGCCGAATGGACAAACAGGCTGAGGAAATGAAGCGGAGTATGCCGGGCGCCCAGGTTGAACGGGTTGGCGAAGGCATAAAAATCACCTTTGGCTCCGATATTTTATTCGATGTCGATTCGTACGAACTGAAATCAGAAACCAAACGCCAACTGACCGAATTTGCCCAGACGCTGAATACGTATTCAGATACTGACATTCGGATTGAGGGACACGCTGATGCCAGTGGTTCGGACGATTATAATCTAAAATTGTCGAAACAGCGGGCTGATGCCGTCGCTAGCTTTCTACAGGCGCAGGGTGTGAAAGCATCGCGGATCGACGAAAAAGGCTATGGTGAAGCACAGCCCGTAGCCGATAATTCATCCGAAGCAGGCCGACGCAAAAATCGTCGGGTAGATGTTGCAGTTTTTGCAAACAAAAAGATGCAACAAGATGCTAAAGATGGTAAGCTCGATAACTAATCGGGCACGCTTTATCCAACTAAACAGTATTTGAACTATGGCAACGGTGAAGAAAGGTGACGAGGTGACATGGAAGTACGGGAAAGGCAAAGCGGAAGGCACCGTTGCCGAAGTTCACAAAGAAGACGTAACCAAGAAAACGCAGGGATCGACCACCAAGCGTAAAGGGTCGGATAAAGAGCCTGCCCTTGTACTCAAGCAAGGCACTAAAACAATCGTGAAGTCGGCCAGCGAGGTCACAAAAAAATAAACGACATGGCTACAGCAACGCTCGATGAAACGGAGAAGAAAGACATCAGGAGTGAGTTCGACAGCTTAGTTAATATGTCAGCTTCTCAACTCGAAAAATGGCTCAAAACCGAAGAATCCAAATCTGTCGGCCAGAAACAGGACGGCGACACGGAATCGACGGGACATAAATCCGGTGAGAAAATTATCAAGATACTGGGAAAAAAGAACGCTGAACTGGACGATGACGATTACGCGCACATGCGAAAAGTGATCAGTTACGTAAAACGGCACAGTGCTCAGCAACCTAAGGAGATAGAAGGTTCGAACTGGGAATACTCATTGAAAAACTGGGGCCACGACCCCGAAAAGAAATAGCGGATTGGCGGGGTGTAACGTAGCGGTATGTGGATTTGCTCGAAGTTGTTACACCCCGCCCAAACGCTGATCTGGCTTTCTAATTTACTCAATACAACGTTTTATAACTTTTTAATTCAACACACAACCAACCAACGTTATGACTGTTAAAGAAACACGTGGAGAAATTCTGGATGCTTTGAACCGCCTGTTAACCCGCAACCACGATGCTGAAAAAGGGTACCAGGAAGCATCAGAAAATGTAAAAGACAACGAACTGAAAAGTTTGTTCATGGCGCAGTCGCGTCAGCGGGCTGAGTTCGCTATGGAATTAGATCGTGAGATTCGCGCCTTAGGTGGTGAACCAGATAACGGTACCAGCCTGGCGGCCGATCTGCACCGCGCCTGGATTAACGTAAAAGCTACGTTTGCCAGCGACGATGATAAAGCAACGGTACAGGAGTGTCAGCGTGGCGATCAGGATGCGATCGAGAACTACAACTCCGTACTGCAAGAAACCGACTTAGTGGCCAGCACCCGGGAGCTGCTGCTACGTCAGAAACAGAGCATCGATTCGGCTCATGCCTCGATGGCTCGTTTAGCCTTGGTAGTGTAGTGAATGGTGGGATCGGAAAGCCTGCCCTCGTTGAGGGCAGGCTTTTTTGTTTTAGTCTACTAAGCCTATTTCCCCTTTCTAGTAACAGCAATACCATTATTGCTTTTTCAACAAACATTCGTCCGGAACACGGGTTTCAGAAATAGTCCATTAATTGCAGTAAGACGGTATAGATACCATTCCATTCCTGCCACAATACGTTATGAATAAACCAACAAAAACGGGATCGACTACGGATACGTTTACAACAAAACCTGGCAAACCTTATCCCCTCGGTGCTACGTACGACGGTGAGGGTGTAAACGTTGCGCTCTTCAGCGAAAACAGTACGGGTGCCTATCTCTGTCTCTACGACGCCAACGATCCGACTCAGGAAACCGCGATGATCCCGATGCTGGAGCGGACGGAGCTTGTCTGGCACATTTACATTGATGGGCTCCAGCCGGGCCAATTGTACGGGTTTCGCATCGATGGGCCATACGATCCGCAGGCGGGTCACTTTTTCAACCCCAATAAGTTGCTGCTGGACCCCTACGCTCGCGCTATCAATGCCCCGTTGAATCATAACGACGACTGGCTGGGATATGACTACGAAGAAGCGGAAGGCGAAGACGATAAGCACCTCGTCATGAGCAGCACCGACAGCGGCCCGAGTATGCCTAAATCGGTGGTGATTGACAGTAATGCCTTCGATTGGGACGACGACACCGCGCCTGCTACGCCCCTGCACCGATCGGTGATCTACGAAATGCACGTAAAAGGATTTACGTATCAGCACCCAACAATTCACAGAGCCATTCGGGGTACGTATGCCGGACTCGGTACGCGCGAGAGCATCGACTACCTGAAAAGACTGGGCGTAACGGCCGTTGAATTGCTACCCGTTCATCAGTTTACCGACGAAAGCTACTGGGGCTACAACAGCATTGGGTTCTTTGCCCCCCAAAATACGTATTCATCGTCAGGCATGGCGGGTGAGCAGGTTACTGAATTTAAGCAGATGGTGAAAGACCTGCATAAAGCCGGTATCGAAGTTATTCTGGACGTAGTGTACAATCACACGGCGGAAGGCAATCAACTTGGCCCCACCTTGTCGTTCAAAGGCATTGACAACCGGGCCTATTATCATCAGGTCGGCGACAGCCCGGATTTTTACATGGATTACACTGGCACGGGGAATACGTTTAACCTAAGTCATCCGCGAGCCTTACAACTGGTGATGGACAGCCTGCGCTACTGGGTGACCGATATGCATGTGGATGGGTTTCGCTTCGACCTGGCCTCGGCTCTCATCCGGACCGATGAAGAAGCAGGTCGGGTTTCCTCGTTTCTGGATACCGTTGCCCAGGACCCGATTCTGGCTCAGGTGAAACTGATTGCTGAGCCCTGGGACATTCAGTCGTACCACGTAGGCGGGTTCCCGGTACGTTGGGCGGAGTGGAACGGTAAATACCGCGATACGTTGCGGGCGTTCTGGAAAAGTGAGGATGGCAAAGCCGCGGAAACCGTACTGCGCCTGCTGGGTAGCCCTGACCTCTACGCAAATGATGGTCGATCCCCTTCCAACAGTATCAATCTGATCACCGCCCACGACGGCTTTACGTTGAACGATCTCGTTAGCTACAACGAGAAACACAATGAAGCCAATGGCGAAGACAACCGCGATGGGTCGAACGACAATATAAGCTGGAACTGTGGGGTCGAAGGCCCTACCGATGACCCCGCTATTAACGAATTACGTGAGAGGCAAAAGCGTAATTTCCTGTCGACCATGTTGCTTAGTCAGGGAACGCCTATGCTGGTGATGGGCGATGAATGCGGCCGTACGCAGCACGGAAACAACAACGGCTATAATCAGGACAGCGAGATCAGCTGGATGAATTGGTACTGGGACGATAAGCAGCAGGCGCTGTACGACTTTACGTGTCAGCTAACGGCGTTACGTCAGGAAATTCCGCTATTAAGTCGTCGCCGGTTTTTCGGTAGTGAACAAGTTGCTTATTTACGCTCAGATGGGCACGAAATGACCACTGATGACCTCAACGATCCGGGCATGCACTGCATTGGCTTGTTTATTGATGGACTACGGGTGAGTGAACAAACTGAAGATGGGCAAGATATAGGCGATGAGCAGCTGATCTGGATCCTGAATTCATATTGGGAAGACCTTCCGTTCATGCTGCCCAAAATTGGTCGTAAGAGTTCGTCCTGGGAAGTGCTTGTCGACACCACCAGCGGACAGGTCCAACCTAAGGTAGACGCAGCCAAAGGAGGCCAGCCCGTTACGGTTCAGGCGCGTTCGGCCATGTTGTTACGTCTGAAATAGGTTCGTAAAATTTCCTTTATAAAACTAAAGCCGGCCTATCTGGGCCGGCTTTAGTTTTTAATCGATCTCCAAATTGTGCGAGCGGCTATAGGCCTGTTTAGAAACTGTCTGAAAATGAGTTAAGATAATGATTGGCATCAGCCAATGACTGAACTTTGAAGTGCGAAAACAAAACCAGTCAAGGCCGATTCCAATTCACAAAACTACCAAAGTTGCTAAAAAATACCTCCATGAATTCAGTCAAAAGCAATGGAAGCACTTACGCAAAATACTACCTCAGCCTAAAAAGAAGGCAGGTGGGCCAGGTCGAAACCTTTTGGAGTTACGCCAGCTCATCAATGCCATTCTCTACGTGATGCGCAGTGGCTGTAGCGGGTCGATGCTACCCAATGACTATCCGCATCACAAGAGTGTTTATCATTATTTCAACCAGTGGAGCAAGCAACAGCTTTGGGAAAAGATGCATGTGGTCTTAGTCAAAAAGGTGCGTAAGAAAGCTGGTCGCAAGAAACGCCCTACCGCGTCAAGTGTTGATTCGCAGAGCATTAAGACGAACCAGGCAGGGGAGAAACTCGAGGATTGGACGGCGGCAAATGCATCAAGGGACGTAAACGCTTCATTTTGGTGGACACACTGGGCTTGCTGCTAGCCGTGAAAGTAGTGGCGGCCAACACAGCTGAAAAAACGGGAGCCCAAGCTTTGCTTAAAAAGATTTGGGCCATCGGCTGGTTGAAAGAACTCTGTAGCCGTATCAAGTCAGTATGGGTCGATGCGGGCTATCAGGGCGATGAGCTTTATGACTGAAAACGCTGAACTACTAAAATGAACGGTTTTATTGAATGCGAAAACCCACTTTTAGGCCACCTCCCTCCTATTCAACCGCCGTTCAGAAAAACCTCGGTTATTGGCAACGTACTCACTACGTTTATCTTATGGAAAGCCTCCTGTCGTTCTGCGTCGGGGGCTTATTGTATACGTGATATCAATAGGATTGCTAAAGACAGGCAGCTGATGCGTATCAAACAACTCATCGTCAGTTGCCTACTATTTAATAGTCGGGCAGGACCAATGGGACTAAAAGTTTTGATATCCAACCACCGATAGCCTCACCTTTGTCCTACAATTACCAATAAGGGATATCAGCACCGATAACCCGCTTCACGTATAATTAAAACAACATACTATTCATGAACTCAGTACTAAATAAGCTCTGCTTGCCTGCGGATTTCGTTCTGTCATTAGGCCTGATGTCCTGTCAGGAAGACAAACTGATCACGCCCGATACCCCCCACGAATTCGTCCCAATCGGCAAACGATGTTTTCTCGCCGAAACGGCCAGCTGTATACAAACTCATCACGCATGGCGATATGAACCTGACGTATTATCCCGGCGGTCGACTGAAACGTGCGATGCGTGGTGCGGATGTACGGGGCAGCACAAATACACGGGTGGACTACACCTATAGCCTGGGTTCGATTCAGGCAATAGCTCACGTTGGCACCAGTCCGTTATACGAGCGAACGTATTGGCTCGACGCAACCGGACGCTGCTCTGAATACAAAGAGCTGAAATACACTTATAGTAATTCAAGTCTGACCGAGAAAACAGAGGTAGTTTTCACTTACAATGCCAAGGGTCAATTGCAAACGGCAACCGATAAATCGAATGCGGCCATCCGGACGGAGTATAGCTACAATGCAGATGGCAACTTAAGCCGGGCCACTCGCTACCACCCGAACCCCAGTACATTTGCCGCTAAAATCTGGGCTGATGATACCTTCGTTTATGACCAACCAACAGGTGGCCCAATTCTGAAGAACGGTATGGATTGTATGCAGAGGTTGCTGATTTTCCCGATTCGTATCTAGCCATCTTTGGCACGCCAAGCAAACATCAGGTGAAGCTAATCACGAATAAACTGTCGTTGGGCGGCAAATTCTACACCTGTACAGTGAACGCAGACGGCTACGTGACGAAACGAGATGAGTACTGTGTAGTTGGTGCCTTGATCGAGCATAAATTGTGCAGTTATCTGATAACTAAGCTGGTCGTTCAGCTCTACGCTGCGCAGAGTCCCTCTTTCCCATTCATTTTCTATCTAAAACAACAAAGTACTAATGAAAACCTTAGTTCAACAAATTGCCTTGAGCACGAGTGTATTGCTGTCAATTGGCCTGACTTCCTGCGAGAAAGATAGTCTGCTCACGCCTGACCAGGCGAGCCGCGCCCGGTTTAGTGCTGTAGATGAGGGCATCGTTGTAAGCATTCCTCAAATTCATAAACTCACCCGGCATGGTGAGGCTACGCTGACGTACGCTGACAATGGCCAGCTTCTGGCGGTGACAACGCCCGTCCGCGGCAGTATGAATATCCAGACCGACTACACTTATAGTCCTGGGAAGATCAGGGCGTTTACCCATCAGGGAAAGATCGTCCTTCATGACGAAACGTTTACCCTCGACGCCAGCGGTCGCTGTACCGAATCGGTGGAAGTTGGGGTGGCTAGTGATATACACTGGACGTTTAACTACGATACGAAGGGTCGACTGGAGTCTGTTTATAACAAAAACAGTTGTGTGGGCGGAGTGAGCTATTATTACAACACAGATGGCGATTTGGGACTGGCCATGTTGTCTACCAGCCCTTCAAACGGTATAAGCATCGCCTTTTTCTACAATAAGCCGACGGGTGACCCTCTACAGGATGATAAGTATCCGCTGAATGTGAGCCTCCCCAGGTTGGCTGGGCACGATATGTACCTGCGAATTTTCGGCAAGCCTAGCCGACACTTGCTAAAACAGGTAGCATATACTTCATTTGACGGAAGTTCTGTGCCGGGTAATCTGTCTTACGTCTACACGCTTGACACCGAGGGCTACGTGACGCAAAAAACAGAATATGACGGCCAAAGTATTAAGTTGCCTAAAACGTCTCTATACGCCTATGATATGGTGAATATTACCGTACAGCCCTAGCACGTATACACCTATGCGTTCACATCATTTCACCTAGTGAACGCGGCAGGCACAACAGGCGTATGTGTTGAAAATTGCTCCGGCCTTATCACCGGAGCAATTCTTGAATTTACAGCTACCTATGTTAGTTCAGTACAGAATGACCGAAAGGGTAAAATGCATTTGGTCGATCTGATACCTTGCCAGCTATAATAGATGTAAGGCTATTGATCAGAATAGTTCGTATGAGAGAAATCGCCCCCCATTGGTATGAAGCTTGTATTCCTTCCCAGCCAGACAGGAATGGATCCTCGATTGTTGGCTACAAGTGGGTGGAGGCCCGACCCGGCAAATTCATTTCATTTACCATTATTCGTCAGCGTAACGGCGACTTTGCCCTTAGCTGTGACCCAGCCAGTCTGACGGCTGCTCACCTGGCTTACCGGCCGTGCGTTATTTATGCCTCGCAGGCCCAGACGATGCCTGCTCAGGTGATCTGGAGCATAATTCTGGAAGGTGTAAAAGATGTTTAGGTAGTAAGTCAGCGCAGCGAATGCCTGAGAATTGACAAACACTATTGGCTGGGAATTATGCAAGTAGCTCAAGGGTACTGGCAGACATCAATAAGGTCAAAGTAAGGGCACTTTCACAATGAATGTAGTGTCGGTCTCCTCAATCAGCAGCGGTTGGTCGCTCAGGTAGGCATACAATTTTTTCAAACTATCAAGGCCCTGTTGATTCGAAGTTTTGACCAGCGGCTTTTTTTGACGGTTATTCGCCACCCATACATACGTATCCTGGACAAACACTCGGATTCGAAGCGGGTTGTCCTCATCGGTGGTGTTGTGTTTGATGGCGTTCTCAAAGAGGTTTTGAAGCGTCACGGGTACGATTTCGTAGGCTAAGAATTCAGCGGCTACGTCTATAGTAATTTGTAACCCGTCGTCAAGCTGCGCTTGTTGCAGGTTAATGTATTGTTGCACAAAAGCTAGTTCGCTGGCCAGGCTGATGGTTTCTTTTTCCTTGTTCTGTAAAATGTAGCGGTAGATCGCTGACAATTTTTGCAGGAACCCCGAAGCCTGTTTAGGGTCAATGATGATCAGGCTGTTGAGCGAGGTAAGGCTATTGAACAGGAAGTGAGGATTGAGGTGATTGATCAGGTTCTGATATTGAATTTCGGTTTTATCGCGTTCGAGCCGTGTCGCCTGCACCTGAAGGTGATGGAGCCGGGCGGTCTGGCCAACCCGGTAGCGAATCAGGCCAACAGCAATGGCCAGTAGGGTCAATAGCAAAAGCGCCCGGAAGGCGGCTGTTTGGTAAAACACCGTGTCGATATGAATGGTAAGTTTGCGGATTGGCGTTTCCACGTTGTTGATTGACACCCCTTTTACAGCAAATACGTAATCGCCACCCGGCAGTTTGTTATACCCCGCACTCGTTTGTGAACTGGCTTTGCTCCACTCTGTATCGTAACCTTCCAGCTTATAGCGAAATAGGTATGGCTTTTCGTGGAGCGGGCCCAGCACCGAGTACTGGACGGAAAAGGAATTGTCCGAAGCCTTCAGTTGTACAGACGGTGTCGAACCATTTAGCCAGTACGTTGAATCGCCGGAAACCAGTCCACTTAGTAAAACAGGAGCGGGCTTAACGGAGAAACGCGAGAGGATCTCTGGTTTAAATTCGATGAGATACCCCTTTATTGCAGCCAGAATATGGCCACTCCGGAGTGGCCACAGGTAATTAAAATACTCCTGATTATCTTCACTGTAGGGCAAGCTAATGGTCAGAAACTGATTGCGAGCGGGCGTAAAGATGGAAAACAAGTTATAAGACCCTACCCATATGTTACCGTATCGATCGGGTAAAGACGCCAGGCAGTGATTATCCCCTAATCCGTCGTGCACACCCCAGAACCGATACTTATGACTGCGGGGATCATAGCGGGCCAGCCCATAGCCATTGGTCGCCAGCCAGAAATACCCGTGTTTATCTTCGGTAAACGAAGCAATCGTATTCTCGAACTCGGCTTCGGCAGGGCCTTTTTGCAGATTAAATTGCCCTGTCTGGGGGGAGAATTTGGCAAACCCTTCCGGATAAAGCTCCAGCCACACCGCATTGTGGCGGTCAACCAGAGCATTTCTGACCCAGAACTTGGGGTGTTTTGAGTTGGAGACAATAGGATACTGGTGCCACTGCCCCGTCGAAATCTGATAACAAACGGTTTGCTTATTTTCGTAAAAAAGCCACAGTAAATCATTCTGCTGAAGCATGCGATACCGACCACCTCTTATTTTGTCAGTCTGAACATAAGTTGGCAGCGGAATGGGGGTGAATCGACGGGTCTTTTTAGTAAAACGAAGCAGGTGTGTTGGACTGGCCACGTACAAATCAGGGCCGTAGGCGCAAATGCCGTAGGCGAAGAAAGCACCGGGGGCCGGGTATCGTTCCAGACGATCGGTCTCGGCTGAGTAGTGCAGTAGTGTCGCCGGGGTATGTTCTTCCCGGCCCCACCAGGAACCATCGGGGTCCTCATAAAAACTCTGGATTTGCGCCCCTGTTTTAAGGGTTGGGAACCATCGGCTTAAATTATTCGCTTCGTAGATCGCCCGGCTTGGATTGGTGTAGGAAATACCATTGACGGTGCCCAGCCAAATGGTGCCGTCGTCATCCTGCCAGCCTGCCCAGAAACTGCTACCTGCAATGGAGGTGCGTCGGGTGTCTTTATGAATCAGTTCGCTGACCTGATCAGTGCCTGCCTTGACATAAAACATCAGGTAACTCAGGCTACTGATCCAGATATTGTGCTGGCGATCCACAAAAACAGAATTCAATTCATCGACCCGGCGACCCGTCTGGCTGATGGGTTTGATGGTTCGAACGAGTTTACGGCTTTTCAGATCGAAGAGAACAATCTGCTCTTCATTATTATCAGCGTACAGCAACTGAGTGCCATCTAGCGCCAGCGCTCCTGTAAAATGGGGCGTAAAAATGGGTAATGCTCCCGGATTATGGCGGTAATTCTGGAATTCACCCGTGGCAATGTCTAAATAGTTCAATCCACCATCACGGCGGGTGGCGACCCAGATTCCGGCCCGCAAGGGGTCTTCCAGCATACCATTTCCGGAAATAAAGTTTTCGGATAAAGAACGCGGATTCTGGGGGTTATGGGTATACAGGGTTAAGTGGTCAGTGCGTACATCATAGCGAAACAAGCCATGATGAATCGTGGAGAACCAGATCGTTCCCGACCGGTCGCAGAGAACATTCTGGCAATTGCCTAACACACGCCCAAGCCCCGTCGAAATCGTTCGAAACTGAGCTGTCTCAGGATTGAATTCACTAATCCCGGTATCCGTGGCTAGCCATAGGTGCCCGGCTTTGTCCTGACAGATGGCATGAACGGTGTTGTTACCCAGTGAGTGTGGGTTGGCCGGGGCGTGCTTAAAGATGGTGAACCGATTGCCATCAAACCGGTTCAGGCCGTTATTGGTGCCAATCCATAAAAACCCATCCCGGTCTTTAAAGAAACAGTTTACATAATTAAATGATAAGCCATCGGCCTGTTGGATGTGGTTAAATTCATACGTCACCAGGGGCGGTTGCTGCGCTCGCAAGGCAGTATGAATCAACATCGTTAGCAGCCAGCTGGTATAGCCGATATGGGTAAAGGAAGCCATCATTACCGGTTCAGCCAACGTTTGAAGGCCGGGGCTTTATGCCGACTGATCTGCACATCGACCGTATGGTGAGGTGGCCGTAACCGAACTATCAGCTTATCATTTTCGACGCTCTTGACCGACTGAACCGTATCGCAGTTGATAATGAGCTGGCGGTTGGCCCGAAAAAACCGGGCCGGGTCGAGCAGGTCTTCGATCTGTTCCAGGGTGTCATAATCAACCGGGTAGCGTTCATTCGCCTGGGTGACGATGAAGTTAATGGAATCGTAGTGAAAATAAGCGATATCCGTCGTTTTTACGGGTACCCAGCCCGCCCGCGAATTACCCAAAAATGTTTCTTTGTGCATCGGCTTCGGGGACAGGCCCGGCTGACCAAACATGGCCAACAATTGCTGCATATCAATCGGTACATTAGTCCTGTTTTTATGCAGACTCTGGGCCTTCTCGATGGCTATTCTTAATTCAGCCGGCTCAACGGGCTTGAGCAGGTAATCGATGCCGTTGGCTTTAAAAGCCTGGATCGCGTATTCATTGTAGGCCGTCACAAAAATGACCGGACAACTCAGTTGGAACTGTTTAAAAATATCGAAGCTCATCCCGTCGGCCAATTCGATATCGGCAAATACCAGGTCGGGTTCTTCGTTGCGGCCAAACCAGTTGAGTGACGTCTTCACGGAAGGTAATGTTTCCAGGATGCGGATAGCGGGATCAACTTCTGCGATCTTGAAAGCTAACTCTTTGGCTACTAACTTAACATCTTCAATAATGACGGCATTCATCGGCGTGAAAAAGTGAGAAGAGTGAACGGCTGTTCAAAGTTTAGGATAAGGTGTAAGATAGACAAAAAAAAGCAGTTGAGTGGTGGGGAAAACGGAATGAAGCGTAGCAGCAATACTGTCACATACTCCAGCAACCTAGTGCTTTGGCCAACGCCAATTAAAGGCGTATGCCGAATCACCCATTAAATCGGTATACGTACCATTTATTCGCTATAGCGTACGCTTCGTCCACAAATAATTTACCAGCTCCAGTTTGTCTTTCATTTTTGATAACCCATTCGGCTAAACACAAAACGCGGATTAGCCAACAAACGGATTTTATGCAACTACTCACTTACGTTTTCTTTGCTATCACCGCCTTATTCTACATCGGACTGGGCCTATTTACACCGATAAAACCGGGTGGCGATAGTAGCGTGGCCTCTGGGTTAAGACTGGTTCTTCTGTCGTTGGGCTTTGCCTTAACAATTCTTATTCGCTCGAAAGGTGAATTTGACTGGGTGGCTCAGGAAACGGGTACACGCACAGCGCTTGTCTTTGCGTTCTGGTTATGTATGGCGTTAACGACTTTTTTCGGGGTCGTATTTAAACTGAAATGGCATTCAGAGGGTGCCTATCCCCACTTTTTGCGCTGGTTAGCCTTGGGGTATGTCCAACTCTGGGTACCTCTGCTGTGGCTGGTTGTGAGTTTGCTATCCCTACACCCGGCCTGGCAATCGACCGTTGCGGTCCGGGCGTTTACCATTCCGTTTTGGACTGGATTGGGAGCCAGTACCCTCTTCGTGGCAGGATTGGTGGTTGGCTATGTGCGTGATTCCGTGCAGCGGGCAAAAGCCAGCGTGGTTACCCCACTTGATGATGAAAAGCGTTGGCATCAGCAGCATCTGGACGAAGTAGCCCATAAACCGGGGGCTCGATCCTCGCTTTATTACTCTTTACGACCCGGTATCAAGCCGATGATTTCCGACAGGCGACTTTGGCCAAAATTAAATCGCACCCCGGTTGAGAAACCTTGCTCTTGGACCTTTTAGCGAATAAATACTACTGCCGGGAAGTCTATTCGTTCCTGAGTAGCAACCGGGTAGTCCATCCGGATGCGTTTATCCAGCCGTTGAATCAGACTATTGAGCAGTTATCAGTAGACATAAAGATAGACATTGAAAGCAGTGATACCCTCCAGTTCTGGAGTTTTGATGCCTACGGTACAGATCATTTATTACGCGCCATTACTAGTCAATTTAGTGTTCAGATTATCACGTTTTACCCAAACGTGATAATCTGAAACAGGCACTTAGCTCCCCGCCTGCCGAACGCTTTAACGGCGCTCGATTTGCGGCAACCGACGTAGTGAATACCTCTCTGGTAGCACACAAAAAAGAACCTCCCCTGTCCTAATAGGAAAAGATTTAGTCAATAAATGCACATAGCCGATGCTAAGCGAGAAACAAATAGCCACTGTCAAAAAATCCTGGCGATTGTTGCGTGACATTGATCCTGCTCTGCTGGGAGATGTCTTCTACAGTCGACTGTTTATGGCCCATCCAGAACTAAGACCGCTCTTTAAAGGGCCTCTGGAAGCACAGTATAAAAAATTTATCGATACGTTAAGTTTTCTGGTTAGTCAGCTTCACCGGTTCGACGAATTTACCCGCGAGGTCGAGCTGGTGGGTCAACGGCACAAGCAATATGGTGTCAAGCCAGACCATTATGACGCCGTTGGCGAAGCATTGCTTTGGACACTACAATCCGGTCTGGGCCGGGATTGGAACGAAAATATTGCCCAGGCCTGGGCCAACCTCTATAGTACTATTGCTCAGAAAATGCAGGAGCCGATAACGACCTAATTTCTTTAAAGGCGCACCGCTTACGCTTTATCGGCTCTATCCTACCCTTCACCTTTGTTTACTTGGTCACCCAACGACGCGCTACTAATTTTGATTCAATAATTGATCTCCAATCAGTTTATACGAGTTGCCCGTTCATTCTCGAACCAGGTAACCAATACAAAATACATTTTTTACTCATGACACCCCATCAAACCCAACTTGTGCAGAAAACATTTGAAATGGTTGCTGCCCTCCCCGCTGAAACCGTCGGTTCCTTGTTTTACAACCGGCTTTTCGCCATCGCTCCCGAAGTGAGGCCTTTATTCAGCCGGACTACTATGCCAGAGCAGTCCCGTAAATTGTTGACTATGCTTGCCTACGTAGTGGCACGCCTAGACAAACCCGATAGCCTGGTGGCCGATCTGACCCAACTTGCCCAGCGGCACGTTCGCTACGGTGTGCAGGATCGGCATTATGATCTGGTGGGTGAGGCTTTACTCTGGACGCTTGAACAAGGGCTGGGAAAGTTCTGGACGGAAGAAACTAAAAACGCCTGGGTGGCCTGTTACACCCTGCTGGCGACTATTATGATAAAGGCCGCCCGGGAACAGCTCGTAACCCATTCCTAGATGTACCCATTTCTCTGGATAACTACGTCAATCTTCTCGTCAAGACTCTCTTTTTTGCCTGTAATCATGCTTTGTGGTCGCTATGAAATCACGTCGGGTATCAACGTTTAAGCATCCAGCGGAGGCAACTTTATTTCTTGAAAGCTGGAGTCAGCAGGTGGAAGCACTCAATGGATTCACCTACGAACGAATTACGATTCCAACCACGTTCGGAAATACGCGTGTCTGGGCCGCCAACAGCCATCTGTCCACGGCTAAACCAATAGTATTCTTTCCCGGTGCTCGAACCTGTGGCCTGTTTTGGGATCTGGACAATTGCCTGCTTCCTTTTCGCGAAACTTACCGGTATTACCTGGTCGATGTGAACGGTCAGCCAAGCTTAAGCGATGGGCATTGCCCAGATCTTAAAACAACGGACTATGGCCGTTGGGCTACCCAGATTCTGGATGGGCTTGGCCTGCAAAAGACCTCTATTGCCGGGGCTTCTTTGGGAGGACTTATTTGTATGAAATTATGTTTAGCCTCGCCCAACCGGATTGACCGCGCCTTTCTGCTCAATCCGGCAGGCATCCAATCGTTCTCTTCATCGCCTGGAAATCTATACTATAACCTCCTGCCAATGCTGTGGCCTACACCGGGCAATTTGAACCGGTTTTTAGACGCGGCTGTTTTTTGTTCGCCTACGCACAGTATACCATCCGATTATAGGAACCTGATGAGCCGTTATCTGCTTTATGCCTTAAAGAATCATACGTTCCGGGGTGATTACCCGGCCCCGCTCAAAAAAGAGGAATTGCATCGGTTAACGACTGATCTATTTTTACTTACGGGCGAAAAAGATTTGTTATTCCCTGCTGGGGAAACCATTCGATTAGCGAAGCAGCACATTCCGTCGCTTCAGGATGTAGCCCTGTTAACCAATACAGCCCATGGTATTGAAACCTCAAAAGAAGCGATCAGAATAATGTATAATTACCTCCAAACGGATCCGGGAACAAGAAGGTAAATTTGAGGAAGGAACAGGCTAACCATGACCCTGAAAGAGGATACAGTTCCATCTGTATTCGTCAATGAATGGGTTCCTGCTTAACGTAAAGTTGGGATTGATTAAAACTGTAGTCAGCCACTTTATGCCCTTAACAGCGTAGCGTAGGTAGATTTGAGTTCAGCAGGGGCCATGTGCCGTCAGGTACATAACCCTGGTGCAAGAGTGAATTGTTCTACCGCATCGGCGGCCCAGCGACGCTATGCTGCCGAGGCCCATTGGAGCCCTTTCTAATCCCGAATTCTCGTTACTTAGTACTCCTCCCGGTTAACCCGACGACCGGTTTTATAGGAATGGGTCTTATCCGCAGCGTCGCGGTCGGCTTCGTTGGTGACCATTGTAAATGAAGCCGGATCAGCCCCTTCGAGTAATTTACCTTCGTAGTAGACTCGTTTGGTATCTCTAGCATAGCCATATTCCAGCATACGGAACGACGGGAAATGGGCCTCTTTTAACGGATCAGCTTTATAGAAAATGACCTTATTATCTTTCGCGTACTGATACGACAGGATCGAAAAGCTCGCTCTGTCGGCAGCGGCAATCAGGCTATTCTGAAAATAGACATGGGTGGTGTCATGGGCATAATCAACGTAGATTTCATCCCATTGACTAAAGGTGGACGGGTCAGCGGCTGGTAGCACATCTTCTTTGTAAAAAGCGTGCCGATTATCGGTTGCATAATAAAAGCCAACAGCCGTGAAGGAGTCGGGCTGAGCTTCCTTAATGACCCGTATGCCCGGGGCACCGGCGCCGTCCAGACTGGTCCAGGAATAATAAACCGCCCGCTTATCTTTCGAAAAATTTGTACTTACTACCGCAAATGAAGGCCCATCGCTTCCGGGAATTGGTTTGAAATTGAAATAGCCGACTTTTTCATCCTGCCCAAACGGATAGTCGAGCGGTTTGAACGTAGCTATATCGACCACCGCAAAGCCTGTTTCTTTATAATACGCGCGAAACCTGTCTTTAGCGTAGTCGTAGGCAATCGCCCGAAATGAGCCAGCATCTGCTTCCGGAATCCGGCTGATTTTATCCTTTCTGGTGGTCTCAAACAACTTGAAATCGAGGTAATTGTCGCAATAAAAAACGGAAGCATTATCCTTGGCGTAATGCTCATCGAGCGCGGTAAAACTCGTCCCGTTTGACGAATCAAGCGAAATGCCCCGGTAATAACCAGTACTTTTATCTTTTGCAAAAACAGCGTTCAATGCCTGAAACGAATCGTAATCAGCTGAACGCATCCGGAAATCTTTATAATAAACCGAGCCATCTTTTGTCTGATAGCCACCCTTTTTACAGGCTACCAGCATGCTTAGACCGAGGAGAGAAAGCAGGAGCCCAAGCGATTGCCTAGCCAGAAAATACATCAGTTTGATTATGTTAAAAAAGTCTCTCATCAATTCGAACGAATATAATAGACAAGCCACAGGATGAGAATTTCCAGCAGTAAGGCCATACTTTTTGTCCAGGGGTAGGGTAACCAATTCAGTCCCAGTAATACAAGCAGGCTGAGAATCATCAACCCTTTGATGGTTGATTCGACGCCCTGTCCGGCGGCATCGTGGGAGCCATTCGGCTGAAGCAGTGCATATAACACCAGTAATGTCCAGATACCGATCAGTACCCAGTTTGTCGTAGTAAGTAGTTTGATAATTGACATCTGACGTATCGTTCTGAAAATCCCTCTGGCGTTCGTGCCAGAGGGATAAAGTTGAAAGTAATGAGTAGGTAGTCGGTTCTAGTGAAGGCCTATAGTAGCCATCACGTACGCATAGTGGATCTTCTCGACCGGACTTCCGCCAAACGTATACGACATCGTTCGGTCGGCGACATAGCCATCCCCCGGAATCATGTAGGAATAGAATCGGTCACTCGGTGTTGCAACGACAGGCAAGCCCGAGGGGCTATAGTATACCCATTTCACCAAGTGTAGACTGCTCCTGCCGAAAATAGGCAAAAACGTATCGTGCTCCGGCAGCATAGGAACATTCAGGTTCAGCGGGTAGGTTACGTAGGAGTGGTGATCATCCAGGGTCGGTACAACATAGGAAAAGGTTATGTCCATGGATTCAGTTGTAGTGATCGCCACCGTAGCCTTAATTAAATCGCCGTCTTTGTCGTAGGTATAGGTGGCGCCACCGATAGAACTGTTCTGATTCTGGCAGGACGACAACTGACCTTTCGCGTTGTAGGTATAAATCCAGTGAGTTTCACCCGTATTGGTCTTTACGACGGATTCGGTGCAGCGGCTCCCCGTCGCGTTGAGCGTAAAGGTTTCGTCGCGAACCAGAATGGGGCCTTGGTAAGAGGCCGCCCGGATGGAGCCGGGAGCGTAGGTATAATCGGTATGATACTCCACCCCGCCCCGGACGGCTGTGGTCACTTTTTGAAGGTGGCCGTCGGATGAATACGAAAGGCTAGAGTTACCGTATTTAGTGAGTCTGTGCGTTTGCGGGAGGTTAGTCGATGGAAAAATCTCCTCATTCTCGGTTCCCAAGCGGGCGCCGTTCAACGGAGTTGGGTTGAGCAGACCGTCTTTCTCGCAGGAAACCAGGCTTATTGACAGAGCCAGACCCAGCCCAGCGGTGATAAGTTGACGTAACGTGTTCATTGGCAGTGTGATTGGTTGATTAAAATCAGGAGCCGAGTTTCGGCCTTACTTGTTTGTTTACGAAGCAAAAGTGGGGGTACTGAAACGGTCCATCAAAGATTTCGTTAGGAGTTGTAGCGATTCACTGACTGAAGGGTGGGGATCTGCCGACGAACTGACTTTGGCAGGATTATCCATGCAGCAAGGCCTGAGTCTTTCCCCAATGGGGTTTCTCATTTTATCTCGTCCAGGTAGTCACTATGTATTTCGGAGATGCTGGTTCAGCGTCACTTTGGGGAAGCCGTCGAATTCCGAGTCAACACTCGCAGGGGCAATAGATCAAATTTAGCTTTGCCATACATGGTTCGCTGGATGGTCTTCAGCCGATTCACCTGCCCTTCCGTTTGACCGTTACTCTACTCGGCTCGAAACACTTCATCAACAGCGGCAAAGTCCTGACGCATACCGCGCACAAACTCACTCAAGACATATATCTTTTCAGCATCGGCACACCAGTTTGCTGACTCTTCCGCTTGACGGTTCTGCATGAGTTGCTTGAAACGTAAACTCAGTTGGTTCACCTGATTAATCAATTCATTGCAATGGAGTAAGTATTCTAAAAAAGGACGATCTGTGTCCAGCCAATCGACGGCTGGCTGGCCTACTAATCGAATGAGCCGACGGCTTGAATAGCTGAGTTCTTTTTGGGCAGGTGGTAAAGTAGGCTCGTAAGAAGGGCGCGGGTAATTTGCTAAAAAGGCAGCAAAGATGGTATAGCGTCCATTTTAACTCTGGACTTTGATTTCCTCAAACAGCGTTTTGACACACGTTACACCGGCTTGCCAACGCTGCTATAAATAGACTTCATACGCTAGGGCGTGTTGACATTCAAGTTACCAAAATCAAAGCTGACGTTATGTAAATGAATCCGGCACAGTCGCTGCTGTCTTATCGTAGCGTGTAGCCAACTGACGGTACTGCTTGAGCTTGTTGAAATAACGCTCTACTTTGTTGCGGTCTTTGTACAGATTGGCGTCAATCGAACGCTCAACGAACCGATTCTTCTTGGCCGCTATGACCGCTTCTGTCGGCGAGTTACCCAACCAATTCAACAACGAATCAGCCTCATAGCCCCGGTCAGCGATTACGGCATCTGTCTCATAATTAGCCAACAAAGCTTCGGTCTGCTTGATATCGGCCTGTTGCCCAACGCTGAAAACAATTCCTAATGGGTTGCTTAAGGCATCCACCACCGCATGGAGTTTGCCGGGCCGCTGGACAACCGCTCCAGCGGCCCACCGATTACTCTAAGCATTCGCTGGCAGGGCCCTTTTTTCTGCCCAACGGCATGCTGGTGGGCACCCACCGTGGTGGCGTCGATCATCAACCAGTCCAGGTCTGGTTCTTGTAAAGCCTAGAAGTCGTTTTGCCAAACGCCAGACTTGGCCCATCGGCGAAAGCGTTGATAGACCGAGTTCCACCGTCCAAAACGTTCGGGCAAATCTCGCCAGGGTGCTCCTGAACGGGCTATCTTTAAGACGGCATTGCTACATGGCCCTCTCGGCGTAGGAGTAGCTGGGTGATTCGTTTCCATTGCTGGTTGGTAATTTTATAACGGCGCATGGTGCAAAGATGAAACGCTTGGCTAACAGTTACCTAACTGTCAACACGCCCTAATACCAGTGATCTTGTCCTGGAAAATTTCGTCACAGCCTGCTTTCTGCAAGGCATTTAGTTGGGTATCCAGATTCTGTTCGAGCGTTGAGACGCGGCTATAGCCAAAAAGAGGGTTCAGAAAGGCACGACTTTTTGAACTTTGACTGGTGAAAGCTATTGAATCGATCAAAACTGGCAAGTGACGGATTTTGTACGAAACGGCAGAAATATCCCATTTTCTTTCGAAAACTTCCCAAAAACAGGAAACCTTAAACATGTTCAGCATTAGCCTCAACAATACGTACCTCTTCTACCCCTGCAACCGGAGATTGTTTTGTTTAACTCGTGAAAATGTTGTTAGTTTAAAGGCTAAATTTTCCAGTCACCAAACCAGTAAACCAATGCCTGATTCTATTTGCCCGAAATGCAGCACCAAACGCTTTGAGATTGTAGAGAAAGACGACATTAAGGGAAGTAACTTTAAGCTAAATTTTGTGCAGTGTGCCAATTGTGGAACCGTAGTTGGCGTGACTGACTTCTTCAACCTGGGTCAGATGTTACGTCTGGTTATGGATAAACTAGAGATCAACGTAGCGTAGTGCCTCTTCAAAACTAGTTGGCCAGCCTCAGTGAGGCTGGCCAACTAGTTTTGAACTATATAGCTCGTTACGTCCCTCGTAAGCCGATCCTTAATGCCTTCACCTCGTTCCTGATACGCCCAGTATCGGCTACTACGTCCCGGCAACAATTTTATCTCCTTCTCTGGTACGCACGCGCCCGACCTGCTGAAAAATATCCGAGAAAACTATTGCTTAAATTTCCACTCCCTGATAGTTACAGGCGCCTGCTGAATGGCCTCATATAGCGCATTATCATCCGCAAAAACGAGCTGTTCCAACTGAAACGCTTCAACGTGTACGCTGAATTCGGCATCCCCGAACGGCCAGGGGTCCAGGCTAATTGTCTCATCAGTACGTTGCCGAATGAAATAAGAAACACCGTCGGGCCCAACACTCACTTCCAGACGGCGTTCTTCGGGAGGAAGCTGATCCATACACAGAATCAGTGATAGTGCATCGCACCATTGCAGAAACGCGTAGGCGTATTCAGCTTCGGCTTTTGTGGCTTTATACTGCTTCCGCCACGTGGGCTGGTTGACCTGGCGTTGCTGATCGAGAAAAGCGTCCAGTTCAGGGTCCTTGCCCCGCTTGGGCTCGTAAAGAAACGAGGTGTGCATCGACATCATCAAGGCGTTCCAGCGGCTCTTCTGTAAGCCAATCTGAATCATCTGCTGACACTGTGACAGTGAGTATTCCAGAATCTGAAAGTGCAGCGGAGCACCGGCCGTGGTTAAGTGATTACGGCCCTCCCAGCTATCCTGTCCATCGTCATGCTCCGTGAGCGCAATCAGGGTTTCGTACCAATGAACCGGACGTTTGTCAGTTCGCCAGTGTACGGCCAGCTGCACTGCCAATAGTCCATGCGCCTGCTGGTTAATCAGTTGCCAGCCTGTATCTGTTTGCGTAACAATCATAAACGAGCAGATGAGTACACGTAATACAGAAGGGGACGAAGGATAAATAAGTTTTCCCTTCGTCCCCTTCTGTATTACGTGTACTCGTTAATTATATACTTTTTCGTTTTCACCCATTTTCGGCGGGTTGCCCGTAATGGCGGCTGTTGCCTGCTGAAATAAACGTACCATCGTACTATCGCTGGCATTCCAAAACTCAGCCATGTGCGTATGAACCTTCAGAAGAATCAGATCCGGATCGTCTTTGCCCTCCGGAAACCAGGCTTTGGCCTGCGGATTCCAAAGCTCATCTACTTTCGCCCGATCATCAAGTTCATCGGCGGTTCCCGAGATAGAAACGTATTCAGCATCACTTACGGAAACGAAGGCGAGGTTAACCCGGCGCTCCGTGTTGTCGATCTGATCCACTTTCGGCGACGAACGCTTCGTGAAAAACCAGAGCGTGCCTTCTTCATCCATTTGCAGGGCCGCCATTGGCCGACTGACCAGATTCCCCTGCTCGTCGACGGTGGTCATCATCGCAATGCGAATATCGCCCACCAGTTCCCGGACTTTTTCTAATTGGTTATTGTTCTGTGGTTTCGTTTCCATATCGTTGAATGGTGAAAAGCCGTTGATCCGCCGACATAGCGCCGTACACGTACCCGTTATAACCGAGTAGTGGGCCGCGATGTTGGCGGATCAATGGTAAAAATTAATTATATAACGTTTCGCGCAAATCGATGCCGTAGAACAACGAAGCTGGCGTTGTCACTGGGTTTTTCGATTCAACCTCTGTCTGGTAAGCCATATCCAGAATGCCTACACAGCTACAAATGGTTTGCTGGCACATCGCATAGACTTGGTTACAGCGTTCAGTATTGAACTGGCTGACCTCCTGCGCGCACTTTTCGCAAACCTCAATACAGGCCTTCGCCATCAAACGGGTATTTTCGGAACCCCGCACATAGAGCATGGCCAACTGACGGCACATATCGGCACAGTCGAGGTTAAGAAAAATGCTGCGGTACCAGCTTTCGATGTCTTCCGAACGCGAACATTCGGTGGCAAACTCATCGCACAAAGCTGCGCAACCTGTTAACGAATCGTAGATGTTTTTCTTCCAAACCATGGTATAACTTGACAAGGGTTAAGGTTGATTAAGCGTAAGGACGAGCTACTATCGCCGACCGTTCCTGATCAGCGCTCAGGTTACGAGCCCACTGCCGGGCCATGTCAACACTAGTAGAGATGACCAGTTGTTTATCTAACTGCCCTTGTTCCAGTAACTGATTGGCAATTTCAATTGCTTTCGCTCGTGTGCTGGGGTTTAGCGAGCGCATTGCCGCTGGAAAGTGAGAAGGTGTCCACATACGCGTAGTCATCATAGTGATTATGCTATAGCTTATATTGTGCCAGCTATTACTCCACCTATCCAGTGCACTTAGAAATTCAAATTATAAGTTGACTATCAACAAATTACATACATAACAGCTAGTTAAATCTAACATAAAGTCACCATCAGAAATTTTAGGCTGTGGAAATATTCCGGGAAGTGTGTATTTTTTTGCCCACTCAATTCCACAAAAAAAGCCGCGTGAGCGGCTTCTGATGATGACACTAAGCTTCACGCTCCTACTTGGGGAAGAACAACCGGAAAGAGGTTCCCTGCCCTACAGCGCTATCTACCTCAATCGATCCTTTATGGCTATTTATAATGTTCTGAGTGGCCGTTAGGCCCAGACCCATACCGCCTGACTTGCCGGTAAAGAATGGATCGAACAACCGTTTACGGTCCGATTCGCTGATGCCGCCCCCGTTGTCCGTTACGTCAACGCAAACGCGATTATCTTCCGTGCAGGTCGTTTTAACCACCAATACGCCTTTCCCTTCTTCCATAGCTTCGACAGCATTAACCAGGATATTCAGCAAAGCCGTTTTAACCTGATCGTTATCCAGCATAGCCGTACAGTCATCGGCGGAAAAAGAAGTTACCAGCCGCATTCGCTTCAGCTTGATCCGGTCGTTTACCAACTGCAGCGTTGCCCTGACTACCGCGTTGAAATCCTGCCGCTTCCGGTCAAGTTCCCGTGGTTTCGACGAATTCAGCATCTCGGTAATGAGCTGGCCAATTCGGTCAACATTACGTCCGATTATGTCCGTAAACATGTTGACGTACTCATTGTCCGAATCAAGTTCTTCTTTGAGCTGCTCCAGGGCAAGGCTTAAGTTTGTGAGCGGGTTCCGGACTTCATGGGCAATGCTGCGGGCTATTTTGCCGGTCATGGTCAGTTTCTCGGCGAGAATTAAATCCTGCTGAGCCCGTTTCTGATCGGTAATGTCGCGTACAATTCCCTGGTACCATTCGGGGCGCCCCACTATGTCGTCGACGGCCCAGACAGAAATCTGGCAGATTCGCTTACGGCCGTTTCGGTTGATAAGCGTTGTTTCAAAATCTTTAATCTGGCCATGCTCCCGGACATTGAACCGTAGCTGACGCAGGTGATTCAAATCTGAGAAAAGCCGCGCCGGGTTCAGTTCCTGCAATTCTTCACGGTTGTAGCCCAGCAATCGTTCAACTGAGGGGTTGGCGTCCTGAAAGCGCAGGTCGTTCGTAGCAACGAAGATGGCATCAATGGAGCGCTCGAACAACGAGCGGTATTTATTCTCTTTCTGAGCCACTTCAGCGAGTACACTTGCCTGACGTAATGCGTACCGAATACTACGGCCCAGCAATTGGGCATCAATACGTCCTTTAACCAGGTAATCGGCGGCTCCCAATTCGAGGGCCGACTGATCGACGGTCAGGTCGTCTTGCCCCGTAAGCAGGATCATGGGCGCGCGGCAGCCCAGTCGGAAGGCTTCCTGAATCAGATCGATCCCGGTGTTGTGCCCCAGGCGGTAATCGACCAGATATACATCGTGCTCATCGTCGCCGATGGCCTTCATCGCTCCCTCGTAGCTGTCGACCCAGTCGAGTTTAATATTCGCGTTTTCCCGAGCGGCTACAAGCGCCCTGGTCAGCATATAATCATCTTCGTCGTCTTCAACCAGCAAGACACGAATCGTTTTCCGTGTTTCTATTACGTCGAGTGTAGCAGCTATCATAAACTATGAGTACGTTGTTTTCAGTGACGATTCAGCGGTACGTAAACCAGTAAGGAGTTTGCCCGAGGTTACGGCAGTTTAACCGTATCCATCCAATACGTTTTCAGGGCGCCAACCATCTCTACCAATCGATTGAAATTGAACGGTTTGGTAACGAACGAATTCACGCCTAGATTATAAGTTTTTACTACGTCCTCATCGGCCGACGAAGTGGTCATGACCACAACCGGCAAACGACGTAGTTTAGGGTCATCTTTTATTTCCTCAAGTGCCTGGAATCCATTTTTCCGGGGCATATTCAAATCCAGAATCAGCAGGTTAGGCCACGGCGCATTGGATGCGTTATAGCGACCCTGATGACGCAGGTATTCCATTAATTCTTCACCATCTTCCACAAAGTGAACAGCTTGTGTGTATCCGTTTTGCCGAAGTGCCTGATCCATAAACAAACGGTCGTCAGTATCATCATCAGCAATCAGGATTGTCATGTTCTTCGGCTTACGGTGCATAAAGTTATAGATAAAGCAGAACTAAGTTACGGACGTACAGCTCAGCGGTCAATTTCTTACGTATTGGTTAGCTTTTCGGTACTTAACCCAAACGTTTTAATGCCTTACTAATGAGGGTTTGGCAAAAGAGATTGACAGTTGTTCTGACCAAAAATAGCTAAAAACCTTAAACTACAACCGGATTTACTCCATTAAAATCGTGATAAACGAACTGCCCGTTGTTTAGTCCTTATTTACGATAGGCAAAAGATACTACCGGCTTCTTTTATTCAAAAAGCCAGCGACCGACTGACAGGGAAAACCCGTGATTACGTATCACCAGTCATTGCTATATTCCATTACTGACGGATTATTCTGCGGAGACAATGTATAGCCTCTCGGCTTAATTAGTTGGGCATGTATTCTAAGCAAAATCCTTTTTGCTGCTTTAAAAATATGACCGATAAGTTGAACGGTCTATTCTACAAACTGTAGAAAAACTTACGCGTTTTTCTTTCTTGCCACGTATAGCCGTAACGTCAGCCGACGCGTCCAAATCGGTATAATCCAAGTATATAGGCCTGTTCCAAGCTTTGCAGACGGGTTTGGCACGCTTTTGACATATTGACCCGTAAAGCAGGAACCCATTCTGCTGGTACATTAACTACATTGTCGTTATGAAAAAATCTGTGAAGACCTTACTTGTAGCCGTTACCTTACTGGCTGGTCTGTATCTCATCAATCCATCTACTGCACTGGCTCAGGGCCGCACCCGGGTTGGTATCAAAGGCGGTTTAAATGCCAGCTCTTTGTTTTATGATTCGCAGGGTGTAACCAATAAAAATGAACGGATTGGCTTCCACGCCGGTGTATTTGCTCAGGCTCCTATCGGCGAATTTTTCGCTATCCAGCCTGAATTGTTGTACATGACGAAAGGAGCCTCAGCCGATTACAATATTTTAAGCGTTAATGGTCGAAACACATTCCAACTGAATTACGCCGAACTGCCCGTTCTGGCAACGTTTAAATTAGGCCAGGCGGTTGAGTTACAGGCGGGGCCTTATGTCGGCTACCTACTCAATTCGAACATAAATTCGAACGGTGATTTTGGTGTCGGTACGGCAGCCATCAACCGCGATAATTTCAACAAGGTAGACTATGGTCTGGCTGGTGGGCTGAACATCTATTTCGGAAAAGCGTTCATTGGCGCTCGTTACGAACAGGGCTTACAGCGGATCGCCGAGGGGGGAGCAGCCCGTTCCTTACTGGGTAATGCCAAGAACAGCGTCGGGCTGATCTCGGTGGGTCTAAGCATAAACTAGTGTAAACACAATCAGGAGCGTACTGAAAGCGAGTTTTTTAACTACTCCGCTTCCAGTACGCTCCTGATTATTGCCTTACTCCGATTTTTCTCGGCGCTTATAATCTAAAGATGAATATCGTACGCCTTTAACTTGTTGTAAAGCGTTTTACGATCGATGTTGAGTACTTCGGCCGCTTTTGTTTTATTGTAGCCGGTCTTTTCCAGAACTTTCAGGATAGCAGCCCGCTCCGCATTTTCAGAAACAGATTTTAAGTTAGCTGCTGACTGGCTAAATACAGGAACACCGGGACGGACGGGATCAAAACTAACCTGAACACCCCCGCCGGATGTATCTTCATGCGTAAAATACTGGGGCGAAATAATTTCGTGCGGCAATACGTCAGCCTCAACGTAATCGCCTTGGGTAAGCAGCACAGCCCGTTTTACTACGTTCTGCAACTCGCGCAGATTGCCGTGCCAGTAATATTCCTTCAGCTTTTCCTTGGCTTCGTCGTCGAAACCCAGAATGTCTTTCTCCAACTGCTGATTTGCCGATTCGAGAAAGTGTTCCGCAAAAATCATAATATCGGCTTTACGCTCCCGCAATGGCGACAGGTGAAGCTCGAATTCGGCAATGCGGTGGTAGATATCTTCCCGAAACTTACCTTGTCGTACGGCTTCGCGCAGGTCTTCGTTCGTAGCGACGATAATCCGTACGTCAACCGGAATATCCTGGTTGCTACCGATCCGCCGAATTTTACGTTCCTGCAAAACACGTAACAACTTGATTTGATTATCGTACGAGAGGTTGCCAATCTCGTCCAGAAACAAGGTGCCTCCGTTAGCAAACTCGAAGCTACCGGCCTTGTCCGACATAGCGCCCGTAAACGAGCCCTTGACGTGTCCGAACAGCTCACTGCCTGCCAGGTCTTTACTCAGCGCTCCGCAGTCAATGGCGACAAACGGCTTGTCGGCGCGTTTGCTTTTCAGGTGAATGGCATTAGCTACAAACTCTTTGCCCGTCCCTGTTTCGCCGGTAATGATCACCGACATATCCGTGGGAGCAATCAGATCAATGTGTTTCTGGAGCTGTTCCGCGGCCCGGCTCTTACCAAAGATAAACCGCTTTCCGTCCGGCGTAAGCGATACTTTAGTCGTAGTAGTTTTAGCGGGCGCAGCTTTGGTGGGCGTACTTGTACCAGAGCTGGTCGACTGCGAGATTGACTGGGTGCGCCGTTCGAGCGCTCCTTTAATCGTGTACAGGATCTCGTCGGGATAGAGAGGCTTGGTTACGTAATCGTAGGCACCGTGCTTGACCGTTTGCACAGCCACCCGAACGTCGGAATAGCCCGTAATAATAATGACGGCCGTGGTGGGATGCATAACCTTTATTCGGCGCAGCATCTCAAGGCCGTCGATATCTGGTAATTTAAAATCGCAGATAACTAACTCAAACGCTTCCTTCCGTAGTAGTACTAAGCCATCTTCGCCACGCTGTACCGAGGCTGTTTTATAGCCTTGCTTGGTTAAAAAGCGTTCCAGAAGCAAGCAGATATCATTATTATCGTCAACAATCAGAATTTTTTCCATGAAGGAGAAGTAGCTTGTTCAGACAGACGAAGCCCACCAAAACAAGTAATAAGAAACGATGGAAAGGCCTCCCTAGCTGTATGAACAAAGTTACTCAAACCTGAATGGTTTGCAAAGCCATTTCAACCGAACGCCGGGTAAAGGGCTTGCCTATAAAATAATCGGCCCCCTGTTCAGTCGCACGTCGGCGCTCAGCTTGCCCATCGAACGCACTGATCATAATAATCTTGGCTTCGGTCTGATCTTCCTTAATGTGTGGAAGTAGATCGAACCCCAGCCCATCTGGCAGATTCAAATCAAGAAAAATGGCGTCAAACTGCTGCGAATTGAGGCATTGCCGACCTTCTTCAATGAAATGAGCGCAAGTAGGTTGATAGCCTAGCCGACGAAGTAATCCGGAAAGCAACAAGCAAATATCGGCTTCATCATCAACGATCAATACACGCTTGGCACTACTTCCTGTATTCATTACGGCTGGTCTGAATTGCTGGCCCGCGCTAACACCTAACATCGTCCTCACCACGGTCAAATTTTGTTTTTCATACATCTATACAGCGGTTTCTTATAAAATATAGTGCCGAAACTAAGCTTTATTAAAAAATTTGCGTATTTCTACCCATAATCACCGACAGATTAGCCACTTGCATTAAAAAGGAGCATAATCCCATTTATAAACCTATCCACTCGATCCACTCGTAATCATGATCTATTGCGCTTTATTTCTACGATTATTCCACAGTTGTAGAACTTTTTCCCCAACTGTTCAAGTCGGTCTACGTACTGATGTTACCAATAGTAGAAGACGTTACAACGAGTTTATCTCTCATTTACAAGCCTATATGGCTACTTATCTTCTTACAACACCAGTAGCGGAGAAACTTGGCACAACTTTTTCTAGGTAAACTGGTAACGGCGAGATAATTCGTTCTGATTTACTCACGAAACGTTATGGGAAACCTTCTTTACACGATTGCGGTGATTCTGATCATCATCTGGCTGTTGGGGTTCCTCGGATTCAATAGCTTTGGATTGGGAGGCTTAATCCACGTACTGCTGGTTATTGCCGTGATCGCGATTATTTTACGCCTGATTCAGGGGCGTGGCGTGTGAAGAAGTCGAGTACCAAAAAGATATTGCGTGACTAGTGGCAGTTTCACAACTCACGAACACAGTAGGCCTAACAAATTAGCACGTTTAGGTTTAGGTGGTTTCATTTTAGGTTAAGTACAAGTTACGGTGGGTACGGAATCCCTGTGTCAAGTTGAACACAGGGATTTTTTTATGCCTTTATAGCTGAACGTAAGTCAACCGTACATGCTCGCAGTTCTGCTAGGTAGCCTTATCGATAATCTTCTTTGTTTCGTTCAGGTCGTCACGTTCAGGCTCTGGAGTCTCTTTTTCGGCCTGGAGTGTCGGTGCATAAATCAGCGATACTAGAATAGGGAAATGGTCGGAGCCGCAATTCGGCAGCCGTTGGAGTGTCTCCAACTGAAAATGGTGAGACACAAATACGTGATCGAGCGGCCAGCGCAGAAAGAAATACCGGGCGTGAAACGTACTGAACAGACCCCGGCCGACCCGAGGATCCAGTAGTCCGCTTACTCGCTGAAACAAACGGGTTGTATGCGACCACGCTACGTCGTTCAGATCACCGGCTACAATAATGGGCCCGTCGAGTGTACGGCATTCTTTTCCCACCAGCAATAGTTCGGCATCACGCTCTGTAGAACGGTAGTGTTCGGTTGGGCTCGGCGGCATAGGATGAACCCCAAAAAAGTGAATCAGTTGTCCGGAAGGCAGCGTTAACTGGGTGTAGATGGAAGGAATATCGTCCTGAATCAGGAAACGCAGTTCCTGATGGCCGATGGGTATACGCGAATACATAAGCATACCGTACGTATTTTCGAGCGGATAAAGAATCCGGTAGGCATAGCTCGCTTCTATAGGCTGCAAGGCGCGTCGCCAGGCTTCATTGGTTTCCAGTAGCAAAACAACATCAGGCTGATGCGTCTGAATCAGCGCCAGTACGTCGGGCGTTTGGGTGTTGTCCATAAACACGTTGGCCGTTAGCAGACGAATCCGATTCTGGGTAATAGCCGATTCATCAGTAACCGGTTGAAGCGCCTTTACCTGCCTGTCATGCACAAACGTGTACGGGTAAATCAGCCAGCCCTGGTACATCATGGCCGCCAGTAAACCGAATGGGATAAGACCAAGCGGCCAGCTAAAAACGGGATTGACGACCAACCAGCCCACCAGCCCGGCCGTGGTTAAGGCCGTTAACTGAAGATGAGGGAAATCCCAGATGCGTATCCACCAATAATCGAGTCGGATGAAGTGGATGAATGAGGCTACAACAAAAAAGCTTGCATAAACCGAGAAGAAAAGGAGTGTAGGTGTCATTACCCGAAGTGAAGGTTGGTAATTAAGCAACTTGTAAAGCCTAGGCAAATGTTTTTCCAATCGCGAATCCAAATCCACTCTGCCTGGTCGCTTTGATGCAATCTGGTCTGCCTGAGATTGATGAGTTGGGTAAAACCTGGACGTCGTTGTAGAAATTACTCCTCAATTCATTAAAAATACGTCTTTCCACTGCAACCAGATAACTATTTTATCCACAGCGAGTTACTAAATATATCACAATGTGGTACAAAATTTTCTAAAGGGAAGGCGTATCCAATCATCACACTAGACCAAGAGCACATGAAATCATTACCAGGTGTCTTAGTAGGAATAGCAGTAGGCGCGGTTATTGGCGTTCTGCTAGCCCCGGAAAGTGGCAAGAAGACTCGTAAGCGAATTTCGTCGGAGTCTGACTCGTTTTTCAAAGACCTTCAGGATCAACTTCAGTCGGGTCTTGAGAATATCAAAGACCAGTACAACGACTACGTAGATTCGGCGGTAAGCAAAACGCAGGATGTAGTCGAGCAGACGAAGCGCAGAGCGAAGTAAACCATCACTAATCACCTAAAACAAGCAAAGCAATGAGAAGTACAAGAGATTTTCTGACAGGCATTATTACGGGCGTTGTTATTGGGTTGTTAACAGCCCCACGTAGCGGTAAAGAAACCCGCGACAAGCTGGTTGATGAAGCCAACAAGCGCTCGGGCGACCTGAAAGATCAGTGGGAAAAAGGCGTGGCTCAGGTGAAAGAAGGTTACGAGCAGGCAAGAACTCAGGTTGATGAATACGCTGCCAAAGCGAAAGATCAACTGAACCAATATAAAGATCAGGCACAGTCGGCCTACAATCAGGCGCAGACAAACAAGGAAGATGTAAAAGGTCAGTACAACGATAAAGTTGACCAACTGGCTGATGATGCAGAAAGCACCATTGAGAATAACAAAGACTCTTTCAAAGTCAGCTAGGTTCTAGCACCTGATTTACTCAACGTATTGAAAAGAGGTCCCCACCGGAATTTCCGGTGGGGACCTCGCTTTTTAACGTTACCGATCAAATCAACATCGACTTGCCTCCAGATGTCCGTCCGGATAGGTTTAATACGATACACCGGGGGTTTTGTGCAGGTACGTATTGTCGGTTAACTGCTTCAGCATAAAGTCCGCTACGTCGGCCCGGGCTATTTTGACTTTGAGCGCCTTGTCGATAGCTGCAAACCCGTGCCGATACTGACCAGTTAGCTGATCGTCGGTCAGGTTACCAGGCCGCACAATCACCCAATCTAGTTGACTTTGTTTGATGTATTCTTCCTGAAGGGCGTGATCGGCAAACCCCTTCCGCAGGATAAATGGCACAATTATGTACTTGAAAAAGAAAGGGGTCATATCCAGTACGTCCCGACTGTCGCCGTAGCCAAGTGAGGTTTGGCAGATTAGTCGCTGGACACCGTTTTTCTCCATGGCCCGAATAGTATTCAGGGTCCCCTCCGAGCGGATCGTGCCAATTTTATTGGCCGGAGACCCGATCGCCGATAGAACCGCATCCTGTCCCTGTACGGCCCGTTCCAGCGACGGGTAATCCAGTACGTCGCCCTGAACAACGGTCAGGTTGGGGTCAGTCAGGTTGAGTTTGGCGGGGATTCGCGCGAAGGCGGTGACCTGATGGTGTTGTGCGAGGGCCTGTTCGACAAGTTGGCGGCCTGTGCCACCGGTTGATCCAAGAATAAGCAGTTTCATAGTCTTTTTTTGACAAAACTAGAAGCCCACTTAGCCCGAAAATAGAACAAAACCGACACTTACGTTACGTCATCAGCAAGGAAAAGTTATCGGCTACGTCGCCGGTCTGTTTCCGAAACTGATAGGGTGAGACCCCCGCAAACTCTTTGAAGGTGCGAATGAAATGCGACTGGTCGGCATATTCCTGCTCAAATGCTATGTCGGACAGCTTGTCGTACGTATTGTTCCTGAGTTGCCCCAGCGAGGCCTGAAAGCGGCAGATTCGCGCGAAGAGTTTAGGCGAAATACCAACCCATTGCTTAAACCGGCGTTCAAAGCTCCGTTCCGTCAGCCGCAGGTCATCCTGTAACTTTTTTAGGGACACATTGCCGCTGGATGCGATCAGCTGCGAGAGTGCGTATTTCATGGCAGCATCGGTCGGTCTGCTGGTTTGGGTAAGCTGAGCGGTTAAATACGATGAAAGCACGCTAATCTGGCTGTCCACCGACTGAGTATTCTGCAGTCGCTCTGCCAACGAATGCCCTTGTCGGCGGGATAGCAGGTTCAGGTCTGTACAGCCGTTGGTAAGTTCATCAGCCTCCAATCCGAATACGGTTTTTAGCGCGTCGGGGTAAAAGACGACGCCAATGGTCCGCAGTGTACCAATCGACGAAATCTCGGTACACTGCGTTGTTTGCCCATACAGAAACAAGTCGGGCAGTTGCTTTTGGTTCTGAACGAGCGCTCCTTCATTCGATTGGTGAAACATGACGCCCGGACAGCCATCGGCAATGGGTCTGAACGTTGCCGGCAGGATGTCGGCAGTAGTACGTTCCAAGGTCCAGATATATCGAACGTAGCCCCGCAGGTAGTCAGGCGGTTGTCTTTCCCGGTAATTCATAAGCCTGTCCGTCAGTCATAATTAACCAGCCTGTTTTCTCCCTTAAACAATCCTGGCTGCTACTGCTAAAGGAACTTAACAAACATAAAAACAAATACGCCAACTCCTGTCAGGAATCGGCGTATTTGTTTCGTATCTGAGCGTTTGGTTTAAGGACGTTCGGCTTTGTCTTTCCCCATATTTGGTGTGCTGATCGTATCGTTATCGGCCGCCGTTGATTCCTCCAGAGGAACTTCGGTCCCGGCTGCTGTCTTGCCTTCTCTGGCCGAGTTTGGTATATCGGACGAAGGCACGGCGATGTAGGGCGCAATAACGAGCGAGACAATCGACATCAGTTTGATCAGGATGTTCATCGACGGACCGGATGTATCCTTGAACGGATCACCGACCGTATCGCCCGTTACCGATGCCTTGTGCGGCTCCGACTTTTTATAAAACATTTCACCGTTGATCTCCACTCCTTTTTCGAACGATTTTTTGGCGTTATCCCAGGCACCACCGGCGTTGTTCTGGAAAATCCCCATCAATACGCCCGATACCGTTACGCCCGCCAGCAATCCACCGAGGACTTCGGGACCAAAAATGAAACCGACGATAACCGGTGCCGTTAAAGCAATTGCACCTGGCAGCACCATTTCGCGGATCGATGCCTGAGTCGAGATCGCTACGCACTTTTCGTATTCGGGTTTGCCGGTTCCTTCCAGAATGCCCGGAATTTCACGGAACTGACGGCGCACTTCTTCCACCATCTTCATAGCAGCCCGGCCCACAGCGGCAATCGCCAGCGAGGAGAAGATAAACGGAATCATTGCCCCCACAAACAAGCCAGCCAGTACGTCGGCTTTGTAAATATCAATGGCGGAAATACCCGAAATACCCACGAACGCGGCAAACAAAGCCAGGGCCGTCAGCGCAGCCGAGGCAATCGCAAAGCCTTTTCCCGTAGCAGCCGTGGTGTTGCCGACCGCATCCAGAATATCCGTGCGGCTCCGAACTTCTTCGGGCAGGTAGCTCATTTCAGCAATCCCGCCCGCGTTATCGGCAATGGGGCCAAAGGCGTCAATGGCCAGCTGCATGGCCGTAGTGGCCATCATACCGGCCGCCGAAATAGCGACGCCGTACAGACCCGCAAAATGATAGGACGTATAGATACCAGCCGCCAGCACCAGAATCGGCAGAACCGTTGATTCCATACCGACCGAAAGCCCACCGATGATGTTGGTAGCCGCTCCCGTTGCTGATTGCCGAATGATTGACAAGACCGGGCGACGGCCCATCGCGGTATAATATTCGGTGATTATCGACATCAGCGCCCCCACGATCAAACCCGTTACAATGGCGTAAAACACGTCCATCCGCGTAAACTCAACGCCCCGAATCTCCATCGTTACGTCGGGCAGGTAGCTGGTTACCAGAAAGTAGGACGCAATCAGGGTGATGATGATGGAAGCCCAGTTGCCGAGGTTCAACGCCCCCTGTACACTCCCGTTATCGTTTTTGATACGTACGAAATACGTAGCGATAATCGAGAAAATCAGGCCGAGACCGGCAATCATCATAGGCAGTACGATGGGTGCGTGTCCGGTAATGTTTGCTTCCGCCGGAATACGGATCTCGCGACCCAGTACCATTGTTGCCAGAATGGTTGCCACGTACGAACCGAACAGGTCAGCCCCCATACCGGCCACGTCACCAACGTTATCACCTACGTTATCGGCAATAGTAGCCGGGTTGCGCGGATCATCTTCCGGAATACCAGCTTCTACTTTACCGACGAGGTCGGCACCAACGTCGGCCGCTTTTGTATAGATACCACCGCCTACGCGGGCAAATAAGGCAATTGATTCGGCCCCGAGCGAAAAACCGGCCAGGACTTCGAGGGCTTTTTCCATAGGCAGACCATTCACGTCACCACCGGGCCCAACGTACAGGTTATATAAAACGATAAAAAGGCTGCCTAGTCCTAACACGGCCAGACCGGCTACGCCGATACCCATCACCGAACCACCCGTAAACGATACGTTCAGGGCGTCGGCCAGGCTGGTACGAGCCGCATGGGCAGTACGTACGTTTGCCTTGGTGGCGATATTCATGCCGATATAACCCGCTAAGGCAGAGAGGAAAGCGCCAAGTAAGAAAGAAAGACCAATGATGGGACTGGAATTCTCGACCAGCGTACCGGAGTACGCTAATAAGATGGCCACTATGATACCAAAGTACGTCAGTACTTTCCATTCGGCCTTAAGAAAGGCAATGGCTCCATCGGCAATGTACGACGCGATTTCCTGCATCCGGGCATCCCCAGCGTCCTGCCGGGATACCCACAGGAATTTTGTGAACATGACCAACAAGCCAACAATACCCAGGAGGGGAACCAGATAGATACTGTAATTCATGCGATTGATTAATAGGTTAGAAATTTGATTGCTCGCAAAGATAGAATTTGCCCTTTCATAACCCAACGTAATAAGGGCCGCTGGTTGACTTTTTTCGAGGTTTTTTACAGTTTTTCGAAGAATCATCTGTACTCTGGAAAACCACTTTTATCCGGCGTCGAATGATTCAATGCGTCCGCTGACTTCATAGCTCGTTGTTGATACGTACTCCTAAACACGTTACGCCGGAAGGCGTGTTTAAAAGCCCAGAGCGGTTATATTTGCCAGTATTGATTTCCAATTCAAGAGCCCGTGAAAAAACGCTCCCTACTCTCTGTTCTCCTGTTCCTGATTATTTCTTCGGCTGGTCTTGCTCAGGTGCCCTACGGCCCGATTAAAACCGCATCGTCCAGCGACATATTATCAAACCTTAACAAGCTGAATGTACTCGGCTCCGTACTGTACATAGCGGCCCACCCCGACGACGAGAATACGCTGCTGCTGGCGTACATGGCCAAAGACCGGCTGGTCAGGACGGCGTACCTGTCGTTGACGCGGGGCGACGGCGGGCAGAACCTGATTGGACCCGAGCAGGGCGAAAACATCGGCGTTATCCGAACCCAGGAGTTACTGGCCGCCCGGCGCATCGACGGTCCCGACCAATATTTCAGCCGGGCCTATGACTTCGGCTTCTCGAAATCGACCAACGAAGCCGTTCGGACGTGGGGTCAGGATAAAGTCTTGGCCGATGTCGTCTGGATGATTCGTAAGCACCAGCCCGATGTGATTATCACGCGCTTTCCGCCCGATGCCCGCGCGGGTCACGGTCACCATAGCGCGTCGGGTTTCCTGGCGGAAGAAGCCTTCAAAATTGCGAACGATGCCAACCGGTTTCCTGAGCAGCTGGCGTACGTAAAACCCTGGCAGGCCAAACGCATCATGTGGAATGTATTTATTCCGAATGCGTTTTTCAGCAACAAAAAGCCCGACGAGCCGGGCAATCTGATTGGCATTGAAACAGGTTTATACAACCCGCTGCTGGGCAAATCGTACGGCGAAATTGCGTCCGAAAGCCGGACTCAGCACAAAAGCCAGGGATTTGGCGTAGCGGCCAACCGGGGAGCGCGCATGGACTATCTTCTCTTGAAAGGGGGTGATCCGGCCGAAAAAGATCCATTCGACGGTATCGACCTAAGCTGGAAACGTGTCCCGAACAGCGAATCGGTACAGACGCTGGTCAATCAGGTGATTGCTCAGTTTAAACCCGATCAGCCAGCCGCGTCGGTACCCGCACTGGTGCAACTGTACGGCGCGATAGGCAGGCTGGACACCTCAAGTATATACGTAAAAACGAAACGCCAGGACATTCAAACGCTTATTCAGCAATGTACCGGCTTATGGTTCGAGACAAATCCGGCCGATTATGCAGCTACGCCCGGCGAGTCGATTAAGTTAACAACCAACGTAGTGGGGCGCTCTGCCGAAGCGGTTAAACTAGTCGGTATTCGGTATTCAACCGGCAAAGACACTACGTTGAACCTGGCGCTCAAGCCGAACGACGTCGTGGTGTGGCCAACAACCGTAACGATTCCGAAAACACACAAGATTTCGCAGCCCTACTGGCTCGAAAAACCAATCGATAAAGGCTTATTTCAGGTAGACAACCAGCAGTTGATTGGCTTACCCGAGAATCCGCCCGCCCTATCCGCCAGCTATACCTTTGAGATAGAAGGCCAGCGCTTTACCTACACCCGACCGGTTGTTTACAAATCAACGGATCCCGTAGACGGAGAGACTTACCGACCCTTCATCATTCAGCCCGATGTTACGGCTAATCTGGGTGAACGGGTGTATGTGTTCTCAACCAGTACGCCCAAGACGGCCGAGGTGGTGGTACAGGCCGGTCGCGCCAACGTATCGGGCACCTTACGGTTATTCGTTCCGGTGGGCTGGCGGGCAGAACCGGCTTCGCTGCCGTTTACGCTAACAAAAAAAGGCGACGAACAGCGGTTGTCATTTACGGTTTCACCAACGGCGCAGGCGAAAAATGGCAAGCTACAGGCGGTGATGACAACCAACTCGGGCACATTCACGACGGGTTTGCGCGTGATTGCCTATAAGCACATCCCTACGCAGACGCTCTTTCCGCCTGCCGAAGCCAAACTGGTGAAGCTGGACGTGAAGGTGACGGCTAAAAATATCGGCTACATTGTCGGAGCGGGCGACGAGGTTCCGGCGGCCCTGCAACAGATGGGGTGCCGGGTAACTTTGCTCGGCCCGGCCGAACTAAACGGAAATCTAGCAGTCTACGACGCCATTGTGGCCGGTGTGCGGGCTTATAACACCAACGACTACTTAGCCCGTTATCAGGCCAAACTCTTTGATTACGTCAAGAATGGCGGCAACCTGGTCGTTCAGTACGTAACGCCGGGTGGTTTTGTGAACAACGGCGGCCTGAAAGTAGCGCAGCTTGGCCCCTACCCTTTTACAGTTGGCCGCGACCGCGTGACTGAAGAGGATGCTAAAATGACGTTCCTTAATCCAGCGCATCCGCTGCTCAATACGCCTAACAAGATCACAGAAGCCGACTTTTCGGGCTGGATTCAGGAACGTGGCCTTTACTTCGCCCAGGACTGGGACAAAGCCTACGAACCCATCTTCTCGGCCAACGATCAGAACGAAGCGCCGAAGCAGGGCAGTCTGATTTACGCCAGCTACGGAAAAGGACATTATATGTACACGGGACTGGTGTTTTTCCGCGAACTGCCCGCGGGTGTGCCCGGAGCTTACCGATTGTTTGCCAATATGATCTCAGCGGGAAAATAAGTAAAGAAAAACCTTCTGTAAACGTCAAAGCCAGTCTCATCGACTGGCTTTGACGTTTACAGCTATTCGGAATTAGTTAAACGAATGCCGGAATTCAAGCGGTGATACGTTCGTCTTGTTCTTGAATAGCTTGCTGAACGACTGCGGATACTCGAACCCGAGCTGATACGCGATTTCACTGACCGACATGGACGTAGTGCTTAATACCTCTTTCGCCTTGTCAATGAGTTTGTTTTGAATATGCTGCTGCGTGCTCTGCCCCGTTAGCGCACGTAGTGAATCGCTTAGATAACTGGGAGAAAGGTTGAGTTGGTCTGCGATGTACTGCACCGTAGGCAGCCCCGATTTCTGAACGGCCTCGCTGTTGAAGTAACGGGTAAGCAGTTCTTCGACGCGGATCAGCAGATCGTTACTGGCCTGCTTCCGGGTAATGAACTGCCGGTTGTAGAACCGGTTGGCGTAGGTAAGCAACAAGTCCATGTGAGCGACGATAACATCCTGGCTGAAGGTATCGATTGCCGAATGATATTCCTGTTCGATATTCTTCATGATAGACGTTATCATGGCCTCTTCTTTCTCGGAAAGATGCAGTGCTTCGTTCACCGCGTATGAGAAATACCCATATTCTTTGATGCGTTTGGCCAATGGATAATTCTGAATAAAATCAGGATGAACGACCAGCCACCAGCCGTTCAGCGCAATCTGATCGGCGGCATCGGTAGCGATGACCTGACCGGGCGAAAAAAACGTCATCACTCCGTCATCGAAGTCGTAGTAGTTCTGACCGTATTTCAGTTTCCCGGCGAAGTCTTTTTTGATGCAGATCGAATAGAAGTTATAAACAAAACTACCGACCAGTTCCGAGCAGGAGGCTCTCAGATCACTCAGGTCGATCATGCTCACCAACGGATGCTGCGGCCGGGGCAGCGATAGTAAGCGGTGTAATTCCGAAATTGACTTGATGACGTAAGGAGTAGTCGCCGTTTTTTTCATCGGTAGAATCCGTTAATCAACCGGAAGAACTCTGGATGGCATAACCGAGTTCATCCGGTTAATGTGAAGTCGTTTACTTATTGATCCAAGTCATACCCACTTCATCATAACGAGCCCCCGTCGTCGTTCCCAGCGGAATAATGCGTTCTAATCGGTTCAGGTCGTCCTCGCTCAGGGTAATGCTGGCTGCAGCTATGTTCTGCTCGACATACGTAACGCGTTTTGTGCCCGGAATTGGCAGTGAACCTTTCGCAATCGCCCAGGCGATAGCCAACTGCGATGGCGTTACGTCTTTTTCAGCCGCCAGCCGTTTTATCTCGTTGACCAGCTCAAGATTTTTGTAAAACTGCTCGCCCTGAAACCGGGGAATCCCTCTCCGAAAATCGTCTTCCGCAAAATCATCGGGACTTTTGACATCGCCCGATATAAAGCCTCGCCCCAGTGGCGAGTACGCAACCAGGCCAACGCCAAGCTCCTTAAGCGTATCGACAATACCGGCCTCTTCAACTTCCCGCTCAAACAACGAGTATTCCGTTTGCACGGCGGTTAACGGGTGAATGCGGTGGGCCTTCCGGATCGTTTCCGACGACACCTCCGACAGGCCGATGTATCGAACTTTGCCTTCCTGCACGAGTTCAGCCATTGCGCCAACCGTTTCTTCAATGGGCGTGCCGGGGTCGAGCCGGTGCAGGTAATACAGGTCGATATAGTTGGTACCGAGGTTTTTCAGCGAGCGTTCGGCGGCTTTCTTTACGTAGTCCGGTTTCCCGTTAAACTGCCAGGTCAGCTGCTCATTGTCATCGATCTCGAAGCCAAATTTGGTGGCAATGATGTACCGATCGCGATTGCCTTTAATGGCTTTGGCAACGAGTCGTTCGTTTTGCAACGGACCATATAAATCGGCCGTGTCTAAAAAGTTGCCGCCTAATTCCAGCGAGCGATGAATGGTCGCGATGGATTCCTCGTCATTGGCTCGTCCGTAAATATCGGCTCCATTAATCTGAGACATGCCCATGCAGCCAAGGCCTACTACCGGAACGATGAGTCCCTGACTGCCTAGCTGAATTGTTTGAATACCGTCCATTTGCTTGTGTATGTGGTTAATTAACAAGACAAAGGTCAGCCGATCGGCCGGCAGAAAAGTAGCCCAATCGCTTGTTGTTGTATCCAGATTAACGGTCCCCGAAATCCAGTTCTGTTATGGGCAGCCTAGTTCATCGCAGCGATTTGCTTCAAGCGCAGGTATTGGAGGAGCATAATCGTTTTGCCATCCATAATCTCCCCGTTGTCGACCATTGCCAGCGCCTGACTGACCGGTATCTCCAGAATATCAATCTCTTCTTCGTCGATGCCGCCCCCCGCATTTCGCTGCGTATCGGCCGAGTACTGAGCGATATAGAAATAGAGCTTTTCGGTTACTGACCCCGGACTCATGTACGCTTCCATTACTTTCTGTACCGATTCAATCCGGTACCCCGTCTCTTCTTCTGTTTCACGCCGGATGGCGTCGTCGGGATGTTCGTCATCGAGCAGACCCGCGCAGGCTTCGATCAGCATACCCGACGGATTTCCATTAACAAATGTCGGCAGGCGAAACTGACGGGTAAGAATCACCGTGTTGGCGTCGGGGTTATGCAACAGAATCGTAGCTCCGTTTCCGCGATCGTAAGCCTCGCGCTGCTGGGTTGTCCATTCGCCATTTTTCTTAAGGTAGTTGAACGTAAAGCGTTTCAGTACGTACCAGTTGTCAGAGAGCAGCTTCTCTTCGGTTATTTGCACCCGTCTATTACTCATTTTGTTCAAATATGTTTGAATTTGTTTATTTTTGAGCAAAACAAATCATTGCGCATGAATTTTCAACATCGGAAGCGACTTATTGTACAAACGGTCGAACAGCGGGGTTCAGCCGACGTACGTGAACTGGCCGATCTGCTGCAAACGTCGGAAATGACCGTCCGGCGTGATCTGGTTCAGCTGGCGGCTTCCGGTTTAGTGTATCGGACGCGGGGCGGAGCTATGAAAGTAAGCGCAGCCACCGATCAGTTTCGGTTTTCTAACAAAGCTGCGGTCAATGCCGAGCGTAAAGATTACATCTGCCAGTTGGCCGCGCAGGAGATCCAGGAAGGCGATGTCATTTTTATGGATTGCGGCAGCACCGTTTTCCGGTTATGTCAATTCATCCGCAACAAACGCATTACGGTCGTCACCAACTCGCTGCCGATTGTAGCCGAACTGATGTCAGCCGACGTAAGCGTTAACCTGGTTGGGGGCGAAGTCGATAAAGATCGGCAGGCGGTTCATGGCCTGATCGCCGAAGAGCATATGGCCCGCTACCGGGCCAACCGGGCGTTTATTGGCGTAGATGGCATTTCGCTGCAACATGGATTGAGTGCCAACAGCGAAAAAGAAGCCAGCACGGCCGTGATAATGGCCCGACAGTCGGCCAGAACGTATCTACTTTGCGATTCGTCGAAGTTAGAAACCAACAAATACCTCTATTTTGCGCCGTTGACGCTGTTTGACATATTGATAACGGATGCCGAAGCTCCGGCCGAACTCATAACAACGTATCGGCAGGCGGGCGTTACGCTCATCAACTAAAGCTTGTGATTAGCGCGGTACTTTTTGAACCGCCCTTACACCGACTAACCCATGTGGCAAATCTCGATTGATACGGGCGGTACGTTTACCGACGGCCTGGCCCTTGACCCTGACGGCATTCTGCACCGCACTAAAGTGTTAAGCAGCAGCCGACTGCGCGGACGCTTAAAGGAAGGCAAGGTAGAATCGGCCTGGTTAACCGCACCCATCTTTGCGGGCTATCAGTTCCGGGTCATTGAAACAGACCAAGTTTATCAGGTTGAATCGCTGGACGTTGACGGTACGTTACGTGTCTCCGATCCGAACGGGCGGCCCGGCTCACTGGCTGGACCTTTTACGATCGAGCTTTTTGCCGATGAAGAAGCGCCGGTGCTGGCCACCCGACTGCTTACCCGGACTCCCCTTAACCGACCCTTTCCCGCGTTGGAAATGCGGCTGGGCACCACAAAAGGCACAAACGCGCTGCTCGAACGAAAAGGGGGCCGGGTGGCTTTACTAGTGACGAAAGGCTTTCAGGATCTCTTGTCGATCGGTACGCAGCAGCGGCCCAACTTGTTCGAACTGGCTATTCCGCCCGCCGAAGTTCTGTATGATCAGGTGCTGGAAGTCGACGAACGCATCTCCGCCGACGGCGAGGTGCTAACGCCTTTGTCAGATGAAACAATGGCTACCTTGCTGGAGGGCCTTCGGCAAACAAGCCCGGATGCCGTAGCGGTTTCCCTGCTTAATGCGTACCAAAACCCCATTCACGAACAGCAAGTCCGGCAGGCCCTTAGGGCGGCTGGTTATCAACTCATAACTTTATCTACGGACGTATCAACTTCCCCTGGTTACGTAGCGCGTACGCAAACTGCCGTTGTCGATGCCTATCTGACGCCCGTACTCCGGACTTACCTGCACAACGTACAGCAACAGCTGGGTGGGCATCCCGTGCGGGTCATGACCAGTTCGGGCGGCCTGATCCGCGCCGATCTGTTTCAGCCGAAAGACAGTCTGCTAAGTGGTCCGGCGGGTGGTGTGATCGGTGCCGCGAGCGTTGCCGACGACATGAACGTCTTAACGCTCGACATGGGCGGCACCAGCACCGACGTAGCGCGTATTCAGACCCATTTGGATTACCGCTTCTCGACCAAGATCGGTGCTTTTGAGTTGCAGCTTCCGTCGCTGGCGATTGAAACCGTAGCCGCCGGAGGTGGCTCGGTCTGCTGGTTCGATGGCTCGCAGTTGCGCGTGGGTCCGCAAAGCGCCGGAGCGAATCCGGGACCAGCCTGTTACGGTGCGGGCGGACCGCTAACCATTACCGACGTAAATCTGCTGTTGGGTAAGCTCCACCCAGACCAATTCGGTATTCCGGTATTTTCAGAAAAAGCTCAGGCAGCTTTAGGCCGCATTATCAACGAGATCGTCCAGAAAACCAGCACCCAACCCGACGCAACCGTCCTGCTACGTGGTTTTGAACGTATCGCCAACGAGACCATGGCCGGTGCAATCCAGAAGATTTCAGTAGCCAGAGGATTCGATCCGACCACTTATGGACTGTTGGTTTTCGGCGGTGCGGGTGGACTGCACGGCTGCGCCATCGCCCGGCGGCTGGGCATGAGCCGCATTCTGCTTCCGTTCGATGGAGGTTTGCTGAGCGCCTACGGCATAGGACAGGCCAGGATCGAACGCATGACGTCAAGATCCATCCTGCAACCGCTTAGTCAGATTGAAGCGAACCTGCCATCCATACGTGCTGAAGTGGAGGAGCAGGCCCTGGCGTCGTTGCGGCAGGATGTGGGCCCGAATAGTTTCGTGTCGGTGCAGTCGGTACTGCTTTCCCTTCGGTTGCAGGGTCAGGAAACAACGCTTACCATTCCGTTCGCCGAAGGCAACCACCGCACGCTGGCCGACCAGTTTCAGGAAGCCTATCAACACCTCTACGGCCACTACCCGACGAACACCCATGGACAACCGCGGCCTATTGAAGTGGAAAGTCTGCGCGTACTGGCGAGTACCATCAGTGACCCGTACGCTATCAGTGGCTCACCGGTTAGTCATCGTCATGCCGTACCCGCCTTTTTGGCGGGTGAGTATCCGGCATACGATTGGACAGTTTTAGAGGAAGGCGATACGTTTCGTGGCCCTGCGCTGCTGCTGAATACGACGTCCTCCACTTTTATTGAACCCGGCTGGCGGCTCGTTGTCCAGGCCAATCGGAATGTTGTCGTTGACTATATCGAAGACGAAGACGATTCATTTCCCACCGAATTATCGGCTGATTCAGGCCCTGAGCCGCTTGTTGACGTAAACTCATCTTCCCCACATTCTGAACGTATCGGTCAGGTTGATAACGTCATTCAGCTTGAGTTGTTCACCCAGCGTTTTCGGGCGATTGCCGAAGAAATGGGGGCTCAGCTACAGCGCACGGCATTTTCGGTCAATGTGAAGGAACGGCTCGATTTTTCCTGCGCCTTACTCGACGCTAACGCAGAACTCGTTGCCAACGCCCCGCACATTCCAGTTCACCTGGGCAGCTTAGGCGTCTGCGCCCGCTTGACCGTAGCCAAACTACCCGTCGGGCCGGGCGATGTGATCATTCTCAATCATCCCAAATACGGCGGGTCGCACCTCCCCGACGTTACGTTGCTCAGTGGTGTGTTTACCGACGAAGATCCGAATGGCAAACAGCACCTGATTGGCTACGTCATCAACCGGGCTCACCACGCCGAGATCGGCGGCAAAGTACCGGGTTCAATGCCACCCGATGCGATTTCGCTCCTGGAAGAAGGTGTTGTGCTGGAACCGCGCTACGTAATGAAAGCCGGGGAATTTCAATGGGGTGGCCCGACAGGCCTGGAACAGCAGTTTACCCAGGGATCTTATCCAACGCGCTCGCTAGCCGAGAACCGCGCCGATATCGAAGCGGCTTTGGCCTCGCTGCGAACCGGAGAAGCTGCCCTGCGCACCCTGGTACGTCAGCACGGCCTGGGCACGGTTCATCAGTACATGGCGCAGTTGAAACGATCAGCGAGCCAGGCAATTTCAGCGGTTCTCCAACCTCTCAACGGGCAACGCTTTACTGCCGAGGAATCGCTCGACGATGGGCATATCATCCGGGTAACCATCCGCATAAACGACGGTCGCATTACGTTTGACTTTACGGGCACCTCGGCCGTTCACCCCAACAACCTGAACGCGAACGTTTCCATTTTACACAGCGCGATACTGTACGTTATCCGATTATGGATAGCCTCTGATCAGGCTGAAGCGTCAGCGACTCCGGTAAGTATTCCGCTAAACGAAGGGCTGATGGCACCGGTCGATTTGATTCTACCCGATTCGTCGTTTCTCAACCCGATATTCCCCGATGATCCGGCCCGTTGTCCGGCCGTTGTGGGCGGCAATACAGAAGTCAGTCAGCGGTTAGTTGATACGTTGCTGAAAGCATTGAATCTGGCAGCCTGTAGCCAGGGGACCATGAATAATTTTCTGTTCGGCAAGTCGGGCGCGACCCCGGACGCTTTCGGGTATTACGAAACCATCGGCGGGGGAGCCGGTGCAACCGACGGGGCAGACGGACGTTCGGCGGTACACCAGCATATGACCAATACCAAACTCACCGATCCCGAAGAACTCGAACGACGCTATCCGGTTCGCCTGCGACAGTTCAGCATCCGTACCAACTCCGGAGGGGCTGGTCAGTGGACCGGTGGCGATGGCATCATCCGCGAGATCGAGTTTCTGGAGCCTGTGCAGGCCACCCTGCTTAGCCAGCACCGCATTGTCTCGCCCTACGGACTGAACGGTGGCGAAGCCGGAAAACCAGGCCGACAAACGCTTATTTATGGGGATGGTCAGGAAGAGGAACTGTCCGGTATTTTCACGCGGGCGATGCAGGCAGGTGAACGGATACGTATTGAAACACCCGGCGGTGGAGGTGTCGGCCAGTCGACCTTTATCGAGTAAGGTAACTGTGGCTATTGCAAACGTCAAACCCAGGTTAGGTTCTTAACCGACTAGGAAGGTAATAACAAACTAATTTATGCAGATTGAACTAGCGATTGAATAGCTCATGCTGGCATAAAGCCAGCGTTGTTTCCAGGCAGACGACAAAGCCAGCCCGGATAGATTGGTAGTGATGGAGCAAATGGTCGCGATGAGCCGACGAGCCGGGACATTGATTGGTTTGTTCAATGAGTTCATCCATCTGTTGGATGTTCAACTTAGTGGATTCAACGGTATAGTGGTAGCCCCTAAGTAGGCGCGCCGTATTCCCTTTATAAGCGCTTTGGGGGTCACTTTCTTGACTAAGGGGATGATCTATTTCTTCTGACTCAGCGGATTCAAGAGCAAGCTGATCGTAAATATCACTGTAAAGCTTGATAAGCTGGGTTTGGGTTTGGCTATCAGCCTGATCGATGTATTTTCCAATGGCGCTAAACGCATACTGCTCGAGTAGCCATATAAACGGCTGATCTTTATTTTTCATGGAGGAGAGAGCTTAGGTTTCTAAGGCACAAGCTTGTCTGTTCTACTGATTAGGGTTACGATCAATGAGTCTAAGTATGAGCTTGCAGCCTTCGGCCCAAAGAATGATAGCTACAGCTGCAGAACAGGGTTAGTCGGTTTTTAGAAGTTTGGTGGTGTAGATCGCTGGACATACAAGTAGTTCGACGGCAAATGATGAATTGAGGTAGAGAGCCGTTTGCGGGGCTTTTACGCCCGAATAGAAAAAGTTAAGGTAAGTGCTGACTGAGGTATACTGCGTCTCGGCTTCGCGCAGCTTTCAATCCCAAACCAGCGATTTACGTTAGAAGTACGGTCTTTATCAACCTTTGCAAAAGCTATCCTGTACGGTTAATTCGGCTACAACAATCATCAATCTGGCTACGTCTGTGGGTTAGCTATGACGGACCTTTGTTATCAGAAAACCAAACAACGTCATCATGATCTTAGTAACCGGAGCTACAGGCCACTTAGGCAACGCAGTCGTTCAACAGCTATTGCAAACGTTGCCCGCCAGCCAGATTGCCGCCTTCGTGCGGGACAAAAACAAAGCTGTCAACCTGATTGAACAGGGGGTATCCGTACGCGTTGGCACCTACGACGATATTGACTCGCTCGACAGCGCCATGCAGGGTATCAAAACCGTCTTGCTGATTGCCGGCACGGATGAAGAAAACCGGATTCGTCAGCATCAGCAGGTCGTGGACGCGGCCCGAAACGCACAGGTTCAGCGGATTGCGTATACGAGCCGGGCGCTGAAAGACCGGACTACGCTGGTCAACCGGTTGATGGACGGGCACTTTCAAACGGAAGATTACATTAAAGCAAGCGGGCTGGCCTATACGCTGTTTCAGAACAGTTTGTACCTCGACGCCATTCCGCAGTTTGTGGGCGGAGAGGCCGTGTTCGAACGTGGTATCTACGTACCGGCCGGGCGGGGCCGGGTTGCACTTGCGCTGCGCAGTGAGATGGGCGAAGCAATGGCCAACGCCCTGGCTATTGAGTTTAAAGGCAACGTAACGTACCAGCTCACCGGTAGCGAATCGTATTCCTTCTATGACGTAGCGGCTGCTTTGACGGATCTATCCGGCAAGCCAGTACCCTATACACCAGCAGAGCCAGCCACCTTTGAAGCGCAATTAACCGGACGTGGTTTGCCTTCTATCGTGGCCCGTCGAATTACGGGCTTTATAACCGACATCGCCAACGGACAGGAAGACGCCATAAGCCCTGATCTGGAAAAACTGCTCGGCCGAAAACCGACTGCACTCAAAGAAGGGTTATCATTGTTGTACAATTAGTGATCAAGAAGCGTGAAGAAAGGAGTACGCGTTAGGCACTTGTCCTACAGCCTGAGTCTTAAAACTTCACGCTTCTATCTTCTCACTCCTACATATCTAACCAACTTATGTCAACGGAGTCGCTGCACCGAATTGATACAATAGCCGCCTATCATCAGTTTGCGGGTTTGCCTAAACCCGCCCATCCGCTCATTAGTGTGATCCGATTCGACGACGTCAAACCACGAAGAACGGATACACCGAAAAGCATCGTTAACAATTTTTATTCGATTGCGCTGAAACGGAACTTCAACGGTCGGATGAAATACGGTCAGCAGGCGTATGATTTCGACGAAGGCGTGATGGTCTTCCTGGCGCCCGGTCAGGTGCTTGCCGTTACGGCTGATGAATCACATGAGCATACGGGCTGGCTACTGATGATTCACCCCGACTTTTTGTGGAATACACCCCTGGCCAAAACGATCCGGCAGCATGAGTACTTCGATTATTCCATTCATGAAGCCTTATTTCTGTCGGAGCAGGAAGAACTGATGATTTTGGGCATCATTCAGCAGATTCAGCGGGAATACCAGACTCCCATTGACAAGTTCAGTCAGAACATTATAATCGCTCAACTCGACGTGCTGCTCAATTATGCCGACCGGTTCTATCAGCGTCAGTTCATTACCCGAAAGATTATCAACCACAGCATACTTGACCGATTCGAGGCCGTACTGGAGGCTTATTTTAATAGCGATGAGCGGCTAAAAACCGGTTTACCGACGGTCGGGTACCTGGCGGAGCAAGTCAATCTGTCGCCGACTTACCTGAGCAGTTTGCTGAAGACGCTGACCGGACAAAACGCCCAGCAACATATTCACGACAAACTCATCGACAAGGCCAAAGAAAAATTGTCGACGACGGATTTATCGATCAGCGAAATTGCCTATATGCTGGGCTTCGAACACCCTCAGTCGTTTAGCAAGCTATTCAGGAACAAGACGAATACCACTCCGCTTGAATTTCGCCATTCGTTCAGTTAGCGAATCCTGTGCCAATCAGGTGAGGTAATTATTGTGTTTACTTTTACGATCTGTATTGAAGCCAGCCAAAACCAACTTTCCACAACCGCCACCAATACTATGATTTCAAGAATAAAGGGAGCTTTCTTAGGGGCTGCCATCGGTGATGCACTGGGTGTCCCCGTTGAGTTTAAATCAAGAGATTACCTTCGCAGCAGACCTATAACCGATTATATAGGCTATGGCACCTGGAACCAGCCACCGGGTACGTTCTCCGACGACAGTTCTCTGGTATTTTGTACCGCAGAAAGCTTATGCAATGGCTTCGACCTATCAGATATAGCCACACGCTTCATTCAGTGGGCTCATCACGGCTACTGGGGCGCTCATGATACTGTCTTCGACATTGGCAATGCAACCAGCGAAGCCATCGACCGGTTGTTCAGCGGCACATCTCCGAAATTATCGGGTGGAATGTCTGAATTTAGCAATGGGAATGGCTCGCTCATGCGCATACTTCCTATCGTTTTCCACTTACATAATGTAGACTCAATCAATGAACGATTTGAGGTTGTTAAACTAGTATCGGGCATCACTCATCAACACTTCCGGTCAGTTATATCGTGCTTTATTTACGTTGAATTGTGTTTAGCTGTATTTACGAACGTAGACAAATTGACGGCCTACGAAAAAGCTCAGCAAACAATCAATCAATTCATTGCTACCCATAGGTTCTCGCCCGAAGAAATAGCCTTATTTGACCGGCTCCTGCAAAATAATATCTTCCTTTTGTCAGAAAATGAAATTCGGAGTTCAGGATACGTAATAGATACGCTCGAGAGTAGTATATGGTGCTTCCTGACCACCTCGACCTATTCATCAGCGGTGCTGAAAGCGGTTAATCTGGGCGGTGATACAGATACTACAGGTGCTGTCACTGGTGGTCTTGCCGGTTTATACTATAGCGATGAATCTATTCCGGTTCATTGGGTACAAGGTCTAGTCAAACATCAGGAAATCAGCGAACTGGCCGAGCGGCTTGCTCAATCGTATGCGTGAACTCGGTCAACCTTGTTCGGAAAAGACATACAGCGTTCAGCAGACAACAGGGCGACATTACGCGGTTAAGGACACATCGGGCTGGCCTGAGTCAGGTATCGTTTTCCGTTGAGCAGGATGCCGCTGCCACCGCGGTTGGTAGTCACGGCCAGTGGGGCCACCCGCCCGTTGCCATACGCAAGCAGCAGTACGGTCTGACTGCCTTCGCTGACCACGCGCCAGCTGCCGGTATTACCATCCTGAGTAAACGCCGAAACGAAAGATTAGTCCCCAGGCCGCTGAACAGGACGGGCCATAAACAGCCAAGAAATAAAGCAGCTCGCAGCTTCACAGGAACGTAAGCGGAGGGTCCGACGCCGGGCGTTACGGCTTAGCACCAACAATTTACGATACGGAAGCCGTAAACGTTACGTCTGCTTCAGGAAGCGGTACAGGTAGGGCGCTTTGTTAGCCGCCCCGGTAAACTTTTTGTCCAGGCGCTCCAATACGTTCAGGTCCAGGATCTTCTTCTGAAAATTATTCCGGGCAAACGGCTTATCGAAGATCGCTTCGTAGAGTTCCTGCACTTCCTTCATCGTAAACGTTTCCGGGAGCAGGTTGAAGGCAATTAGTTTTTGGTCGAGATTCAGCTGAAGCGTTTCAAGAGCACATTTCACCATCTCGTTGTGGTCCATGATCAGCTGGGGCAGCTGGTTAATATCATACCAGTCGATGGACTCGTCAATCTCATTTCTTTGGGGAATGACTTTGTTTATATCCACCAGGGCGTAGTAGCCGATGGAAATAAACCGGCGGGTTATCCAGTCAAATCCTTTTTGAATGAAGTGACCTCCCCCAATCTTTTCCTCATTCAGCTCGATCATTCGCTTCAGGAAGCGGATATTACTCCGTTCGGTATCGCCAAATATGCGGAACTGCTCCAGATAAACGTTCCTGATCCCGGTTCGGCCTTCCAGAATTCGGCGGGCGGCCTGGTCAATGCTTTCATTCTGATCAATGTACCCACTTGGCAACGCCCAGAAATCGCCCTTGAAATCCAGTTTAGGCACTAACACTTTGAGCTTACGTTCCTGATAGCCAAAAATGACGCAGTCGATTGAAAGCTGTTGAATATAGTTTTGTTCACTTAGCGCATTCATGGTGTATTCAGTAAGCCAGCGAGCGGATTGTCTATTCGCTGGTGCATCAGAACGTATCGGGTAAGCAGCATACCTCTCTCCTATAAGACCCATTTTCAACCTATAACGTAGCATGCTAATGAGTAAAGAACGTTCTAACACTACGTTAATCAGCTTTTACGAAGACTTATAAGGGAAACCGGGCTTTCAAGTTTTAATCTTATGACTATGCAAATATAGAGTTGAATAAAATTTATTGTCTACTAAAAAGACAATAAAAGATTTCCTGCTACATTTGTTCAATAATCGTTTGTTAACCGTCTCCCAAATGAAAGCTAACCGCTTAATAGCCATTGCACTTTTATGCAGCGTATGGCTTGCTTCCCTTCCCCTGTATGCTCAATCGCCCAAAATCAACGTATTAGTCTTTAGCAAAACGGCTGCGTTCCGGCACCAGTCCATTGAAGCCGGCAAAAAGGCGCTGGCTAAAATGGCGACGGAGAAAGGGTTCGGCGTGAGCTTCACCGAAGATGCTTCGCAGTTTACCGAGTCGAATCTGAAGAAATACAACACCGTCGTGTTCCTGAGCACCACCGGCGACGTGCTCAACACCGAGCAGCAATCGTCGTTCGAGCGCTACATACAGGCGGGTGGCGGTTACGTGGGTATCCACGCGGCTACCGATACAGAGTACGAATGGCCCTGGTATGGCAAACTGGCCGGTGCTTACTTCCTTGACCACCCCATGCCCAATAACGTGCAGAAGGGCAAGTTCATCGTCGCAATGAAAAACCACTGGGCTACCAAAGGCATGCCCGACGAGTTTGAGCGCAGCGATGAATTTTACAGCTTCAAAGACATCTCGCCGAAGATTAATGTCGTTCTGAAAATTGACGATAAGAGCTACACGGGTGGGAAGAATCCGGATTTCCATCCCATGAGCTGGTATCAGGAGTACGACGGTGGCCGTGCGTTTTATACAGCCATGGGTCATACCGACGAAACGTTCGCCGAACCCCTGTTTCTGAACCACCTGTGGGCGGGAATTAATTATACGACCGGTGGCGACAGCCCAAAATCGCTTGACTTTTCGAAAGCTCGTCCGGAAGAAAACCGGTTCGGCAAGGTGGTTCTGGCCGAGAAGCTCGATGAGCCGATGGAACTGAGCGTACTGGGCGACGGACGGATTCTGTTCATCCAGCGCAAAGGCGAGGTGCGGCTGTACAACACCAAAACCAAAGAACTGAAAACCATCGCCAAACTGCCTGTTAGCGTTAAATACGTGAACAAAGAAGGCAAGGAGTCGATGGGTGAAGATGGCCTGCTGGGCCTGAGCAAAGACCCTGACTTTGCCCAGAACCATTGGATTTACCTGTACTATTCGGACCCCAACGCATCCAGAAACGTACTGGCCCGCTTTGAACTGAAAGGGGATGAACTGGTGATGGAGTCGAAGAAAGAGATGCTCGACGTAGCGACCCAGCGCGAAGAATGCTGTCATACGGGCGGTTCGATTGCCTGGGACCGTCAGGGAAACCTGTATCTCTCAACGGGCGACAATACCAACCCGCACGGCTCGAACGGCTTTAGCCCGAGCGACGAACGCGAAGGCCGCAGCGCCTGGGATGCCCAGAAATCATCGGCCAATACCAATGACCTACGCGGTAAGATCATCCGCATCAAACCCCAGCCCGACGGTACGTATACCATCCCCGAAGGCAACCTGTTTGCTAAAGGTACTGCCCAGACACGCCCCGAAATTTACACGATGGGCCACCGCAACCCGTTCCGTATTTCGGTAGACCAGAAGACGGGTTACCTGTACTGGGGTGAAGTTGGTCCTGATGCCGCCAAACCCGATGCCAATCGCGGCCCGGCCGGTCACGATGAAGTCGGACAGGCGCGCAAGGCGGGTAACTTCGGCTGGCCGCACTTCGTGGGCGATAACAAAGCCTACAACAAATACGACTTTGCCGCCAATACCTCCGGCGAGAAGTGGAACGTGAACGCACCAAGCAATACGTCGCCCAACAACACGGGCCTGAACGTGCTTCCGCCCGCTCAGAAAGCGTTTATCTGGTATCCGTACGATGCCTCTCCCGAGTTTCCGCTCGTGGGTGCCGGTGGACGTAACGCCATGGCCGGTCCGGTTTTCTACTCGGATAACTTCGCCGGAGCGCCCCGTTCTTTCCCCAATTACTACGACGGCAAGCTGATCACCTACGACTGGATGCGCGGCTGGGTGATGGCCGTAACGATGGACAAGGACGGCAATTTCCAGTCGATGGAGCGGTTCATGCCCAGCTATAAATTCAGCAACCCGATGGATATGGAGTTTGCCGACAACGGCGATCTGTACATGCTGGAATACGGTTCCGGCTGGTTCACGGCCAACGACGATGCCCGCCTGATCCGCATCGAATACAATGGCGGCAACCGTAAGCCGCAGGTGCAGGTAGCGGCCAACAAACTGGGTGGCTCGGCTCCGCTGGCTTTGAAACTCAACGCCCAGGGTACTACCGATGCCGACGGTGATGCGCTGACGTATTCCTGGAAAATTGCCTCGAAAAACGGCTTCACGAAAGTTGTGAACACGCCCGACGCAGCTATGACACTGGCAAAACCCGGCGTTTATAAGGCAACACTGACCGTCAACGACGGCAAGGGCGGAGTAACGTCGCAGTCAATGGACATAACGGTAGGGAATGAAACCCCCGTTCTGACGGTGGATATGCCCGGTGCCAACAAGTCGTTCTACGTAGCGAACAAACCGTTCAGCTACGACGTAAAGGTCAGCGACAAAGAAGACGGTACGCTGGGTAAAGGTATTGACCCCGAGCGCGTAGCCGTTAACATCGACTACCTGGCCGAGGGCTATGATCAGATCGCTATTGCGCAGGGCCACCGCTCGGCCGATGCCAGCGCGCTCACGGCTACGGGCAAGAAACTGCTCGAAGCCAGCGACTGTAAGGCGTGCCACAGCGTAGCGAAAAAGTCGATAGGGCCAGCTTACATCGACGTAGCGAAGAAATACAAAAGCGATAACTCGGCCCTGGAGCGGCTGACTAAGAAAGTGATCACGGGCGGTGCGGGCGTCTGGGGCGAAACGCCCATGTCGGCTCACCCCCAGCTGTCGACCGCCGATGCCTCCGAGATGGTCAAGTACGTACTGAGCCTGTCGAGCGAAGCCGCCGGTGCAAACGCGCTGCCGGTGAAAGGAAGCTATACAGCCAAACTGCCTTCGGGCGATAAAGGCAAAGGCGTTTACATCGTGCGGGCATCGTACGCCGACAAAGGAGCCAAAGGGCTGCCGTCGTTGCGGGCCGAGAAAACGTTCGTGCTGCGGAATGCAGTGGTCGATGCGCACGGCTTCGACACGTATGACAACGTGAACAAGATGTCGTTCGGTGGCAACAACCTGGCCATCCCGTCGAAATCGGGTGCTTACATGGGCATCAAGCAGGTGGACCTAAACGGCGTAACCGCGTTCAAGATCATGGCCGTAGCGCCTAAGCCCCAACTCAATGCGAAAGGGGGTAAGGTTGAGGTACGCCTGGACAGCCCGACGGGTAAGCTCATTGGGGAGTCACCATTCCTGGCGGCTTCCGACAAGATGGACTTCAAACCCGCCGAGTTGATGGCCCCGGTCAAGCTGCCCGCTGGCTTCGACAACAAACCGCACGATGTGTACCTGGTGTACGTGAACCCAAGCGAACCCAGCGGCAGCCTGATGGTTGTGATGGCCGTGGAAGCGGTTCTCAACGGCGCTAACCTGTCAAGCCGGTAAGTTGACCATACCGCGGTACGCCTGACAGACCAGGCGTACCGCGATAGATGACTCATGAACCATTATTCGTTCTCGCCCTTAATCAAGTAGATCCATGAAAAAAGTAAGCTTATTTTTCACTCTGTTCATTCTGCTCGTTGCCGCCAAAGGCATAGCGCAGGCACCCGCTCCCGCCGATTTTTTTGCTGACAAATGGGAGATCGTAGTCACGGGAACGCCGAACGGTGACGCCAAATTTGTTACGAACCTCGTCCGGAAAGACGGCAAACTCACCGGTGAGCTAGCCGACCCCACCGATGCATCCAGAGAAAAGATTCCCCTCACCAGCATCGAAGAAAGTACCGATAAGTTGTCTATGGCCTTTACGGCGCAGGGCTATGATGTCACCCTTGAACTGACGAAAGTCGATGATGACAACCTGAAAGGCAGCCTGATGAATATGTTTGATGCAAAAGCGAAGCGTCTGAAAAATTAAGCAGACCGGAATGCGCTTGACAAAATGAGGACGGAAACCTAGCTCCGTCCTCATTTTATATTTACCCGTTTTGAGGAACTAGTCCACCCATAAGGTAATCCTGCCTAACCATTTGCCTTTCAATCTCTATTCCTGATTAAGCCCTACCTTATCCATGAAACGATCGTACTTAATTCCTGAAGCGACCAGACTACTGCTGGCGCTGTTGTTGCTCAGTCAGCCAGGGCAGGCGCAGCCTGGCTCTGCCCTTAAAACCAATTTTCAAACGCCACCCAATGCGGCTAAACCAAGAGTCTGGTGGCACTGGATGAACGGCAACGTTACCAAAGAAGGCATTCAGAAGGACCTCGAATGGATGAATCGCGTGGGAATCGGTGGTTTTCAGAACTTCGACGCTAGTTTGTTCACGCCCTTAGTTGTTCCGAAGAAGCTGGTTTTTATGACTCCCGACTGGAAAGACGCGTTTAAGTTCACGACTGATCTGGCGCAAAAGTTACAGCTTGAGATGGCCATTGCCGGCTCACCGGGCTGGAGCGTTACGGGTGGTCCCTGGGTGCAGCCGCAGGACGGCATGAAGAAATACGTCTGGACCGAAACGCGCGTCAGTGGCGGGCAACCCTTTTCGGGTATTCTGCCGCAGCCTCCGGCAACCACGGGCAATTTTCAGCATGTCGCCCTACCCAAAGCGACCATGCTGGGCGGAGCCGTCGGCGAGCTACCCACCTTTTACCAGGATGCCCTTGTTATCGCGTACCGCGTACCTAATACCGATAAACCCCTCACGGCATTCAACCCGAACGTAACATCCAGTGGTGGTAGGTTTAGTGTAAACGAGCTGACCGATGGGGACCTGAATACGACGAAGCACCTCCCCCCCACCGCCGTAGGCGAAGATATGTGGATTCAATACGAATTCGAGACGCCCCAGACCTTCAAAGCGTTTTCAATCGTGGGGGCCAGCCATGTTGGTCTGGAAGAGTTCAACGGAGGTCCTGAAAACCGGGCACTGAAAGTCAGTGACGATGGCATTACGTTCCGGGAGGTTGCCACCGTTCCGGGCAGTATTGTTCCTCAAAATACCGTAAGCATTCCGCCCACGACCGCTAAGTTCTTCCGGTTTACGTTTAAAACGTTACCGCCCGAGGTGAACCGCTTTGCCGCCATGATGGGCGCTAAACCTGAAGTGCCCAAACCCGCTGGGGTCGACGTAGCAGAACTGGTGCTGCACAATACCGACCGCATCCATTTGGTCGAAGATAAAGCGGGCTTTACGCCCTGGAAAGAAACGGGACCACTGCCAGCCATCACCCAGACCGACGCCATTCCTGCCGAAGAAGTAGTCGATCTGACCGCCAGAATGGCCCCTGATGGTCGTCTGGCGTGGACGCCCCCCGCGGGCAACTGGATTATTATTCGGCTGGGCTATTCGCTAACGGGACGCCAGAACCATCCGGCCTCGCCCGAAGCAACCGGTCTGGAAGTGGATAAACTCGACAAGACAGCCGTCAGAAAATACATTGATACGTATCTCGATATGTACAAGGATGCCACGGGTGGGCAGATGGGTGCTAAAGGGTTGCAGTACATGGTGCTGGACAGCTACGAAGCAGGTCACATGACCTGGACCAAAGCCTTGCCGGAGGAGTTTGCCAAACGACGTGGCTATGACCTTAAGCCCTGGATTCCGGTCCTGACCGGCCGCGTCGTGAAAAGTGCCGAAGTAAGCGAAAGCTTTCTGTGGGACTTTCGCCGGACGATCGGCGAACTCATCGCCGAAAATCACTACGATGTGATTGGCGAAGCCCTGCACCAGCGCGGCATGAAACGCTATACCGAGTCGCACGAGAACAAACGGATCTTTCTGGCCGACGGTATGGACGTAAAACGGAACGCCGATATTCCCATGTCGGCCATGTGGACGCCCGGCAGTTTAGCGGCTGGCGCTGACGAGGAAATACGAAGCAAAGCTGATATCCGGGAGTCGGCATCGGTGGCCCACATCTACGGCCAGAACCTGGTGGCGGCCGAGTCCATGACCTCCGTCGGCAACGCCTTTACGTTCCACCCCGAGAAGCTCAAACGAACGGCCGATATGGAGATGGCTTCGGGACTCAATCGCTTCGTGATTCATACCTCCGTGCACCAGCCGCTCGACGATAAAAAGCCTGGCTTTTCCCTGGGGCCCTTCGGCCAGTATTTTACCCGCCAGGAAACCTGGGCTGAACAGGCAAAACCCTGGATGGATTACCTGGGTCGCAGTTCGTATCTGTTGCAGCAAGGCAGATTCGTAGCGGATGTCCTGTATTACTACGGAGAGAACCATAACATCACCAGCACATTCGCCACCAAACTACCGAACATTCCCGGTTACGAGTATGATTTCATTAACGCGTCGGCCCTGATGAACCGGGTGCAGGTGAAGAATGGCAAGCTCGTCACGCCGACGGGTATGGCCTACAGCGTACTGGTGCTGGACGAGACAGCGAAACTGATGACCGTACCCGTACTCAGGAAAATCAGAGACCTGGTCAAAGCAGGCGCTCATGTTACCGGCGCTAAACCCGAAAAATCCCCTAGCTTAAGCGACAACCCAACGGAGTTTGCAGCCCTGCTCAACGAAATATGGGGTAAAGCAACCGTATCGGTAAACAAACCCGCGGCTGACGTATTGAAGTCAATTAACGTACCGGAAGACGTCCTGATCAGCAACGCTAAAGCCGAAGTGCTCTACGTACACCGCCAGACTGGAAACGAAGATATCTACTGGTTCAACAACCGCAGCGAAAACCCGAACGATGCCAGCGTTAGCTTCCGGGTAACGGGCAAAGTCCCCGAATTATGGAATCCGCAGACGGGAGCGGTTGAAAAGGTGTCGTACCAGATCAAAAACGGACGGACAGTAGTACCTCTTCATTTTGAATCGTGGGACGCTTATTTTATTGTCTTTAACGATAAGACCACCGCAACAGCGTATACCAAATCAGCGGTTACGGCAACACCGGTCTTAACCCTTTCGTCGCCCTGGACGGTCACGTTCAAAACCCGGTCGGAAGCCAAACTCGTTACGTTTCCGCAATTAACGTCCTGGTCAGAACACCCCGACGCCGATGTCAAGTACTTCTCCGGCACTGCCGCTTACAACACTACGTTTACCCTTGCCAACGTAGTGAAAGGTGGTCGCTATGAACTCGATCTAGGGGACGTAAAGAACCTGGCCGAAGTTATCGTTAACGGAAAGAATGTGGGGACCGTCTGGAAAAAGCCGTTTACGCTGGACGTAACGAATGCGCTGAAAGCCGGTGCCAATACGCTGGAAGTGCGGGTGACTAATCTTTGGGTAAATCGACTGGTTGGCGATGCGAAACTCGACGCAAAACAACGGACGACGTTCACAACCATGCCTTTTTACCAGCCTGATTCACCACTGCTGCCATCGGGTTTACTGAGTCAGGTGAGGGTAATTCTGAAAAAATAGAAGTCGTTCTACAGCGATTACAAGCGGGTTGTATGCATACAAAAGCCTCAGCATTAATCGTGCTGAGGCTTTTGTACTACAGATAGCGTCGATTCTAAATAATACTTTCCTGGTATTTATACATAATAGGTCCCCGTAGGGCCGCCTGTAACTTCCTGGCCAGTTCATCCATATACAAAAAGCCAATGGTTTGCAGCGATGTACGACTTTTGGTGTAAGCAATCGCAATCGTTTTACCGGCGGCACTCCCCCCGGTTTTATCTGCCATATCGAAAATGCGGCCTGAAAGCTTAACGATTCCGGTGTTGACCACTAACTGCCCTTCAAACACCAGCCCTTTGGCCGCTAACGACGAATTCTCGCCAGACCGGATCAGCAAGCCGTCGGTATTGACCGTTACGCCAATCGGCTGTTCGGCCAGAATCTGCATAATGGTCTGATAAGCTTCTTTATCGGCCAGACTTGTTGAAAGGATAATCATATTGGCTCCCCGGAACGGCTCATGCTGAGCCTGGCAGTACCCAGAACTAACTAAAACCAGAAAGGCGATCCAATACCCCCATTGCAAACGGAAGATGTATTTCATGCTTGTAACGTTAAGATTAGTTTGATTCAAGTATTAAGACGATAAAACCGGCATACGTCATCATAAATTTTTGTCGACAACGAATCGTACGTAAGTAAGTGCTGACAAACCGGCACTTAAAAAAACCGTTCAGCCTACTTCAGCGGCCCAAAAAGGGCTTTCTTTGACAGAATAAACTGAACAGCGGCCCACGCATAGAATACAGCGGTCAGTAGGAGTAAGGCTTTCACACGTAACGTTTTAAGAGAGTTCTATACTAACTGCGCTCTACTGACTTTGTTTCATGTGTTAGGATGCAGACGTTTGCCAGCGAACGGCACCAGGTAAACGCAGCCCGCAGAATCTGCTTACTTTGATGGGGAAGATTGGCGTAAATGGCAGAAAAAACTTAAGTTCCCCGGCCTGAACGCTTAACTAATCTAATCGCTAACTCCGACAGTTTCACCTCATGTCATCAACTCGTCGCCATTTTCTGGGTTCGCTGGCTGCCCTTAGCAGCGCTACGTTACTGACTGGCCGTCAATTACTGCTGGCGGCATCAGTGGAACCCCCAAAATCTGTCTCCTGCAATGCGTATACCTGGGGTACGTTTTACGGTCGGGAAAAGAAGCAGTGGATGGCCGATCCGGATGCCTCATTCGCGGAGTACCTACAAACGGGTTTAACGGCCTACGAGCCCTCGTTCAACAACGCCGATGAGGTGCACAAGCTAGCGCCTTATCTGGCAAAATATAAACTGACGATGCCGTCGCTCTACGTGAACAGCACGCTCCACCGCGCCGACGACGCTCAGCAGTCCATCGATTCGGTACTCGCCATTGCCGATGCCGCCAAGCCCTTGGGAACCAGTATTATTGTTACGAACCCCAGCCCGATTAAATGGGGCAGCGACGACGACAAGAGCGATGCGGACCTCCATGAGCAGGTTAAAAACCTCGACCGGCTCGGGGCTGAGTTACGTAAACGCGGCCTGGTGCTGGCCTACCACACCCATGCTCCCGAGCATCGGCAGGCCGCCCGCGAATTTCATCACATGCTGGTAGCGTCCGACCCTAAACATGTTTCGCTTTGCCTGGATGCCCACTGGGTGTATCGGGGCTCGGGTAACTCGCAGATCGCCCTGTTCGACGTTGTGAAGCTGTACGGTAAACGGATTGTTGAAGTGCACATCCGGCAATCGAAGGGAGGGATCTGGCAGGAGACATTCGGCGATGGCGACATCGACTACCGACGACTGGCCAATGACCTCAAAGCGCAGGGTGTTCGTCCGCTGCTGGTGCTGGAGCAATGCCTGGAAAAAGGCTCTCCAAACACGATGGGGCCCGTTGAAGCGCACCGGCAGGATCTGGCCTACACCAAACAAGTATTCGCGGGGCTACTTCGGTAAACAGAGCACGCTCAGCTTTTCCAGGCATCCAGCAAGCGCCGGATCAGGATGATTTCGCCCACATGATACGCCGTATGATCGCCAATTAACAACGCTTCGCGGAGTAGATTTTGGCCATCGCCGTGCGCAAAGGGAGCGTATAAGTCACGTTCGGGGTCGTTCAATAAGGCAATGAACGCATCCCGATCCTGCTTAATCTGCTGTAAAGCCTGTTCCCAAACGACTTCATTGGCGGGTGCGGCCTCCGTCGGCCAGTAACCTTCCGGCCAGGGTGGCGACTGGTGATTGGCATCCTGGGAAAACTCCAGAATATCCCACTGCGCAATGCGAATATGATCGACCAGTTGCCAGATGCTATACGGAAGCTTGTCGGGCTTCACCCCGCGCAGCGAGGCTGGCAAGTCGTTAAGCGCCCCGTCGAGCGACTGATGAGCGTTGCCCCCGGTCAGGAATTGGATGAGTTGTTCGCGTACCGCAGAAGTGGCCTCGGCAACCGATGGTGTTGATGGAGTCATAACGTTACGTAATAAACAAAGACTGACGTTCGCACTGGCTACCAGTACGTTCCTATCAGGTAATCCCTTTAGGGGCTGCTTTGTTCGGCGTAGTTGGTAACGCGTACGTATAGTTCTGATCTACTACGTATTGGGATTACCAGATGAAACCCTACACCAGCCTGTGGATACAGAGAAATTTCATACTAACTCGCCCAATAGAAACGGCCGCGACGGAGCCCGGTGACTGACCACGGCCTGATCTAATTTGTTTAAAAACAACTGCTGATCAGGCTCCAGACGACTTTCGGGCATGGCCTGGTGCAGCGCTTTCGCCACCGACAAGGGCAGATTGAGTAGATAGAGTTTGTCGGCCCGACGGTCCAGCCAGGCACTTAGCCGGTGGTGTTTCCAACTGGCTCTATAATCGAGCAATACCAGCATAGCCACGTTCTGAAACACCAGATCCAAATTCTGCTGGCCCTGCGTGATCTGCCACAAAAAACTGATCATGCCTTTGAATTCATTGGGATAAAGCTTTAGGCGTAGCATGGCGGTTGTTTTTCGTAAATATACAACCAGCCCTGTTTATCCGGTCTGTTCTTCAAATCAATGGGTCAAGGTGCGGTATTAGAACCGCACTGACGCAAATGGACTTAGTTTAGCCGCCGTCGTTTTAGGGCTTTGTACATACTCCGATTGCGGCATCGGATCGGTCAGCAACCATTGCCCTTTGATGAGCCAGGACGTACCAACAGCCACCAGAGCCAGCCACTCCAGCCAAAAAATCGGCTTGTACGTAGCCATCCAGGAAAGTACCTGCTGTTGAGTTTCCTGATTTAGCCAGCTTGGTTTCGACATGGCTACGATGGCCAATACGATGACCGTAATGGTAGCGGCATTAGTGCGATACAGGCGGTTACGGCTACGTGCCTGTTGGCTGGCAGAACGGTTGCTGCGCGCAAACAGGCAGAACAGCATAGCCATGGTCAGCAAGAAAAAAGCGGCAAACGCTTTGTGCAATTCCTCACCTACTGCATTGGGTTGGTACGTATAAGAGCAGCAGCCATACATGTCTTTTGAGGTTGGCAGGAAGGCAACGATACTGATGCAGATGCCGGCGAAGCGAGCCGCAATAACCTCAGCGCGGTTGTCGCCTTTGTAAAGAAACAAAAATAACCCCGTTGTATACAGCACGCCCACAAACACGAGTCCCATGGTGGTGTAGTAATAATGACTGACCGAAGCCAGCACGACTGTGCAGCCATCGAAAGCAGCCGAACCCGCCATCAACACGAGCGGGAGCGAAATACTGAATACGCCAAATATTCTCAGTAGTCGAGCCTGAACTGCTAACCGGCTGTCTGAGTCCAGAAACCGGCTGGCCCGTTTGGCGCTTATCGATCCATTAACGCCGTTTACGCCGTAGCTGAAGGCTTTGACCCAGAGCCAGACGCAGCCGCCCCCTGCCAGTCCGTAAGCAAGGAACGATTGAAGGTGTTTAACGACCAATAAGCTAGAGCAGTGTTGATACAGCTTATCCATACGAGTCAGCCGGGTTCATTGGTTAGATGAGGTGTTCAAAAGTAGATTGTCCGGAAAGGCTGCGCTCAAAAATGTTGTGAACGACAAAAATTGGTATGTCAACCGCAGAAATAAGTGTATATCGAGAGTGGCTTCTCACCGGCAGATGCCAGCAAAACGCGGCTTGAGCCGTCAGCCAGTCGCTCACGTTGCCGGAAGTACCAATAAGCAGAGAAAGTAAGAAGGGTCGATTTACCGGACAATCAGGGCATTATCTGTACACAAACCGTTAGCCAGTAGTTAGGCTCTTCTGCCAGATGAAACTGATACGGCACGGCAGGCAATTGCAGTCGCCACGTTCCGCCATCGGGTACAAACTGAATTTCGCTGAGGGGCCAGCGCTTATCCGTTGCTTTTAGAAAAGCCTCTTTAGCCGTGAACAGGCGTAAAAACTGGTCGCTTCGGATAAGTTCAGGAAAGGCTAAAAGCGCTTTGCGTTCTTCCTGCGTAAGAACATGTTGAAACAGCGTTACGTCGATGGTTCGCTTCACTTCCAGATCAACGCCAATCGGCCGTGTAGCCACGCCAACCCCATACCATCCGTTTGCGTGCGACAGGCTGAAATGCGGTCGTTGCGAACCGTATACGGCCGATAAATACGGTTTCCCGTTGGCCGTAGTAGCCAGAAAAACGGATCGGGCCGCTACGCCCAGATACGCAGCCAGTTCCTGTTTCAGCAGGGTGCGCCCCGTTAAAAATTCGAGCTGTTTTTGTGGACTCCGTAACCGCTGATAACGCGTCTGCTCTCCCTCGTCGAGCAGACGCGTATCCGGGGTAATTTCGTGCTGCGGCTTACACACCAAAACGTGGTTCATCGTCGCTGAAGGAGATGACAAAACATTAGACTGGCTGGATACGTACTTTTTTATAAGTACCAGGCAGGTGAATGCCCCACAGGGCCAGGTACTGAATCCGATTCAGGTAAGCCGCGCCGATTAGCAGCTGCAACGCTACGTCGGCCGCCCGCCGGTTTTCCCACGCCTGAAGCCGCGAGCCTTTGACCCAGGCGTTAAACGCCCCCATCGCCGGACCACACCAGATCTGATAATCCAGTTCCCGACCAGCTACCCCCCGGTTCGCCCATACCGACGACAGCCCCAGGTACCAGCGAAATACGAGGGCCATTTTGCGTTTGGGATTGTCGGTCGCTATACGAATCTGTTCGGGGTCGCGCTCCGAAAAAAAGTCGATACAATGCAGCCAGATAGCCTGGAATGAATCGCCAAACACGGTTTTCTCCAGCGCAGCGCGTTGGTTTTCCGGAATAGCCTCCCAGCTTGAGTACGCGTTATAAAGGTCATACAACTTCTGCGCCCGCAGGCCGAAGAGTGTTCCCTTTTTGGCAACCTGAAGTTTCACGCCCATCTCGAACATATCGGCGGCCGGTGCCATCATTACGTCGGTCATGTCGATGTTCGCCAGGATAGCCCGAACGTGATCGGAGGTGCCCGCTTCCCGGCAGCTTTGGTTAATAGAGCCTGTTACAATGTACGAAGCGCCCATCACAAAGGCTCCGGTTACGGCTTGTGGCGTACTGATGCCCCCGGCGGCCCCAATACGAACGGATTGTGCATAACCCTGCTCAGCCTGAATCTGATCGCGCAGCGCCAGCACAGCGGGCAGCAGGCAAACCAGCGATCGTTTGTCGGTATGCCCTCCGGAATCAGCCTCAACGGTGATGTCGTCGGCCATGGGGACTCGTGCTGCCAGTTGAGCCTGTTCCGGTGTAATGCTTCCCCGGTCGACCAACGTTTTCAGTATATTTTCCGGCGCGGGCTTAAGAAAAGCGGCTGCTACCTCTAACCGCGACACTTTGGCAATAACCCGATTGGCTAACTGAATCGTCCCATTGGGACCCTGGCTGATGCCCGCCACCCGGTAGCGCACCACATGCTCGGTCAGGCTCAGAAAAGCCGATGCTTCGATAACCCGTACGCCTTTTTGCAGATACAGGTCCACCGCTTTTCGTTCGAGGGCTTCTTCGCTGGGGCTATGAATCAGGTTGAACGCATACGGTCCGTTGGGAAGGGCCTGTCGAATCCGATCAATGGCCTGCTCAATCCGGGACGGAACCAGCCCACCCGCTCCGAACGAAGCCAGCATTCCCGCCTTACCCAGCGCAATCACCAGTTCTTCGGAAGCAATACCGTTGGCCATCGCACCGGCCATGTAGTTATAGCGGACCCCGTAGGTCTGCCGGAACGAAGGGGCGCCGAGTTGCTCGGGCTGGTAGGCGGGCAAAGTCGCCAGGAGTTCCATGGAACAGAGTTGGGTTCTGTCGGTCGTACCGATCGTGGTTGTAGCCCCGATTCGCCCTTGTTTATCCCGCACCCAGAAACACGGCTGATGTCCGGCTTCAAGTATCCGACGAATTCCTGACTCATCGAAACTGACCTCCTTTTGGCTGCCGAACCATTTCGCCGTTATCGGCCCCTGATCGGTGGTGATCCCGTTCGACGGCATCGATTTCGCACTTACCTCATTCGCAGTCATTGCCTGATCCACTCAATAGCGTTAATTTCTGTTGATCTCAAATTCACTCTACCTGTAATCCTCTGACAGCGATGGCGATGTCGGTCACCGCGTAAATGCGGAGCGGCCCTTTCCAGAGGTTCGCGTCGGCGGTGAGTGTCAGCGACTGAGCCGTTCGGTCAATCGTTTTGATGTGCACCTCCAGGCGCATTTCAGGGTCGGTCGCCAAAATCTGGCCCCGGTATTTCCACACCGTTTTGTGCGGAGCGACCTGCCGGAACGTAACGTTACGTAGCCCATCAGCCAGACCCTGCTGAAGCACAAAGAGCTGCATCGCCTGCAAAATTGCTTCGACTCCAAGCGAGCCGGGCATAACAGGGTCCTGGTAGAAATGACAGGTGAAAAACCAGTTGTGCGCTTCGATGGCTTTCCGGGCAAACACGTAGCCCTTGCCGTAGTTGCCGCCTTCTTTGACAATGAGCGCCGTATCCAGCAGATTGAGCTGATCGCCAGCCAGGTGAAGCTGCGGGGATGCCGGATCAGACGATCGGAACAGTTTCATCCGCCCGAACAGCGAATCCAGCCTGAAGGCAAGGCGATTCAGTCCCTCTGTCGGTGGTGTTTCGTACCAGGGCGCTACGTGCGTACCCCGGTCCAGACCAGCCTGACTCGACAAATCGTCTTTGGTGAAAAAGCCGAACGAGGCCGTTCCCCGGTAGAACGGTTGCTCATCGACGCGCAGCTCAAAACTATAGCGCTGCAGCACCGTACCGTTCAGGGCCGTATGGCTCTCCATGCGAACGGTATTGGTAATCGTTTTGCCACGCAGGTCGACGGAACGTAACAGATCGCCTTCCCCATCGAGATTCCGGAAGAACAGGTCTTTCTCCGGGAAAAGCCGGGTAGAGCCCAGATAAGCGCCCAAAAATCCGCAGGGCTGCAACGCAATCTCCATCAGGATGGAGTAAGGCATTTCGGGCACTGCGTTCTGCTGGTAGTACCAGGCATCGGCCGGCACGTCGTACTCCGCCACGATTTCCGGCTTATTCTGGAACACACCTCGCTCGCCATTTATCCGTAATACCCTGGAAATGAGCTGCAGATCCGTATTCGGCTGACGGGAAAGCGCCCGCCCTTCAAACAGCCGGTACTCTTCGCCGAAACATTTGTAAATGGGACCGAGCGCAAACTGGGTCAGTTGATACTCGTTGAACAAAACCGGTACCGGCATCGGCTTAACGTAAACTCCGCCCTCACGGGGCAGCATTTCCTTCCGGTAGGCAGGCTGGTCTTTCTCCTGGAGCCGCAGCCCGAGGTTCTCAAAGAAGACCGCAATCTGGCCTTCGTAGAGAATGGTCAGATCAGCAATGACGTAGGGTTCGGGGACCAGTCCGATCTCTTTAACATCCATCTGATACACCAGTTTACCCGGTCGGGCGGGCACCTCTTTCCGGCACCGAACTTTCTGGGGCAAATCAAGAATTGGCTGGAAACGGGCATCTTTCGTCAGCCGCTGCATACCCAGAAACAGCATAAAGAAACGCAGGAGCTGTCCACCCCCTTCGGCCTGTAGCGAACCGGCCAGGACTTCATCATCGCGGAAATGGCAGGGGAAATACCAGTCGTCGGGACGTAGCTCTTTCTCAGCTTCGATGAATCCGACACCCGCACTTCCCCCCTGCCGGTCAACCCGTGTAATCCGGTCCAGCATCAGAATTTCTTTCGGTGGCAGCCGCAGCGATGGATTGCGGCCACACGGTAGGTAAGCAGGGCCAAAGCAGCTAACCAGATCACCGTTCACCAACGCCATCAAATCCTCCCGTGAGAAAGCCGACTTGTCGCAGTCCAGCAGGGGCGTAAAGAACTGCCGGGGGCGACTGGCCCGCTCGCTCAGCTCCTGCGGACTAAACACAACACCCTGCCCCTGCGCCAGATCTTCGTTACTAAAGAACCCGGCGCAGCCGCCATCCATTTTCAGAACCAGTCGGTCTTCGACGTAGCACCGGTAATGGAAAAAGAACAACAGATTAGCTCCGTTGCGTATGAAACGGTCGATGGAAATATCGTAACGCAGGGTCTGTCCTTCAAACGGCAAATCGTCGGTAAAGGTCAGGGTGCAGTCCAGCAGGCGGTATACGTATTCGCCTTTGTTCTGGAAATCAATGCCCAGGTAGCTGATCAAGAGCAGATCGCACTGGCCCGATTCAACGGCGACGGCCCAGGGAATCTGCCCGTCGGTGGCAAAAGCAGACTGGTACGGAATATCGTACTCGGTTGTGATCCGGGACGGTCTGAACACCTGCGGCACGGCGTCCAGGTGCGTCACCCGGCTGACCAACAGATACGGCGGCATAGGCAGCATCACCCGACGACGATACGTATCAACAATGGCAAACTCGTTCCCAAATACGTCCTGAATGCGGCCGGTAGCAAATGTCAACAGATCAGCTTCGTTCCAGATTACGGGTTTATTCCCTAAATAGTTGGGTTCCGAATAATCCTGTAGCAACAGGCCGTTTTCAGCCCGTTGGCGAGTCGATACGGGTGATTTAAGGGTAGGTTCCGGTACGGATAAGGTCATGGGTGGCGCGGGTGAAAAGGGGGTTGACCGAACCGACGTAGTAACCATCTGGGGCAGAGTAGCCGTCTCCGCTTCAATCAGGACCGGTTCGGGTCGTTTGATTTTCTGCAAAAAATAGTGTCTGTTTTCCGGTGTTAACAGCAGCAATTCAAAGCGCGGACCACCTGTACATAAGGTTTTTACTAACGATTTACGGCAGGATGAGCCAACTTTTTCGGTTTCAAAAAATGGAGTTAACTGCACCGGTACGCCATGTGCCAGCAGCCGGGCGACTAGTCCGGTCAGATTGCGGAGCACGCTCCCCCCCTTGCGATCCATGGGCAAAACGGCATATTCCTCGTCCCGTAATACGTCGGCAATCCACCGGGAACAGGTCGCGTTAGCCCCTACTTCCACAAACAGCTTGTGGTTATCGGCAGCCAGTTGGCGCACGGTGCGGGGCCAGTCGACGGGTTGGCAACAGACCTCCAGCGAATTATGGGCGAGCACATCACTGTCGATGCGAAGCGGCTGGGTAGTTACGCTGGAATAAAAAGTTTTATCCGGTTTGTGTTCGATGGGCAGGTGATGCATCGCCATCAACTCGTCGGTCACCCGTCGGCAAAAGTCATGGTGGACGACGTTGTTAATGGTTAACGGCATAGCCGTCAGCTGATGAGTCGTTACTACGCGGTCCAGATCCGTGGAGTCGCCGGAAATAATGATTTCGGTATCGGTATTAATAAAGGACAAAAACACCCGGCTCTCCCGGGGGGCTACCTCCCGCCGGAACCAGTCGGCCAGCGACGCATAGCCCGGCCTACCGTTAGGCACAGAGATCAGCCGGGACGCCCACCGCTGCCGCGCTTCGGCTTCCGGTACCTGCCAGAGTTCCGCCAGCAGGCGCATACGCCCCCCCACTTTTTCCCGGAACAGCGGAGCCTGCCAGAATTTCGTTTCCACATGGACTGTACTCCAGACGCCCTGGCAGTACCACATCGCGCTGGTTTCGCCCATACTATACCCCAGGGCCGAGTCGGCCCGAACGCCCAGGTGATCTTGCAGAATTTTGGTAAAGAGCCCCGAAAACGTACATCCCGTCAGCATCATGGTCGACGCATCGGATTGCAACTGACGTTCCCTCGCCTGTTTCTCGGCCGGGCTCAAGGCAAACAGCGAACGCGGGTATACCTCCGTCCGAAGCGCATCGGCCGGGTCATAGCCCTGCGTTTTCAGGCGTTCGTATAAGTCCGGGAAGGCCTGAAAGATGGTTGCGCCAGCCCCGGCGTACATACTGCCCGAACCAGGGTACACCAGCGCTAATTTACCCCGTTTTCCCAACGGATTGGCCGTGTAATAACTGCCGGCCGGGGTTTGCAAAGTGCCGACCGGGTGCGGCTGTGCGGTAAATTTCAGGTGAAAGAATTTAATCTCCCTTTTTAACTCCTCATCCGATGCCGCCACCAGCACCAGCGTTTGACCGCCCTCCGATGGCTGCTTATATGCCCCACAAAGCCGGTCCGAAACGTGTCGGAAAGACGTAGTCGCCAGTTCATTGTCCATATCGCCCAGCCGGCGAAGAAGCCCGTCGAACGTAGCATCCTGAACGGGAAAAAGCCGTTCGCCACCCCGAAGCAGGTACGTCGACGGTTCGCCGGACTGGGCATGAGTGCCTTCAGACAAAAGGACATGGGCGCTGGTACCGTCGGATGCCAGCCCACTGATGGCCGCCCGAAGAAGAGCTGCCCCTTTCTCGGGAACCCAGGGACGTGCCCCATCGGGGACGTAAAAGGGGCTATGAACAAACGGAGCCGCTGACGAAGGGCCTTCCCAGTTCGGAACACCCGGCAGAAACCGGTGGTAAAGTGAGAGGGCCGTTTTAATGATCGACGCAATACCCGACGCGGCAAACGTATGGCCAATGTACGCTTTGCTGCTGCCTAACGCGCAGGTTAACGTAGCGTCACCAGCCCGGTAAGCATCGGTCAGCCCCTTAATTTCAGCCTGATCCTGTTCTGCCACACCACTTGCCGATACCTCCAGGTAGCCAATGTCGGCCGAACGAAGCTGCTGGCGACGTAACACCAGATCAGCAGCCTGAGCAACAGCCTTGGCCGAGACAGCGCCCCGCCAGTGCGTTTCGTCCGACTGCACGATGACCAGGTCGTCGATTCGGGCGTATACGCGGTCATTCGCAGTCTCATCGGCCCGTTTCAACACAATGGCACCGGCCCCTTCGCCGATGGTCCAGCCCTGGGTGCTGTGGTTCCACCCCATCGATACGGGGCCACTATGGACCGGATGAACAGCCTGGCGGGCCAATACACGTTCCAGTCCCCCACCCAGATCAACGGCCCCTAGCACAACGGCATCTACTTCTCGGTTCGCCAGTAGATTCTGCGCGATTTCGAGGGCTTTGTATACCCCGTTTTCGTTCGATGATACAGTGAACGCAGGCCCAGTGAAATCCATCAGGGCCGCAATCCGGCTGGCAATAATATTTCCGATAAATCCGGTATGCTCACTGAGCGAATGACCTTCGTAATCCGAAAAAACTGCATTTTTCAACCCATCCGTCAGGCTGCTTACTGCCGATTCGGTCACATCCAGACTTGCCTGCCGGACAGCCTGGTCAACCTGCCAGCCCATGTGCCACCGACCCAGCCGGTGGTGGATTTCCAGTTCGGTTTCCATCGCGATGATGACCGCTACGTTAGCCCCTTTTTCATCGAGGGTATGCAGGTTAGCATCCTGAATGGCCCGATCCGCTACCTTCAGCATCAATACCTGCTGGTGGGTAGCCCCTTCGGCTTCTTTCGGCTGAATTTTAAATCGCAGCAGGTCAATATCGAAGGCTTCGACCCAGGCTCCTCTCAGCTCGCTGACAGGGGGTAAACCAGCATCCGTCATGGTTTTGCGGAGCGCGTCCATGCCTTTCCAGCGTTCGGGCGGCAGGGGGTCGAAGTGCTGTCGGCCGAGGAGCTGCGACAGGTAAAACTCATCCAGGTTCGCGCAGCTCCCCATGTGCAGATCCATCCCAACAATTGCCATTGGCTCAGCGGGCTGGGCAACGGGGGTTGGGGCGGGGAACGTACCGGGCGCGGGCGTTGACAGTACCATGTGGGCATTAGTCCCCCCGAACCCAAAGGCATTGACGCCCGCCCGGATCAGGTTAGCCTGGTTCGGCCAGTGCTGGTTCTGGCGCACCAGCTGCTCCGCCCCCACTCGTCCATCCGCCGACGCAAGGGGTTTGTCGACACCAATCGTAGCAGGAATCATACGCTGCTGCATGGCCAGAATGACCTTCAACGTACTGGCCATACCAGCCGCCGTCAGTAAATGGCCCAGGTTTGGCTTTACAGAGCCAATTAAGGGAGGCTTCTGATCAAAAAAATCACCGATGCTGTTGAGTTCGGTTTTGTCACCGAGCCGGGTTCCGGTCGCGTGGCATTCGAGGTAGTCAATTGATCGCTGATCGGGGCCTAGCTGCGCATAGGTACGTTCAAAGGCAAGTTTCTGACCTTTGGGATTCGGCGTGAGCAAAAACTTACCTTTACCATCGTTCGACAAGCCGATTCCTTCGATAACCGCGTGAATCGTATCGCCATCACGCTGGGCGTCCGACAGGCGTTTCAGCAGGATAACTCCCGCACCTTCGGCCGAGGTGAGTCCGCTGGAGCGCTCATCCAGCGGGGCCGAGACCTCCGTTGATGGCGCATACGCGTGGAAATACGAAAATCCGATATGAATCAGAAGCGGGTCAGCGCAGCTAACAGCACCCGCCAGCATCATACCCGCCTTCCCGGCCCGCAATTCATCACAGGCCAGTTTTATAGCGTACAGACTGGACGCACAGGCAGCATCCAGCGAATAATGCGGTCCTTGTAAACCCACCGCCTGAGCAACCAACGCCGAAGGCGTACTAACCAGAACCGACTCCCGAAAACTACCTCCCTGCGTTGCGTAGGGGCCAGCTACTGGTACGGGTTCGACCGCAAGAGTTTCCAGCGTCTGCTGGACCATTTCGGTGTAAATCGTGGAAAGAATTTGCCGCGACTGACGTGTCGGGAAAGACAGGTTTCCCAGAATGACTCCGCACTGATCCAGGCTGGCGTGCTGCCAATAGCCGCTGCGCCGGAGGGCCTCCCGAACAACATACAGCGCCCAGTGCAGTTGCTGATCCTGGTTCAGCAGCGTCTGAGCATCTAGCTTATAGCCCTGCGGATCAAACTGAAAATCACGAATGAACCCGCCCCTAAGCGAGTAGCAGGTATCTAATCCGCCTTTTTCCGGCTGAAAAAACCATTTTGGGTCGGCACCGAAATCGGCACTCGTTGCCTCGCTGATAAACGCTTCGTTCGCAACCAGGTTCGCCCAGAATTGCTCGGGCGACGTAGCGCCGGGGAACAGCGCCCCCATACCCACTATGGCAATTTTCTCTCCTGACTGTTCTGTTCTCATTGGGCTCGACGAAGTAAGGAATCCGCTTGCGTCCACTGTAAGTCCCGGCTGATGGTGACGCTAGCCCGGTAGGTTTTTATGGATACTTCTCCCGTCAGTGCATCAAAAGCGGTCAGGTCGGCCTCCATCGTGAAGTCAGTTGATTTCACGACCCGAAGTGATACGTAGAAAGATCGTCCAGACGATAGTTCCCCAAAAATTTCGCCCCCATCCGTACGCAGGGGCAAACACGCAGAGCCATGAAACCGACGTACCCAGATCAGCAGCCCCTGGTACATGATGTCCGTCAGAAAGCCGTTGATGGTCGATATCGGAAACTGGCCCTGTCGCTCCCATGTTACGCCCGGATGTTCGCACAAGAGCAAAACGCCCTGTTCGTCCAGCGAAATGATCTGCTTTACGCCCTGAAAATCGGAGCCGTGAAACAACGTACCGTCCTCATAAAGCACCGAGGCATCGGCCAGGAACGGAGCGGTAAGGTCAGGGAGGGTTTCAACCGGAGCCGCGGGCCGTTGGGGTACCAGGGTAATCTGCGCCTGATAGCGGGGCAGGGGCCGACCAGTAGGCTGATGCGGCCCGGACAGTTGAAAGGCCGGTCCTTCGTCGGTACGGGGTTGACTGAGAATCGTAGCCAGCACCTGTATCTCGTTCTCAGATTTTTGCTGCTCCTGAATAACCACCTGAAAATTCGTCGGCTGCGTACCGTCAAAGACGACTCCGTTGAACAGTTTGACGTTTTTCTCGCGATAGAGCTTAAAGCCAGGATACAGGTTTTCGGCCGTTTGCGCCAGCCAGCTATTCGCCATGTTAATGGGCAGAACGGCATGCCCCTGAATAACGTGGTGGGCCAGAAACGGATTAGCCTCCGGCGTCAGCGTACGGAGAACAGTGTAGGTCTGCACCGGCGTGTTGGTTTCCGCTTTGGCTACGGGCAAGGTACCGCCCAGAATGACCTGCACCTGCTCGCTGGCCTGCACACTCAACTGGTCGATCATTGCCGCCGGTCCTTCGTCAGACGGGACAAACGATACGCGTTGAGCCAGCAGCATCTTTTTCAGTTCCGGACTGACCATACCCGAGTCCCAGGCTCCCCAGTTGATCGACACGGTATGCGCCAGCGGAAAGTTCTTCCGGAACAGGTAGGCAAATCGATTCAGGACCTCGTTCGCCATCGCGTAATCCGTTTGCCCGACATTGCCGTAAAAGCCGGCTACTGAAGAAAACAGGACGATATGCCGAAGAGCGGCCGGGGTAAGCGCCTGCATTACTGAAGCCAGTCCCTGTATTTTAACGTCAAAAACCGCGTCGAAATCCGCGCCGGTTTTCTGCTCAATCCGCTTGTCAGCCAGTCGTCCAGCTCCATGAATCAAACCCGTGACGGGACCGGTTAATGGCGTTACCTCGGCCAGAACCGCTTGTACGGCTGCGGCATCGGTAACGTCGATGGCCCGGTAAAACGCCCGCGCACCCTGGTTTTGAAGCTCGGTCAGGTTTGTCCGAATGTCCCGCTGAGCCAGTACGTCGCTCACCATGCGCTCTACTGTGCGGGGCAACGGTTTTTCGCCCGCTGTCTGTAGCGTTTTCATCGCCTGCCGTTTTAACTCGGTCGGGTCAGTTAGTCCATCGGCCCAGGCCGGATCGGCAGCTGACAACTCGGTTCGACCCAGCAAGATAAACGTACATTGAAACGTAGCCGCCAGTTGATTGACGCAACTGGCTGTAATCCCCCGCCCTCCGCCCGTTACCAGAAATACGCTGTTCTGATCCAGTTGAGCAGTCCGTGTTGGTTCAGTAAACGGTGCGACCGGCTCGGCGACAAGTGTTTGCCGCTGCCCATCGGCAGTATAGGCCGTCTGGAGCAGGCACTGATTAGCGTCGTACAACTCCTGACGAATTTTTTGGGCTGCTGCCGCCGGAGTCAGGTTCGGCGATACGTCCACGGTTCGGCAGAATACGCCCGGCCACTCCAGATTCAGCGACTTCGTCAAGCCGGTTAATCCTCCGCCCAGAATAGCATCATGGCCCGAATTAAGCAGTCCGAACGCCCCATCCTGCCGAACGACCATCAGAAAAGCCGGTCGTGTTTGCCAGTGATCCTGATTCAGAGCCGGTTTTACCCATTTAGCAATGAGAAAAGCTGCTTTTAGAAGGGCTTTTTCCGCTTCTGTCGCAAACGTCAGTACGTTCACCGGCGTCGTTTGCCGGGGATGCAGGTAAATGAGCTGACTGACCGAGTTACCAAACTGGGCAAGCGTCCTCTGAATCGTTTCTTCCTGAAGATCGGTCAGCACGTACTCGGTTACGCCTTCCGGAAACGATTGCTTTGATCGGTTAACATCGGTTCCCCAGGTCAACACGACCAGTTGATGTCCGTTTGCGGTTAATTCAGCGCAGAGCGCAGGCGTTACGTCCGATCCGTCATTGACGACCAGGGTTAGCCCTTCCGCTGGCATAACCAGCTCATCCGGTTCCGGAAGATAGCGCAGCGTAGCCACCGAACGAGGTACGTTCGGATAGGTTCCGGGCGTGTATTGGGTTTCTGCCTGACGCTCGGTAACCGGACCGGAACTTACTTTTTTACGCCAGCGCCCTCCAGCCCTGTCGTCATTTTCGTGACCAGATAATCGACAATCTGCTGCAGCGTACGCAGTTCGGCCAGTTCCTGTTGCTTCACTCCTTGTACGGACGGATGGGTTTCGGTCATGGTACCGAAAATCTCCACCCGCTTAATCGAATCAATACCTAAGTCAGCCTCCATATCCATGCTTAGATCCAGCATTTCAGCCGGATAACCCGTTTTCTCGGCCACCACCGACAGTAAGCTCGTCTCGATACGCTTATGATCAACGCCCGGTTTTGTGTCGTTCGCTACGGGTATTTCGGCCGCGACCGGTGGTACGTTAACGGGCGGAGAAATCTGTCCGTTGGCTGGTTGACCTGAACCGCTGACCGCTTCCGTTGCCGGAGACGGTGCGGCATCCCCGTTGGCCACTCCCCCACTCTTCATTTTCGAAGCCAGGTAATCGACAATTTGCTGCAAGGTGCGCAGTTCGGCCAGTTCCTGCTGCATCACGCCTTGTACGGCGGGGTGAGCTTCGGTCATGGTGCCAAAGATTTCCACCCGCTTGATTGAGTCAATGCCCAGGTCAGCTTCCATATCCATGCTTAAATCCAGCATTTCAGCGGGATAGCCCGTTTTTTCAGCCACCACCGACAGCAAACTCGTTTCAATACGTTTGCGGTCGATACCGGCTGTCGGCGCGGGGGCCGCGGGAGGTTCGGCGACAACCTGCTGGGTAATTACGGCTTCGTTCGTCGAGCCGTTTCTTGTCTCATGCTTTCCATTGGGCGACCCTATAGGCTCATGATGATACCCATTGACAGGCTGAGGAACAGGTCGAACCGAGGTCGAATGTCCGTTTGTCTCCTTGGCAGGAGGGGTATTGTTCGATTGGACTAAAGTCGTTAACAGAGCCTCAATTCGGTTTTGCTGTTCCTTTAACGCGGCTATGTCAGCCTGCATCTGGGTTAATAATGGATTCATAAGTTCGTCTTCGTCGTCAGTTTGAAGGATAGGATTCAGATCGATTGCGGGTATACTCAGGGCTTGCGCGTACCGCTTCTGCGTGGCTTCGGAAACGAAATTATGGCCACTGATTTTAACGGTCAGGCTGGCTTTGGCGGCCGGTTCTGCGTAAGGCTGCGCAAACGAATCGAAGCCCTGCACCGCTACACCCAGCACAGCAAGCTGAGCAACCGCTTCGCGTACTTGTTTATCGCCGTCTTTTTTGGCGTTGGCATTCAGCGAGATCACGGTATGGGCCTTTTCTGCCAGAATCTCCCTGACCAGATTACCCAAAATATTCTTTGGCCCAAATTCAACGAACACCCGCCCGCCCTGGGCATAGATGGACTCGATCTGTTCGTTGAAACGTACCGGCTTGGCAATATGGCTCGCCAGCATATCCTTGACCTGTTGCGGATCTGTAGGGTAGGCCTGCCCAGTTGTGTTCGAGAAAACGAGACCGGAAGCGGGTGAAACCGTAATGCGTCGAATCGCATCGGCAAACGGCCGCTGCGCCTGACTCACTAAGGGAGTATGAAACGCGGCCGACACCGGCAGCAGCGTGGCCTGGAATCCGCTCGCCTTTGCGGCTTCCTGAAACCGGACCAATTCGCTGGTCGCTCCGCCCAGCACCAGTTGGGCGGGTGAGTTAATGTTCGACAACCACACGTCTGGATAGCCCTGCAGCAACTGCTCTATGGCGTTACGTTCTCCTTTCACGGCCAGCATGCCGCTCGGCTGACCCGTAGCAGCCGCAGCCATCGCTTCGCCCCGAATTTTCGACAATCCATAAAACGCATCGTCGTCAAGCACACCGGCTGCCCACAGGGCGGTTAACTCGCCGTAACTATGGCCCGCGTATAAATCGGCTCTGAAGCCGACTTGGGTCAGTAATTGATACAGACCGGCACTTAATGCCCCGATGGCGGGCTGGGCAAACTGGGTTTGTCGAAGCGCTGTTTCCTGATGCTGCTCTTCTTCGGGAGAGAAAACCGGAACGGGGAACACAACATCAGTCAGGAGACGTTGGCCTTTGGCCTCAAAAAAGCGATTCGCCTGGTTAAAAGCCGCTCGAACGGGTGGATAAGCACTGGCCAGATCGACGCCCATGTTCACGTACTGCGCCCCCTGCCCCGAAAACAGAGCGACTAGTTTTTGATCGGTAGGCAGTGCGGCACTACGGTACCAGATGCCTTCGATGGGGTGCTGCCATTCTGCCTGTCCGGCATTACGTTCCAGAAACTGAATTGCCCGGCTTATTTTCTGGCGGGCCTCCTCAACGGAAGAGGCAACAAACCCCAGGCGGGGGTTATGAGCCGGAATTTTTGCGTCCGCCGACTGATGCGCCAGCCGCTTCAATTCAGAATCGTCCTCCTCGGCCGTTAGCGACGTCAGTTGTTGCCGACAACTGGCCAACAAGCCAGCCTCTGTCGAGTCATGCAGCAGGATCAGGTGATGCAGCGTATACTGTCGATAGTTTTTGGCTGACTCTTCGCTAAGTTCTTCCAGTGTAAGGTGCAGATTGACGCCCCCGAACCCGAAGGCACTCACCGCAGCCCGCCGGGGCAGATGCGCTGCTTTCCGGAACCAGGGCCGGGTTCGGGTGTTGATGTACAGGGGAGAATCAGCCAGTCCCAACTGCGGATTAGGCTGCGTTACGTTGATCGTGCCGGGCAGAATTTTGTGGTGCAGCGCCAGGGCCGCTTTGATCAGTCCGGCAATGCCGGCAGCCGCTTTTGTGTGGCCAATCTGCGACTTAACGCTTCCCAGGGCAATATGACTGGGGGTTAAGTTCGATTTTCCGAAAACCATCTTCGTCGAGGTCACCTCCGACAGGTCGCCCGCTATCGTTCCGGTACCATGCGCTTCGATCAAGCCAACCGTAGCCGGATCATAACCTGCTTCGTCATAGGCCCGTTGCATGGCGATCGCCTGGCCATGCGGGCGGGGCGCGTAGATACTTTTGAAGCGCCCATCGCTCGATCCGCCTATGCCGCGAATGGTTGCATAAATCCGGTCCCCATCCCGAATGGCGTCGGCCAGTCGTTTACAGACAATCATGCCCAGCCCTTCGCCGATGAGCATGCCATCCGACTCCTCATCGAACGGCCGAATCTGGCCTTTCCGTGAGAATGCCGGAGTTTTGCTGAAGCTCATGTACATGAACGGCGAGTTGTTGGCGTCGACTCCGCCGGTCAGCATCATGTCGCACCGCCCTTCAATCAGTTCGCTCAGGGCCATTTTAACCGCGCTCAGCGATGCCGCACAGGCGGCATCGACCACGGAATTGACACCACCGAAGTCGAAGCGGTTGGCGATACGTCCCGCAACTACGTTACCCAGCAGACCCGGAAACGTATCTTCCGACCACGGTATATAAGCCGCCTTTATTTTGTCGATAACCTGCTGAATCTGGGCCTCCGGCATACTGATGGACTCCAGCGCTTTTCGCCAGACGGGCGCTTCCAGCCGGGAGTTTAAGGGCAGCAGCAGATTCTGCCCACCCCCAACGCCTAAGATAACCCCTGTTCGTTCGCGGAGTTTAGCGTCCAATCTTGCCGAACCCGGCGCATAGCCCGCATCAATCAACGCATCCCGGGCAACGACTAAACTTAGCAGTTGCCCCGTGTCGGTAGATTCCAGCAGATTCGGAGGCATGCCAAACTCCAGCGGGTTGAAGTCAATTTCGGGAATAAAGCCGCCGACCTTGCAGTAGGTTTTATCCGCAGCCGTCGGGTCAGGGTCGTAATAATCGTTGATCTTCCAGCGATTTTCCGGTACGTCTTTAATGCTGTTCACGCCCTGGATGATGTTGGTCCAGTACGTTTCCAGGTTTTTCGCGTCGGCAAACACGGAGGCCATACCCACAATGGCCACCGGATTCTGACGTAAAAGAAGATTTGTATAATCCATAGCCGGATGTTCAGGCAGGTAAGGTTGGGAATAGTTTATTTTGTGTCAGGCCAGTTTTCTCTCTTGTAATTCTGGATACGCTCTTCCACATTTATCAAGGATACGCCTAATTTCCGGCACAACCAAACCCTGATTTTGTCATCTGACAATTTATGAACTATAGTTCATTTATCCGGACAAGCTGTGGTCTAAACCGACTGGCAGGCGCTACGTCCAGACAGACTACTGAGCTGTGGTCTATCAAACTAGAATAGTACCGGACTAATACGTAGTCAACACAGGAGTCAGCGCTATGAACTAACCAGTTCAAAGGTAGAGCCTATGGGTAGACTGTGCTGGAAAATGTTGTGAACGACGGCAATTGGTATGCGAATACCGGCAACGTACCCGTTACATCTGCCGAAAACTGATACCGGTCATTCAGACAGGATTGGCGGCTGCGTAAAACCCTGCGCGGTTGGTTTACCTACCGTCTGCTATAATTCCACGACCAGCTTTGCGGTTAGGTTAATGAGTTCTTACAGATCGCCTGACTTACGTCTGGGAATAGACTTTACCGGTGCATAAAATGCTGTAAAAATTCATCCTTATAGCTTCGACCGAGCGGAATCAAGTGCGGTCCGATTCCGACTTCGGCCTCATTGAATGAGTCAACTTTGTTGATATTAACGGCATACGAACGGTGAACCCTGACGAATTCGGGCTGGTTGATACGTTCCAGTACGCCACTCAGCGTGAGCCGAAGTACGTATTTACGACCATTTGTGAACAGATTTGTGTATATACTGTCGGCTTCCAGATACAGTAAATCACCCAGGCTAACTTTTACGAACTGATAATTCTGCTTTATAAACAGGTAATCGTTGATTTGCAGGATCGCTTCACGGCCGAGCGGATCGCGGCCGGACGAGGGCGAAGCCAAGGGTTGACTAACGGAAGCAGCGGCTGGCCGGGCGGTGAAATTACAAATCGCCAGTTCGATGGCTGTCCGAAGGCTGTGCAGCTGATAAGGTTTGGTGAGGTAGGCCGCCGGGTACGTTTGTTTAGCGCGCTCCAGCGTTTGCCGATCGGTTAGCGCCGTCAGGTAGATGACTGGTACGGGCCGCTCTGCAATCAGATGATGAATGGTCTCGACTCCGTCCCAGTCGCCTTTTATGGTAATATCGCACAGCAATAAGTCGACGGGCTGGCGTTTGAACAGGTCGAGGGCTTTGCGCCCATTGTTGGCCGTACCCACTACGTCGTATCCTTCGGCTTCCAGGGTATCGCTTAGTTCCATGGCCAGAATAGGCTCGTCTTCCACAATCAAAATTTTGATACGTTCATCAGGACTCATAACCCTATTGTTAATGACATTCGAAACTGTTGACTGGGGTATCCAGGCGACTAAGTTCAACCTTACGAACGAACGGTAGGCATCTGTAGCCGGAACAGCGTTCCATTTTGCTTGAGTAACTCAAACTCACCTTCCAACTGTTCGCTGAGGGAAGCAATCAACCGCTTGCCAAACGAGGCTTTCGCACCTTTTCGCTGCCAGTCCGCCTGATCAATACCGGGCCCGTTATCCTGCACTTCCAGAATAATCGTCGGCTGGGGTGCGCTCGTCTGCCGTCGTAAGTCGATACGTAACAAAGGCCGCTGAGATACTACGTTGGTGTAGGCATACTTAAAGGCATTCGTTACCAGCTCATTAACGATCAACCCTAACGGCATGGCCATATCAACGTCCATATCCTGCTGCTCGATGTTGAGTTGTAGGTCAAACTCGGAGGGCTGATAGTTATAAGCCAGCATGAGACTTTCGGCCAGATCAGCCAGGTACTCCCGCATGTTAACGGTCGTTACGCTGTCGGTTTGATAGAGCCGCTGATGAATTAGCGACATAGCCTCGACCCGCTGTTGCCCAACCCGAACGGCCTGCACGGCATTTTCGTCATCGAGCCGGTTCGACTGTAATTTGAGCAGACTCGACACAATGGCCAGATTATTCTTAACCCGATGGTGCAGTTCCCGCATCATCAACGCCAACTGGTCGGCCTGCTGCTGAATCTTGGTCCGGCTTTTTTGCAGACGCCGATAGAACCAGTACAACCCGCCCAGCAGGAGCGTCATCAGGATCAGGCTGCTGCCGCCAATCCAGATTTGTTGTTGCTGCAAGGCATTTGTAGCGGCCAGCTGCTTAATATTTTCTTCTTTCTGTTGGGTCTGATAGCGAGTCTCCAGCTCGGTCACCTGCTGGTTTTTGGTGGCATTGAATACGCTGTCATGGCTGGCTACCTGACGTTTATAAAACAAAAGAGCCTGTCGGTAGTCGCCCCGTTTTTCCCATATCTGACTCAGGTACCCGTTCACCTCGTCCAGAACTGTATGTTTGGCGGTACCGGTACTATCTACCCAGGCCAGTGCCCGCTGGCAGGCCTGTTCGGCTTCGTCCAGCTTGTTCTGAGGGATCAGCACGGCGGGCAGACTGGAATACACGTATCCCCGTACATAATCATCTTTATACTGATCGGCATAGGCCAGCACCTTCCGAAACGTTTGTTCGGCCCGCGCATACTGCTGCTGTTTTTTGTAGAGTATAGCCAGATTGAACAGCGCTCCGTAATAGGTAGCTGTATCTTTCTGTGCTTTATAGAACGCCAGAATTTTCTGCGTATAGACCATCGCCTGGTCGAAGTGCTGACTGTGCCCCTCCAGGTTAGCCATGTAGCTGTACAACTCGTTCAGTTCATGTTCATAGCCCCCCTGTTTCGCCAGTTCGATACCGTACAGCAGATAGCGCCGGGCTTCGGGCAGCTTGTTTATTCCATCGTAGGTAAACCCAATAAAAGCCGCTGTCCGGGCCTGTTTCTGCCGGTTACCGCTTTTTTTGAACGTATCCAAGGCTTTCAGATACCAGCGGATAGCCTCATTGGAATCCCCCGTTGTCCGGTACCAGTAGCCTATTGCGCGGTAACCCAGCCCGATATCGTCCAGATCATTAACTGCCTGGGCCAGGGTCAATGACTGCTCATAGGCTTTTCGGGCGGGCATCATCTGACCCGCGTTTATTAGGGAATCGCCGATGTGGCGAAGGGTCCATAGCTTAACGGAGTCGGGTGCGTTGTTCAGCGAAGCAGGCAACAAATCCGACTGCGCCCGTAGCCAGAGGGGAGCGAAAACCAGCAACAGAACAGCTGCCAGCGGAAGGAATCGGGTCATGGTTAGGTAGAGGAATAAGCTAAATAAAAGAGAAAAAAATTAGAAACCAACTTATAGATTTATAGTCATCCATTTGGATATATATGCTAAATAGACCACCAGCTGGCAGGGCCATGAGCGATCGGTTGGTGGCGCACAACGCTAGAGGTAAAAGCGAGTTCGCTTCCCTGGCTGAAGTGGCTACCGCGCAGCAAGGCATGGAAGCAGTGACTATGTGAGCAAAATCAGGTCTGACATCGCTCAGAATTAATAAAGCCCGGTTAGTGACAACGCTTCTATAAGTTCCGGCAACAATTTCAGAGCAGACGGGTTATCTGACTATTACTTATCGACTCATTGTTATGACTACCGATTTGAACAAACCAGAAACACAGGATAAGGCTGTTAAAAACATAAAGCCTAACATTGGTCTTGATCAGGACGTACTGAAAAAAGACAACGAGATGCTCAACGCATACTTGTCTGATTTGCACGTGCTGTACATTAAAACCCGTAAGTATCACTGGAACGTAGCGGGACCAAGCTTTAAAGAGTACCATGAGTTTTTTGAAGAGCAGTACAAAGCTCTCGAAGAAATGATCGACCAGGTTGCCGAACGTATTCGTACGTTAGGGGGCAAACCGTTTTCGACCATGGCCGACTTCATTGGTGGCACCAGCCTTGAGGAAGATCAGAGTGGTGAGGTAAAGACCATGAACATGTTCGAGCGGCTGCTCAGCGACCATGAACAGATCACGCGTGAACTGCGCGAAGATGTCGACAAATGCGATGAGGAACTGAAAGACGCTGGTACGGCCGACTTCCTGACGGGTTTGATGGAAGCCCACGAAAAAATGGCCTGGATGCTTCGTAAATATCTGTCGTAGTACGAACTACATACTGTTCATGAGCGGTGGTTGATGAATGTTGGTTAAATTTCCAGCATCGATCAACCACCGCTCATTCTTTTTGTTGTGCCTAAAGCCCTTTCCTTCCGCGCTGGTCTTGGCAGCGTATTGTTCTGGTCCGTCATTTCAGCGGCTTTTATTGGACCCGGCTCGGTCACAACCTGCGCCATGGCTGGTTCTCAGTTCGGTCTGCAACTCATGTGGGCGCTGACGTTCTCTACCCTCGGCACCATTGTCTTACAGGAAGCAGCCGCCCGAATCACCATTGGATCGGGCCTGAGCTTAGGCGAACTACTTGTTCAAATATACGGACCGCGCGTTCGCTGGCTTGTGACGCTTCTGTTCGGTGCGGTAGCTCTTGGTTGTGCGGCCTACCAGGCAGGCAATATTCTGGGAGCGGTTTCCGGCTTACAGCTTCTCACTGGTTTTTCAGCGCAGATCCTTACCGTTTGCGTCGGTATTGTCTGTATCGTGCTACTCTGGCAGGGCTCAACCCGGCTTATTGCCAACCTGCTTGGTCTTATCGTGTTTAGTATGGGGATTGCCTTCGCTTATGTAGCGACCAGTGCGTCGCCCGGGATCGGGGCGTTTGCCTCTGCCTTAGTAATTCCCTCCCTCCCGCCCGATTCCGCGGTGTTAGTCATTGGCCTGATCGGAACTACGATTGTCCCCTATAATCTTTTCCTGGGTTCCGGTATCGGTAAAGATCAGTCGCTGGCAGAGATGCGTTGGGGGATCAGCGTGGCGGTAGTGATCGGCGGCCTGATTTCGATGGCTATACTTATGTCCGGTACGCTCGTTTCCGGCGACTTTACGTTTCAAACAGTCGCTCAGACGCTTAGCCAGCGGTTAGGCAACTGGGCCGGTTTCTTATTTGCGTTTGGTCTGTTTGCAGCCGGTTTCACGTCCGCTCTGACGGCCCCGCTTGCCGCTGCGATTACCGGGCACAGCATCCTGGGCTTGCCAGAGGGCTCAACCGGTTATCGTACCATCTGGCTTAGCGTAATGGGTATTGGGTTACTCTTTGGCCTATTAGGAGTCAGGCCCATACCCGTTATCGTGCTGGCTCAAGCGGCCAATGGTTTGCTTTTGCCCATTGTGACTACCTTTCTTCTGATCGCGGTTAACAACAAGAATGTGCTTCCTGATGGCTACCGCAATAGCCTATGGCAAAATATAGCTATGGTTGTTCTGGTAGGTGTAACAGGCTTTCTTGGCTTACGCAATGTGTGGCTGGCGCTATTTGTTTAGCTTTTCGGCCAGGCTAAACAACGTATTAGTCAATTTAGTCCATTCAGAACTGGCAATCATCCGTAGGCCTAACCGTCTCATTTCGATCAATACAACTTTGCTTCCTTTTGTATAATCCAGTGATTTCGATATGGGAACAAACAGGACTTCGTCGCCCTTTACCGACTTGACCGAACAGGATGAACCCGCGAAGTCTTTGGCCTGCGTCAACGGCGTGTTGTCAACAATCATTTTTATAAAATCAAACCAGGTCGGACGTTTGGTATACACGCTCCAGTGAAGACTGGCTTTCGCCGGAAATAACTCGCTGGCTTTTCCAAAAGCTAAAATATCGTCAGCCGGTTTAAATTTGTAAGCAAGTCTAAACACATTGAACTGCTTTACGCCGTCGAAGTAAAGTTCTTTAAAAACCTGCTTTTCGGGGTCGGATAAGTCAGCAAAAACAAGCCGGAAATGATTCTTCACATTCAGCGGGAGATACGCTTTCGCAAACTGTTCATAGTCTTTACTGTCAACGGGCAAAACACCCGTAACGAGGTAACTGACCATCAATATCACCAGTCCTTCTAAATCTTTAGTATAATTAGTTTCGGTCACTAGAGTCCCGTCGGAGAGTTTAGTTTTACGACGAATGTGATACCGTCGGCTTTTCTGAACAGCTTCCAATGCTTTGTATACGGCATCACTCCGCAGTCCCAGCCGATATTTGGAATGGCCCGAGAGCGGAAACTTTGACTTATCGAACTTTTCTGTGCTTTGAATATGTACAACAAGCTCGCTGATTTTTGATAACGGCACCGCCATTGTTACCTGAGCGGAAGCTCCCACCGAAAAAATCTTCTGTCTGTAATACGTGTACTGGCCCTCAATCGGAAATATTGATTGTATGTCATAGCTGGCTTTCGAAACCGGACACACTTCACCCTTAATCAGATACTTTGGATAAATGCTGATGGGGCGGCCTACTATCTTTTTACCAACCTTATTGGTTTTGTAAGGAGCGGTGTTGGTATTGGGGTGAAGCGTTGCCTTACGACACAGACTATCGAACTCCTCGGTCAGCTTTACGATAGCCAATAAGGTTGCCTGCATTTCTTTTTTGCCAGCGGCCGTTACCTCAAATGGCTTAGTTCCGATTTCGATTCGGTTCCCATCTCCTTTTAGCCGAAATCCGTCAGCTTTCGTAGTGTGGGTCGTGATCTTCTTGCCATCCGTTTCGTAACTCACATCGGCTGGTGGCGGATCAACTTCGCTAGCACCGTAATTGATATCAAACTCAAACCCGATGGTTGGCGCTGACAGAGCCGCTTTTGCTTTGGGTTTTGCCTCAAAGTCATACGCTCTTCCAGTTAACGCTATTGCCTCTCTGGCAATCAGATTCCGTTCCATAATTCACTGACAATTATAAGATCTTGAAGCTTTCTGTAGAGACGAATGTACATCAGGTTGTATTGATACGTCATAAACTCATACCATAGCCGCGGCTTTTTCGGGTACGGTACCGTAGGCATTGCGATAGCCTTCCACGAGACCTTCTACGTCGTTGAGCCAGACATCGAGCGTAGAGCCGGTCGCGATGGTCGTAAGTTGGGTCAGGTCGGCCGTTTCGATGTCAGTCAGCAGGCGGTAGCCGTACGAGGCACAATTGTCGTAAACGATAAAGCGGTTGCTTTCATTCAAGGTCAGTGAACGTTTGCCAACCATAATATCGTAAGCCGCCGGGATAAATTCCTCGGGCTTATCGTACTGCGTCGGAATGCCGATCTCGGCTTTGAGCATGTTGACCAGGCAAAGCGTCGCATGTACCATGGCAATGCCCAGAAACGTATTGATCTGGTTACGGCCGTATTGGAAAGGCTCGAACTGCTGTTTCAATACGTTCATGGTGTCACGGATAGAGGTTTGCGTAGCGACCGACGAGCGGGGTAGTATGGTACCCGATTGCGCCTGAATGGCCTGCGCCAACTGCTTGGTTTTATAATACTCCAGCATGTAATCGATCAGCTTGTTGAAGGTGTTCATGAACCCGGTATTCCGCTCACTCTCAATACCCAGGTTGTTCTCAATGGATACGCCTAGTACGCGCTGGTACGTACAGATGCGATCGCGCAGGTTCGAGCTTATGCCCAGTCGATGCAGCGTGCAGATCATGTCCATCAACTCCGAATAGGCGATGGCAACGGCTTTGTCATTGACGCGACTGCCTGAGATCGTGTACTTGCCCCGGTAATTGTAATCGTCCATCAACGCACCGAGAATTTTGAAAATACCCATCCGCTCGTAATAATACAGCCACATCACAGCCCCCACCGTCAGGCCGTTGGTCCGATACGCGATATCTAACGTAGGGGGCAGCTGGTCGGTCGGGATTGAGGTGACGCGTTCGTAGCGAAAACTCGGGTTCAGGAAATAGTCCGTCGGGCCAGCATCGAAACACCCCTCGTAATACGCCTGCCGCACCGCCATTTTGGCTTTCTGCACCTCTTCCTCTTTCTCGATGATCTCCTGTTCGGCCACCTCACGGGCTTTGCCGGTAACCTTATTGCTGTTTCCAAGTCCCAACAGGGCAGTTTTGGCGTTTTGCAGGTCAAGTTTGGCGTTACCCAGATAGTCCTGTTTGGCAGTTAAGGTCGCTTTCGCGTCGGTAATGGCTGCGGTCGTGCTGACATCGTTCTTTTCGTCGAGGGCATTTTTGTAAATCACGCTGCCCGAACACGCGCCAATGGTTAAACAGTAATTTTTATTCAGAAAAGTCGGCAGATTAGCACCGTACTGGTTGCCGTATTCGAGCAGGACGCGGCTCAACAGTTCATTGTATTGGCTTCGGATTGCCCAGGTCTGTATATTGTTCCAAAAGAATGTGTTCTTCGGCTCCTGAAATAGCTTTGCCATTGTCTTAATTTTTATGCGGTTTACGATTTACTTCTGCGCCAGATTTTTTAACCACTCGTCCATTTGCTGATCAATATCGGTTTGCCGAACAGTTCGGGTTTCACGCATGAGCCGAAACACCGCCAACTGAACGCCGATCGGCTGTCTTTTAAATTGATCACTGCTTATGCCTACCGGTGTTGCCATGCTTTTGAGAAAAGGCGGGGTCAACGTATCGAGGGCGAACAACGTTGTTAACGGCTTATTGCCCAGCTTCCTGAATCGGGTGGTCAACAGGGCCTTACTAACCACGGGTATGCATTGCCGGGCTCCGTTAACCAATTGGCGGGTGGTTTCGTCCAGGCTTCCGAGCGGATACAAACGAACCCATTCTTCCTCCCAGGCATCCCAGTCGCCCCGTCCCCAGAGCTGTCGACACCAGTCCGTCGACATCAGAAACCGCAGGTACGAAGGCGGATGGGGCTGAAGGGTCGATACGTTGAACATCATATTGGTCGGCAGCATCAACACGTCGCGTACGCTGCACGTTTGCCCCATTCCCGACAGGCAAAACGCCCAGAAGTCCGGCACAATTTCTTTCGACCAGTTCGCGTACAGATTACACAGCAAGGGCGTAGCAGCGGTTTTTTTTACCGCTTCGTAAAACACCTGCTGCCACAGGCCAACCATATTCAGCTTGACGACGGCCTGATGCCCAGCCTCGTGAAAAATGGAAATGAGGTTATATTTCTCGTTGATCCGGCTGTAGGGGATGGCAATGACCGGTATCGGGTTCGATGTATTCTGGTTTATACGAACTCCTTCGCGCAGGGTCGAGGCTCCAAATCCTCGGTCGCAATACACCAAAGGAGGTACCGTAATGTCGGCAATGTTGCCCCGCTGGAGTGCATGGGCGGCAATGGCATCGCAGCCTTTAAGCAGCGGACCAATATCGTTGCTCAGCCGCTGGGTCAGAATATCCATGAACGTATCATAGAACCCATAAGCCGTAGTCAGTTCAACCTCCAGTTCGCCCAGTCGGTTAATAAGCGTCTGCCGGATGATCGGGTCGTTACGTTCCGAAAAATACTTGTCGGTGTAAACGCGCAACTGCTGCCTTATCTTGGTTGAGACGGTACCTAACTGCGACTCCAGCACTTCCCACTGCTCGGCCGTAATGTCCTGATGCGGCTGCAGCGCGAGCATCTTCCGCAGGCTGGTCAGTAAACGCGCCCGGGTTCGGAGCGAGTCTATCTTCAGCAACAGCGACGCATCAATTCGGCTCGGTGTTTTTGACCTTGTTTCCACCAGATGACATGGCTACAGGATGAGACGGTTCAGCAGTTGCCGTTACACACGTTTGTAGGTGATGGTCACGATCTTATACAGGCCATTGTTGGCGTCCTTCACCTTACGGTCGACGCGTTTGTAGCGTGCTGTTGCCGAACCGAGCCGAACGGTACGCTGCGCTTTGCGAAAAGCGTTTTTGGCCGCCTGATTCATCTGGGCCCTGGCCTGGGGCATACTTCGGCTGAACGATGTTCGGCTGATCTCATCGGCAAAGTTGGTATACGCTTCTTTGGCTAGGGCAACAGTATCCCGGGCCGCCTGCCGGGCTGCCTCATCGGTTTCCATTTCCTGGTTTCCCAGCACCGCCCCCAGAGCAACACCGGCCCCCGGCACGATGGCATTGAGCGCCTGCGGACCAAATTTCATGGCCAGTGTTTTCAGCAGGCCCCGCGGGTCTTTCGTGACTTGTTTAATTGCCGTCATCAGGTTGCCACCTCCCGGAATGGCCCCCAGGGCGGTTTTGGCTAGTGGTGCTAATTTCTTTCCCCATTTTTTCAGCTTGCTCCAAAAGAAATCGCGTTCGACTTCGTGCATGACCTCGTTGAAGTCGTTCTCGAACTCAAATTCGTTTTCGTAATTGTTGGTAAAGATTTCATACAAGCGGGCTTCGTAGCGGCCTTCGGGCGTGTTCTCAAATTCATTGTCCGATTCAAATTCACCGTCAGCTTCAAACTCGGACAGGTAATCGGCTTCACTGTCGCTTCCTGTTGGGCTTTCAAACTCCTGGTCCGTCTCCCACTCGCTATCAATCTCCGACTCGTCGTTTACCAGTTCAAATTCGTTGTAGCTTCCGGTCGATTCTCCATCCATTTCGAACTCCTGCTCGAATTCACTCAGATAGTCATTTTGATACCCCTTCATGATTATGAGAATTTAACTAGTTGTCATTGCACACACCAGAAAAAGCGCAGGGCGTTAAAGCAGCAGAAGGCCCGCCACCGCCACAACTGCGGCCAGAACCGAGATAATCAGCCAGATAAGAGCGTAATAATCTTTCCCTGACTTCATCGTGAACTGATGATTTTACCAACCAAAGGTCAGGGTATAGCCGTGGGAAGGAAATACCAAGATGACGGTATTTCGGTACGTACTTCTACGTAAATGCAGTGAGCGTAGCGGCAATTAGCTTTCTACCGGCACCGATATATCAACGGTAGTGCCTTGATTATGAACTGACTGAATTTGGCAGGTGCCTTTCAGCAGGGTTATCCGCTGCCGGATATTTACCAGCCCGTTACCCTTGATCTGGTCAGTCAGGGGTTTGTCTAGCCCGCAGCCATCATCGCGGTAAGTCAGCCGAAGGGTATTCGTAGTATAGCGCAGATCAAGCCAGACAGTATCGGCGTTGGCGTGTTTCAAGGCGTTTTGCACCAGTTCCTGCACGACGCGGAACAGATTAATCTCCACGTTTTCGGGAAGTCTCAACGGAACGTCCTCATCAGCATCAAACATTACGTTCAGGCGGTTACTTTCGTTGATGAGTGCCACTAATTCGGCAATTGTGGGCACCAGTCCCGACTCGGTCAGGCTGCGCGGATGCATATCATGAATAATACTCCGAATCTCATCCAATGAGGTTTTAAGAACAGCAATCGAGCGACGTTTCAGCTCATCAAGGGGCAGGGCCGGGCTGCCCAGCGACGTCAGATACATTTTCAGAACCGCCAGATTAGCCCCTACCCCATCGTGCAGTTCTTTGGCAAAGCGCTGCCGTTCGAGTTCCTGCGTTCTCACCGAAACGGCCAGCTCATGCGCCTGGTTAAGCTTCAGCCGATGAACCCGGTACCGGTAAACACCATACAGCCCACCAATCAGCAAGGCGATGAGCACCAGGCGGAACCACCACGCCCCCCAGAAAGGCGGCTTAATGATAATGGCCATCGACGCGCCCTGCTCGTTCCACACCCCATCGTCATTACTGCCGCGTACGTGGAATACATACTCACCCGGCGGCAGTTTGGCGTAGTTGACCGCATGTCGGTACTGGGCGTTTACCCATTCGTTGTCGATGCCCTCCAGCCGATACAGGTACTGATTCTGTTCGGGGTTCGAAAAGTTCAGGGCGGTAAATTGAACGCTGACAACGTTCTGGTCGTAGCCAAGTATCAGCTTTTCCTGATTCGGCGCATACGTACTGTCCAGCACCGTTACGTTGGTTATGCGTACGGGGGGCCTGAACTGATTTCGTTGCAGCGCTTCCGGTCTGAAATAACTGATTCCCTTCACGCCCCCGAAGAACAACGTACCATCGGCTCGTTTATACGCGCAATCAGCGTTGAACTCGTTGCTGGGCAATCCGTTGTTTATGTCATAATTTTTGATAACACCGCGGATCGGTGAAAAGCAGGTGAGACCCTTGTTGCTGCTCAGCCAGAGAAGCCCTTGGTTATCTTTCAACATTCCATAAATAACATCGTTGGGGAGCCGGAAAGCCGCCTTACCCTGCCGGGTTGATACGTGCTGGCGGACCGTCAGCGTCGCTTTTTCCACGGCAAAAAGCCCGCAGTCGGTGCCGACCCAAAGCAACGGCCCATCTTCGAGCAGACCAAAAATATTGGTACACCATAAGCCGTTCCCCACCCCTACGGCGGCAACTGTCTTCGTAGCCGGGTCGTACCGAATTAAACCGTGGCCGAACGTGCCTAACCAGATTCCCCCCTGGTTATCTTCGTGAATCAGGCGAATCACGTACCGGGAAATGACCGCCAGGGCCGGTATGTCGGCCCAGTTTTTCCAGCGTTTGGTTTGCCTGTCAAATCGCGCCAATCCCCGATCGCCACCGGTCCAGACTTCGGTCTGATTACGTAACGCCTGCACGGCATAGAGATACATCAGTCCGCCCGACGTATCGTCCGGGTACGCCCGGAACGACTGATCACGGAGCGTGTACGCACACAGCCCCTTACCCGTCGCCAACCAGATCCGTCCGCTGGAATCGGCCGACAGATCATAGACTTGCCCGTGCAGAAGGCTGTTCGGATTGGCCGGGTCGGGTAGAAACGTTGTTAGTTTTTCTGTGCTTAGGTTATACCGGCTCAGGCCACCTGTCTGCGTGCCGATGTACAGATCATCGCCGTATTCAAGCAGGGAGAAAACCATATTATCAACCAGACTTGACTGCGGTTGATCGGCATCGTGTTGCAGGCGGTGAAACGAATACTTACGCGGATCATATTTATCGATACCTCCCCCACTCAGGCCGACCCAGACGATCGACTGCTCATCCTCGTAAAACGACAATACGTAGTTCTCGCCCAAGCTCTGCGGATTGTTCTCGCTGTGTCTGACGTGGGTAAACGACTGCTGAACCGGACTATACACCGAGATACCGCCCGTACGGGTGCCGATCCAGATCCTCCCAGCCCGGTCGCGTAAAAAGCAGACAACCTCGTTACTGCTCAGGTGCTGATCGGTTTTCCCGGCGCTATACTGACGAATAGCCGTAGGCTGAAACGGCTTATCGACGACGTAAATACCGGTTCCATACGTACCAATCCACAAACGGCCGCTGGTATCGAACACTAGTGCCCGCAGGATTGCCCGGGTCGGCAGCCGATACGTTTTCTCGACGCCGACCGGCTGTAATCGGTCCAGAACAGCATCGAAGTAATAAATTTCCCGGTCGGTAGCCACCCATAGGGTTCCATCGGGCGCTAGGGCAAAGTCCGCCAACGTATTTTGCCCGGGCAGATACGTCTTGATCTCTTTGGTACGCGGATCAAAGCGGTATAATCCCTTTTCGTCGGTTATGATCCAGATCCCCCCGGTCTTATCTTCAAGCAACTTTTCAATGGAGGTGGTGTCGACCAGGTGATTGACCTGAAACACCCTGCTGAACGTATCAAACTGTATGGGTGAGCCGGGTTTAGCTGTATATAGATTCAAGCCCCGGGTTGTGCCAACCCACAATCGACCGCGTCGATCAGCCAGTAAGGCCTGAATGAAATTGGCATTTAAGCAACGGGCTCCGTCGGCCCTGAAGACGGCAAAATTGTAGCCATCGAAGCGGTTCAGACCGTCCTGGGTGGCAAACCAGCGAAAGCCATCAAAACTGGTTATGGCATAGCCGCTCCCCTGCGATAAGCCGTTTGTCTGCGTATGGTGTTCAAAGTAAAAGGGCGAAGTAGGCGATTCTACGCTTGTACGCGGCTTTACCGCCTTCCGCTGAGCCTCAGCCCCGAAAACAACCAGCAGAAAGACGATGAAGACGTAACGAGCCATTTTTATTAGATCAGGTGATTACTCTTGGCGTACAGCGTCAGCTCGACGTTGGTGTGAATGCCCAGTTTTCGGTAGATATTTTTGCGGTGCGTTTCCACCGTTCGGGTGCTGAGAAAAAGTTTTGAGGCAATCTGGTTGGTAGTGCTCCCCCGGCTGATAAACTGAATCACTTCCGTTTCCCGATCGGTAAGCAGGCGTTCCCCGTTTCGTTTTTGTGCCGTCAGCAGCTTAAAATAAGCCGCAGGCAGGTAGTTTCCTCCAGCACATACGTTTTCAATAGCAGTGAATAACTCTTCCTGGCCAGCGCTTTTGATGCAGTAGCCAGCAGCACCCGCTTCCATCATCCGCTGGATGGCGTGCAGATCATGCAGCATAGAGAGAGCAATCACCTTTGTGTGCGGGTGCTGGTGCCGAATCAATTTCACCAGGTCAAAGCCCGAGATGTCCGGCAAGTCGATATCCAGCAATACGATGTCGATTGAATGGCTGGCCAGAAAAGGCGCAACGGCCGAGCCGGTATGTACAATGCCCGCTACCTCGTACCGAATGGCATGCTCAATCAGGAATTTTACGCCTTCGGCAAACAGGAGATGGTCGTCAACAATCAGGATGTTCGGCATAAGACGTACTGAATAATTGATTAAACGGTCAGTCAGCGCACATATTAAACTCTACGCAGTCCAGCCGCGCACCCATAAACATCTCATTATGTTGGAATCGTTTTCCACTCCGTATCGCCCATATAGCCCTTTCGTAAGGGGAATTGGACAGAGCAGAACCGTAGGTCAGGCGTGAATAACTTTATCGATCAAAGATGTAGTATTTACGACCTTAATCGACAAACCTTTTAGCGACTGGTCATGGTATCAGCCTGAACGTATTGTTTAATAACGTCCTGGCTTAAAGACTAATACCCCCAGGCACTGATCACTATTTTCGTCTTAAAAGCCTATTCGACCAAAAACAAGATTACGCCAGATGTACCTGGCCGGCAATATAGCTGACTGATACACCTGGCGTAGGTAAGTAATCTGGCTTTTGAAACAACAGATGCTTTGGCTCTCGCCACGGGTCAGGCAAGCGGACGGATTTGCCTAGCTACCCAGTTGCTTTGTGAAACTGGCATGGTCCCAGTGAATGGTCAGTTCCTGAATCTGGTCAGCGTCGTTAAAGCGGAACACAAACACATGGTCCGAGTTAAACCGGCATCCCTGATTGACAATGCCCATGAAATCGTTCGCCTGCGTACCGCTGATTGTTACGTTGGCTACAATCGTATGGTCCTGTGTGTTCAGGCTGTCGACGGTGTTGCTCAGGTCAGGAAAGCAGTCGATCAGTAAATCCCAGACGGTCTTGCCAAACTCCCAGAACGAGCCACGACCGTCCTCGCCCATCGGCAGAAAATGCACGAGCGCATCGGGAGCCGCCAGCCCGATCATCCGGGCGGTATCGAGATCGTCGTAGGCGGTAAAAAAGGCCAGACATGCCCCCTTGCGGCTTAATTCGGAAGTATCTTGCTGTACAGTTTGCATGAGTTTACCTGGTTTATTTGTTGGTTAGATATCTCTGTTTTTATACATCCGGTGGGCAGCCCAATTAACCTATTGTGTATCTGTACAAGTCTGAACTAAGCCTATCAGCCGGATAACGTACAGGCGATGAAAGTTTTTATCACGTTCGGAACTTCAGTCGTTACGTTCTTACCAATTGGTCTACTGAGCAGTTGATGAGTACGTAATGACCTAACAAATCGAATCAGTTTCAGACGATGTGCAACGATTGAGATGTTGGTAGTTATTTTGTTCGGGCAGATGAGCTATATTCAATATACTGAGGTGATAACCAGCGGCACACCTAAAGATAGCCCTCTGATTATCAAAGCGCTAACAAGTAAAAAATAGCTTTGCAGCGCATTAAACGGAATGACGTTGATAGGTACTCCTAATCCACAATTAGAAATTGTATATGATACCGCCCTTGCCACGTACTATCTTAATATCAATTTTACCACTGAAGCTCCGCATCAGACCGAGTGACATACTCATACTGGTTTCCGTCGCCACGTGAATGATAGGATTGCTGTTAGCTTGATATGAAGTCTCCCAGAGTTGGTCGGCCAGTGACATTAATTCAACTATCTGCATAGCCATCTCGTGAAAATCCTTTATGGCTTTAATCCCCTTGAGAACCGTTCGAATTTTAGCCGGGTACCCCACCGGCAGATCAGTCCCCAAACTCCACCCGTGGCCCAGCGATTGTCCTTCCACCCAGCCTAAATTGTAGCCAACATTGAAGAAAATAATAATTCCAAAGCTAAAAACACCTCCTACACCGGCTCCTAAACGTAGGTTTTCACTGGTAAATGTTAGGATGTTATGGCTAGGATCGTCCATCCGGAACATCATCCCGTCGTATTTATCTGTTCCTGCAATAAATGCATCCTCGGTTTTTTTAGCAAAAAAACCGACCCAGGTTCTTTGTCTGCTCAACACGTTTGCCATAATTATGGATTACTTAATGGTTACGAAACTAGCGTGTTCCAAACTGATAGTGAAGCTCTGAATCTGATCAGCGTCGTTGAAGCATAACATGAGCACAAGGCCGGAATCGACGCGGTACTTTAGTGTAAGTTTGCCTAATCTTCCCTGGTTTATTTGCTGGTTATATTGACAGATGGATACTTAGGATGCTGCTTCACGGTGCGAATCTGCCGCAAGTGCCGGTCTACGTGCCCCCATTGATAGATGTACACCTGGTGCATATTACGCGGGTACTTTGTGGCTGTCAGCTCAAACTGCACCCGCATATCCGCCTGCGTCGTGTCGGCGAAAGCAATGGCCTGGTTACGCAATCGCTGAAAAAACAGAAGATTGTTTTTACCCTGGATGAATCCCGTTGGCCGCGAAAAGTCGGGTGATTTATGGGCTTTCGTTTCCATGATGAAATCCATATAATAACTGTCGGGGCTGCTGGTTGCAATCAGATCCGGGCGGGGTGTGCTGCGAATACCCATACTGATTTCCCGCGCCCAGATGATCTCCCAAAGCGCCAGGTGTTCTACCACTTCGGCAATACTCCAGCGGTCGGGCGACTCGCGAAAATGCCACTGTGCATCCGTCAGGTTTTCGGTTTCGCGGGTTAACTCGTCGCGGGTGCGTTTGAGATTATCGACCGTATAGTTCCGGTCGGCTTCGGTCCAGCGCTTCTGAGCGTAGGCCGTTGACATGCATAATACTACGTTGACTAAAAGAATGATGACTGGCTTCATGATCATAAAAAGTGAGGATTATGACGACAAAGCTACCGGGTGTTCAGGGCGTAGAATTGTACAAATACGACATTTGATCAGTTCAGGTAATTCATCAGCTCAACGTTGTCTTTGACGTATACTGTGGGCTTTTTTCCCATGAACTGGGTGAATTCGCGAATGAAGTGTGATTGATCGTAGTAGCCGCAGTGGTAGATAATGTCGTGCCAGTCGGCTACCTGCCAGCGTTGACTGGCCAGTTTAGCGCACAGATAACTAATCCGCCGGATTCGGGCGTAGTATTTCGGACTCACACCGACTTTCTGCAGAAACTGCCGCTCAAACTGCCGTCGACACACATACATATCTTCCATCAATGCGCTTATAGGCACAATGCCCTTCTGCTCAACGATTAAGTTAGCCGCGTAATCGGTCCGATTGAATGGATCGCTTTTTCTGAGCAACTGCCGACTCAGAAACTGGTCGAGCAGCTGCACGCATCCGGCCGGATCGATCACGTCGGCAAGCTGCTCGTACAAGATGTGAACTGGCCTGCCCAATACGTCGATCAAGTTCGTCCGCTCGTCCGTAAATTCATACATAGGCAAGCCAAACAGCGACGAGATACCCGCCGGTTTGAAGACGATGCCGACCATGTTGATGAAGCCGCTTAACTCGAGTGTATAGTTTTCGGTAGCCTGCCCGGTTAGAAACATGGATGGAGCCAGCAGCGAATCATGCTTGGCGTTTCTTACCCGGTACGTATCCCCGTAATTAAACACCATGGAGGCAAAACCCGTTGGCGGGGAGTCAATCTGCATGGGCCGCGTTAACTGGTCCTGCTTCCTCCATACGAAGTAACATTCCACAAAAGGCGACAAGTGAGAAGCGGGAGCAAACTTGCGGTAAAACATAGTCAGACAATTAACTTGAGCTACCGAATTTCCTCTTTTTATCCAGCTGTATGACAACTAGTTAAGTTTGTTTTTATTTATCGGTCGATTGCTTTTGTTTTCTGGCAATTGAGTTGCAACCGAATTAACTTACCGCGTATCTTTATAGCCAGCAAGCAGGTCTGTAACCCTGGCAACGTGTAGGTTATGAAAGCTTTCTTTACGTTCGGAAATACAACCGCCATTCTTCTGATGGTTGGTCTTCTTAGCAGTTGCGCCCCTACCGTAACGACTTATAAACTCGAACCAGTTTCGGGTGATGTGACCACCATTGAAGGTCGGCCGGTCACGAAAGCGGAACGTAACGGTATTGGCGTTGTGGCTTCGTTTGAGCGCGAGGATATGGAATTCGTTACGTTGGATGTGGAAGTCAAGAACCGCACAGACCGCTCCATTGAAGTTAATCCGGCCGATTTTCGGTTCGTCGCCTTAGGCGCTGCCCAGGATACGCTGACCGATCCAATAAATCCGGCTCTGGTCTTGTCCAAAGCTGCCGCCGACCCTGCTTACGAATCGGGTCGCATCGGCATGAAGCGGAAAGCCGAAGAAAAGCGATTGAAGCGGGCGAAAATTTTCAACACCGTTCTGATGGTAGCCGTTATTGCCTCGGACGTATCGTCGTCGAATAAAAGTCGTTCGTACGGCGAATACATCAACAATCGCGTTACGCACAATTTGGCCTATCAGGGCATTGCCGCCAAGCGCATTATCGACCACAGCACCTTCGCCAACCGGATGGAACGGTTCGATTACGAAGAGTACCGCTGGCGTGAACTGGCGCTTAAAGCCAACACCCTGGCTCCCGGCGAATCGGTACGCGGCTTTGTGTACCTGCCCAAAGTTCTGAACGCTAAATACTTATCGATCAGCTATTCAATTCCAGAGCAGGCAACCGTACCGCTGTTATTTAAGCAGGACTTGGTCCAACAAAAGAAAAACCGCCAACGTCGGTAATGGCCGTGGGCATTAATTCTTATCAGTTGTCTTTAGCAGGAACAGGTAATTAGTCACTACCACTCGTCTTCATCATCTTCAAACGCCTTCTGAGCCCGCTGCAATTCCTGTAGTGTCTTTTGATTTTGCTGCGCTCTGGCTAGCGTTATACCTTCTTCATACAAGCTAGCCGCCCGATCCCGATCGTCTAAATCGGCGTAGAGAGCCGCGGCATGGTAATACGTTGGCAGATAATCGGGATGTTGCGTCAATAGCTGATCAAAGTACGTCTTTGCCTGCTGGGGTTGCTGATTCAAATACTCCATAGCCAGCGCGTAAACATTGAACGGCTCACCGGGTTCTTCCTGTACAAATCGAATTAATTGTTGGATACGTTCGTTATTCATAAAGAAGAAAAATAGTATGCATGCATACTTTATTTAAGACTGTTTGTACTTTTGCCCCGTAAAATTGGTCGGTAACGAACCAATTTCCACGAACTAAAACCGCATAGCCAATGAAAATTTTAGTGTGTGTGACGAGTGTGCCCGACACTACCACCAAGATTGCTTTTACCGATAACAACACCAAATTAAATAAAGCCGGTGTAACGTTCATCACTGGCCCTTACGACGACTACGCGCTGGCCCGGGCCGTTGAACTCAAAGAGAAACTCGGGGCCAGCGTAACGGTGCTGAACGTAGGCGAAGCCGACTCGGAACCGGTTATCCGCAAATGCCTGGCCATCGGTGCCGATGATGCTATTCGGGTAAACGCCGAGCCCACCGATGCTTATTTCGTAGCCGAACAGATTGCCGCCATTGCTAAAGAGAATAATTACGATCTGATTCTGATGGGTCGCGAATCCATTGATTACAACGGTGGTCAGGTTCACGGCATTGTGGGCGAAATGCTGGGTATGCCTTCCATCTCGCCGGTAATGCTGCTCGACATTGATGCCGATACGGCTAAGATTACCCGCGAAATTGAAGGCGGTAAGGAAGAGCTGGAAGCTAAATTACCCCTCGTACTTGGTTGCCAGGAGCCTATTGCCGAATGGAAAATTCCGAACATGCGCGGGATCATGACGGCTCGCACGAAACCGCTCAAAATCGTTGAACCCGTTGGTACGGATAAACTTACCACGGTCGGCAGCTACGAACTGCCTGCGCCACGGGGTGCCGTGAAGATGATCAAAGCCGAAGAGGCCGAAACACTCATCCAGTTACTACGTACCGAAGCTAAAATCATCTAATACTGAGTTGTAAAGCTGTATAGTTACACAGGTTGCTCCCTGGTACTACGAACCTATACACCCTAAAACTCCATAACTTCTTAAGAAAATGTCCGTACTGATATTCGCTGAATTAGACGAAGGTAAAATCAAGAAGTCCTCTCAGGAGGCCATATTTTACGGTGCCAAAGTCGCCGAAATGACAGGTACGTCGGCTACTGCCATTGTGATAGGGCAGGCTGACGACAGTGAACTGGCTTCGGCCGGACGTTTCGGGGCCAGCAAAGTCCTGCACGCGGCCGACGCAAAACTGGATGAACCAAACGGCATGGCCTACGCAACGGTTGTCGCTGCGGCTGCCCAGCAGGAAGGTTCTACGGTGATTGTGCTGGCCAAATCCTCATTAGCGGATGCCATGACGGCTCGACTGGCCGGAAAATTAAAAGCGGGTCTGGCCGCGAATGTTGTCGAGCTGCCGGATCTGTCGGATGGGTTCCGGGTGAAGAGCAGCATTTACACGGGTAAGGCATTTGCTTACAATGACCTGAAGGCAAATGTGAAGATTGTGGCGATCAAGAAGAACACCATTGCGCCCCAGGAAACCGAGTCTACCGCAGCGGTTGAAAACTTTGCGCCAACGCTCAACGACGCCGACTTTGTTATATCGGTTAAAAACACCGAAAAATCATCGGGCGATGTATTACTGCCCGAAGCCGATCTGGTGGTTTCGGCGGGCCGGGGATTAAAAGGACCCGAAAATTGGGGAATCGTCGAAGATCTTGCCAAAGCTTTACACGCGGCTACGGCCTGCTCGAAGCCAGTATCCGATCTGGATTGGCGCCCCCACTCTGAACACGTAGGTCAGACCGGTATCAAAATCAGTCCTAACTTATACATTGCCTGCGGTATTTCTGGTGCTATCCAGCACCTGGCGGGCGTAAACTCCTCAAAGGTAATTGTTGTTATCAACAAGGATCCGGAAGCACCCTTTTTCAAATCGGCAGACTACGGCATCGTCGGCGACGTATTCGACGTATTGCCACGCCTGACCAAAGCGGTGCAGGAATTATAAAGCGGTTTGGCGGTTTGATGGTTCGCTTGCTTATATTGAATTCGAAAAACAAGCGCATAACCGAACAATCAAACCGCCAAACTGTTAATTTCGCGTTGTGGACAAGATTAAGCTGGAAATATTAGGACTATCGCCTAGCCAATCGCAATCGGGCTCGTTTGCGCTGGTATTGGGTGAAGAATATGGCAACCGACGGCTGCCAATTATCATTGGCATGTTTGAAGCACAGGCCATTGCTATAGAAATCGAGAAAATTGTGCCGAATCGGCCGATGACCCATGACTTGTTCAAGCAGTTTGCCGAGCAATTCAAGTTCACGGTCCGAGAGATCATGATTTCTGACCTGCGCGAAGGTATCTTCTTCGCCAAGATCGTCTGTTTTGACGGGGTTCGGGAAAGCGTGATTGATGCTCGCCCATCTGATGCCATTGCGATCGGTATTCGCTTTGACGTACCAATTTATACTAATGAGTCGATCCTCTCGGAGGCTGGCATTACGGCGAGTGGTAACGAAGATGACGAAGAGCAGGAAGAACTGGTTCGTTCGTCGAGCCGGTCGTCAACCCGTTCGTTCAGTGATCAATTAAAAAATGCGTCTTCTGAAGAGCTGCAACGCATGCTCGAAGAGGCCCTTGGCAACGAAGAGTACGAGCGAGCGGCCAAGATTCGGGATGAAATGAGTAAGCGCAACTAACTAAAATTATACCACACTAAGCCGCCTGACCATCAGACGGCTTTTTTTGTGCCCTAGTATGGCATTTGCCCAATAAGCCCTAATGAGCTTTTACATACGTAATAAGCTATAAAACGGAGCATCGGGTAGACGACTAAACCCTGAGGGGTATCTGCAATAAAAAATAGCACGTTTGTGTTATCAGATTGTGATACTGAACAGGAGGATGCGACACTTCATAACACGGCCAGTTCTGGCTTTTACAATCTTTATATTTAGCGCTGCGTTTACAGTTCCATCCGGGCCTGGAGCTGACATTCCGCGACCATCCAAGTACGTTGAAATCGACTATAGTACAATCGACGCCTACGCTCGGGCAACACCTGAATCGAGCGCCCGGACTTTAAACACCTTAAGCGATTATCTGACCTCGCCAGCCCGTAGTGAATTGGCGAAAGCCCGTTCTGTGTACAGCTGGATTACATCCCATGTACGCTACGATGAATCGGCCTTTAGCGGGCAACGGTATTCGTCGGAGGTCGAGTACGCAAACCGGGTGTTACGTAGCCGAAAAGCAGTCTGTACGGGCTTTGCGCTGTTGTATAAACATTTACTAAATCGAGCTGGCATTGAAGTAGCGAACGTCAAAGGATATTCTCGTACCAACGACAGTGAGGCAGGACAGCCCATTCAGCGCATAGATCACGAATGGAACGCGGTCAAGCTCGATGGCGACTGGTATTTACTTGATATTGCCTGGGCGCAAACAACGGCGAAGAAAAGCGCTGATGGCGAACTGCAACCCAATGACTTTTACTTTCTGACTGAGCCAGTGGCCTTTGCAGCGAACCATCTCCCGGCCGACGCCCGATGGCAGTTGCTTGGCTCACCTATCAGTAAAGGTCAGTTCGACCAATTTCCTAAGTTTTATGACGCTTATTTCCGCCTGGGATTCGACACAAACTTTCCTAAAAGCGGAACAATACGTACTAGCGATGTGCTGACGTTAGCTCTCAAGAACCCCACTGATGTTGAGTTCTTATGCTCGGTCAGTCGCCTGGGTGGCTCAACAGCAACGCATGTACCCGTAAACGTTCGGCGATCAGGTGACAGTTACCAGTTAGCTGTACCCATCTTACAGCGGGGTAGCTCTACGCTGTATGTATTCGCAAAGCCCAAAGGAGCCCGCTCAGAACGAGTAAAATCGTTTGAAGGAATAGCTTCGTTTACAGTCGTTAAAGAGTAGTTTTTCTGAACTGTCCTCGCACGTCGCATTATCAACCAGTGGCCACGATCTGCTCCACATATGAAACAGTTAGTTTTCCGGGTGCTATATCTGTTATGAATCCTGGCAGGAGGGTATTACAACTACGAACTACCGCTTAGGCCTTATTACGGTGTCAGAAAACTGTTGAAGCTTCCTAAGACTTTATTTTCCACATGTTTTGTCCATCCAACCGGCAACCCTACGGTTGAAAGTATAGAACCTGATATAAACCAGACCAGATTTCTCATCATGTGATTATACCGGTTTTTAAATACGTATCGTATTACGCTTAACTACTCCTTTCCTCCCCAAGAAGGCAGGAGGAGTACGATAGAGGTAGCCTTTGGGAAGGGAAACATAGGAAGTACGAAGTATCTATCCTGAAGTAGTAGCTTATCAATCGCATACAAACAAAAAAGCCGGAAGCGTTGGCTCCCGGCTTTTTACATGTGCTTCTTTTTATTTACTCAACACCGAACATAGCATCTGACCGGCGACCGCTGTTACCACCCCGACGGCGTGGTGCGCGTTTCTTAGCGGGTGCTGGTGGAGCCAGCAGTTTCGCTTTCTGGTCATCTGTCAGTGGTTTCAGATCAGTGATCGAGTACGAGTTGTCGCTGATCGTCGTGTTGAAGCTGCCCACTGCTTGCTCAGGCTGACCGTTACATGGCAGTTTCGTAACCGTGAACACAGCGCGGAAGTACTGAACTTGCGGACGTACCCGGCGGCCTTTGTAACGAATCGCGTTACCACTTTCGATTTTAGCCTTCTCAGCTTGCAGCTGTTGAGCTAAGCCACCTGGCAGATCACGAAGATTTAGGATAACTGTGTTCGTATCGAACTCGATAGCGCTCGTAGCAAGACGACGGTTCAGACCACGGTAACGGAGACGGGTAACGGTGTCACCAACCGATGTGATCGTACCGTTACAGTAGCAGACATTAGCCACTTCACGTGTGTATGGCGTGCGGTAGTAAACTTCCAGGCGCTCCAGACGGTGGCGGTATTCGCATTCTACAACATTGTTTCTTGGGCGGATGCTTGCGAAACTCGTTGTTGCGACTTCACTCATACACGAGCCACACTTGGCGGTTTGACGGTTGTGAACCGTTACGTAGTAGAAACCTGGTGTAAGCTGTCCGTTCGAGAAATAAGCGGTTGGGAAGGTCAGCGTCGTATCGGTCGTGTTTTCCAACTGAGCGATTACCTGATCACCTGCCGTAGCCCCGCCCGTTGCGGCAACCGTATCAGCCCGGTAGTATAAACGAGCTGTGAAGGTTTCGTTTTTCGGGTTCGGGGTTGTACTGCGCCAGCTAATCACCGGAGCTGTAGCGGCCGTATTAACCGGTGGTGCTTGCTGCGCGTTTGTGCTGTCTACGAATGCCAGTGAAGCACCTTTCAATGAAGCGCCGTTGAACTGAACATTCAACTGAGGAATCGAATCGCAGGTTGGGCAGACAGTAGGAGTTTTGGGGATAAGCTTCTTCTGAACAAATCCTTTACGAACAGCCACACCACCACTGAAACCACCATGCTTCCGCTTGAACTCATACAGTTGATCATCGATACCATTTACAATGATGTAGTTCAACTGCGTGAAGAATCCCTGCGCCTGCACACCGATATTCCAGTTGTTACGTAGTGGGAAAAATACCCCCAACGACAGCAATCCCCCTGGATGATACAGTCTGTAGCTAGGATTCACCGTACGAAGCAGTGGTCCACCCTGAACCAGCGGTCCATTCGGCTGAAAGTTTGGCGTAGTAAACGCGGCAATCGTTGCTGCTTCTGTACGGAACAAACCACCCCTCAGTCCTAACTCAAGGAACGTCGCGGCATCTGGATTGCGACGGCTGCGAGCCAGCGTAAATTGCAGGACAGGTCCAACTGTCAGGAACATGTCTTCAGAAGCACGCTGCCGGATGGTCACCTGATCACGACCAACTCCTCGTGCCGCAGCCAGACCATACAGGTAGTCCCGATAAACACCCCGCGTAATGTAGTTCTGATACCCGAACGCCGTTCCCAAACCGAAACGCAGTCGACGGGTATTTGGCGTTAGATAATAATCTACGTTACCTGTGATGTTAAAACCGGCACCGTTGTAGAGGGTGTTGTCCCGCTTGGTAGGTCCAAACGTGTTTTCCCAGGTACCGCAATACGCAAAGTTTGGACCAGCAAACAGACCGATCCGCCAGGGCGACAAACGCCGAACGAGAATGAATGTTTGAAAAGTCGTGTCACAATCGTCGAGTTCGGCAACATCACTGGCCTGAGCTTTGAACTCATCGCGACGCAATGTGTCAGTGTAAACACCTTTCCCCAGACGATAAATGTTCTCGCGAGGGTCCTCCCGTCTCGGCGCACTTGATGACGGGCTGGCAGATTGAACTGCGTCCCGCCGGACTGTATCAGCCTGTTGAGCAAGGCTTATAGAAGGTATTGCAAAACCTAGCAACACGAGTCCAGCCAGCATCCGCTTGGGGTGTTGTTGGATAAATGTTCGCATACTTATTGAGTTAATTTTGACGCAATGTTTCTAACTAAACTTTTATTCTCCCAAATGCGGTCAAGGAAACTTAGGGAACGGTCATCCCACTAAAACAGTGGATTTTTAATGCTGTCAGCTGATTCTCCATAGTTAATCAAGTTTAAATACTTCGATGTCAGAATACTGCCCAATTCAGGAATAATATCTCCGGTCATGGGTTCTCACACTAGCAAGGGATTCTTTACAAATTAACTTTTTAGATGGATTTGCCTGTGCATTGCTTTCTTCTGAAAGCCTTCACTATGCTTTAACCACGATTTTTCTGCAATGTTAAGAGTGAATTGGAAAACTTAATTCATTCTTTGAAAAAATTTATGAATAATCTTTTCGTGTGCCCTGAACAGCAGAAGGTATCTATCCAGATAAAGACCATTATGTAACCTGTTGCTTAATTAAAAGGTTATTTATGGTTTAATCGACCTCCGCCTGTCCCGGTTGTACAAGGCTGGTCAATAATAGCGATTAGCAAGTTCTTAAAAAACAACTTTCGACTCTAAGTCTGAACAAATGAAATAATATAATATTATCTTAAATTTGTTTAAAAGCTTAAATAATTTCGACTTTAAGCTTTTAAAATTATGGTTTGATAAATGTCAATAAAAGCTTGTTACACGTTTTGCCTGACAATACGTCAGTAACAGTTTAACTCAAGTAATTTCCTATAGTCGTAATCCATTTGTCTATTCTATTTTCAAAAAGCTTGATTTTCTGTCCTTTCAGGCGCTATTAATTGGAGAATGCCGAACATTCGCCCATACGGATTTTTACAGTTAAATGTTTTGGTACGCGCTTTCAAAACTTCGTGCAACTACAAACATAAAGTTGGTCTATCCTCTAACGGCGCTGTTGCCACAAACTTGAGCCCTCATAATTGTAGACCGTACTGGCGCAGTTGTCTGAACTTTATAAATAGATCTGCCGGGCGAATGAAGCGTGCTTTATTGAAAGCGTTTGCCAGCTGTATGCCTGAATTAGACCTGCTAATACGGTTAAGTTGGTATGGAGCCCGTTGTTGTAAAGCCTAACAGGACAACTAGTTGCCAGTAATAGACGAACTGCCCAAACTGTTCTCGAATATTTAACCTACTTGAGAACGGTTCGCCAAAAGCATCTTCCAGAGTTAAGAGATAACCGTTTCTACAATCTATTCCGTAAGCTTATGGACATAGACCATTTGCGGTCAGTGTACGAGTGGAGACGTATCATGTCAAGACGTTTTAATAGGTCATGAATGGAAAACTGTCTGGTTTTTGATAGAATAGCTGGCTTGTATCTCCGCAATTTTCACCAAATACAGAATCGGCTCAGATATATCGGTTTGTCTTAAAAAGTTTAAAACTTTCGTTCATTGATGAAAGCGCTATTGCCTTCCTTTCATAAAATCGTTGGCCGCCGACTTTAATAAGCCAGCGAATGAATTCAAACAAAACAATACGCCCCGGTCAACCAACGCTTTAGCTTGTTCGCCCGTGGCAGCTGTCGTTCCGGCAATTAACCCGGCTTTCCTGATCCGATCAACTACCCCGGCGATCGTACGTTTTACTTCGTCATGCCCTGGACCGTCATAATAACCCATTGACATCGCTAAATCGCGTGGTCCAATCACAAAGCCATCAACGCCCTCTATGGCTAGTAGCTCATCCAGATTATCAATAGCTTCCTGATCCTCAATCTGCGGCAAAACGAGCGTCTGCTCATTAGCGAACTGCACGTACTCGCCCTGATTCATGGTACCGAGCAAATAATCCGCTGCCCGTACGGGTCCAAAACCGCGCTTACCGAGGGGCGGGTATTTAACCGCCTGTACTAACGACTGTGCTTCATCGGCGGTTTTAACTCCCGGCATCATAATCCCCATCACGCCCACATCCAGAAATTGCAGAATCAACTTCGGATCGTTGCTACGTACCCTAGCCAGCGGAGTAATGCCACTTCCTTCACAAGCTCTGACAATCTCCTGTACCTGAGCGGTAGTGACTGGGCTGTGCTCACCATCGATCATATAAAAATCAAGACCCGAGAAGCCACAAAGCTCAGCAACGGTGGGGTCAGTACTGTTCGAAAGAACGCCCAGAACGGGTTGGCCATTTATGAGCCTTGTCTTAACAATATTTTGTTTCATTAACTGATTTATTACCAGCCAGCTTAATCAATGGCTTCGGGTTGCTGGACTATCGACGTAAGCGAGACTCGATTTATGCCCAGTTTATGTTGCGACAAGTTAAGCACAAGATGTTTCATTATCCTAAAACTTTCCTTTCCTATCTAATCCCTCTAATCACCTAACCTTAGAGTATATTTTCAACTGATAATACATGGCAATTACTCAATCTATCCGTCGATTACACATCTAAAGCGGAGAGAGCGCATTCTCGGTTTGCCCGAAAATTTCTTGACGATATATTTTACCCCACGTTAGAATAATTACCCCATAGATAGAAAATACTACATGGACCCAAGCACAGTGTTATGAGAACTATGAAAAATTTATGGCGCAAACGGTCCAGGACCTCTACTCTGCCGAAAAACAAGCCCTCAAGGCCATGCCACAACTGATGCAACGCGTTCAGAATGGTCAGTTACATCAGGCTTTTCAAACGCGCCAGCGTGAAACCGAGCAGCAGGTAGAACGGATGGGGCAAATTGCCAGGCAACCTGGGGTTGATCCAGGCGGAGAAACCTGTATGACCATGCAGGGCCTAATTGAAGAAGCCTAGGACTTATTGATCCAACTCGAAGGTAATCAGTTAGCTGATGCAGCCATCGTTGACGCAGCCCAAAAATGGAACATTGCGAAATTGCTTCGTATGATACAGCCCGGACGCTGGCTCAACAAGCAGGGTAAAATCAGGCCGCTCAAGCTTAATATCTGCCTAACTCAGCCTCCCAAATGCGGATCCTATTGCCTGCGCATTTGGGGTATTTTAGTACGTACCAAACGGTCAGAAGAATAGGTCGGCCGCTGTACGGAACGTATTGCAATGAGCCTCCACAATATCGGTAAGCCGGGGAGAATAGCCCCCACCCATAGATACGGCAATGGGTACCCCCTCACGGAGGGCTTGTTCGAATACAATTACGTCCCGTTGCTTACATCCATCGCGGCTTACGCCCAGTTTGCCTAACCGATCGGAAGCTATTATATCAACTCCCGCTACGTAGAACATAAAGTCGGGCTGACAACGACGAATCAGCGCTGGCAATACGTCGTTTAGCTGATTCAAGTAGGCTTCATCGGCAGTTCCCGTCGGCAATTCAATATCCAGATCAGACTGCTCTTTTTTGAGTGGATAATTGTCTTTACCGTGCATACTGAACGTAAAGACACGCGGTTCATGCTGGAACATAACGGCCGTGCCATTTCCCTGATGGACATCCAGATCGATCACCAGGATTTTTTTCGCCATACCGGTTTCGAGCAGGTAATGGGCAGCCACGCCTACGTCATTCAAGATGCAGAACCCTTCGCCCCGGTCGGGATAAGCGTGGTGGGTGCCACCGGCAACGTTCATCGCTACGCCGTCGCGCCGGGCTTTCTGTGTGCAGTCGATGGTGCCCTGCGTAATAATCCATTCCCGCTCAATTAGCTCTGTGGTAAGCGGAAAGCCAATCCGACGTACCATTCTGGGATCGACTGTCAGCGTTTTCAGCGCCTGAACGTAATCAGGCGTGTGTACGCCTAGTACCCATCGGTCGTCAACGGGAGCGGGCGCAAAAAAATTAGCGTCCGTACAGGTTCCTTCGTAGAGCAACTGCTCATGAATCAGTTCGTATTTGAGCATTGGGAACCGGTGCCCTTCGGGCAACCGCAGCCTGTAAACCGGCGAGAAGGCAATCTGCAGCATGTACTAATCTGGGACTTGCGAATTCGTCCCGTTCGATAAGGATACTCCCTGCTAAACCGAGCTTCTGGCTGTTGTGTTCTATCTTACTCTACCTTCCCCTCCCGGCAAAGCAGCGTTTTGTTGAAACGGCTGCATTATATACATCTAATTCATTGTTTATAAAGCGCTTATGTCTTAATCTCTACCAAACACAACTTATGAGTACTTAATACGCTATATCCAGCTTTTATGAAGACCGCAATTATCACCGGTGGTGGCCAGGGCATTGGTCGCGTTACAACGCAGTATTTACTTACGCATGGCTATCGGGTAGCAATCTGGGAAGCCGACACCGATGCGCTCGCCGAATTGAGAGAAGCTTTCAAAGCATCGTCGGCCCAGATTTTGTTTGTTTCCTGCGACGTATCGAGCGAAGTAAACGTCCGCAAAGCGGCTGAGCAGACCATTAGCCACTTTGGGCAAATTGACGCGCTTATCAACAATGCGGCAATTATGATCGAAAAGCCGCTTGATCGACTCACCCTGGACGAGTGGAACCGGGTCATTGGCACAAACCTGACGGGCGCTTTTTTGTGCGCAAAGCATACGGCCCCTTTTCTGGCAGCTCAAAAAGGGAGCATCATCAACATGTGCTCCACCCGAGCGTTTCAGTCGGAACCCGATACGTTTCCGTATTCAGCTTCGAAAGGAGGCATACTGGCCTTAACGCATTCGCTGGCGGTTAGTCTGGGGCCCGACATCCGCGTCAATGCCATTAGTCCCGGCTGGATCGACGTATCCGTTTTGAAAAAGAAAGCCAAAGCAAAGGCTGACGAGCTTCGTCCTGAAGATCATGGGCAGCATCCGGCGGGGCGGGTTGGTCAGGCCGATGACATTGCCCGTATGATTCTGTTCCTGATAGCGCCAGAAAACAACTTTATCACAGGTCAGAATTTTGTCGTAGATGGTGGCATGACACGTAAAATGATTTACGTATAAAGGCTCAAACATCATCAGCCACTTCCTGTTTATAGTTATCACAGAGCCATCAACACACGTATGAATATAGAACTTGCTACCGCATCGAAAACCGCTCCTCTCGAAGTCCTTGATTTACAGATCTCATTACGTCCATCGGCTGGGCGGTCGCTATTGTCGCTCTGTTTTCTATGCCGCAACGAGGGTGCGGCCAACCGGCTGCTAATGCCGACCTTATCCTGGTTCGACGCCAGCCAGCTGCAACGATTTTCGCAACAATTGGCCAGTGCCCGGTTTCCGGAAACTTGCCAAATCGACCTGGTTGATGCCGGTCTTCGCTTAACGGGCTCAGTACGTCGGCTGGCGGGTCGCTGGACCACCGGACGTACCATTCGGGTTGAACCGCTTCCATCAGCGGCAACTCAATTTGCGCCGTTTACCATCCATGCTTCGCATCTCGACGTAACAACGTACGCCCAGAAACTGTACAGTCGGCTGTGGGAAGCTTTTACCAGAGGATAACTTCAGAAATCAATTGTATGGAAAACACAAACCAGGATGCGATGCTGAACCAACAATCGCAGACGTTTACCCCCGAAACCGGAGGACCAGCTCAGGTACCCGATCAGGCCCTCACCATGAATCAGGCGTATAACCCAACTGATTTATCGGGCGACGCCAATGGCATGCCTATGACGCCAACCGACGAGGAGGAAGCTGCAACGGGCAGCGATGGAACCGGCGCTTTATCGGGCAGCCCGAACATGGAACCCGATCTTGATCCCAGAAACTACGGAAACGGCGATACGCTCGGCAACAATGACGGTACCGAGACCAGTCCAGAAGCTGATGATTATACCGTTCAATCCTAATCTCAACTTTAGTTTTAAACTAATAAAGGGCATCTTCGATTAGAAGATGCCCTTTATTATAGCTTGGGAAATTCATTTTTAGATACCTAACGTACCTCCTAAGGTAGCGTCGTTATCGGAGCGATAGCGCGGGGTAGATTCCCGATCGCTGCTTGATGTCTGGCTACCCGAATACGATTGGCCCGACTGATAGGTCTGTCCTACACTGCCTGGGTCGCTATACAGCGTTCCATCCGGATTAACTACGCTATTGCCGTAGTTGTCATCATTCGAATTGCTATACGACGAATTTGAATGATCGCCCTCTGAAGCCGCCCGTTGGTTGATGAATGATTCAGCTAGCTGAGTTAACTTCCGGTCCGTATTTTTCTCTTCCTGCAGCGTCTGTTCCAGCAGGCTTGCGGCTTCGCTATAGCCCAGTACCCGCGCCAGCGTCACCACTGAACCATACGATGCGATTTCGTGGTGCTCCACTTTCTGAGCAGCCATAATTAAACCAGCATCGCGGGTCAACGAGTTAGACTCCGTATTTGCAACTACGCGTTCGCCATCATCGGCCAGGCCATCGATTGCGTCGCAGGTTCCTTCTTCGGCATCAATGCCAACCGACTGAAAAACCTGTTCCAGGCGCGCAATCTGGTTGCGGCTTTCTTCCTGGTGCTGTAAGAAGGCGTTACGTACCTCATCGGTAGTAGCGGCATCTGCCTGCACTCCTAATACGTCAACCGCTTGCCGTTCGGCATAATAAATATCTTTAAGTTCAGTAACGAATAAACTTTTCAGGCCTTCGCCAGTGTCTGCGTCGTTACCACTGAAAAAATTCGAAATACGATCTGCTAAGGAAGCCATGTCTCTTGTTGTTTAGTGTATGTTGTGATATAACACTGCCCGTTTAGCCAAAACTGTGCCACCCACTGATTTTCTGTTATTTACACATTTGTAATATAAAATTGTGTTTATTTTTTTCCACAGATATTGTAGAGTAATCTCAAGAGAGCTAAACTTCGTCGGCATTTCGATTGCCATCCCCGCTGACAAACAACCTGAGAAGTCCTGACTTTGTAGCCAGGATATCCAGACGCACGAACAAGCCCCACTTAATCTATCTTCTCAAAGCGATCAGACATCAGGAAACAGCTCAAAGCCCAGCTTTTATGGGTCATCACTCTCGATTAGGTAAAAGCCGTTTTTGTCAGTACATGTATTGAAGCCTGATTGAAGGCAGGCCCAACACTTTCCTAAATAGTACTTTTTGCTTGATATGCCACAAAACAAGAAAGCCACCTCGCTGAGGTGGCTTTCTTGTTTTGTTAGTGACCGATACGGGAATCGAACCCGTGTTACCGCCGTGAAAGGGCGATGTCCTAACCGCTAGACGAATCGGCCGTCTTGTTACCAAGACCCAACGTTTTAGCTTGTGTGCCGCTGCGTTGGCGAATCGTGGTGCAAAGGTAAGGCCGTGTTTTTATAATGCAATACCTAACGCCAAAATTTTTCAAAAAAAGGGTTTACGACTGTTTTACTGCTATTTTTGAACGTGTTCGCGTTTTTATTTTTTAACCCCGTACATGAAACATATCGTCCTGTTAGCAGGTCTGTTTGTGGCGTCACTATCCGTTTCGGCGCAGACAACCAGTTCTGTATCAACCACCGTAGTATCACCCGCTCAGTTTTTAGGGTATCAGGTCGGAGAGCGCTATACTCCGCACCACCGCGTACTCGCTTACGCAGAGCAGGTAGCCCGCCAGGTCCCGAATCGAGTAAAACTACTTCCCTACGGTACTACCCACGAAGGTCGCCAGTTGATGGTGGTAGCGGTAGCCTCCGAAGCAAACATTAGTCGGCTCGACGAAATTCGTACCAATAATCTGAAGCGAATTGGTTTAGCCGATGGCCAGTCAACCAGCGCGGCTCAGCCTCCCATCGCCTGGCTCAGCTACAACGTCCACGGCAATGAAGCGGTTAGCTCAGAAGCGTTCATGGACGTACTGTATCGACTACTGACGCCCTCCGACGTAGTTTCGCAGAAAATCCTGAACACAACGGTCGTGATCCTGGATCCCGGTCTGAATCCTGATGGTCACGACCGATATGTCAACTGGTATAACCAGATGATGGGCCGCGCGGGCGACCCAACTCCGTCGGCCCGTGAGCATAACGAACCCTGGCCAGGCGGGCGGTATACGCACTACCTGTTCGACCCCAATCGTGACTGGGCCTGGCAAACGCAGGAAATTACTCAGCAACGGATGGCGCTGTATCAGCAGTGGATGCCTCATCTACACGGGGATTTCCACGAGATGGGGTACAACAGCCCGTATTATTTCGCCCCTTCGGCCAAACCGTATCACGAAGATATTACGCCGTATCAACGTCAGTTTCAGCAAACTATTGGTCAGTACTGCAGCCGCTATTTCGACAGAAACGGCTGGCTATACTACACCCGTGAACGCTTCGACCTCTTCTATCCCAGCTATGGCGATACGTATCCAACCTATAACGGAGCCATCGGCATGACCTATGAGCAGGGCGGCAACAGCCGGGCTGGGTTAACCATCGAAAAAGACGACGGCGATACGCTAACGCTTCGGCAGCGGATCGATCACCACGTAGCCGCAAGTATCGCTACGCTGGAATCAGTAGCGGATCGGCCAGCCGAGATTGTAAAAGAATTTGGTAACTTCTTCGACAAAGCACGCAATACGCCGGTTGGTGCGTACAAGAGTTACGTGATCAAATCGGGTGGTGATGCCGGTCGGATGAAAGCGTTAACGCAGTTGCTGGAACGTAACAAAATCAGCTACGGCTATGCAGGCAAAGCCCAGACGCTAACGGGTTTCAATTACATGAGCCAGAAGAACGAAAAAAGCGTAGCTATCGCGGCCGAAGATGTAGTTATTAGTGCGTATCAGCCAAAATCAACGCTGTTAAAAATCCTGTTTGAGCCGAAATCTTCGCTGGAAGACTCCGTCACGTACGATATTACGGCCTGGTCGCTGCCTTATGCCTTTGGTCTGCAAACGTACGGCCTGACCACCCGTCTTGAGCCCAAAAATTCAGCGTCAGATACCGGCGCTGGTTTGACCCAGCCTCAAAGCACTTCAGCATCGACCCAACGCCCGTACGCGTATCTGATTAAGTGGCAGTCGTTGCCTGCGGTGCAGACACTTGCCGCTTTGTTAAAGCAAAAAATCAGAGTCCGGGTAGCCGAAAAGCCATTTGAAATTGAGAATAAACCGTACCCATCCGGTACGTTGATCGTAACGCGGGGTGGCAACGAACGCTTCAGCGACCGCTTGGATGCCCTCGTTACACAGGCTGCCACCCAGTCAGGTGCGGAGTTCGTTGCGGTGCAAACGGGTTTTGTGGCCAAAGGGTCAGACTTTGGTTCAGATTTCGTGACGGGATTAAAAGCGCCCCGCGTTGGTTTGGTCGTAGGCGATGGAACGCTTCCGCCCGCGGCCGGTGAGGTGTGGCATTATTTCGATCAGGAGTTAAACTACCCCGTTACGTTGCTGGATGGTAATACGCTCGCCAGTGTCGAATGGAACAAACTGGACGTTCTGATTCTGCCAACTAACTACAATTATAGCCGATTCCTGAACGACAGAGTCCTGACAACCCTCCGGGAATGGATTCGATCGGGCGGTAAACTCATTGCTCTGGAGCGGGCCGCATCGTTCCTGGCGGGAAAAGAAGGGTTTGAGTTGAAAGAAAAAGACGACAAGTCGGACGATAAGTCGAAAAAAACCAATTCTGCTGACTCATTGAAATTGTACGGCGATCGGGAGCGGACCGCTATTTCCGACGATATACCGGGCAGCATCTACCGCGTGACAATGGATGCAACGCACCCGTTGGGCTTCGGGCTGGCCGGGGGCTATTACGCTCTGGTGCAGAACGCCTATAACTTCGATTTCCTTAAAAACGGCTGGAACGTGGGGTATCTGAAAACGGATAATTACGTAGCTGGTTTCTCCGGCAAAAATGCCAAAGAGAAGCTGAAGAATACCTTATTGATGGGCGTTCAGAGCCTGGGAAAAGGAAGCGTTGTTTACCTCGCTGATGATCCATTATTCCGTGGATTCTGGTACGGCGGCAAATTATTATTTGGCAATGCCGTGTTCATGGTCGGCAATTAAGTAGTTTTGCTGATTATTAAAAAATTAATGAACTACAAATCTTAGACAAAGACGCAACACTCTTCGGGCTGTTGCGTCTTTGTGTACGTAGCCTAAGCAAACCGGCTGTTCGTTTTTCGTTAAGGATAAGTACTCATAACTTCCTTATTTGGTGAGACATCTATCTAGTTTATGCATTGCGCTGTTTCTGATCAGCACTTTTCCGTTGCTGGCCCAAAAGCAGAAGGTTAACGAAGGCTATCAACTGCACATTAACCGCGCTACGTCTCCGGTGGTGATTGATGGTAATGTCGATGAACCGGCCTGGCAGGCAGCCGAGGTAGCTTCCGACTTCTGGATGGTGTTGCCCATGGATACCAGCCGGGCGCGGGTTCGGACGGACGTGCGCATGACCTACGACGACCAAAACGTGTACCTGAGTGCCGTCTGCTATCATGGCGACGTATCCGGCCCCTATATCGTCGAGTCGCTTCGGCGGGACTGGGCCTTCGGCAAAAACGACAATTTTATCTTCTTCATGGATACCTTCGATGACCAGACCAATGGCTTCACGTTCGGTACCAATGCCGCCGGAGCCCAGTGGGATGGTTTGTTGTATGAAGGCAGTAAAGCGAATCTCAGCTGGGACAACAAATGGACGTCGATGGTCCGAAACTATCACGACCGATACGTACTCGAACTTGCGATACCGTTTAAAACCATCCGTTACAAACAGGGCATCACCCGGTGGGGCATAAACTTTAGTCGGCAGGATTTAAAGACGACCGAAAAATCCTCCTGGACGCCCGTACCCCGGCAGTTTGCGACGGCGTCACTGGCGTATACGGGCGTGCTGGTCTGGGATCAGGCTCCGCCATCGCCGGGTCCCAATATTTCAATTATTCCGTACGCGCTGACAGGTCTGACCCGCGATTACCAGCATAACATTCCGAACAAAGGGCGGCTGGATGTCGGTCTGGATGCTAAAGTGGCCGTTACATCATCACTCAACCTTGATCTTACGGTTAATCCCGATTTTTCGCAGGTCGATGTTGATCAGCAGGTAACGAACCTTGACCGGTTTGAGTTGTTTTTTCCCGAACGTCGCCAATTTTTTCTGGAGAACGGCGACCAGTTCACTAACTTCGGCTATGCCACCATACGCCCCTTCTTCAGCCGCCGGATTGGGTTGGGGGGTGTTCCGATTCGGTTCGGGGCCCGACTAAGTGGGAAGCTCAATAAAGACTGGCGACTTGGGGTCATGGATATGCAAACCGGCCGAGTAGATGAAACTGGTCTGCCCGCCCAGAACTTCGCGGTATTTGCCTTACAACGGAGGGTGTTTGCCCGTTCGAACATCGGCGTACTGTTCGTCAATAAAGAGTCGATCCAGTACGAAGCGGTGGCCGACAAGTCTTTATATTCCCGCTACAACCGAAACCTTGGACTGGAATATAACCTGGCCTCGGCCAATAATCTTTGGAGTGGTAAAGCACTGTACATCAGATCCTTCAGCCCTGCCGTAATAAACAGCGGGCAACCGGGCGACCCACAGCCCACAGCCGCCCAATCGGGTAATGATGCCGTATATGCTGCGAATCTGCAATACACCAGTCGCCAGTGGCTGATAGGCGCTCAGGCAGAATCGGTTGGAAAGAATTACACGGCTGAAGCGGGTTACGTACCGCGTCGGGGCTATGCGCGGGTGATGGGCAACCTGGGCTATACGTTCTTTCCCACGGGCAGCGGCATACTGAGCCACGGTCCATTGGTGCAGTCTACTTATTTCTTCGATCCTACGGGACGTCAAAGTGATAACGAAACCTACGCATCGTATACGCTTACGTTTCGCAGCCGAAGTGCCTTTACGGCCTGGGTCGCCACCGATTACGTCCGCCTGCTGCAACCCTTCGATCCTACCAACACTGGCCGCCAGACGCTGGAAACCGGCACCGAGCACCGCTGGAAAGCCTGGGGAACGCAGTTTACGTCGAAACCACAGAGTTTATTCACGTATGCCTTTACGTCGCGGTACGGCGGCTATTATACCAATGGTACCCGTTTGAACCTCACCGCCGATATTGGCTACCGGTTTCAGCCGTACGTCAGTTTAGCGGCCAGTGCCAATTACAACGACATTCGTTTACCGCAGCCCTGGGGACGTACTACGTTCTGGCTCGTTGGTCCGCGTTTCGACCTGACAATGACGAATACACTTTATCTCACTACGTTCGTGCAGTATAACGAGCAGCAGAATAATATGAACGTGAACGCCCGGATTCAGTGGCGTTACAAACCCGCTTCTGATTTTTTCCTGGTTTATACCGACAACTACTTGCCTAATTCAGCTCAGATCGGCCAGGACGTACCAGGGCTTTTTTCGGTCAAAAACCGGGCGTTGGTCTTGAAGTGGACGTACTGGTGGAACATCTGATACTCAGTATTTAAAACAAAGCGATAAGGCTTAGGTTAATTAAACATTTGTGGCAAGGCCACTATATCTGTTTACTACACATTAAACCAACCAACGTTTATGAAAACCTTATCGCGCTTCTTCCCGATGGCTTTTGTGGCCGTATTCATGACTTTGTTTCTGACCAGTTGCGAAGTAATTGGTGATATTTTCAAAACAGGTGTCTGGACAGGGGTGATCCTCGTGGTCGTCGGCATCGGAGTCGTTATCTGGCTCGTCTCCAAGTTGTTTGGTGGGGGCCGAAACAGCTAACCACGTATTAACCAGAAGAGCCGCTCTAGCTAGAGCGGCTCTTCTGGTTAATACCGAGTCTGTTTAAGCAACGAGTTCCAGTAACCCATCGCGCTGGAGCACGGCCCGCTGGCGCTCGCTTAAGTCGTCCGACGCTTTCATCAGCGGCAGCCGAACTTCGCTGGAGCTCAGCCCCATAATATCCAGAATGTTCTTTACGCCAACCGGATTTCCTTCTTCGTAGAGCAATGGATCAATACGCAAGAAATGACCCAGTTCCTTGTGAGCAAACGAAAAATCGCCTTGTAGGGCCGCGTCGATCATAGCCGAGAACTTTGCCGGAAAGGCATTGGCAATCACCGACATTACGCCTACCCCACCGATGCTGATAATGGGCACGGCCTGTACGTCATCGCCCGAAATAAGCAGAAAATCATCGGGCTTGTCGCGCACGATCTCCATGCACTGTTCAATCACGCAGGAAGCTTCTTTAACGCCGATAATATTGGGGTGTTGAGCTAGTTCGCAGATCGTTTCGGCACTCATGTTTATCCCCGTCCGGAAGGGAATATTATACAGGATAACCGGCACCGGGCTCGCGTCGGCAACGCGGGTAAAATGTTCGATTACGCCCCGTTTGCCGGGTTTATTGTAGTATGGGCAAACTGACAGAATCGCGTCTACGCCTTCAAAATCAATATCCTTCATACCCGACACTACGTCAGCCGTAACGTTACCGCCCACGCCGAAGACGATCGGGAGTTGTTTCGGGTTGTTTTCTTTCAGGTATTGCAACAACTGTTTCTTTTCCTGCTTAGTCACCGTCGGCGATTCACCCGTGGTGCCCTGCAGGACAATGTACCGGACGCCCCCTTCGGAAACGTGCCGGATAATGCGGCCGAAGCCATCGAAATCAATCGTATGATCAGCGTTGAACGGCGTTACAATTGCAACCCCCACGCCATGAAAATTGGTACCCATCAGCGGAAACAAGAATTTATGCTTACAAAGTTACGGGAATTTAGTTGTGAAAACTTCGTCAATTTTGGTTCTCCTGATACAACCCGCACGGATGCTGACGGGTCTTGGGAAGAAAGATATGTGTATGCAAAAACGGCTCGCTTTATTCCTACTGCTTTTTGCCGCCGGTTGTAAAAAAGACATCGGCTTGCCTGATCCGGCCAGTTCCACGCTCACGGTGGCCAGTCATCCCCATAGGAAAGCCGAACCACTAAACGGAGACTACTCCATTCAGTTTCCGCCCGGATACGAGGGGAACGGCATGGTTGGGTTTGAAGGGCCAGTCTTTGTTAAGAACCGAATGGATAAACAGGCGACTTTTACCTACTCATTTTGTAGTTCACTCAGCTGTAGCCCGTATGGACCTGCAATACCCATCCCTTATCCGTCAGTATCTTATCCACCAACCCTGACACTTGCCAATACTGTGCTCGATCAAGCCGTTGCTATCATGCGCGACAATCAGCTTCAGGCCGTTTTCTATTTTACTAAGGAGCCGCAGGCACTGGGCGTAGTGTATCTAAAGGATGTGCATGGAGGTGTGTTGAAACAATCCCTGAGTATACAGTATACTTTTAATTTACACAGCGAAGTGTTAGGCATACTACAGACCATTCAGCCCCGATAAATTTATACTTCGAGCATCGCCATAAATTCGTCTTCACCGATCATCGTTACGTTCAGTTTCTGCGCTTTCTCGATTTTAGATGGACCCGCATTCTCGCCGACAATCAGGTAGTTGAGTTTTTTCGAAATGCCGCTGAGGACTTTACCACCGTTAGCTGCGATACGGTCTTCCAATTCTTCGCGGCTGAAGTGCTGAAAGGTACCGGTATAAAGAAACGTTTTACCCACTAAGGAATCACTCTCGGCCTCAACGACCTTACGCTGACCGACCATCTGCAACCCAGCCGCCTGGAGTCGCTCGACCAGCTCCCGATTCTCCACATCAGCAAACCAGTCGGCCAGACTTTGCGCAATCCGCGGGCCGACATCCGGTACGTTGGCGAGTGTTTCGAGCGAAGCGTTCATCAGCGCATCCATCGATCCGAAATAGTCGGTTATCCGCTCAGCGGTGGTGTTTCCAACGTACCGAATACCGAGGGCAAACAGCACGCTGGAAAATGGCTGCGCTTTCGAGCGTTCGATGGCGGTCAGAATATTGTCAACGGTTTTCTGACCAAACTTCACCGTGCGCGCTTTGCCCGGTTCTTCGGAACCGTCTTCGTTGATAACCGGGCTGGCCGGGTATGTTTTTTGCAGACCCAGCAGTTTTTCGTTGGTCAGGTCATACAGATCGGCGGGGGTCTGTACCAGCCCACGTTCGATAAGCAGCTCAATCTTGCCTTCGCCCAGGCTCTCGATGTTCATAGCCCGGCGCTGAATGAAGTGTTCGAACCGCGCCTGCCGCTGCGGTGGGCAGCCTTTTTCGTTCGAGCAGTAGAAATGCGCCTGGGCCGCACCCCGCTCGTCTTCTTTCCGGATTAAGGGAGTGCCACAAGCCGGGCACGTAGTTGGGTAGACAATCGGCTCGGTTTGTCCCGTCCGTTTGCTCAGATCGACGCCCGTAATCTTCGGAATAATCTCCCCTCCTTTTTCGACATACACCGTATCGTGCAGCATGACGCCCAGGCGCTCGATCTCGTTCGCATTGTGCAGCGACGCTCGCTTAACGATCGTTCCGGCCAGCAGCACGGGGGTCAGTAAGGCAACCGGCGTTACGGCTCCTGTCCGGCCGACCTGGTAGCTGATGCCATTCAGGGTTGTGCTGGCGGCCAACGCTTTGTATTTGAACGCAATGGCCCAGCGCGGACTCTTTGCCGTATAACCCAGTTCGCGCTGCTGATCGTACCGATTCACCTTGATCACAATACCATCCGTGCCCAGGGGCAAGTCGAAGCGTTTCGTTTCCCACTCGTTAATGTACAGCATTACGTCCCGGATGTCGGCGCATTTCCGCCAGGTGGGCGATACGTTGAATCCCCATTTTTTCAGGGCAATAAGGCTCTCTTCGTGAGTTTGAAACACTTCCGGTTCCGACAGAAATGAATACAGATAGCAATCGAGCCGCCGTTTGGCAACCATCGCTGAATCCTGTTGCTTGAACGTACCCGACGCAGCATTCCGGGGATTGGCCAGTAAGGGCTCGCCAATGTCTTCGCGCTCTTTGTTAATTCGCTCAAACTCGGCCAACGGTAAAAAACCTTCCCCGCGCACTTCGAAGAGAGCCGGAACCTCAGCCGCATTGACGCGCAAGGGCACCGTTCGAATGGTACGTATGTTATGGGTTATATCGTCGCCCCGGACGCTGTCGCCCCGCGTAGCGCCCTGCACGAGCAATCCATTCTCATAGGTCATACTCAACGCTACGCCGTCGAATTTAAGCTCGCAGATGTACTCGTATTCCTGCCCGTTCAGTCCCTTGCGAACGCGATTATCGAACTCAATCAGGTCTTCTTCCGAGTACGTATTGCCCAGCGACAGCATCGGAAACCGGTGGTATACCGTCGCAAACTCCTTACTCACCGTACCCCCTACCCGTAACGTCGGTGAATCGGACCGCCGGAATTCCGGGTTTTGCTTTTCCAGTTCAGTAAGTTCAGCCAGCAGCCGATCGAACGTAAAGTCATCGACTTCCGAGACACTGTTCTGATAATATTGGTGATTATAATAATTCAGTTGGTTGGTTAACTCAACGATACGTTCCTGTGGTGTCATAATTATAAAGCGGCAATCTGTTGCAAAGAAAACGAGCGGAAGGCAAAATGACCAATTCGCCGGTGCTGGTCAAGCCCATTCGGTGTACTAAGCAGCCATTCTTGGTTTTGTTTCTTGGTTCTCTAAAAAAATGTACTTTTACAGGATAAATAAGCGCCGTTTACAGCCCTTACCTGCAAAGTTCATTCGTTAAACTGCCGCTATTATCTATGAGCCAGCCCCTGATCGCTCCTTCTTTGTTAGCCGCCGACTTTGCAAACCTGCAACGTGATCTTGACCTAATTAACCAGAGCGAAGCCGATTACCTGCATTTCGACGTAATGGACGGCGTATTTGTCCCAAATATATCCTTTGGCTTTCCCCTACTGGAAGCCGTGCGTCAACATTGTCAGAAACCGCTGGACGTGCATCTGATGATTACTGAGCCCGACCGGTACATCGACGCTTTCGCCGAAGGTGGAGCTTCCGTCATTCACGTGCACTACGAAGCCTGTGCGCATCTGCACCGCACGCTCACCCGCATTCGCGAGCTGGGATGCCGGGCTGGTGTTGCACTCAACCCGCACACGCCGGTATCGGGCCTGGAAGACGTACTGGAGCAGATCGACGTAGTGCTGATTATGTCGGTCAATCCAGGCTTCGGCGGGCAGTCGTTCATTCCGCATACGCTTCAGAAAGTAGCTAAATTAAAACACCTCCTGGTCGCCAATCAGTCGTCGGCCCTGATCGAAGTTGATGGAGGGGTTAGCCAGAGTAATGCGCCGGCCCTACTCGCGGCCGGCGCCGACATATTAGTGGCGGGAAGTTCGGTGTTCAAAGCCGACAATCCGTCGGAGGCCATCCGGCAGTTGAAAAATAGCCGTTCGCCATTGATTGCCTAACCCAGACCGAAACGCTTAATCCAGGTTCATTAACAAGAACTTACCTATGAAGAAATCCATGCTGGTCGTTGTGCTCAGTGCGTTTGTACTAACAACGGCCTGTCGCGACAATAAATCGAATCAATCTCCACCTACCACATCTCCATCCGACACAACGGCTTCGACCGCCCCCCCCTCGCCCGAATGGGCTAAGAACGCCACTATTTACGAAGTAAATACCCGCCAGTTTTCGGCCGAAGGAACCTTCAAAGCCGTTGAAGCGCAGCTCCCCCGCCTGAAAGAAATGGGGGTTGACATCATCTGGATGATGCCGATTTATCCCATCAGTCAAAAAAACAAAAAAGGAACACTCGGCAGCCCCTACGCCGTTGCCGATTATAAAGCTGTTAATCCGGAATACGGCACGCTGGCCGATTTCAAAGCGCTGGTCAGGCGTGCCCACGCCTTAGGCCTGCGGGTGATTCTCGACTGGGTGCCAAACCATACGGGCTGGGATCATGTGTGGGTAACGGAACATCCGGACTGGTACACGCAGGTGAACGGCAAGATGACCGCGCCCATCGACCCCAAAACCGGAAAGCCTACGGACTGGAGCGACGTCGTCGACCTAAACTACGACAACCCGGACATGCGCAAAGGCATGATCGAAGCCATGCAATACTGGCTGAAAGAAGGTGACATCGACGGGTATCGGTGCGACGTAGCGGGCTTTGTTCCCAACGATTTTTGGGCGCAGCTTCGCCCCGAACTGGATAAAATTAAAACCGTATTCATGCTGTCGGAGTGGGAAGACGAACCCGATCAGTTTAAAAGCTGCTTCAACATGAACTATGCCTGGGGTATGCATACCATGATGAGAGCCGTAGCCAAAGGCGCGCGTTCTGCCGACAAAATCGATTCTGTACGCGACGCCAATCAGAAGCGTTTCCCCGCCTGGTATTACCAGATGATTTTCACGCAGAATCACGACGAAAACTCCTGGAATGGTACGTTGGCGGAATCCTTCGGCCCGGCCGCTGACGCCTTTATTGTCCTGAGCAGTACGCTGGAAGGCATGCCACTCGTTTATAATGGGATGGAGTCCAATCTGAACAAGCGCCTGGCATTTTTTGAGAAAGACACGATTGCCTGGGGTACGTATGAAAAGAGTAATTTCTTCAAGGCCCTATTGACGCTGAAACACCGGAATCGCGCGCTCTGGAACGGGCTGGCCGGTGGCAAAGTGGAGAAGATTGCCACTGACCACGACGACAAGATCTACGCCTTTCAGCGGCAACGTGATTCCGACCGGGTTGTGGTATTGCTGAACCTGAGTAATAAGACGCAGAACTTTCAACTGGCGGGCGACGGTTTCGTGGGAATCTACACGGACGTTTTCAGTCACCGGTCGGTGGAGTTAAAACCCGATATGGCCGTTACGTTGAAGCCCTGGGAATACCGGGTGATGACCAACTAGCCTGAATGCCGGAACGCTTACCATTCATCATTATTCATTGCAATAGTTCTGCATGCTGCTTAAATTAGAGTTGTTTGTCGAGTGAAGTTTATGCGCCTACTACGTTTATTACTCTGCATCAGCTTATTGAATGTTACTACTGGTGGTTCGGCCCAGACCGTTCAGTGGGCGAGTCAGGTTATAGGGGTATCATCGGAGAAAAAAGGAGAGGTAACCGGCGAACAGTATAAAGCTTCGCAGGCGCTGGGCCGTCCGAGTAAAGTGCCGCAACTAGGCGAAACGCCCTGTGCCTGGGCGCCCTTTTATCCGGACGGAACAGCCGACGAATGGATTCAGGTTGGTTTCGGAAAACCAGTACGTGCCCGCCAGATCGTGGTTGCCGAAAATGTTAATCCCGGAGCCGTAATCAAGGTGGTCGTTATTGATGAGAAAGGAACCGAACACCCGGTTTACCAGGCAACCGGCACCCAGTCACGACCCGATCCGCTGCTGCATATCTTCCCCAAAGATTCGGGCTACGTCTGCCAGCAGGTGAAAGTGTTCATCAACGGAGCGGCCCTCAAGGGCATGAACCAGATTGATGCGATCGGCATTTCTGAGGATACCAAACCCGTTTCGGTTGCCATCAACGTATCGAAAAATATTCCTAAAGACATTCAGAAAGAAAACCTGGGAAAAACGGTTAATTCCGTCGGCCAGGAAGTGGCTCCGGTGATCTCCCCCGATGGCCGCACCCTGTATTTTACCCGCAATTACAACAAAGCCAACCTAGGATCTCCTGATCATCAGGACGTTTGGTTCTCGACCCTTCAATCAGGCGCATCGGGCACTCCCCCCAGCTGGAGCGAAGCGGTAAATATTGGCGCGCCGATCAATACCACGGGCGACAACGCCATCAGCGGCATGGCTCCCGATGGCCGCACCGCCTACCTGATTAACGTGTATCATCCGAACGGCGATTTAACGTTTGGTATCTCAAAATCCATCCGGACTAAGGCAGGCTGGTCGCAGCCCGCTGAGTGCAAGATTGCCAACAACTACAATCTGCACGAGCAAAATCAGCTGGAGTTCTGCGTTTCGCCGGACGGACAGGCCATCATTCTGGCGGTTCAGCGCCGGGACAGCCGCGGTAATCGTGACCTGTACGTTTCGCTGCAACAGTCGGACCGGACCTGGTCGGAACCGGTTTCACTGGGTCGAATGATCAACACTGCTGATGCTGAAAGTTCGCCATTTCTGGCTGCCGATGGCCGCACCCTGTATTTTACGTCGATGGGTCATCCGGGTTATGGAAACGGCGACATCTTCGTCAGCCGCCGGCTCGATGAATCGTGGGGCAACTGGAGCGAGCCCGAAAATCTGGGGCCCGCCATCAACACTCCCGAGTGGGATGGTTATTTTACCATTCCAGCTTCGGGCGATTACGCCTACCTCAGCTCACGGGACGGCTCAATGGGCGAAGATGACATCTTTCGCCTGAAGTTATACCCGGCGATCAAGCCCGATCCGGTGGCCATTATTTCGGGCCAGGTGCTGGATGCTCAGACAAAAAAACCAGTTGCCTCAGAGGTGGTTTCGGGGGTGTCAGGTGAACAGAAAGATGTAGCCAAAGCCGAGTATAGTCCGGAGACCGGCGAATACAAGATCATTTTACCCACCCAGAAAACGTATACCCTGACGGCCCGTAAAGAAGGCTATTTCCCGGCTACCGAGACGCTTGACTTGAGTAAAGACAAACGGTTTCGCGATATCAAACGTAACCTGTACCTGGTTAAAATTGAGCCGGGTCAGAAAATAGTGATGCGTGAAGTGCTGTTTCAGCAGAGCCAGTTCGAGCTGATGCCCGGTGCCAACGTTGAGCTGGACCGGGTGGTGGCGATGATGGAGAAGTACGCGGCTATGGAGCTTCTGGTAGAGGGCCATACGGATAATCAGGGCGACTGGGAGCCGAATATGAAGCTGGCGGCTGACCGGGTCCGGGTCGTAAAAGAGTACCTGACCGGCAAAGGCATCGCCGAAACCCGCATTCAGACGAAAGCCTGGGGACCCAGCAAACCCATTGCCAGTAACGAGACGGAAGAGAAACGGAAACTGAACCGGCGGGTAGAATTCACCATCCTGAAATTGTAAAACCAGCAGGCACTGGCTTACTTTGCGCCTGTATGCCGAATTCACTCGTTACTGACCGCCCAATGAACGACCATCGTTCTGGTTTTTTTACGGCCATTAGTCGTTCACGCATCACCATTTTCGTCATTCTGCTATTTGCCTTTGGGCTGCGGCTTTACAAGTCGGGGGTCCATGGCATTTACCTTGACGAAAAGCTGACGTTGGTGTGCACACAGGGCGTCGTGCTGGAAGGTTCCAATCAGCGGGATGTCTTCTTTACACCGGGCAAAATGTATTTTACCCCCAAAGAATTCTGGAAACCCAAAACGCTTAGCGATTATAACGAAGCCATCATCCGCAGCGACATCAGCAATAGCCCTGCGTACACGGCCATGCTGTCGGGCTGGATCGAGGTGTTTGGCATCAGCGATTTTTCGATCCGGTTTCCGTCCGTTTTATTCAGTACGTTCATCGTCGGCATCATCTATTTACTGGTTAGCCGCTACCTGCGATCGAAGCCACTCGCCTTAGTATGCGCCTTACTGGCGGCTGTGGAGCCGTTTTTCATTTCCTACAGCCACATGGCCCGCAGCTACTGCACCACGATATTCGTTTCGTTACTCGCTACGTATCTTTTCCTCAGAATCCTGGATAAGCGAGCCGAAGGAAAGCACCCAATCGGTTTTTATATAGGCTACGGCCTGTGCTTTGCGCTGACCATCTTGGGCCACTACCTCGGGGCGCTGGTTTATGTTTGTCACGGTCTGTACCTACTGCTGTACGTCAGAAACTGGCAGACGTACTTAGGCCTGGCGATAACCTGGTTTGTGTCGGCCCTGGTGCTGGTTATGCCCTGGTTCGTTTTCGGGGGAGGAAAATATATCTTTATGACGATGGCCTACCAGGCCCAGCTCTACCGGGGTTTGGCGTACACGAATCCCTACGATAATGGGTTCGGCATTATTCTGCCCGCTACGCTCGCGAACGTTGTCAAAAAAATGATCCCTATTACCAGCGACTTATTTCTGCTGACCAACGGGTTGTCGAACGAGACGCTGGCGTTTCGAAACCTGGTACTCGCCCTCGGATTCGGCACACTGGCAGTAGGCCTGGTTCACTGGTCGGAACGGATCAAAGCCACCCCACTATGGATTAAAGTGGCCGTACCACTGCTGTTGGTAGCTGCGTTTCCATTGTATACCGTTACGTCTCCCCGGTTAATCGTAGCGGCCGCGTTTCCTTTATTTGTGTATCTGTTTTACCAGGCGGCCAGCCAGACCACGGTTGGCTCCAAACGCCATTTTTTAGTATTTATCGGCCTGCTGAGTATTCTGCCAACGTTGTTTATTCTGGTCATGGCTTTCCGGAACGGCCACACCTATGGCATCACCCAGCGCTACACCAGCTTCTCGTTTCCCTATGCCATCATTCTGGCGGGTATCGCGGTGCAGCAGATTTTCCGACAACCGGCTTACCTCCGCCTGACCCTAGGCGTTGTGCTGGCTATTCAGACCTATTTTGTCGGCGATCTGCTGTACCGAATCTACGAAGACCAATCGCCTAAATATACCTATTACGGTCGCTACCGGATTGCGAATCCGTACATGACGGCGGCCGAACGGATCATTAAGTCGTACGCGCCTGGCGACACGATCCTGTATCCATCGGCGCGCACAACCCCCCGCGACGAGATCGAAAAAACGTACAGCACTCATTCCATTATGGATGCGCAGTACACGAACCTGTACCTACCGAAAGACGCTACGTATTACCAACGCCTGGATACGACGCAGACCGACCAGATTATTCTGGTGAAAGGAAAAACCGGTTCGCGGGTCGTACTCTTCGACTTCGAAGGCACCAAATACCGTTATTAAGCCCATTTGTACCCGATGATGCCTCGTAGTCAATCCGTTTATACTCGTCCTACTGCTCTAAGTCAGCGTTCACGCGTTGGGGGGTGGCAGACGGCGGGGCCCTGGATTCTGGTGGCAATTCCCGTCGTGGCGTTCGGGCTGATCTGGCAGCAATATGCGGTCAATGTTCCTAAGTGGGACGATCATGCGCTACGGGCTTTTCTGTATTATTCGGATCAGGAAACTACCTTATCCGGCAAATTCCATCAGCTTTTTCGTCAGCACAACGAGCACCGCATTGTGTATGACCGGGTTATTACTGCGCTCGATTACTGGCTGTTCGGCAAACTGAATTACACCCACCTGATGCTGATCGGCAACCTTAGTCTCGTTGGGTTGCTGTTCCTGTTCATCGCCATTTTACGGCGGGACAATCGGTCAATGTTTTATGCCGTGCCGATCGCCTTATTTTTATTCAATCTGTCGCAGTGGGAAAATATGTTCTGGGGCATGGCCGCCCTGCAAAACTTCTCAGTTGTGTTGTGGGTGTTAGGCGCGTTCTACCTCCTGAGTTATACCAACCGGCTGGGTTTAGCCATTGCCTCGGCCGTACTGGCTACGCTCACTAGTGGCAATGGCTTACTGGTGTGGCCACTCGGTTTTGTGCTCTTGCTGCTGCAACCCGCGCCCGTTAAACGGATGCCGTTTCGCCAACTCCGACTCCGCCAGCCGATAGTGATCTGGACGCTGAGCGCTGTTCTCGTCATTGGACTATATTTTTTCCGGTTTGAAAAACCCGGCGGTATAGCCTACGTTCGGCCGGGTGTATTCGACTTAACAAAAGGCTGGTTTGCGGTGGTGGGTGCATCGGCCGAAGCTTTTCCCATTGGGCGAACGCTCCAGAACAGCGTACTGCTCGGTGGGCTACTGGTCGTTGTTACGTTAATCAGCATGGGTTGGGAGGTGCTGTCAAACTGGCTCCCACTGACCCGTCAGTTTCGCCAGCGGTTCACGCGTCATTCGTTGAGTTCACCAAATAGCCCCGCTTTGGCGCCTGTTGTCTTATTCTTCTGGTGTAGTGCGGCATTTATATTGGGAACGGCGGCCATAGTAGCACTGGCCCGAACCGGCTTCGGAGCCGATTTATTGATAACGAGCCGGTACAAAATCTATTCGCTGACGTTACTGGCCTTACTGTATACGTATGCGGTCGTACAATTTCAGCCTCAGTACCAACGGTGGACAAGCGTTGCTGGATACATCGGCGGGCTGCTTCTGGCCTGGCTTTCCTACTACTCGTTCCTGAACGAAACGAGCTGGTGGCGCGACTGGCTGCTGACCAGTCAGTTCAACTGGACGTATACGACCAATCGTCCGGTAGCCCAACTTGATCCGATTACCGAACGCTATACCCAACCAGAACCCGCTTTTTACGATAGGATGGCTCCTGTACTTTTCAGGGCTGGTCAGCAGAAGCCAGTGCCCGTTACCGTAACGGTAACCGCAGCCAGTTTTAACGTAACGGATAACCAAACCCAGGCTCAGCCACTACGGAACGGAGGCAACTACGTACTGGCCAGATCGACCAAGCGGACGTATCTGTTTCCGGTATGGCAACATCAGACATCCCCTGTTCAGGCCCGCCTGATTCCATCACGCTCGTTCGCGACCGGATTCGACGCGACGATTCCCAAAGCGGATCTCGAAGCGGGTACGTATCAATTGTTTGTACTAACCATCAACGGCACTACGCAGGTAAACCTACATCCAACGAATCAAACGATTGTATCGGAAGGGCAACCTGTAGACACAACTAAAAAGAACTGGTAATGCACATCGGGCCGGGGGGCTTTCAAAATTACCCGACCTGATGGGTTCAGACCAACGAACTGCTTTATTCACGACCATTCATCATGCAAACGAACGCGCCCGTAACAACATCTGTCCGACCAACGCTGAACCACCTCAAACAATTAGATGGGATCCGGTTCATTGCCGTTGGGCTGGTCCTGTTCGACCATTGGATGGCGGGGCGCGTGGAATTACCCCTCGGCGCACTGGGCGTTACGATTTTCTTTGTGTTGAGTGGCTTTCTGATTACCCGGATTCTGCTTTCGAGTAAAGACAAGCTGAGTAGTCAGCCAAACGGCGGTTTAGGAACGTACCTGAAAACTTTTTACATGCGCCGTACCATCCGCATTTTCCCTATTTATTACCTGACGCTGTTTGTCCTGTACGCCATCAACGAACCGCCCGTTAGGCGAACGTTTGCCTGGCTGGCCTTGTATGCCACGAACATATACATGGCTTATTATACCTCCTGGATGGGGACAGTCGACCACCTCTGGTCCCTGGCGGTAGAAGAGCAGGTGTATTTATTTTTCCCACTGGTTCTGTTTTTTGTGCCCCGGCGGTGGGTTCCGCTCACGGCCGCCTTACTTATTATCGGTGCCGTTGCCTTACGATACGTCCTTTACCGCGCCCGGATGCCCTGGTTCATCGGGTACGTAACCATGCCCGCCTGTCTCGATTCGTTTGGGCTGGGCGCGATTATGGCCTTCTGGTGGCTATACCAGCGAAACCGGTTTGAGCGGGTGTTTACCCCTACCCTCTGGCTCTGGCTCAGCATTATTGCCCTGGCGTTTGTCGCCTGGATGAATAAGCAATTACCGGCTATCCCGGACGTTACCGGTTTACCGGGTCATCACAACATCATGTCGGATGTGTGGGAGCGACTGGCCGCGTCGTTAATTGGTTTCTTCCTGATTGGCCGGGCGGTGCTGGGCTTTACGGGGCCGATAAAATGGCTGCTCGAAAATCCGGTCAGTCAATATATGGGCCGCATCAGCTACGGGCTGTATCTATTCCACAATTTTGTATTCAACGTCTATCATACCCAGCCCACGCATTTCACGGTACGTGCCTGGCGACGGATTACGGACGTCCTGCCGTTTCTGCACAGTTCATACGTGTTCCAGTTCGCCTTTTATCTAGCCCTGACAGTCGCCATTGCCACCGTTTCCTGGTTCCTGATTGAAAAACCAATTAACAGTCTCAAAGATCGCTACTCGTACTGATCTGGTATTTGCCAGGTATGGGGTTTGAACTGTCGTTGTATCCGGAAGGAACGTATTGGAAATACAGAACAGCTATTTGCCCCATTCTCTAATCAGTCGTTCTTTATCAACATCATTCGATAGTGCTTATTTGCAATTAAATAAAGCGGCTGGGTCATCCGTATGCGTTCCCGGTTAATAAAGTCCTATTCCTATACAGTGGGTACCCATAACAATTACGTATATTTGTGGTGTTTATTAGGCAAGAACAATCTACGTCGGACTAAAGGAATTGTTCAGCTTTTCCTTTACTATTGGTCATCAACCGACGTATCGCCAACCACCTAAAGTACACTGCATGAGCCTCCTGCTGTCAATCGTAATGCCGGCTTACAACGAAGAAGAAGTTATTGAAGTTGTTGTCAAGCAGTGGACCGATTTACTAACCCGTCAGTTTCCTACCGAAAATACGCGTTTGATTGTCGTCAATGACGGCTCACGCGACAATACCGGTGCCATTCTCGATCAGATCAAAGCGCGTTATCCCAAATTAATCGTGGTGCATCAGCCGAACGGTGGTCACGGTAACGCCGTTGTGAATGGCTATCGCCAGGCCGTTGCGTTAGACTCGGAATACGTTTTCCAGACCGACAGCGACGACCAGTTCGTTACCGAGGACTTCCAGAAGCTCTGGGATAAACGACGCGAATCACCGTTTATCCTCGGCTACCGCGAAGAGCGGTATGATGCCCCGGCACGACTGATAATTACGCGCATCCTGCGACTCAGCATTGCGTTTATCTATGGTACGTATATCATGGATAGCAACATTCCGTTCCGGCTCATTCGGGGTACGTTCCTGCGCAAGCTGCTGGCTCAGCTTCCAACGCCCACTCCTTTTGCGCCGAACATTTTCCTGGCCGTTATGGCCAAGAAAGCAGGCTGCAACCTCTTCGACATCCCAATTACGCATAAAGAACGGCTGACTGGTACGGTGTCGATTCTTAAATGGAAGCTGCTGAAGGTGTGCATTCAAAGCTTTAAGGAGTTAGCGCAGTTCCGCTTTGATCTCAGCGACAAGATGAAAGCGTTAAAAGCGCCCGAACCGGTAGCGGCTTAAAATAAACCTGCTGTCCCCAACAGTGGTATGACTCTTCGTTAAAAAGCCCCGATGGGGTTAGGGCTCACAATCATGAATTATAAATACGTTATCATCGGCTCTGGGCCGACAGGACTTGGAGCGGCCTACCGCCTGAAAGAATTAGGCATTACTGATTTCATCATCCTGGAAAAAGAAAATCGCATCGGTGGCTTGTCCAAGAGCTTCGTTGATGATAAAGGGTTTACGTGGGATGTAGGCGGGCACGTACAGTTTTCGCATTATAAGTACTTTGACGACCTGATGCTTAAGGCGTTGGGTGAGGATGGCTGGCTCAGTCACCAGCGCGAATCCTGGGTTTGGATCGAAAATCGGTTTGTCCCCTACCCGTTCCAGAACAACATTAAATACCTTAAGCCCGAAACGATGTGGAAGTGCCTGGAGGGTATTATCCACAACTATAAATTTCCGACGAATCAGAAACCCGCCAACTTCCGCGAGTGGATTCTGGCGACGTTCGGTCCGGGTCTGGCGGAAACGTTTATGTTTCCCTACAACTTTAAAGTATGGGCGTTCCCGCCGGAAGAAATGAACGCGGTCTGGGTTGGCGAGCGGGTTGCCGTAACGGACCTTCAGCGCGTCACCAAAAATATTATTTTCAATCAGGACGATTTCTCGTGGGGGCCGAACAGTACGTTCAAGTTTCCAAAGCAGGGCGGTACCGGTAGTATCTGGGAAGCTGTGGGTAACCTGATCGGCCTCGAGTACGTGAAGCTCAACGCTACGGTAGAAAAAGTTATCGGGCCTGAGAAAAAGATCGTTCTGGCGAGTGGCGAAGAGATCAATTACGAATACCTGATGAGTACCGTGCCGCTCGATATATTCACCCGCAAGGTGGAAGGACTCGACTCGCAGACCATCGAAACAGCGCAGGGTCTGAAACATTCATCGACCAACGTAGTGGGCGTTGGGCTGAAAGGGCAACCCAAAGAAAGCCTGAAAACCATGTGCTGGATGTATTTCCCGGAATACAACAGCCCTTATTACCGCGTAACCGTCTTCTCAAACTACAGCCCCAACAACGTTCCGGACATTAACCAGAACTGGTCACTAATGACCGAAACCAGCGAATCGTCGGCTAAACCGGTGAACCGCGAGACGTTGATTGAAGATACCATTCGCGCCCTGAAAGAAGACAAGCTGATTCAGGATGACGACGAAATCGTTTCGACCTGGCACATGGCGTTTGACTACGGCTATCCGACGCCTTCCGTCGAGCGCGATGCGATTTTGAAGGCTGTTCTGCCAAAACTGGAGCCGTTCGGCATCTATTCTCGGGGACGTTTCGGTGCCTGGAAATACGAGGTCAGCAACCAGGACCATTCGCTTATGCAGGGGGTTGAATGGGCGAACCGCGTGGCCGCCAACGTCCCCGAACTAACCATGCCATTCCCGGAAACGGCGAATGCGATGTGGGGAAAATAAGAGTTAGTTTGTAATTTGGGCCGGATCGCCGGTGCGATTCGTAGTTTGTAGGCCAATAAACCACGAACGTTACCGATGAACAGCACCGTCGATCCGGCTAAAACTACAGACCCTTTTGCCTTGGCTACGAAACGCATTGGAATTGGTATTGGCTTAGTGGCGCTGCTGATTGGTAGCTGGCTGGGCTACCGCTATTTTTTTGCGTCAGCCCCTTCGGTTGGGTCATTAGTGCCGCCCGGTGCGCTGCTCGTGCTGGCCAGCGACCGGTTGCAGGATACGGTTTCGGCCCGAGCCCTGCGAACCGAGATTTCGCTGCGGCAAATGCCGATCTTCGACGAAGCCCGGCAGCGGCTCGATCGCTTTCTGTACGCAACGGCCGACTCGGTTAGTGTACTCCGCTTTGTGAAGCGACGGAACATCCGTTACTCGCTGCATCCCGTTTCGAAGACGCGGCTCGATTTTATCTTCTATATACCGATTTCGGATCAGGATCAGCCTTTTATTGACCAGCTTACCAATCCGGACCCGCGCCAGTACCGGGTACTCAATCATACCTTTTCCGGCGAAAAAATTCTCGATCTGGTTGCCCGAGGTAACGAGCCCATCGGGTCATTTATTCTGACGGACGATTTTCTGATTGGCAGCGCTTCGGGCATTCTGACCGAGAACGTAGCCAAGCGAATGCACCAGTCGCTGAAGCTTTCACAGGATGAACCCGATTTTCGAGTCGACGCCGATCACCTGGCCGGTCTGTCGGTTCGTCCGCAGGTTCTTCAATCGTTATTTAGCAACGTGGGTTCGCTGGTACGGCTTTTCTTACCGGAGGAACTGAATTTGCAGTTCCGCCCCTCGGCCTCTCGCTCCCACCTGATTGGTTACGCCGTTGACCAGATCGGTGCCCGCCGGGACGTAGCCGCTTTGTTCGCGGGGCAGACACCACAGCGTATTCAACATGCCGAATTAATTCCGCAAACGACGGCTACGCTTTACCACATTGCCGTTAGCGATGCTCCTCGCTTTGGCCGGTCGTTGAGTCGGCTGCTTAGCTCTGCATCCAGCGATTTTCTGCGTGGACGCTTCGATCAGATTCAACCCGCTACTGGCGACCTATATAAGGCATTAGGAAGCGATATTATGTTGTGCCGGATGGAGTCACCAACGAATGCGCTTCGGCAGGTGCTCATTCTGACGGCAAAAGATGGTAAAGCCTTGACGAGTGCTTATCAAAAAGTAGCGTATCGGATTGGAGCGACAGCGCCTGCTCCGCTAAAAGAATTTCTCGGCCACAAGATTTTGTTGTTGAATGTGTCCGAGTTACCGGCTTCCTTGTTCAGCAGTCTGTTCTCGGGATTTTCGCAGAGCTGGATTACGCAGCACGGCTCATCGTTGATCGTGGCAAACAGCGAAGATGCCATGCAGGAATATCTTCAGCAGATGCAGCGCGGAGCCGTCTGGACTTCAAACGAACGGCAGGCAGAACTGGTAAAGTCGACCCTGCGTCCGGCCAACTTCACCGCATTTGCCCGCCTGAACCGCACCCAAACCACTGTACCGAAAACCTGGCCTGTCGCCTGGCAGAACTTATTGGGTCAGGCCGGACCGCAGGCGGCCCTGGCGAATCTGGAGAACATGGCGTATCAGGCCAGCTACGGCAATGAAAATATTCAGTCGACGGTGATTCTGGGCCGTACCACCCGCCGGGCCAGCAAAGCCGTGCTCAACAAGCTGCTGCTGCAAAAAAAGACGGAGTTTAATAACGCCCTGATTTCAGCACCCGTAGTGGCGGGTAGCCTGAGTGATGCCACTCCGCAGTTCTACGCGCAAACCAATGCCGGGCAGTTCGTACTCGTGACCCCCGAAGGCGAAAAAATTGTGCAGGATACGATTGCCGGGCCAATCCGCAGCAACGCCCTGGCGGTTGACTTTCTGAACAACGGTCGGCTCCAGTATTTATTCATGACCGATCGGAGGTTGTATATAGCAGACCCTGGTCTTACCCCAGACGGGCGAAACGAGGTGCGTCTGCAAAGTATTCAGCTTCCTAAGGGTCTTGACGTTACGTATCTGGCTCGTCCGCGAGGGAGTCAGCAACGGAATCTGGTGGCGCTGGCCGCGCACGAAGAAGGTCACATTTACGCCCTTGACCGCCAACGGCGAACCTTTGTCCGACTCCTGAGTCCTCCCCATAAAGGGCCATTGCAGTTGCCGTTTCAGGTCATCAACAAACCAACGGGCATGGAGGTGCTGGCCATTCAGGCCGATGGCCGACTGAATCACTGGCGCGAGAATGGTACTCAGCTTCCTCATTTTCCGGCCCGAATTGAACGGAGCAGTATCGAAGAGCCCGAGATTCGCTTCGTCGGCCCGGCTCTGCTGCCGGTGGGACTTCAAACCATTCACACCATCAGCGAAGAAGGCCAGTTATTGACCTTAAACCTGAACGGCCTGATTGCCAAACGTACGCAGTTGTATCGGCCGGTACGTAGCGGATCGTTCCGCCTGTTTCCGGATGAAGAACAAACCAACTGGCTGCTGCTACGTACCACCGACACCGAAGTTGCCGTTCTGGATCAGCAGGGGCAGCGCCGATTTGATGTACGCGCCCTGCAATCGGGTCGTAACAACGTTCGTTACCACCGACTCGGCGCTGGCGTTGAACTGATCAGCGTGAAATCCGGTAGTTTCACGACGTTGTACGACCTCAACGGACGTATCGTTGGCGATCGGCCGATTCCGAGTGACTTTCCCCTTGCCCTACAGTTCGACGAGCGCACGAACGAATTATACATTCTGAGTAGCGCTAAACAGGCTGTGCAGGTATTTAGTATCCGATTGCGGTAAGTTTGCTAACCGCAGTCCATTAGTTTGTATTACGTATGCGTATTCTTCGCTATAGCGTCCTCCTGTTCGCGCTCGTTTTGTGGGCAGGTGGTCTGTCATCGACCGTCGCTCACTGGCTTTACCAGATCAATGTCATCGTCGATGACTATCGGTACGGTGATCTGTACCGCATTTCTGCATTACCCCAGTTCAAGTTACCCCAGCCTGTCTGCCCGACCTCGAACCGGGCCAGTGATACCGCATCTACCCACCTGTACATCATTGGCGACAGTTTTTCGGAAGAGCAGCGAATTAGCCGGAGCGATTTTCGGGTGAGTCATTTTCAACGGGTAAAATGGGACTTTACGCAACGGGCCCAGCTCGACACCACAAAACGGAACGTACTCATTCTGGAAACGGTCGAGCGCCATTTTCGCGGTATTTTCGCGCGTCCGGTTCGTGAACTGACCGTCGTACCCGACACGGCTCAACACCCGCTTCCCCGCCAATCGTGGTACCGTCGGTTGTATAACGACCTGCACCGAACCGACATGGAAGAACGGTTGCAATCGGCCTTGTTCAGCCAGGACTGGGCGTTCTGGTTTAAGGAATTGAAGGCTCAGCTCACCCTGAACTGGTTTAACCGGTGGAGTACAGGTGTCAGCCTATCACGCGATCAGCAACACATTTTTATAAACTCGGACACGGATACGTCCAGCGCCCTGTCGTCTTATTCGCGGCTCCCGGACAATGAGGTCAATACGCTGATCGACAGTGTCAATTCGGTGGCGGCCCGTTACCGCCAGCTCGGTTTCGATGAAGTTTATCTGTCGATTATACCCAATAAAGCGAGCATTGTGGAACCCAATCGGGCGCCGTATAACCACTTGATCGAGCGCGTTCAGCAGCACCCGAATCTGCAAATTCCAACGATTGATACGTATGGAGCCTTTAAGCAAGCTTCGCCGTCGCCGTATCTGAAAAGCGACACCCACTGGACGTGCGAAGGCCGGGCCATCTGGCTCAGCCTGGTCCGGCAGAAACTAGGCGTATAATCAGCTCCTCACCAACTGAAAAACGAGCGGGGTAAGCTGCATAAGCCCACCTCGCCCGTTTAATTTGTTCTGCCGATTACGACAATAACCTAATCCGCTTACTTATCATAATCGGTTGCCTGCGGATTAAAATTTGTCCAGCCCTTCGTCCAGTCTTCCGTGCCGAACGCTCCCCGGTACGGTGTCGATACAAAGAACGAACTGTTCAACTTGTCATCCGCCACGGCTCCCGTCAGCAGGGGTGATCCGGCTTGTAGCGCAAAACTGGGTGCCGTAGTACTCGTGAAGCCAGATACCAGTAATGCCGCCAGCGCGGATGTCGGAACGATCTGATTTGCCCGGCCAGCGGCCGAAAAGTAAGCGTTAGCCTCTTCGTTCGTTATGGCCCCGACGCCTACCACCGGGGTTAAGACGTTGGCCAGCACAATTCCTTTCAAATCGATCATACCGTTTGTCAGGCCACTGGCCGTACTGGCGGCTTCCAGTCTAACCCCTTCCGGATAGCCATAATACAGCGAGTTATAGATCGAAGCGGACGCGTTCCGGCGCAGCGATAATCCCGCCCGATACGCCCCTGTTCCCTTGACGCTGTTCGTAGTAACGGGCGTATCACTAAATGCGAAACTGCTGATGTTCGCGAACAAAGGGAAGTTCCGCGTAAGTCCGTTTATCAACGTAACCGGCGCTACATCAGTGGTAGCTGCTGAGTCAAAATTCTCTAGTTCAAGCCCGTTTGACCCCGACTGATCGGCGACTTCGGGGTTTCGCATGGCCAGTCCAAACTGCAGGTTGCCTACGTATCCCCAATCAGCACTCCAATCATCGTCGAAGCTGTAATAGGCTACTACGTTCTTCAGATTTGCGGTGCCCCCAAACCAGGAAAATGCGTCGCTGCCACTGTGCGATACCTGAACGTGGTTAATGGCAGTAGCACTGCCGACCCCATACATCGACAACCCACTGAGCCGTGCAGTTGATCCGTTCGGCTGTGCGGCCCCGGCGTATTCGATACGCACGTATTGCAACGTACCGGAATTGTCGAGTGGCTCGCCATAGTGTTCGACCGTGCCGCGCACACCACCGGGGTTTGCCGTTGTGGCACTTTGGTTGATCGGCGACTTCCCAATTAGAACCACTCCGCCCCAATCGCCGTAATTCCGCTGGCCGGCGGGTTTTGCCGAGGTAAAAACAATAGGTTGAGCCGCCGTACCCACGGCCATGATTTTTCCGCGCCGTTCAACAATCAACGTACCAGCATAGCCTTTTCCGGTCGGGTCCTGTTCCGGCCCGGCTCCTTTGATTACGGTTCCGGGTTCAATTGTCAGCGTGTAATCGGCCGGGATATAGACCATCCCTCTCAACAGATAGACATTGCCCTTTGTCCAGTTCAGGTTCGCAAACGTAGTGCCCTGTACTTCCACAACGGGCTTGGCGGATTTAGGTGTTACCGTAAACACGTTCGTACTCTGCACCGTCTGCTCCCCAACCACAACACCTACTGGTCCGTTGGTCGCCCTATCGGGCACAACAACAACCAGGCGTGTAGGCGAAGCCGAGACAATGGTAGCCGTTACGCCCCCAACCGTAACGGTGTTACTACCGGGTGCTGCGCTAAAATTTGTACCGTTGACGGCAATGGTACTGCCCACCGGGGCGGTAACCGGGTCAATGCTGCTAATGGTTACAGCCTGCGGCTGGGGGTCATCCTGGACCGCATCTTTCTTACAGGCGACAAACCCGGCCGACAGACTAAGCGGCAACAGTAATACGTACAACCAATGTTTGAAGCGTTTCATAGTTGATAAGCGAGTTATATATTGAAATTGAGAAACTATAGAGCAACCATTGCCCTTGAAATAAGTATTCCGGAAGCTGGTGACCCTTTATCGCAATGGACAGCCGGCTGATCGCTCGTACCCGGAACAGAACAGCTTCACTTCACCCCGAAAAACGGGCGAACAAACCGAAAGGGGCGAATCAGAACGTGGTAAATCACCCAGCAGCCGCCGAACGTCAGGGTGATCATGACCAGAAATTTTACCTGCCAGGGCCAGGCGAGCGGAGCCAGGTAGTAGCCGACAATCAGCAAAATGGTCTGGTGCAGGATATAGAATGGATAAACCGCCTGATTGGCATAGCGCAGGAACCGGTTACTGAAATTCAGATACTGGTAGGCGTACCCGAAGAAGGTCAACAGCCAGCACCAGTAATTAGTAACCCGAATAGCCGCGTAAACAACCACTTCGGCCCCTGCCAGTTCATGCCAGTTCGCCCAGTAAAAGACCAGCAGCCCCCCCAGTGATACAGCCGCAACGCTTAGCAGCAAGCGCCGGTATCGGCTCAGTGTGCCCCAATACAGGGGCTGGCTGCACAGAATATAGCCAAATACAAAGAAGCTGAAATAGCGAAAATGGGTCTTCCAGTCGTTTACAAACCCACGCTCATTTTCTGGTAGGTTTAATAACTCCCCCAACAGAAACCAGCCGACCGGTATGCCGATCAGCCAGAACGGGTTATTGAAAAAATGAGCCCACCTGGCGGTTAGCCGTCTACCCGACGGCTTCCGAAGCTGGAGCCAAATCGGCAAACCGACCAGCGAATACGCAAAAATGTAACCGAGGTACCACAGGTGATGCCAGCCAAAATTCCCTTCGGGATAGAGGTCAAACGTCAGCATCTGTTGGTAGAACTGGGCGTACGAGTACGTATTGCCCTGCGTAAGCCGCTCGATGTAGATCTGCGGAGGCACCAGAACAAACACGCCAAACACCAGCGGAAGCAGAAGCCGACTAGTACGGTCACTCACGAAGGTTTCCGCCGATCGTTTGCCCAGCGACCAGTACACGCCTGCCCCGGAGATCATGAACAGCAACGGCATACGCCATTGAATCAGGAACATCAGCGGGTAATTGATCGAATAGCTGACTACATTGTTCTTGATAAACCAATCCCAATGGCTGAAGAATAGGCCCGCGTGAAACAGAATCAGTAACCCAAACGCAATCACCCGGAGCCAATCCAGATCATGGCGCCGGTTCGATTTCTGGGTTTGTGGTGGTGTTTCAATAACGGCTTCCATACATGTAGCGTAATGATGAAGGTGGAGTTACCTTACCCGTTGATTTTCCGGCCTCGGTATTTATAAGGAACGGGCGGATCTGTCCCCAGAACGGCCCGCATTCGGCCAGCCTGTTCAGCGCGGCAATCCTGCGCTTACTTATTCAGCAGCTTGTACAGCCGCACCGTGTAAATACTCTCCGGCCGTTTCCGGAAGTTGTTGAACAGGCTGTCGAGTGAAGCCTCGCTAAAAATCAGGAAGTTGTAGAACCGATTTTTTCGCCGGGCAATGATCTGTTCCAGTGTAGCACGTACCGACCAGCGCAGAAACACGAATATGCCGTATTTACTGCCGTGGATGTTCTGAAACACCCGGCGCTGGTTACGTACGGCGTAGTACTGTTTCCAGGCACCCGGCCACGGAATACCATTCCGATCGAAGGAGGGCGGATGGTAAAACACCGATCGGGGCACCGTCACGACGGGATAATGCATTTTCTGGGCCCGCGTCATGTATTCAACCTCATCGCCCCAGATAAATAGTTTCTTGTCGGGTATGCCAATGTGTTTAACGACTTCCGAACTGATGAGCGTACCATTGAAGAAGGAGGCTACGCCGTATACCAGATCGACCGAAGTCATGTCGGTCACCTTCCGGTACTGGCGATTGGGCCGGTCGACGTAAAAAGCCAGCTCGTCGCTGTCCTTGCTGCTGATGGATACGGAGTTCTTAATGCAGGGGCCAATATTCGGCGAGTTCATTAATTCCTCAAGAGCAGTGGGCGTAGCCAGACAATCGTCGTCCATGCACCATAGCCAGTCATAACCAGCTTGCGCGGCCGTGTCGATACCGGTTGCAAAGCCCCCTGCACCGCCCAGATTCGCCTGCGTCATCACCGTCAGGTCGGGCTGTTGAGCCAGCCATGTATCCGTTCCGTCGGTGCTGCCATTGTTGACAACGACGATACCGTCCAGCTTGTGCGTCTGTCGCAGTAGACTATCCAGGCACAGCTTTAAATCGGCAAGCCGATTATACGTAACGACTACAGCGGCTACGGTTTCCTTAGTTTTCATAATTTAACGTTGATATCAGGTTGTCTGAGAGCTGTATTTTACGGGTGCCGACCTGGGCAGTAAGCAACCGCGGTAAAAGCGGTCTTCGTCACTAAGCACTAAGCGACACAGGCGCTCAGATTTCAATCAGGGAGCGATGCCGGTGGTTGATCAGGCCACGTTCTGCATCTGATAAAGTTCGAGGTATTGATCGGCCACGACCTGAATCGGAAACCGTTCGGCAACGAGTTGTATCGACTTTTCCGAGAGCTGCTCGTAAAGCTCCGGACTGGCCAGCAGCCGATGGGTAGCCTTGACGATGTCATCCACATTTGTTACGTCCACCAGCAGGCCGGCATCCTGCACTACCCAGGGCACGGCACCACTGTATATGCCTGCCACCACGGGTACGCCGTAACTCATAGCTTCTACCAGCACCATGCCAAACGACTCTTCCAGCGAGGTGTGGAGCAATACGGTACTCTGGGCGATTTTCCGGAGAACATCAGCGTGCGGCATGGTGCCGTAAAAAATGACGTTTTCGATTTGATACTTCTCGCAAAACGCGGCCGCTTCTCCGTCGGGAACAAAAGCGGTTCCGATACCCCACAGAACGGCCTCGGGATGCAGTTGCTGAATTCGCCTGAATGCCAGCAGCGCATTGATGCAGTTTTTCCGGTCGTCCCATCCATTGACTACGGTAGTAATAACAGGCCGGGCCGATAGCGACCGCACGCTCGACTGCTCGGGTATTTCCACCGGATTCGGCACAACCAGCGCCCGTTGGGAAGCCCAGTTGCCAATCGACTCCGCCATGTACGGCGAAACGGCCGTAAACCGGCGTCCTTTCCTGAATACGTAATGGGCCATAATCGTCAGAAACAGCCGGTTCAGCGTCCGTACATATTTCAGAATCGTCAGCGCATTATCGTGCACCGTAATGAGGGCATTCGGATTATACGCCAGAGCGGCTACGGCGAACTCATACGTCCAGTGAGCGTGTACAACGTCGGGCTTATACTGCTGCAGGAGCGCTGAAATCTGCTTCCGCTCAAACTGGTAGAAATCAGCCGTGCGGCCGGGCCGTTTGCCATTAAATCGAAAGGTGTGTTTTCGGCAGGGGATCACAATATACGTGAGCAGCCCTTCCTGATGGACAAACGGAGGTTCGTCATCAGCCAGCTCATCATCCATAGTGATGGCAAGCACCCGATGACCGCGGGCAACGTATTCCTTAACCAGATTACTGATCAAGGGCGCTCCGCCCCGCCCTTTAGGACAGCGGCCGACCCGCTGCCGGGATAGGTCGGGGAGCAGATCGTCGGTTGCAATCGAAGCTAATACACCAATATACATTATGTCTGATTTATGTTTTGGATTACGCTTTAACGACGGCTTCGTCGGGGACTTCGGTCAACAGAGCCGGATACAGCTCATCGATGAACGTTTTGATCTTCGTTTCCCACACCAGCGATTTGGCGAAGGCATAGCCTGCTTTCCCCATTGTCTGCCGTTCCTCGGGATGCGTGTACATCCACTCAATCGCTTTTGCTAAATCGGCCACAACTCGTTCTTCGTCCGCTACGGGCACTTTAATGCCCCTTTGTTCGGAGACCAATTCCGCTTGTCCGTGCAGATCCAGCGTTACCACCGGCAGCGAATAAGCCATGGCTTCAAGTAACTGGTGCGGGCAGGAATCGCGGAGGCTGGTAAAGAAAAAGACATCCGATTGCTCATAAAAAGCCTTTGTCTCCTGAAAGGTGACGTGGCCTGCCCAGTTCACCCGGTCGGCAACCTGGTAGCGTTCGATGTACTGCGGTACGTGTTCGGCCATTTCACCCTGCCCGCCAACAACCGTCAACGTTACCGGAATGCGACGATCAACCTTACCCAGCGCCTGGATGGTTAGTTCGAGGGCCTTGCGGGGCAGCAAACGCCCTACCCACAAGAGTTTCAGGGTATCGCCAGCGGGGTGATCGATGGGGTGTGGGGGTAGAAAAGCAGCGCCCAGCCCAGCATCCCAGATTCGATCAATGGGCAGCGTAGGCCGCAGGCGACGCGCCAGTTTATACGTATCGGTATTCGTTACGACCACTCGATCGGCCGTGCTGACCGCCTTATAGAAACCCGGATTCGTGTATTGCAACAAAATACTGACCCAGTCGCGCATCCACTCCCGGGTCCAGTGTTTTCCGAAGTATCGTTTCAGAACTTTAGGTGCCCGCTGCCCTCCGCCAACGGGGCCGAAGATGAAGGGTTTGCCCAGCTTATACATGAAACTGCCCAGCTGAATACTGCCATACGTAACGTGGTGTACCAGATCGAAGCGGTGCGTACGGTCGAGCTGACGGGCTGCCAGATATGCTTTCCACTGCCAGTACAGGTAATGAAAATACATACCGATCAGCCCTTTGTGGCAAAAACGATCTACCCATTCCGGCACCGTAACGTAATGAACGGTCAGGTTCGGATAGAAACCATCGTCCAGCACCGGCTCAATGGCTTCTTTGCCATCAATCAGTGTCAGGCAATGCACCTCAAGCCCGTTCCGGCTTAGTGTAGTCGCGAATGTCCATCCGGTACGTTGCTCGGAACCGTGGTTAGGAATACAGGCGTAAGCCGACAGCAAGACTTTTTTCATAACCTAAAGGGGTTTCATCAGCCGGGCCTTACGCAGCATAAAGCCAGCGCAGATGCGAGCGACATCAAAGAAGAAGTAAATGATCTTCGTTTTGGAGTGATCAATGGCGAAGTTGTAGCGAACCCGCAGGTTCGTCGGCGATTTCACCGACGTAAAGCCATTGATAAACTCTTTCAGCGTAATCTTCCGCTCCACCTGAATCCCGGTGGCGGTGATGTATTCGTATACCAAACTCCGCGCATTGACGATCAGGCGGTACCCAGCCTTGTGGGCTCGCACCGAAAACTCAATGTCAGCCATGTAATGAATGTAGTTTTTGGAATCGAACAGCCCCACTTCCTCGAATACACGTACTGGAATCAGCGTTCCCCGGCCGGGCAGCGAATCGGACTCGACATAGTCGGTCTGCCGGAGGAGTTGCGGGTAACTGAAGTTGTAGGCTGCGGCCAGGTGCTTGCCGCTGGCCGTATAAAGTTCATGCGATGTACCGGCGTACTCCAGCTTGGTTGGCTCGTCGCTGTTGACACTCACCGACCCGACCAAACATGGCTGGTGCTGCTGATAGGCGTCCAGCATGGTTTGCAGGTAATCAGGCTCAACCCGCGTATCGTCGTTCAACGTCAGGACAAAGTTCTCCTGCCGACGGTCCTGCCTCTCGAGCGCGTACCGGACACCCCAGTTGGTGGCTTCTGTCCACCACAGATTTCCGTCGCCTTTCAGAACAATAACTTCCGGAAACTCGGCCCGGATCATGGCGTCGGTGCCATCCGTGGAACCGTCGTCGACGATAATGATCTGAAAGTTACGGTACGTCTGCACCGACAGACACCCCAGACACTGGCGGGTGAAGGCTAACCGATTGTGAACCGGAATAACAATGGTAATCATACGTCAGCTTGGTGTTTATACAGCCCATCGGGCTCTAGTGAATAGATAAGTTTATCTGCGTCCTCGGTCTCGATCGGCTCCGCCTGACTGGCCTGCGGGTTGAGCCCGTAATACATACCCAGCCCAACGAAGCCCCAGAAAAACGGAGGCAGCTGGTAGGAAATCGCGAACACCAGGCCGCTGGTGATAAAGCCAAAGAGCACCACTTGTTCGGTCGTTAATGCCTGGTTCCGGCGATAGATCGTGATAAGCGTACCCAGAATAATCAGCAGGTTAATCCCCAGACCGACAGCTCCGTAGTTGTAGAGCATGTCGATGTACTGCGAATGGATGATGGTGCCCTTCTCCGGAAAATCTTCGTTCTCCATAATTTCGCCCCGATCGTAGCCTTCGTAGCGCCACCCCAGCACGGGCCGGTCGGGAATAAGACTGAGGTAAAACTGGGATTGCTCGTAGCGCCAGCTGCCCGTTTCGTCTTCTTTCGGCGACACAATACCGCCGATATTCTCCAGGAAAGCCTCCATCTTCTTCTGAGGCAGCAGGCCAAACGTCGGCGCGATGATCAGAGCCAGCAGCGTCAACGTAACGAGGGTGCGGCCAATCGGCAGGCTCGTTGCCGAAAGCTTACCGACCATCGACAGACCGACCACGATGCCAGCCGCCCCAACGGCGGCTGTAATGACCGAGCGGTGCAGCAGAAACACGATGAACCCGAAGGTGGCCAAGCCAATCAACAGGTCGACAATCTTGTGCTCTTTTAGGTAGTTAACCAGGTAATACAAAAACGGAATAACCAGGTACAGGGCTTCGAACGCGCTGGTTGTGCGACTCTCGGACGTCAGGTTGTAACTGAAAATATTGCCCAGTACAATCTGATTAAGGAAGTAGAACGCGAAAATGAGGTATACAATGTATTTCAGCTTAAAGGGCTCGGCGCGGGCGGCCACGAAGAACGCACTCATGGCCAGCCCGCAATACACGAAGCGCTTGATGACAAAGTACGAGTACACGTATTGATTGTATTCGTATTTCGACTCCAGCACCAGCAGAATGACACCCAGCAGCAACAGCCAGCTCACCACTTTGTATAAGCCCGGAAACCGGAAGTAGCACAGCACCAGCGCGGGCATGCCGACCAGGGCCGCCAGATTAACGACTTTGTCGAGCAGGGCGTGGGTCTGGTTTCCCCCAAACGCAATTGGGCTGATGCCAAACAGCAGAACGAACAGGAGTATGCGGTAGATCCAGGCTATCATAACGGGTTGAGCATGTCGCCGGTTGGCTGGCCCTGGTAGGCGGTTGCCGGTTCGGTGGTACGTTGTAAGGCGTATTGATAAAAAGACATCAGTTGGTCAAGTGCTTTCCGGTGATTGAATAGCTGATCGGCATGGACGGATTGCGCCCTCATTAGGCCAGTCCGCTTTTCCGGATCGAAATACCCGATGACCTCGCTCGTAATGTCACTTACGTCCGTTCCCCGCAGGGGGCCATACTGTTCCGGCAGCATTTCGGGGATTCCGCCCACCGGCAGAGCCAGCACGGGTGTTTTAACCGCCATGGCCTCGACGATCGAATAGGGGCAGTTGTCGTTCAGAGACGTATGGACGTACAGATCCGACTGCGCGACCAACTGCCAGGGAGTCGCCTGGCGACCGTAGAATTTGACCTGTTCCGTCAATCCATACTCCTCGACCAGCCCCTCGTATTCGGCCCGTTTGGGTCCGTCGCCAATCAGCCAGATGGCGAAGTTGACAATACCCCGCCTGCGAAGCTCATGACCTATCTGAATCAGCAGCTTTTGATTCTTACGCTCGTCAATGTACCCTACATTACTGATCAGCACCCGATCGGAAGCCTCCCGGCTTTTCAGGCCGGTCAGCATCTTCCGGTTGATTGTGTTGTACAGAACCAGCTTATGGATGGAGCCGGGCAATAAGTGTTTTGACTTTACATACGAATAATTCGACGGAAATACGTAATGCTCAATGTGCGCGAACAGGTACGCATACCAGGCCGTCAGTTGCCGCGTAAACCAGGGTTTCAGGTTAAAATGAGTCACTAATTCGGTTACCGGATCGCCGTTATAATGGCAGGTCAGTACCACAGGCACTTGCCGACCCAAAGCCAGATAGGCAGCCACGCCCGACCGAACGTCCTGCGCATGAATCACATCGAACCCAATTGCTTTACGCTTCCGTACGGCCAGATACAAACCCGTGAAATAGGCAAACTCGTCGTAGATAACTGAAGCGGCTCCGCCCAGCGGGCGCATGATCCGTTTCAGCACGCCCAGTGCTTTCCGCCAGAGCGCAGGCGTATCGGAGGAGTCGACGACATGCACATCCTGCCCCTCGCCTACCAGATCGTTCGCCAGCGCTTTGTAGGCCGTGACGACCCCAGAGGGCGACGTTGGTACCAGAAAGGTTGCAATCAGAATTTTCATGGTCTTAATCTCGTGTTAGTTGCCGAGTGTTACGTCCCGGATGCTGTTCCAGTACGTAGTTGCCGGCTATTTTATCGATTGATCAGCATTGAGAACCGCTCTTTGCTGAAGGCGACGGCCTCTCGTAAACTGTCTCGTTTTATAATTTCTATACCTTTCGAGCGCAGGTATACGTAAAAGGCGATGATGACGTAGACTTCGGTGATAATCCAGGAGCAGGCAACGCCAACGTGGCCGAGCTTTTGAATCAGCAGCATATTGAGCAGCAGGCTCAGCACTGAAGCCACCGCCGAAATCCGGAAAAACGCCTTGTCCATGCGCAGGCTTAGCATGGTGTGCACGCCCAGCAGATTGTTGAGTCCCAGCGTGATGGGTAAAAGCGATACAATGCGCAGCACCAGAACCGCTTCCTGAAACTTATCTCCGTAAAAAAGCGCAATGAAGTATGGCGCGATAATCCACAGACCGACGGAAACGATGGTCATGCAAAAGACGACCGGGAAAAAGATGGTCCGGACGATCTTCAGCCCCTGCTCCCGACTCTGCCCGAACGCATTGGCGACAATTGGAAAAAAGGCCTGGTTAATCGCGAGCGAAACAAACGCCTGCACAATACCGGCAATTCGGGTCCCGGCCGCGAAAATGCCGACGCTGTAGGCAGTCGAAAACAAGCCCAGCAGAAAGATATTGGAACCAGCATACACCGTTGCTACGACCGAGGTAAAGAACAACGTACTGTCATCCCGAAATCGAGTGATCAGTTGCCCGGCGCTCGGCCAGCGAAACGTCAGCGAAAAGCGTCGGATAGCCACAACGAACGCGACAACGCTCACCAGCACCTGCGCGATACTAAGCGACAGATTTTGGTAGACGTAATCCTGAGGCTGCCGGATTACGACAAACACAGTCAGCGTAAACAGGACTTTAACGACCGTATTAAAAACCGCCACCCGCCCCAGGTCTTCCATCGCCTGGTACAGCCAGACCGGAAACAGCACGACGCCAATGCAACTGATATACGTGCAGATATGCAGCCACAGGTTGGCCCGAAACTCAGGAATAGCAAATGACAGTCCACTGAACAGCAGCGTCGACACTACCCACAGTAACGCTTTACCCGCGACGACTTCGCTGAACACCTTGTCTACCAGTTGTTTATCGTCCCGATTGGCCGCAATGATCCGTACCGCTGCGGTATCGAATCCGTAGTTGATCAGTAGAGTGAAATACGCAATGTAGGCCTGCGAAAAATTAAGCAGCCCTAATCGCTCGGGTCCAATGATCCGCACCACGTAAGGCACCGTCAGCAGCGGCAGGAGCATATTGGCTACGTGGACGCTGAACAGGGAGGCTACGTTGATGGCGAACCGTTTCATCACCGACCGGGATAAAATCGGTGATGGACCCGAAAGAGTATTTTTGCTGACCATGTAAATTCGTCGTGTTACGTTAAGATTGTTTCCCGGCTGGTAACATGTCGGTATATATCCGACCGCGGGTTCAAGCCCGGGCCTGCGCCGAGTGCCGGACGGGCAACAGCGCTTCTTTCAGGTTGAACAGAATGAACAGCGGCACGACCTTCAGGTACCGTTTGTAAAGCCGCCGGGGCTCCACCATCAGTCGAAAACACCATTCCAGCGACAGCTTCTGCATCCAGGCCGGTGCCTGCGCTACCCGGTCGGTATGGAAATCGAAGGCGGCCCCTACGGTGATAATGAAGTGCGTCTTCGTCCATTTCGCCAGCCGACGGGCAAACCGCTCCTGCTTTGGGGAGCCGAGCCCCAGCCAGACGATGTCGGCACCGGAGCGGTTGATTTGATCGGCCAGAGCCCTGACCTCTTCGTCCGACAGCTCCCGAAACGGCGGGCAATACGTACCGACAACCTGGTAGTTGCCAAATTTATGGCCTACGGCAGCCTTTAACTGATCGGCGACGCCTTCATTCCCCCCGCATAAAAAATGCTTGATGCTGGTCGGGACACTGGCCTGAAATACCTGCTTGAACAGATCGGGACCGTAGCAGCGGGTCATAGCTTTAGCTCCCTTCAGGCGACCGAGCCAGACACTGGGCATGCCATCCGGCAACACCCAGTAAAAGGAATCCAGCAACTGTTTGAACTCCGGATTTCGGGTGGCCGTAACCAGACCGTGAGCGTCAGTCGCGCTGATGCATTTGCTTTGCTGCGCAACAGGTAATGCACACTGCCTGATTATGCCCTGAACGGCGGCATCCAGCCCCTGATCGAAGAGTTCGACTTGCAATACTTTAGTCATGGCGTTGAGTTTATGAGTCGTTGAGAAGATTACCAGGCGTTTTTGTTGCCATTTAACGCGGCCTTGACCGTCCACCAGCAGATGGTAGCATCGAGCCGCGTCGACTGCCGACGGATGTACAGGTGATCGTAGCGAACGCGCTGTACCATCTTATACACTTCCCCCGTTTCGCCCCTGGCTCCGCGGGCCTGCGCCAGGCCCGTAATGCCCGGCTTGACCACGTACCGTTCTTTGTAGCCAGGCAAGGTGTGCCAGTGCTGCGCATCGAGCGGAAGCGGATGCGGACGCGGGCCCACAACGCTCATGTGCCCCGTCAGGACGTTCAGGAACTGGGGCATCTCATCGAGATTCGTTTTCCGGAGAAACCGGCCGATGCGCGTAATGCGCATATCGTTTCTGACCGCCTGCCGAAATTCGGCGTTGCGGTCGTAGGTCATGGTGCGAAACTTCAGGCAGCGGAACGGGCGCCCGTTCCGGCCTGTACGGAGCTGAACAAACAAGATCGGACCCGGCGAGCTAGCTACAATCAATAGACCTAGTATTGGAATTAACCATACTAAAACAGTGACCGTTACCAAACCAGATACCGCCAGATCGAACGCCCGCTTCCGCCAATCCGAAACGCTACGCTTAGCCGCAAACGGCCTTGCTTCGGTCTCATGGCTCAGGTAAAACTGAACCGTTTCATTATTAGTAGATACTTGCATTGGATTACCAGTTATGGGCGGCAAATCGTACGACTTTGCTACGACGATACTACCCAGTCTCATTACGTGAGCGGTTATTTGTACGAGTAGCTGTTTTTGTAGCTAGTATTGAAATGATAGGCATCATTTCCTCCCACGGCATTCAGAATGACGTTCAGGTTCTGGAAGCGCTGTTCGCGGTGCAGGGTGTCCAGCATCTTGAGGCAGTTTTTGGGCGTAACGCCATGCCGCACAACGAACAACGTTGAGTCGGCCAGCGGAGCAACGACCTGCGCATCCGTTACAATACCGACCGGAGGGGCATCGATAATGATGTACCGGAATTGTTCACGTAATGTCTGAATCAGGTTTTTTACGTTAGCCCCGCTGAGCAGCTCCGAAGGATTTTCGGGCAATGGTCCGCTCGGAATCAGGAAATAGTTAGGCTGCCCCGGAATCGGTTTAAGAATGTCGCTCAATGTAGCTTCGTCGTTCAGGTAATCACTCAGTCCAACGGAATTGTCGACTTTAAAGGCCTGGTGCAGCTTCGGCATACGCAGGTCCATTTCCAGGATGACCGTCGGCTGACGTAACAGAGCCAGACTGGCACCCAGGTTCTGGGCCAGGAACGACTTGCCTTCGCCACTGATGCTTGAGGTAAACAAAATCACCTGACTTTGCTCACCGTCGATCATACCCGTATGTAGATTGGTGCGGATGGTTCGGATCTGCTCGGCAATGACCGAACGACTCTGCGGAGCCACCACCAGTACGTCGCGCTGCCGTTTGTTCATCACCTCTCCCAAAATAGGCACCTGGGTTACTTCCTCCACATCATGACGACGCATAACCCGCGTATTCAGCGCCCCCTTACCCGCTATGGCACCGGTCGGAATCAGCAGACCTACCAGGGCAAACAAGGCATAGATGACCACGCCCACGGGCTTCACCGGAGCAATGCTGCTCTGAGCCGCATCAATCGTGCGACTGTCTGAGATGGCCGCTGCGAAGGTTACCGCCATTTCTTCGCGTTTCTGAAGCAGATATGTATACAGATTGTTTTTGATCGATTGCTGGCGCGTAATGTCCATCAGTGACCGCTCCTGCCGCGGAATAGTCCGGATGATGCCTTCCAGTTTCTCGTTCTGAGCCGTATAGTGTTTCTGTGAACTGGTCAGCATCGACTTCATCGTCTTAATATTCAACCCGATGTTGCTCTTTGTCGCCCGGATCTGCTTATCCAGTGACAGAAGCAGGGGGTTTTCTTCCGAGGTCGTCTGCGCCAGTTGATCGCGCTGTAACTCCAGCTGCGACAGTTTGTCGATTTGGTTCAGTAAGCCCGGATCATTGAGTCCGACGGTAGCTGGCGTGCTGCCGCGCTTATCGGACTGGTCGGTAATGAACCGCTGCAAATCGTCCAGAACGGCCAGCTGAATCGTCACCTGGTTGAGCTGAGCGTCGTTTTGCTGCGTCGTTTGCAGGAAAGCCTGCGCCTGTTCGCCCAGATTGGTAATGCCCTGGCTCGACTTGTACGTTTCTACGTTTCGCTCAACCGAAGCCAGTTCACCGGAAACCATCCGCAGCCGATCTTCGATAAACCGCAGCGTATTGGCAGCTACTTTGTTCTTATCCAGAATGGCGGCCTGATTGTATTCGTTAATCAGGCTGTTCAGGATGGCTTCGCCTTTTTCGGGCACGGCATCATCGAGGGTCAGGTGCACCACGGTCGAGGTTTTGCTGGTCGGCTCGGCTTTCAGATTACCGAGATACGTACCTACCGCTGCCGATTCGGGCATCGCCTGCACAATCAACGGCTCCGACTTCGCCCCAACTTCTTTGCGCGTCAGTACCCGTAACTTGCCGTAGGGCGTGTGAATGCTTTTGTTGAGCGGATACGCTATGCCGTTGATCCGCGCGGTCTGGCTGTTTACAAAAGCGAGTTCGAGCGGCTTTTTGTACAACTCCCGGTTGGCTTCTTCAACGAGAAGGATAACCGGCGATTCCGTGTAGATTTCCCGTTTTCCGTATTCGGTCTGCTGGAAATAACGCGTTTCCAGATGGAGGTTCCGAACCACCCGCTTCATCAGTGTCGACGAACGAAGCACTTCAAGTTCGTTTTCCACCATCTTTTTGGGGGTGTATACTTCCAGTTCCTTCAGCGGATTGGTTTGCCCAGTACCTTTCTTTTCATCCTGGAGCATCAGGCTGGCCTGAATCCGGTAGATGGGCTGTTTATACAGCAGATACACATAAGCGCCCGCCAGCGACAGGATCAGGCAGAGCACGTACCACGGCCACTTTTGCAGATAAGGCACGATATGAGCCTTTACGGTAGGCGTACCCGGCTCGATAACCTGATAGGGGACGTAAGAAGAGGCAGATTTTGCAGCCATATCAATTAAGGATAACGTTGAGAGTTGAGATGTTTACCGACGAGTTACGATGATGGCGACCAGTGAGAGGATTCCGGTGACAATCGGCGCAAACTGATACGCCCGATCGACACTCGTAGCCCGCGCTTTACCCGGTTCCACGTAAATAATGTCGTTGGGGTGAAGCGAGTAATAAGGCGACCGAAACGCATCCCGGCGCGTCAGGTCAATGCGGCTAAAGATGCGCTTACCCCCTTCTTCCCGGATCACGAGTACGTTGTCGCGACGGCCGTACACGGTCAGATCACCAGCCAGTCCCAGCGCTTCGGGAATGGTGATCCGCTCATTAGGGATCGTGAACAGGGCCGGACGCGAGACTTCGCCCAGTACGGAAATTCTGAAGTTCAGATTACGTACCGTAACGGTGGGTTCTTTCAGGAAGGTTTTGAGTTTACTGCTGATAAAATCACCTGCCTGAGCGGTGGTCATATCCAGCACATTCACCTGACCAATCAAGGGCACTTTAATAGTTCCGTCATTGGCGACCAAGTAGCCCGACGTCCGGACGAGCGGATTGTTCTGGCTGGCAACCGTACTGTTGTCAGCCATAGAGACCGGATTGAAGAACACCGACGCTTCGGGATTTAAACTGCTGACCTGAACTGATAAAACATCACCTTTTTTGATAGTAGGAATAAAGGGTTCGGGTATCGCTACGGTATCGTCGCCGACTTCAGCCCCCTGAAAATACGCCAGCCGTTTCGCCGACGTACAGCCTTCCAGTGATGCAGCCCAGATCACGATTACTCCCAGCATTAACCCGAACTTCAGGCGTTCACTTGTCTTGTTAGTTGTCATTTTACGTATTGTATTCTTGCTTCTTGTTGCCGACATCAAGTCCCATGCTTTTGTCATGAAGCTGCAAATTGGTTATCAGTTTTTAGTTGATAGTGACAACAGACCTGACGGCTTACTATACTGGCCAAACGGCGTTTTAACGTCAGCGTGGTAATTTTATGAAGTCGTTACGGAGGAGTATTTCTGCCGAGCGAGGTATCTGCTTACAGCCCATTCCGGCCAGAAAATTAACTATGAAAGGTATGTATTTAGCTTGCCGCTATACAATAGGAAGGAAGCTGATCGCAAATCGTATAGTTAACTTAATGTACTTTTAAAGTAACTATATTTTATTTTTATAAACTCTTAGTAATAATTTTTATTATATCACTAAATTAGCTCTTGCACTCTTCAGGTATAAAATATACTGCTCCTAATAAATACCAGCTTATACAATTACTCTATGAGTTAAATAGGTAATATGAATAGTTCAATTTTTAGCCTCATTTATGCAAATCTACTTAAGGCCATAAGCTCAATTATATCCAATTAATCAATGGATAAGTAGCAGGGTGCAGTAGTCAATAGGCAGCTTTTTAAACCAAAAAATTTATCTATTTTCAATAAATCCTATTACTTAACCAATTCAATGTTGATTGAAAGGTAGTTTCTGCAATTTTCCCAATCGCTTAATTATCCCATAAAATGACGTAGTAATCACACTCAGTGTAGATCCCTGGAGGAACCAAGATTTAATTAAAGAAAACGTATAAACGACTTAAGTTTACAGCTTGTCTGGTATGTATACCAGCTGCATCGTGCAACAACGATCCATTCTCGTCCATGAAGTGACTTGCCTGTCCGGCTTGCGATCTCCTGCAAACCTACGCAACCCAGGCCGACCTTTTTACAGACACGTAGCGCCGATAAGTGATGACCAGGTTGTCATTACTTATCGGCGCTACGTGTCTGTACGCACGAAAAGCTACGGGAGCTTGGATCCGTGCTGTTTGTTAAGGAAGTGGGTTTCCAGCTTCGTCAACATTCTTGCTGGCCGTATAGCTGCCGCCCAATACGGCCTCGTAGTACTTCCCTCCCCGCCCTTTACTAATTCGGTTGTTCGTAAGCACATTATTCGTTGCCTGGCTGCCGTAAGCCATAAACGTAGCCTGATTTTCCAGACTCTCTTTGTTGGAGATCGTGTTGTTCGAGAACGTGTTGTTGGGTGAATTATCGCAGATAACGGCCTTGTTGGTAAGACCGTCGATTGTATTTTCGGAGAACATGCCGCCCTGAGTCGCGTGTGCGATTTCCAGCATTCCCGTCATACTCAGGTTGTTTTTCGTAAACGTAATCTGGCCACCGTTGAACAACTGAACCCCACCCGTTACCCGGCCCACCGTTGTGTTGCCCGAAATCAGCATCCCGCCAATTACCGGACTCCGTTTGTCGCCGTCGGTTCCGGCAATGAACTTGTCGAATTTACCCTCGAACGTATTGTTGGTCACCTTCACGTTCCGGGCCGCATCTGCAATTTCTACGCCATATTCAGCGCAATTTTTCAACGTATTGCGGTTGACCGTTAGGCCGTCCATGGTGCCGGATAAGGAGATGCCCGAACGGCCACAATCCAAGAAGGTATTGTCTTCAACCAGGATGCTGGTCGCAGTGTATTTATCGCCGTTATCGTGATTAAGAATCTCGCAGCCTGTACGTTTTGACTGAATACTGTTTCCTTTTACCACTACGTTGCTGGCGGCTTTCCCGGCGGCAATATTCAACGTGAACCAGTTTGTATTGGCTCCGGTCCGGTCGGTACTTTTGCAGTTCTGAACGGTCAGGTTGGCGACTGTTGGCCCGTCAATCGAAATGACTCCGTACTGGCTGTTCTTGGCCGTCGTTACGTTCCAGCTCAGCCCGTCGATTATAACGTTATGCAGCGAAGTGGTGTCGCTGGCGCTCGATAACGACTGGAGCGATACGTGCGAATCGCCGAGGGTAATCACCGTATTCGCTTCCCCTCTGATGGTTAATCCGCTCCGCAGCCGAACGGGCGTCAGTTGCGTGTAGGTTCCCGCGGGGATCAGAATACTGCTCACGGCGTCTACGGCAGCCTGCAGCCGGGGCCCAATGTCCGGGTTTGTTGGGGTTGCCCCAAACCAGGTTAGCATGGCCGGACCTGTATACTCCCGTTTGTAGCGTTTTCCGTTGCCGGTTACCAGAACGGTTCCCATATTGTCGGCCGTCTGGCGGTCGCTCCTATCCAACCGAAATACGCCTTCCAGACCGGGGTCGGTGATGCGGATACTCGTCGGAATAGATGACGTAGTGAACTGCCGGACCTGGGAGATACTCATTGCATCTTCCCGCTGCACAATCACCTCCGGTACCGGATCGTCGGTCGACTTGCAATACGTAGTAAAGACTAAAAAAAACAATAACGCGCTTACTCGAAGCAAAATGGAATCGTTCATAGCTATGCGAATCAATTCAGATATAAAAACTAGTTGTACGTGGATAGCCCTGAACCGAGGTCCGAGGTAAGCAGATGTTGCTCCCGATTGCCCGGATTAACCTGCAACTGAGAGTCGGTCATTAACGTAGACCAGCATACGTTTTTAACTTATTATAGATTCGGGTAGGAACGCTATAACGCCGTAATGTTTGCTGGTGATAATAGTCGGTAGTTTCCACGACGCTGGGCAGTTGAAATTCGCGTATCAGTCCGCTATCGAGCTGGGTTTGGTAACGATTGAAAATATTAGTGTGCGTGGCTTCGGCTCCAAAGCCAATGTTCTGCACTTTTGATACGGCGGGATAGATCGTCAGGGCGTTGGCGTTGAAGCGGTTGTAACAGAACCGAATATCCCAGGCGTCGATTTTTCCTTCCATCTGCTTCCGCAGCATGCCATACAGATCTGAGCCGCCCTGCATAAACGCCTTCTGCCGCCGACTATCCGCCCGGAACCGTTCGTAGTCAGCAATCGTCCAGTCGATAGCCTGCCAGCGATCAGCCCAGGTCGCCCAGCCCCACGGACTATGCCGGGGCACGAAATAAGCGTCGTAAGTGTATCCGGCCGGGCGCTCGAACGGAAAGGTGTATCCTGCAATCGAGTATACCTTCTGATTGGACGCATACGTGCGCAGACATTGGTTCATATAATCCAGAAAGTTCGGGGCAGTAATTAAATCGTCCTCCACAATGATGGCTGCCGGATGCTGCCCCAGTACAGACGATATACCCCGGATAATGGAGTCGGCGCACCCAATGTTCGATTTGGCATACGTCCGGTGGATGGTTCTGAACCCGCTGAAGTCATCGAGTAATTTGTGCACCTCCGCTACTTTGGGTGCATCTTCGGGGCGTTTGGGAGCGTCGACAAAAATGTACAGGTCGCTTTCGGGCGCCAGGTGATTTGCCCGTAAGGCGTCGAGGGTGGCTTTCAACTCGTTCGGACGTTTGAAAGCAAAGAGAATAACGGGTGCGTTCATTGTTGAGTGATTAGGCAGGGCGTTATGCAGGCCCCTGATCGAAGGAATGGGTCACAAACTGCGTTCAGATAGACTCTCGTTTGGCCGCGCAAATGCAAACGAGATAGTCAGCCGGTTCGGGTTCGTGTGGCTTGTGAAGGCGGCTAAACGTAAGGACAACTGGTGCACGAATAAATCATTTTTCTATAATCCTAGCTTATGTCTGTAGAATTAGTATATATTAAAGAAAGAATTGATCGATAGTACGTCTACCCTTAGCCTATAAGTTTGTTTGATACCCGGTCGCTTTTGGTAGCAGCTATAGCCAGGTGATTGATAGATGAAGCACTCATTTTTATAAATCGGCGCTCAGGTGGTAGGAATTATTGGTTACACTTAACTGCGTAGCGGTTTGCTCCAGTCGACTGCGGGATACGGGTAGGATCAGCCCATTTTGTAACTGCACCCACCCCGCCCGGCTTTTTTTCTGCCGGAACTCACGGATGTACAGGGGATTTATAATGGCTGACTTATGCACCCGAACAAAATTCAACTGGGTTTCGAACCACTGTAAAGGCTGCGAAACCAGCGAAAAAGAGTCATCCTGATAATGCACCCGCGTATAATTCGCGTCCCCCTCCAGCCACACGACCGAGTCGATTGGAACTGGGTAACGGTGCCCCGGCAGATTAATAGTACTCATCGGAATAATCATAGGATGTAGTTGGACTTGTCGTACGCTCTTAGTACGATACAATACCTGAATCTACAATGCATTATTTTAAATGTTATTTGTTTTGGTAACTTGTGTATAAACCGATTAGACGGTAAACGACCATTTCGAGTCGTATAGGCCCTATCCGGTAATTACAGAGCCGGCTTACTTATTCAATGGCCCGTAAAACCTATAATACGGCTATGGAATTTTTTTTGCTATTTCTAAGAATAGTACTATTTAATTGATTTACCCAGTTTAACAGTTCGGCCCGTAAAATTGCCTGCGTCCTGGAGCGAGCGCCCGAATCAGACAGATCTTTCAAAAGCTGGCTCCTCCTCCGAAGTGGCTGCAGCCAGACCTTTATTCTTTTGTTGTGGGGGTTTACAGGTACCCGGACGTACCTTTTTTTTTGCCCCAGTCAAATCAGGCATTTTTCTGCTTTTACATCTTCTTTATATCGATGGGGTTAACCCAGAAAAAGTGTTGCGGAAAAGCCCATTAAATGCCTATTAAATCAAGATAATATAGGTGTCAATCTGCAACATTCAGCTTCCTAAATACGTAACAAGTATAGACGGATCAACAAACCGTCTTATCAGCTAGATTAACATGGAAAAACACGTTATGAACGATGCGCTTCGGGGCTTCTCTCGTCAGCGACGACTGGGGAAGAGCTCGTTGACAGGATTGCTGCTGGCAGGGTTCATCGTATCGCTATCAGCCTGTAAGAAAGATACCGACGTAGTGGCTCCCCAGCCAAACACGGCGACGGCAACCAACGAAAACCAGACGGTGAACGACTGGATTCTGTCCAATATGAAGGACCTCTATTACTGGAATGACAAGATTCCGGCCAATCCCGACAAAACGTTGAAGCCCGCGGATTTCTTTGAGTCTATCCTGAATAAGTACGACGCGACTACCAATCCGAACGGCGACCGGTTTTCGTGGATTGAAGAAAGCGGTCAGGAACTGGAAGCCAGTTTAAGTGGCCAGACGACTACCACGGGTATGGAATATGATTTGTATCTCCGCTCGTCGGGCTCCGATGATGTCATCGCGCAGGTCCTTTACGTATTGCCGGGTTCGCCCGCCCAGAAAGCCGGTATTAAACGGGGCGACATCATCTCGAAGGTGAATGGTCAGGCGCTCACCCGTACGAATGTAGAGAGTCTTCTGTATTCGGGCCGCACTTCCTTTACGTTCGGACTGGCCACTCCAGGCGCTCAATCTATTGTCGACACCGACCAGACCCGCAGCGTAACGGCAACGGTATTCCAGGAAAATCCGGTGTTCCTCGACTCGGTGTATACCGTTAGCGGCAAAACAATTGGCTACCTGGTGTATAATCAGTTTGTACCGGGCGCGAACGGCAGTCAGGCCAACGAATATGATGCGCAGCTGGATGCCATCTTCAGCAATTTCAAAGCGAAGGGCGTCAATGAACTGGTCCTCGATCTGCGCTACAATCCCGGCGGCTATACGTCGTCATCGGCGAACCTGGCCAGCCTGATCGGTAAAGGTATTAGTTCCGGTAAACTGTACTTCCGCGAGGAATGGAACGCGACGATTACCCCCGCCCTGCGCCAGGAGTACGGCAACAACTTTTTCATCCAGAACTTCGTCGACAAATCGCAGAACATCGGCGCGAACCTGTCGCGGGTCTTTGTGCTGACCACCGAACACACGGCTTCTGCCAGCGAGCTGATCATCAATGGTCTACGTCCGTACATGAACGTAATCACCATTGGCACGACCACGTACGGCAAAAACGTAGGATCAATCACGATCACGGATGACACCGGCAAAATTAACTGGGGTATGCAGCCGATTGTGTTCAGGTCGTACAACAGCGCTGATCAATCTGACTACTCAACTGGCTTTACGCCAACGATCGAAGTAGAAGAGCCGATTAATTTATTACCCCTTGGCGATACTCGCGAAGCCTTGTTGGGTACAGCGATCGGTCAGATCACCGGCAGCACTTCGGTAGGGCGGCAAGGTGCGATCAACAGCAACCCTTTACTAGCTGTAGGCTCCTCGATCCAGCGGAAAGCGGGCGGTGGCCGTATGGTTAAAGCCCTTAAGTCGTTTCACCTGTAAGCATTACCAATACCCTCCTCATAACCAAAAACGCGTAGCTCACAATTCTCCGGTGTATGATCAGGAGAGTTGTGGGCTGCCAATCTGTTGAACGGTATTCCCCGAATTGATTTGAACACCCTGTACTGTTTCTGCAGTCGTTCCCGACTTCGCCAAACCCCACTGGAAGCAGGTGGGGAACAGACCGGCGTTGGTGCGGGGCCACGGATTGCGGTATTATCGCCTGGCAACGTACCAGCACTTTATCTTTCGGGGCGCCAGTCCAAACCCTCCCCGCAACTGCCTAAATTTAAGCGGCTTACTTACTATAGTTAAGTAATAAGGTAGTATCTTTAAAAGCGACGCAACGAAGGCTGCTCTTTACCCGTATTAGCTAAATAAAAGCGAATCAGCAGCCCCTGAATTCTGCTCAGATTACCCACCCAGCACACGATACAGTACCAAGCCACGCATACCTGAAATTGATTTGTAGAGACTTCTAACAGCAGTAACCGTATTGGCCTATGCGCGTTTTTACCAGGCTATTCCTGATTGGAATGTTGGCAATTTCCGTCCGTGCGCAAGCGACCCACCACGTAGGCGGGCAAATTGAAATGCGGGCCGTTGGCGACAGACCAGGTCATTTCCGGATTATTGCCACCAATTACATGGAGAGTGGACCGCGGGCCGATAACCAGCGGGGCGGGCAATTTGGTATTTTTCGCAAACGCGACAATACGTTGATGCGCAGCTATCTGCTTCAGGAGACTGGCCAGCGCCAGCCCATCATCTACGCAAATGAGTACTGCGCCGAACAACGGAACCTGAGGTTTATTGTCGCTACGTTCGAGACCGATATTCAGCTCGACCCGACCGCCTACGACGATCCGCAGGGGTACTATATCTCCTACCAGACCCGCAATCGCAACGGGGGTATCAACAATGTCAGTAATCCCAGCCAGACGGGTTTTACGTTTTATCTTGAATTCCCGGCGCTCCTCCAAAACGGTCGATTATTCGAAAACTCATCCCCTCGCTTTGGTCCGATCAATGGCGAATACGTTTGCCTCGGTGAGCCCTTCTCGTATCCCTTCGGGGCAACCGATCCCGACGGCGACGAACTGCGGTACTCGCTGGTGACCCCGCTCGACCAAAAAGGCAATAGCCGGGATGTAAACGCCGTATCGCCTGCCCCCTATCCCGACATCAGATGGCTCGCTGGTTTTAGTGCGACTAACGCTATTCCCGGCAATCCAACCCTGGCAGTTGATGCACAGACCGGGCAATTAACGGTGACAGCAACGCAGCTAGGTCTTTATATCTTCGCGGTAAACGTAGAAGAATACCGCAATGGTGTAAAAATTGGCGAGGTTCGGCGCGACTTTCAGCTTCTGGTCATTGAATGTCCACCAAGCACAACGCCTGACCCAGCGGTCCAGATCAAGGACCGGCCTACCACGATCCGGACCGCTACCCTCTGCCAGGGCGATTCGGTGATCCTGGAAGCACAGCCTAACCCGAACTGGAGTTATCAGTGGCGTCGCAATAGCATTAACCTACCGGGTGCTACCAATCCAACCCTGGCCGTCCGCGAATCGGGCGATTACTCGCTGGTTGTTTCCTTCAAGACCACCTGTAGCAAAACGGGTAACTCTGAACTTATTTCCGTGAATGTTGTGGGCAGCACCGCCAGACTAACGTCAGCGGGGCACCTGTGCGCGACAACGGGCTCGGTTCGGCTGGCCGTTAAAGGCAGCACAAATGTCAGTTACCAATGGCAGCGTAACGACCAATTGATGGGCGGCCAAAGTGCGGATTCACTAAACATATCGCAGGCAGGCCGCTATTGGGCAACGTTGACCGATAAAACCCTGGGCTGCGTGTTTCGGACCGATAGCCTATCCATCGAACGATCAGCGCCCGTTCTGGCAACGATTCAGTCGGCAACGGGCCAGAACCGACTTTGCCCACAGGGTACGCTGCCCCTAGCCGCCGGTGGCGGTACGCAATACAGCTGGCAGAAAGATGGACAGACAACGACTACCACGAGCGCGCTCAACAACGTAACATCAGCCGGAGACTACGTCCTAACGGCTACGGATTTATACGGATGCACCGGCGTATCAACGCCATTCTCGGTGGTTCAGATTCCGCCTATTACCGTGCTTTTCGACTCGATTCCACCCGTTTGCGGACCCGACAATCCGGTGTATTCATTACAGGCTAGTCCATCAGGTGGCGAGTTTGTGGGCTCTGGCGTGACCGGCAGCAAGTTCAACCCGAAACAGGCGGGTATTGGCGTTCATCCACTCACTTACACGGCCAAACCCGCCCCCGAATGCCCTGGCGTAGTGGCAACGCGTACGGCCGTTGTGGCGCCGATCCCAACTATCGCGCAGGAAGACATCACCACCTATACGGGCAATACGTTTGCGCTGACGCCGGGCCTCACTGGTGAGCCAAACACCTTTTCGTGGACCCCCACTACGTACCTGTCCGACCCTACAACCGCCAACCCGTCGGTGGAGTCGATCCGGGGCGATATTACCTACACCCTCTCGGTCAGTAATTTATCCGGTTGCCAGGCCACCGACAGCATTCACATCACCGTCTACGAACGCGTGTGGGCACCCGACGCTTTTTCTCCGAACAATGATGGACTGAACGATGTGTGGGATCTTCCCGGCATAGAAGCCTTTCCCGATGCCGTTGTTACGGTCTTCAATCGGTGGGGTGAAGTTGTTTACCTGTCTCAGAAAGGTTATGACAAGCCTTTTGATGGCACCCAGGGCGGAAATCTACTACCCGCTGGTCTATACGCTTATACGTTACGTACCACCGCCGATCGACCTATGCTGAAAGGGACTGTTCTTCTGATACGTTAACGATCAGCCAACGTATTAAATAACTGGTGCCCCATCCTGCCCATATACCCGTTGTGGAGGCATGGGTACGCTAAAGGTCAAAAAAGATAACCAACATTTATACCGACGTACCGTTTGTTACGTCTGCCTCTCAACGGACGGGGTTTCGTAATGCACGAAGCAGCCTCAAAAGAATCGCGTATTATACCCTTCAATTCATCTGGTCAATACGTCACGCCCGCTATCTACTCTATTAAGCTGCCGTTAACCGGCGGCAGTTGATGGATACCATTTTTTAACGTAAGTAGTCGAGAACTCTCTGGTCTGCCAGCCAGGTCCACGCTGGAGAGCGCATCCTGTCGGGAAATAGCTCTCACATTCACTCGGCGAATAATTCATTAATTTCGCCGATTCATACCAATTTACTATACTTAATCGATCAGCCGTTCATCCTAATCCGTTTATAGTCAACATCATAATTAATCACCCCATTCTGTACAGTTATATTGCCAACTTCTTTATCTTTTGCCCCTGAAAAATGCGTAGTGACTTTCCGTTACCTGTTAATTTATGTTTAAATAACTTATTTCGTGCGACAAGAGGCCCTTATTTCCGTGAAATTTACCACCCTTAATTCCATCCAGAACTATGACTAATTTCTATCATTCATCATCACCTCCTATCTACAGCCGGAGGGTTTTACTGTGTGGCTGGCTGCTGCTTACCGCACTGGTAACCCAGGCCAAACACCCACTGTCCGGCCCTACTAAACCAACGGTTGCCTCTCTCCTGGAACCAGCCGCCGATATAACCATTAGCGGACGGGTGACGGACGGGACTACGAACGAAGCCTTAGCCGGTTGCAGCGTAGTGATGAAAGGAACGCAGCGCGGCACAACCACCGACGCGAACGGCAACTACCGGATCGCGGTACCCAACGCAAACGCAACACTGGTATTCGGATTCATCGGTTTCGTGTCGCAGGAGGTCTCCGTGGGCAACCAGACGACCATTAACGTCGCCCTGAAATCGTCGGCGTCGGAACTGAATCAGGTGGTGGTGATCGGCTACGGCAGCACCACGAAACGCGACATGACCGGCGCAGTGAAGTCGATTAAGAGCACCGATTTTAACCGGGGCATTATCAATTCGCCCGAGCAACTGATTCAGGGAAAGGTCGCCGGGGTCAACGTAACGTCGGCCAGTGGCGAGCCCGGCAGCTCCCAAACGATCAGCATTCGGGGACCGGGTGGCGTCCGGACGGGCAGTACGCCCTTGTTCGTGCTGGATGGCATTCCGCTCGACAACTCCAGTACCGGCGGGGCCACCAACCCGCTGACGTTCCTCAATCCGCAGGATATTGAAGCCGTTGACGTCCTGAAAGATGCTTCAGCCACGGCCATCTACGGGGCACGGGGCGCGAACGGCGTCGTACTGATCACGACCAAAAAAGGCAAAGCAGGCAGCGCTTCGTTCAACCTGTCGTCTAATCTGGGGATTTCGACGATGGCCCGGCCGCTGAAGATCTTCTCGGCCGACGAATACCGGCAGCAGGTAACGGCGGTGGGTGGTGTACTGGACGATAAAGGCGCATCGACCGACTGGCAAAAAGAAATCAGCCGCACGGCCTATACGCAGAACCACAACCTGTCGTTCAGTGGCGGAGCCGAGCGGCTAACGTATTACGGATCGTTCGGCGTTCAGGATCAGCAGGGCATTCTTAAAAACAGTTCGCTCAAACGCTATACTGGCCGTTTCAATGCCTCGCAGCGGTTTCTGGAAGACCGGCTCACGCTGGACGTTAACCTGACGGCTTCCTCAACGACCAACGAACGGCCTAGTGGCAGCCTGGTCGGTGGAGCCGTTACGATCGTGGGGGCTGCGATTTCGACCAATCCAACCTATCCGGCCTACGACGATAAAGGCAATCCGTTTCAGTACCAGGGCGGGGTTAATCCGCTGATTACGCTGAAACTGGAAAAAGACGTAACGACCACTAATCGGGTAGTGGGCAACATCTCGCCTTCGTTCAAAATTACGCCGAATCTGGTATATAAGCTTAATCTGGGCGTCGACAACTCCAGTTCAGTACGTGACTTGCAATCGCTGGCCAACGCGGTACCGCAGCAGGATGGACGACTGGAAAGCATCTACACTACGAACCGTAACATCCTGGTCGAGAACTACTTTACCTATACGTTGGCGAAGACCAACCACAACCTGACGGCTTTGCTGGGCCATTCCTACCAGAAGTTTTCGATTCAGGAAAGACGGTGGAGCATTAATAAATTTCCCATCACGCCGGTTGAACCGATCTATAACCCCGGTCTGGGTCAGGACTTAACGCTGGCCAACAACCGGCCCGGTGGCTACGCCATTCAGAACGAACTTCAGTCGTTTTTTGGCCGCGTGAACTACCAGTTCAACGATAAATATCTGTTGACAGCCACAGTGCGGGCCGATGGCTCCTCGAAGTTTGGATCTAATAACAAATACGGGGTATTCCCGTCGATCTCGGCGGGCTGGCGTCTGTCAGACGAAGCGTTCTTAAAATCAGGACCATTTACCGACCTGAAACTACGCGCGGGCTGGGGCCAGACAGGCAACCAGGAAATTCCGGCTAAAATCACGCAGGCGCTCTATACGGCCCAGGTATCCGGCACGACAAGCTACCCCCTCGACGGTTCCGCTACGTTCCCCGCCGGTATTTCCTATACCCGGCTGGCCAACCCCGACATTCAGTGGGAAGTATCCTCGCAGACCGACGTAGGCTTGGATTTCGCCCTATTTAAAGGAGCTTTATCCGGCTCGGTCGATTATTTCAATAAAGTATCCAACAAGATTCTGCTTGAAGTGATCCCGGCCGATCCCGTTCAACCAGCCAGTACGTACTGGACGAACGTGCCGAACATGAGCATTACAAACAAAGGCCTTGAAATTGACCTCAACTACCGCTACGCCAGCCTGAGTGGTTTCCGGTTCGACATCGGTGGAAACGTAACGTTCATCCAGAACGTGGTGAACAACTCGCCGTATTCGGTCATTACGTCGGGCTCAGCGCAGGGTTCCGGACTGACCTCGGCAACGGTTAACGGGTATATTAACGGGCAGCCAATTGGTACGTTCTTCCTGAAAGAGTTTACGGGCTTTGATGAAAAAGGCATCAGTACCTACCGCGATACGGATGGCGATGGCCTGGTGACGGACAAAGACCGCATTGCTGCGGGCAGCGCCCTGCCGACCAGGCAGTTCAACATCAACAGCAACCTGGCCTACAAAGGCTTCGATCTGGCGATCAATTTCAACGGCGTATCGGGCAACAAAGTGTACGACAACACGGCGAACTCGAACTTCTACAAGCTTCGCTTATCGAAGGGGCTGAATACAACCGACGAAGCCATTCGCTACGCTAACGAGTCGATTAATAACTCGGCTCCGGTGTCGACGCGCTTCCTGAAAGACGGCAGCTTCTTCCGGCTCAACAACCTCGCGCTGGGCTACAACCTGAGCCCTAAATCGATTGGCATGAGTCGCTGGATCAACGCCATCCGACTGTCGGTAACCGGTCAGAACCTGTTTGTTATCACCAAGTACGACGGGTACGATCCGGAGGTGAACAACGATCGCACGGTCAACGGCATTTCGTCGTACGGTATCGATTACCTCAGCTATCCGAAAGCCCGGTCGGTCATCTTTGGCCTGAATCTCACCTTTTAACCAACTTGTCATCGCCCGTCACTCGTTATGTTGGAGTGCTCACTTACCCAACGACCACGAATGACGCCATGACAACGAATGACTTTTTATAGCCATGAAAAAACTAGTTCTTTCTATACTGGCGCTGGTCAGTCTGGCCGGTACGTACAGTTGCACGAAACTCGAAGAGAACGTACTGGACGAAGCGTCGGTATCGGGTCTGTCGGATAAGCAACTGGCCGACGGCAATATTGCGCCCGTATACGCCCAGCTTCCCAATATTTTTCTGCATACGAACTACTTCAATATCCAGGAAATATCGACCGACGAGGCCATCTTGCCTTATCGGGGCGGCACCGACTGGGGCGATAACGGGATTTACCTGGCCATGCACCAGCATACCCATACCAGTACTGATCCAAACCTGAACGGTACCTGGAACTTACTTGTACAGAGTCTATCCCGTTCGGTATCGGCGGTAAATGCGCTCCCGACCATCAAGGACCCAACGGCTAAAGTGTATCTGGCCGAAGCCCGGGGAATGCGCGCCTACTACTCGATGCTGATGTTCGATCTGTTTGGACTGGTGTTTGTCAAAGAAGATCCTCAGGCAAACTCGACCGTTCTGCGGGGCGAAGCCGCCTACAATTACATCCTCAGCGAGTTAATCGCCGTGGAGCCCGATCTGCAGCCGAACGTCGGTCCCGGCCGGTTAAGCAAAGGAGCCGCCTGGGGATTACTAGCCCGGCTGTATCTGAACGCAGCGGTTTACCGCGACCGCTATGCCGACCAGTTCACGTTCCAGGCCGCCGATATGGATAAAGTGGTTGAGTACTGTGACAAAATTACCAACTCTGGGCAGTATCAGTTGGCGCGTGATTATTTCTCGATTTTCAACTCGAACAATCACGACAATAAAGAACTGATTTTCGCCGTCGATCAACGCGCTGAACTGAATGGGCACAACCGGCTAGCGTATTTCTCGATCTCGGGCGATCAGTTTCCGCTACCAGCTTTCCCGGCTGCGAACGGCACCGACGGCCCGGCCATTACGCCTGATTACTACCGGACCTGGGTGAACGCCTACAGCCCGCAAGACCCGTCGATCGACCCGCGTTTCTACCGGCAGAATCTATCGATCTACTCAAACCCAGCCGACTCATGCGTAGCAGAAGCCGACTTCAACATCAACCGGGGTATCCTGCGCGGTCAGCAATACGGCCTGCTGCGGGTAAACGGTGCGTTTGTGAAGTGTCCGGACGGTAAATACAAAGTAGGTAAACTGTTCAACGTAACGCGCAATCGCCCAACGGTTCCGGTAGTGTTTACCGAACAGGTCAATTTCACCGTAGCGGGCAGCGACTACAGCACCGGCTACCGGGTAGAAAAGTACGAGTTCAGCAAGAAATCGACCAGCGGGCGGAACCTGGGCGAAGCTGATATTTCGATTATCCGACTGGCCGATGTGTACCTGATGCGGGCCGAAGCCAAGCTGCGCAAAAGCAACGATGTTGCCAGCGCCCTGACTGATGTCAATGCCATCCGGGCCGCACGGGCCTTCCCGACTCCTCCCCCGGCCTTAACCGCTATGAACCTGGATTTGCTGTACCGGGAGCGCGGGTTTGAGCTGTACTGGGAAATGGTACGTCGGACCGATATGATTCGTTTCGGCAAATACGAAGGAACCTGGACCGAGAAAACCAACACAGACAAGCGCAAGCGCGTTTTCCCGATTCCGCAAAACGCCATCGACGGAGCCTCGAACCTACCCGGCTACCTGGTGCAAAACGAAAGCTATTAGGCTTGTCCTGTAACTTGAAGCCAGCGCCATTAGAGCTAAAACCGTAAAAAACGAAACCGGGGCATGTGATTACATGCCCCGGTTTCGTTTTTGTTAAACGCTATTTGGTATGCTTAGCGAGAGCCCATGTTGCTACCGCCCATTTTGTTCATGACTTCTTTCGACACCTTCAGATGCGCTTTCACGAGTGGATGAGCGGCTTGTTCTATGTCTTTCAGATTTTTGTCCGACGCATTCGATTTCACCTGACTCATTACGGCGTCCAGCTTTTCGTGGCCGCGTACTCCGCTTTCCTGCACATACATTTTGTCGAAATCCGCACCCGACATACCCTGCATTTTGGTTACCATCGCCTGGGTTTCTGCATCGGGCGAGCCAGGCAACGTAATACCTTTGGCACTGGCAATCTCCTGTAGCTTCGCCGATAAACCGGTTTGCTCTTCAACCTCGGCCTGCGCCAGTTGCTTTACTTCGTCACTGCTGGCGTTTTGCACGGCTATTTTACTCACTTCCAGCTGCATCATTCCGCCTTTAGCCACCTGCATCATCAGGTCCTGATCGGCACTCGACAGTTTTGCACTGCTTGGCTTGATCGCGCTAACGGCTGCTGCGCCTTTCTGATTCATGCGATCAAACGCCGACTTCGACTCTTTACCCACCATCATGTTGGTAGAGTTGGAACCCGACATCGTGCTGTTCTGCTGAGCGACCGAGATGCCCGTTACCGATAAAGCCATTAACAGACCAAGAGCAATTGAATTGGTTTTCATAACGTGTTTTGAATTTGTATACGAGTTGTTGATATATCGCTTTTTGTAACGGGTTGATTTGCGCAACTGTTTAGATATTTCTCTAAAATCTATAGAGTTTTATACAACAAGCTTACCTAACGGAATAAGAAACACCAACACTCATAAATAATCTCTTGACAATTAATTGATTATGCTACTTAAGTATTATAATTAACGCCATTGCATCAACTCCTCCCCACAGGTACTGCAGCATTACGTTCTCATTCCCGGCGTGCTGATGGTTATCATAATTTACCACGGGCACCGAGGCTACATTGGCTTTCAGGACTTGCTTGAATAACTACAGCGGCAGGCTTCCGCCTGAGGTTGCAGCAAACCAATCGGTTCGGCTGACGTGGCCTGCACGGCAGCTACAATCGACTGGGCGATTGGCAAATTCATCGGTGTACGCTGGGCATTGTAGCCTACCTCGGCATTTATTTTGATCGGTCCGGGCTGCTGTTCACGCTCGGTATCGGTTGGGTCGCAGCCAGGACGGCTCAATGGCATCCCCCGGCTTATACGTCGTAACGACTGTCCTGTCCTGCTCCATGGGCGCGGTGATCAGCACGGGTGTCAACGGGTCCAGCCCCGCGGCCCACTGTTTAGGATCCACCGGCTGTCCGTCGTAATGGGCGTGTTTTCGTGGCTCCCGGTACGCTTACTTCGCCAAACACGGCCGGTGTTGCTTCGGGCGACGTACCGTTCAGCAGCTGAGGCTGAATACCGCGTTGCTGCATCATCTGTACGATAAAAGCCATGTTCTTACGGATGTTCGCCGAATCAGCAGATACGTTCGGAATAGACAGAAACTGACGATATTCAGCCAGCAAAGCCGTCGCATTCGCCTGCCGGCACTGACGAACCTTGTCCAAGGCGACCTGCTTATCCGGGGACTTTACGGGTTTGTCTGCGCTGAGCCAGTTGGGGTAAATGAATCGTCTGAATAATCAGGAAAACGAGAACGATGCAGTGTCGAATTATATAGGTGTTTTAGCGCCCAAGATACGTGTTTCCGGTAATCCATCGGCCACCCGCTCGGCCTGTACTAGGTGCCGTTGTTCGTGCGCGATCAGAAACCGGAACGTATCGCCCACGCTGAGTTTAATCCAGCGGGCAATGGAAATAGGCACCTTCAGCCGACCGATATCGACAGCTCTGGCCCGCTGAAGTAAAGCGAGCAGTTGCTGCTGCTGATCGAAGAACTCTGCCAGAACCAGCGGTACGTTTAGCTGAGCCGCTGGGGTATGGTTCTTGAACGCTTTCATGGGCATCGCGATCCGGCCATCCGCTTTGGGGCGCATCGTTTCAGCAAAATAATTGCCTAACCAACTGCTGTTAAATTCGGGCTGAGCCGCCTTGCCCTGCTGTTCGCCGAGGGCAATGGCCTGAGTGAGCAGCGGAATATAGTACTGACCATAGCTATTCAGGTGCTCGAGGCACTGGGCGATGCTCCAGCGGTCGGGTCCGGGCTGTTGAGTCAGTTGCGCATCGGGCAGATTGCCGAAGCGCTGGCTGGCGCGGGCGAGCAGTTGATTAATTTCGGCTTCCAGTTCGGTCAATAAGGATTGGGTATGAAACGAAGGCATGGGGTTCGATTGTCGATTACACTACAAACGTACGGGCAAGCACTCCAGTGAATCTTGGTCTGCACCAAGATTTTGGAAGCCTGTGCCTCACAACTTCACCGAAGCCAGTAATTTACTGAAGGTGGTGGGATCTAACCCGATATACGACGCGATGTATTTATGCGGAATGCGTTGCAATAGATGCGGACTGCGCGTGAGCAAAATCCGAAATTTCTCTTCGGCGCTGTACGTCATCTGTTCAATATGGCGTGTCATTAACCCCGATAAAGCCTGGCTCGTAGTTAGCCGTGCCCAGGCTTCCAATTCATGGTGTCTTGCCAGCAGCCGGGCGAAATCCGGATACGCCAGCCGAAGCAGCCGACTGGCCGAAAGCGTTTCGAGGTAATAGTGCGAAGGACGCTGTAACTGAAACGAGTCGATGATGCCGGAGAAAGAACCCGCGTACGAGAAAATCAGCGTGACTTCGCGCTGGCCCTCGTTCAGCGCATACGCCCGCTGGATGCCGTCGATGACAAAATACACGTAGTGCTCAATCTCGCCAGCGGCCGTCAACAGCGTTTTGCGCTTATACGTAACAGGGTGCCAGCATTGGGCAAAATCATACCATGCCTCCGCCGACAATTGGTATCCGGCAAAGACGACCTGTTTGAGCTGCGCGACTTCTGCTGCGGAAACTAGTCTTGAACTGGACATATCGAATTACCGCTCGGCTACGCCGGTAGGCATGATGTCTGGAACTTTCGTTAGCTCGGCCCCAGCCCATAGTAACGTACCCACCCGCCCCTGCGCGTTTAGGGTAAAACTAAGCTGATCAGTGCCGTTCCAGAACTGGTCGTACACCAGCCGGAACGTATCGAAATGCCAGTGATCGAGCCGCCCGCTGATCACGTTATTGAACGACAACTGAAGCTTACCGCCCTTTAGCGTTACGTCTGCTTTGCCGTAAAGGGGGTCGGTGTAGGTGCCGACATAGGCCAACAAGGGCAAAGCCGGTTTGGTGTTCGGAATCCGTACGCTGTCGGCTTTGCGGTCGGCCAGTTTTGCCTGCTGTTTAAGGCCGCCGTACAACTGCCGAAACTCAGCGCTCCAATCGTGATTAACGCCTAAGGCAAACTCGTCGAAAGCGCGATACATCAGCGCATGGCGAAGCTCGGCATGATCGAGGTTGCTTTGCACATAAATCGCCAGCTTCTGATCCGGCAACTGCCCGTGAATGGCGACCATGCCCGTCAGGCTTCCCGTGTGAAAATTGACCCGGTGGCCCCGGTAGTCATGCTGAAACCAGCCGAGTCCGTAAGTTTTCCAGGTCGGTTTCGTCAGTTGCTGGGTCGGATAAAACTGGGCATCGGTGACGATTGTCTGGGGTTTGAACAACTCCGCCCAGGTCGCTGGCTTCAGTAACCGCTTGCCATTGTACCGACCGCTGTCCAGCATACACTGCATCCAGGCGGTCAGATCGCCGGGGCACGACCAGACCGATCCGGCCGGTCCAACGGCGTCGACCAGTCCTTCTTCGGTTGGGCTATTCACCACCCGGATTGTGTCGTTGATGTCGATATGCGGTTTAGCGCGATTGCCTTCCGTTACGTCCCGGAACAGAGCCTGGGTCCGGCGCATTCCCAGCGGCTCGAAAATGCGGGTGCGCACAAACTTATCCCAGGGCATACCGCTTACCTTTTCAATAATTTTCCCCGCGGCCAGGTACATGATGTTCTGGTAAATAAAACTCGACCGAAACGAGTACGTAGGCCGGATCATCCGCATACGACGCAGAATCTCATCCGACGAAATCTGCATGCTCGCCCACAGGAAATCGGCGTTACCAACGCCGGTATTGTGAATGAGCAGATCGCGTATCCGCAGTTCGCGCGTAACGGCCGGGTCGTACAGTTGAAAGTCGGGCAGGTAGTTCAGGACCAGGTCGTCCCAGCTTAGCTTACCTTCATCTACCAGCATACCCAGACAGGCAGCTGTCATGGCTTTAGTCGTCGAGGCCATGGCAAAAAGTGTCTGCGTATCAACGGGTTCAGGCTTACCCAGTTCTCGAACACCATACCCTTTTTTCATCAATACGTTCCCGTCTTTCACCACCGCAACGGTCAGGCCAGGCACTTTCCAGTCGTTCACTGCCTGCTGCACATAGGCATCGTAGCGAGCCACCGGATCGGTTATTGGCTTTTGGGACTGGGCACCTAACAGGTTGGCTAATGAATTGCTTACAAGAAGGATGACCAGCGTAACAAGGGCTTTCATGAGTTCAGGTTTACTGCCCCAAGATAAGGCTTTATCCGAAAGCAGGAACTGGTTAATTGTATCTATAGCGGGAGAATCAGCAAAATATCCGGTCGCTATAGCATCATCCAACTATGCAGGTTAGCTTTGTCATAACCCAATCTGTTGACCTAACGAACGAATGCTTTACATGAATCAACAACGAACCCGTAGCCGGATAGCGGGCTTCCTTACGTTTCTCCTGTTCGCCAGCAGCCTGACCAGTTACGCCCAATCGAAGTCGGCGAGTGCTCTGTCGTCCATTAAAGAAAGTGAGATCAAACGTGACCTGTTCGCCATCGGGGGCGATCACTTCCGGGGCCGCGAAGCCGGTTCGCTCGACGAATTAAAAGCATCGGTCTGGATCGCGGAACAGCTCCGGGCCATGGGCCTCCAGCCCGCGGGCGATGACGGTACGTATTTCCAGTTCTTTCATATTCAGCGTACCCGCATTACCGAAACCAGCCGGCTTAGCATCGGTAACCACCAGCTCACGCACGGCCAGGACGCGTTTATTCTGGCCCCCGCCATTGCCTCGGTAGACGCCCCGCTGGTATTTGTTGGCAAAGGCACGCCCGAAGAGCTGGCCAAGGTCGACGTAAAAGGCAAAGCGGTTGCCATAGAGTTTTCGGGAACAGCTCCCGCTGAATTAAGCTACCGGCGGTTTCTGTTCGGCACCATGACGCGCCGGGCCGCTGACCTGATCAAAGCTGGCGCCTTAGCCGTGGTGTGGGTGTCGGACAAAGAAGCGCAATTCTATTTTGACCGCTGGACAACGGGTTTAGAGCGGGGCCGGTACGACCTGCCCGGCGGCCCCAACACCCGCATCTTTTCGCAGGCTCCAACGGTCTGGCTGCCAGCCAGTGCGCTGGAGTGGGTTAAACAGCCAGGTCAGCAGTTCACGAACATCGTCAACGTCGAAAGCTTTAGCTATCCATCGGTGAACATCGTTGCCAAAGCCCCCGGCACCGACCCTAAGCTGAAGAACGAATACGTCCTGTTCAGCACTCACCAGGACCACGATGGGGTTCGCCGGGCGGTAGCGGGTGACTCGATCTGGAACGGAGCCGATGACAATGCCACGGGCTGCTCAGCGGCCCTGGCCATTGGCCGGGCGTTTATGCAGAAACCCGCGAAACGATCGGCATTGATTGTCTTTCATGGAGCCGAAGAGCGCGGGCTGCTGGGGTCGCGCTATTACGCAGCTCACCCCACCGTTCCGCTGGAATCGATTGTCGCCGTGCTGAACGGCGAGATGATGGGACGTAACGCGCCCGACAGTGCGGCCCTGCTTGGTTCGCAGCCTCCGCACATGAACTCGCGGGATCTGGTGAACAGTGCGATGGCTGCCAACCAAAGCGTGACCAAGTTCAAACTCGATACGCTCTGGGACCGCCCCGACCATCCGGAAGGCTGGTATTTCCGGAGCGACCACCTGCCCTACGCCCGCCTGAACGTGCCAGCCATCTGTTTTACGTCGCTGCTGCATCCCGATTACCATACGCCCAAAGACGAGCCATCCCGGATTGATATTGGTAAGCTGACGAATATGACCCGCTGGATGTACCTCACGGGCTGGGACGTAGCGAACCGTACCGAACGTGTGCGTCTGGTCGAAGGCTTTAAACTCGAACGGTAAGCGGCAACGCGTATCGGCACAATTATGAAGCGATCAACCTTCGCCTTTCCGTCTTTCGTCCTGCTGGCGCTGATCAGTTTAGCCGCCTGTCACCGGCCTACCTCAAAGTCAGCGGCTTATTTTCCGCCTAAAGGGAATAACTGGGCACGTATCGCCCCTGAGAAAGCCGGTATGGATGCGGCCCTGCTCGATCAGGCTGTAGCTTTTGCTAAAACGCAGGAAACTACGCAGATGGCTCCTGATTTTTCGACGCAGGAAGAAATATTCGGGAAACTGTTAGGCCCCATGCCAACCAGCCGCACGGCCACCAACGGCATCGTGTTACGTCACGGCTATATCGTGGCCGAGTGGGGCGATACCCAGCGGCCTGATCCAACCTATAGCGTCGCCAAAAGCGTCCTGTCAACCGTGCTCGGCATTACGATCGAGCGGGGCATGATCAACGACATTCACGATCCGGTTGCGAAGCGGATTCACGACGGCGGGTACGAGTCATCCCAGAACCAGCGTGTTACCTGGGAGCATCATGCGCGTCAAACGAGTGAATGGGAAGGCAGCCTTTGGGGCAAGAACAGCGATTTTGTGGGTAAGGAAGCGTTTGGCAAAGGCGAACGGAAGCCCCGCTCCCTGCAACAGCCCGGTACCAATTACGAATACAACGATGTCCGAATTAACCGAATGGCATTATCGTTGCTCCGGCTATGGAAAAAACCCATTCCCGACGTAGTACGCGATGAAATTATGAATCCGATTGGCGCATCAGACACCTGGCAGTACATTCCGTACCCCAACGCCCTGGCCGATGTCGACGGGAAACAACTGCCGTCGGTGAGTGGCGGCACACGCTGGGGTGGTGGCTTGTGGATTAATGCCCGCGACGAAGCCCGCTTTGGGTACCTGTTTCTGCGGCAGGGCCGCTGGAACGACCGCCAGATCGTGTCGGCCGACTGGGTGAAGCAGGCCACAACGCCGGGGCCGGTTGGTCCGCCTTACGGCTATTTGTGGTGGCTGAACACTCCCGACCGTACGACGGGTAAAAAGCCGTGGCCCGATGCGCCAACAAGCAGTTTTGCCGCGCTTGGGGCGGGCCAGAACACGATCTGGGTCGATCCCGAACATGACATTGTCATTGTCTGGCGCTGGCATAACGGCAATCCCAACGAACTGATCAAGCGGGTATTGGCAGCGGTAGAAAAGTAACGTAACTCGTTTTTCAGATCCGACGACTTTAAACCTTACTCTGGCGACCATGTTCTAATACGTATCGGGAATGCAGAAAGCCCGTCTGACTACACCCTGGGGAGTGGCCTGAACAACTTTATATCAGCCTGGTGAACAAGACCGTAGTTGCCAATGTCTGTAGACCCATATCAACGGAGAAATACTGAAATACTCAGCGTGCATACTATATTTGATGTCAACTTTGCTCCGAAACGTTGAGACCCGCCATACATAGATTCTATTATTATGACTGCCATAGCCGAACGCGAACGTATTTACGAACGAGCCGATAACAAGGGCTGGAAAAAGTGGGGACCGTATTTGTCGGACCGCGCCTGGGGAACCGTTCGGGAAGATTACAGTCCGTATGGCGACGCCTGGAACTACGTGACCCACGATATGGCCCGTTCGCGTGCTTACCGCTGGGGTGAAGAAGGCATCGGAGGCATTTCGGATAATAAAGGCCATATCTGCTTTGCGCTGGCGTTCTGGAATCACAAAGACAACATCCTCAAAGAGCGCCTGTTCGGCCTGTCCGGACCGGAAGGAAACCATGGCGAAGACGTAAAGGAACTCTACTATTACCTGGATAGTACGCCCACGCACTCCTTCATGAAAATGCTGTACAAATACCCACAGCAGGAGTTTCCTTATAACCGGCTCGTGATCGAAACGATGCGCCGGGGGCGGCAGGACCCCGAGTTTGAGTTACTCGACACCGGCATTTTTGCGCAGGACGAGTACTTCGATATTTTTATTGAGTACGCCAAAGCCGATCAGAACGACTGGCTGGTGAAGATAACGGCTCATAACCGCTCGGCGCAGGAGGCTCCGCTCACTATATTACCTACCATCTGGTTTAGGAATACGTGGTCGTGGGGGTATGAGCAGTACAATGCCCGGCCTATGCTGAACGGCATTGCTAACAACCAGGTTGAAGTAAACCATAAGCAGCTTGGCAAATTTAAACTATACTGCGAAGATGCTGATGCCCTGCTGTTCTGTGACAACGACACCAACACCGAGCGACTCTACGGTCGGCCTAACGTATCGAAATACCCCAAAGACAGTATCAACAACTACATTACGTCGGGCGGGAAGAAGCATTTTATAAATCCTAATCAGATCGGTACGAAAGCGGCCGCGCAGTACGTTCGGCAGGTGCCCGCGGGAGGGAGTGTCAGCGTTCGGCTTCGTTTCAGCGACCATACCACCCTGTCGCAGCCGTTCGCGGATTTCGATGCCATCTGGGATCAGCGCGTGGAGGAGGCCGATGCGTTTTTCGGTAATTTACAGAAAAACGTTACGGATCCGGAGTTACTGGCCATTCAGCGGCAGGCGTATGCCGGTATGCTCTGGAACAAGCAGTTTTACTACTACAACGTCAACGAGTGGCTGAAAGGTGACCCCAAAATGCCGGTGCCGTTTCAGGGCCGGGTTTACGCCCGAAATGAAAACTGGCGGCACATGTACACGGCTAACATCCTCTCCATGCCCGACAAGTGGGAGTATCCGTGGTTTGCAGCCTGGGACCTGGCTTTCCATACGTTGACGCTTGCCCGGCTCGACCCGCACTTTGCCAAACGGCAACTGGCGGTCATTCTGCGGGAGTACTACATGCACCCGAACGGCCAGATTCCGGCGTACGAGTGGAATTTTGGGGACGTAAACCCACCCGTTCACGCCTGGGCTACCTGGAAAGTATACGAGATCGACCGGGATTTGAACGGCGTCGGCGACGTAGCGTTTCTGGAGCGGGCGTTCCATAAACTCCTGCTGAACTTTACGTGGTGGGTAAACCGGAAAGACGTAGAAGGCAATAACATTTTCGGGGGCGGCTTTCTCGGCCTCGATAACATCGGGGTGTTCGACCGCAGCCAGCCGCTGCCCATGGGTGGACGGATCGAACAGGCGGACGGCACGGGCTGGATGGCCATGTATACGCTCAATATGTTACGTATTGCCTGCGAAATCTCATTGACCCGGCCGTCGTATCAGGATATGGCCAGCAAGTTCTTCGAGCACTTTCTGCACATTGCCGCAGCCATGAATAACCTGGGCAAGCAGGGCATCAGCCTCTGGGACGAAGTAGACCAATTCTACTACGATGTGCTGCATACGCCCGACAATAACGCGCGGCTGCTGAAAATCCGCTCGATGGTGGGTCTTATTCCGCTGTTTGCCGTCGAGATTCTGGATGAGGAACTGCTTTCCAAATTACCGGACTTCAAACGGCGGGTTGAGTGGGTATTGACCAACCGGCCCGATCTGGCGTCGCTGGTTTCCCGCTGGCACGAACCCGGTAAAGGCGAAACGCACCTGCTGAGTTTGCTGCGTGGTCACCGGATGAAAATGATTCTGAAGCGCATGTTCGACGAAACCGAGTTCTTGTCGGATTATGGAATTCGGGCGCTGTCGAAATACCACGAAAAGACACCATATCAGTTTGAACTCAACAGCGAGATCTTCCAGGTACGCTACGTACCGGCGGAGTCAGAGATGAGCATGTTCGGGGGTAATTCAAACTGGCGGGGGCCGATCTGGTTCCCGGTAAACTTCCTCCTGATCGACTCGCTGCTGAAGTTCTATCAGTATTACGGCGACGACTTTGAGATCGAGTACCCAACGCATTCGGGGCAGGTGATGAGCATTAAAGAAGCGACCATTCAGGTAGCCGACCGGCTCATTAACATCTTCCGGCGCGATGCTGATGGACGTATTGCCGCCTACGGCTATGATGACAAGCTACAGAACGACCCGCACTTCCAGGGCCTGTATCTGTTCTATGAATACTTCCACGGCGACGTTGGAGCAGGACTCGGCGCGAATCACCAGACTGGCTGGACCGGCCTCGTTGCCGACCTGATTGAATATTGGTATAAGTACCAGCCGGAAAGCACCACAGTGAGTGCCGAAAAGTAAACGAAAATGCCGGGTTCTATCCGGCATTTTCGTTTTAGAAATATATTCGCAGCTTCATTCTGCGCACCGTACTGGTTCATGACTCCGATCACCACACCCCGACTAACGCTTTTATGCCTCGACTTACTCACTTACGAAGCCCTGTTCGCCGGCCCAGCCGCCCTCAGCAGACATCTTAAAATCAAGGTACCCAACGTATTAAGTGAGTTCGGGATGGAGTCGTTTCGGTACACGCAGGATAAGCTGATGCATGACCCTACCGAAGGCCCCTGGTGGCTGTATCTGTTTATTCATCGTCAGGAACGGGCTCTGGTAGGCATTGGTGGCTACAAAGGCAAGCCTGATGAATATGGTATGGTTGAGATCGGTTACGAAATCTACGAATCGCACCGCAACCAGGGTTTGGCGACCGAAGCCGCCGAGGGCCTGATTAACCGAGCGTTTGAGCATCCGGAGGTTGATACCGTTCAGGCGCACACCCTGGCGCAGGAGAATCCATCGGTTCGCGTACTGAAACGATGCGGCATGAAATTCGTCGACGCTTTCGAGGCTACCGACGATGGGCCCATCTGGCAATGGGAAGTCAGCCGTCGCAGTGCCCTCGTCTATTAGTCAACGCTTATACAACCGCCCGTTCCAGCAACCGAATCGTTCCCCGGTCGGCGTCGATCTCCGCGCTGATGCCCAGCGGCACGGTAAACTTATCGGCGATATGGCCGATCATGGAGCCCGCAAAGGCCGGTACGTTCAGCGGACCAATATGCTCCGTCAGCACGTCTTCCAGGGTCAGCGAACCGTACCCACCGCTGCCGGGTTCGCAACTGGTGCATTTACCGATTACGATACCCGCCACCTGGTTCAGCACACCGGCCAGTTTCAGATGCGTGATCATGCGGTCTACGCTGTACACATCTTCGTGCGTATCTTCCACGAACAAGATTTTACCTTTCCAGTCCGGCAGGAAAGGTGAGCCGATGAGGTGGCACAAAACGGTTAGATTACCGCCTGCCAGTTGCCCCCGCGCTGTTCCCGGCCGTATCGTCGTGATCCGATCTTTGGTTTGGGCAAGCGTGTCTTCTTTTTTGGCCGGATTTGCGAACGACACCGCTTCGCCATCCATGAGCACCCGCCGAAACCAGTCGACGGTATACGGATTCCAGGTGGCCGAGCCTACCGGACCGTGCAGCGTTGTCAGACCGGTTTTGGCGTAAATGCCCAGCAGTAAGGCCGTGATGTCACTGTAGCCAATGAGCATTTTTGGATTTCGCCGAATCAAATCATAATCCAGTAAGGGAAGGATTCGGGCGCATCCCCAACCGCCGTGCATCGCCATGACCATATTCACCGACGGGTCGCCGAACATAGCATTGAGGTCAGCCGCCCGGTCCGCATCGCGACCAGCCAAGTAACCGTATCGGTCATACAGATGAGGAGACAGTTTTGCCTTCAGTCCTAACGCCTGTAACGATTCAATGGTTACCTGCACTGTTTCTCGACTGTAAGCGGGAGCAGCCGGACAAATCAATCCAACGGTGTCACCTGGTTTCAGCCGTGGCGGTTTCAACGGAACGAGTGCCTGGATACCCGAGGAGACAAACGGAGCAAGGAGGGCGGTTTTTAAGATCGAACGGCGGGTAGTCATAGATGTGGGCGTGTCATTTTCAAATCTTCTGATCACAAGAGCGTAGTAACACCTCACAAATAAACGCATTCAAACCCCTTTTCCTACCAGTTTGGTCGTTTCCGGAAGCGATACGCCAACTCCACCGGTAACGCTTTTAAGCTGTTTCTGTAACTGCAGACCAGATGAGAAACGCTTTGCGACGACAGAATTATCCAATGATTTTGTTTGCCAGGTTCAACGTCGAATCGACTAATCGCCTGAAACCTTAAACAAACACATCATGAATCCAACATCTTTTGCAGCCCTGTTTATTACAAATTTTACGCTGCTGTCTATCTTTCAACGGGGAGCTGCCGTTGATGCTCCTGTCCCAGGCGTTGACCCTCAGTGGTTCAAAAGTATTGTGGGAGCCGGTATCATTACCCTTGGTCAGTATGTGGCGGATAACGCTCTAGCCGCAAAAAGCAGATCGTGAAGTACCAGCACTTTGTCTTAGTTTCGGCACCCGGCTCAACAGCTGGGTGCTGAAGTAATTCGCATAACGTAAATGGCCGGTTAAAGCGTTACTGAAAAATTACCGCTTACTCAGATGGAAGATAATGGCCGCTTGGTCTGAAAGTTTGTACCTACAATAGGTAGTAGCAACAAACCTTCCCCTGAGAAAACTTCTTTTCTGAAACCAGGTTGAGATACCATGCAGCCTGAGGACTCAAATCGGAAGTGGGGGCACCTGGCAGTGCCCATGAGCGACTTCCAGCTCAAATTACAACAACAGCCTACAGTGTCTATGCTATCGCGTTTGGCTTTACTTCACCAGGTAGCGAAAACATACGTATTGGAAACCCTTGCCGAGTTGCCTGTTCATGCTCAGGATGTCAGAGTAGAAGAGCTTACGGACCCGCCCATGTTTGATCTGGTGATTGAAGATGCCGTCGTCCTCATTCACTATAGCTACAAACTGGACTAAGCGGCTAACCCCGGCTAGTTATCATTGTTCCTATCTGATTTCACTCAATACTGAACGGCCCTACACAGTGCAATTTTCAGAGCACTAGCCAGGGTGGACAAGCCCTTTATTTTACAAAACAATTATAATCAACGGCAGTTTATAATACAAATAAAACATAAAACTGCGTTATGAAAATTGCTGTTGAAAAAGATCAGGCGAAGCCGCTCTTAGCCGATGGACAACATACCGTCACCATCGCTAAGATTGACGAAGGCACGAGTGAAAATAAAGGTGTTCCTTTCTTCGCGGTTCGTTTCGAGACCGAAGAGGGCTACGTATCGCACCGGTTCTACCAGTCGCGGGCGGGGATGTCAAACATTGTCAGCCTGTTTGAACAAGCCGGTATTGACGTTAAGGAAGGCGATACACTGGATACCAAGCAGTTAATTGGCAAACAGGTGACCATTGACGTAGGTGAACGCTCCTATACAGACCCCGAAACGGGAAACGAACGTACACTTAAACAGGCCATGAATTTCCTGGTTAGCTAAACTCAGTCCGGGCAGGATGCTACGTAGCATCCTGCCAAGCTATATCCAGGCCGGCTCGGCAGTTAATTACGGTTTATACCCAAACTTAAGGATATAGCCTTTCTTGCCGTCACCTTCGCTGGCAATGAACAGATCACCGTTTGGTGCGAAGCATATACCTTCTGGCTGGCGAAACAGCCCGGAATCAAGAGCCACGGTATAGATGATTTTCGCGCGTCGGCTGGTGATCAGCAGGCGCTTCCCGGCGGCACTCAGTATGTACCACTCGCCCGTGATGGGGTGCACGGCAATGCCCGATGGTTTATACGTCTTCGCATCAACACCGGCTGCTTTCAATTGCTCGTCGCTCAGTTGCATATCTTTAAATACGGCCCGGTTCAGCAGATCATAGGAATAAACCGCTTTGTCGCTCGATGCGCCCCCACCCTGTTTAACGGCGATCAGCAGCCGCTTTGTTTTCGGGTCGTACCCTAACCCCTCTACTTCCGTTTTCTTGGGCAGGTCCGTTTTCGTACGGCCAATCTGGGTCGATTCCGGTTCAAAGCGAAACAGGTTACCGTTGCTTTCCAGAACGTAAACCTGATCGCCTACGTATTCGATGCCTTCAAAATCGCCATATCCGCCAAACCCAAAGTCCTGCACGACCTTTCTCTTGTTGATGTCGAACACATACACCACGGCTTCTTCGTCCTGCGCGCAGAGGAGTTTATCATTTTTGAAATATGTCAGGCCTGATATTTCCCGGAGTGTGTTCGGCAACGTATACGTCTCGGCGGGTTTGGTGAGCTGATACGGGAAACGAAAAGGGGAATCGAGCGTACCGGTTTCGGGCTGTTCATTTTTCCGGGATGAAGTACCGCAACCGGCCAGTAATATTGAGAGGATAAGCAGCAGACAACGCATGGTCAGGACGTATAAGGGTTAGATAGACGGCTTTGCGGGAAGGCATACAGGCATTCGGGCGGTAAAATAAGGCATTCAGCCGGTTTGTTTTTCGTGAATTGGGCCGGGATGTTAGATTTGTATACGAACCAACTCCTCCATGACGCACCGCCTAACGACCCGGCAAAAATGGCAACTCGCAATCAGCGTGTTCGTTGTGTACTGGCCCATCCGGATGTACGTAAACATCAGCAATCCAAGCTGGGCGTTTCGGGTAACGCGCATTCCATTTTTTGTGATGGAAATCGTGCTGTCTATCTTTTTCTTTTTTGCCTGGATCAGCGTTACCGAATGGATTCAACGCCGGTTGTCATCCTGGTTTGGCGAAGGATTATTTATTGAATTCAAGATACCCGCCCAACTCGCTACCATTCTGATCGCCAGCCTGATGGCTGTTGTTTTTAACTTCGGATTTTCGGCACTCTGGCATTCGCTGGATGAGTTTCTGGAAAGCAAAATTCCGGCTTACCGGTTCCAGCCCCGTCGGCAGACGGCCATACCACACACCCCGGAAATGATGCTGCTGCGTAAGGAAAACCGCGATCAGCGCGGTCGGGTCAATAATGGTCTGACCGTACTGGCCATGCTGTCGGCCTTCTACCTGGCGGCCAACCGGCGCGCGTACCGACGCCTGGAAGATGTACAGATACGCGCTGAACGGCTGGAAAAAGAAAACGTGCAGGCTCAGTTTGCCGCTCTGAAAAGTCAGGTAAATCCGCACTTTTTGTTCAATAGCCTAAGTATTCTGTCGTCGCTGGTTCATGCCGACGCTGACTTGTCGGAACGGTTTATCGATCAGTTGTCCCGCGCTTACCGCTACATTCTGGAGCAAAAAGACAACGAGCGCGTCCTGCTCAAAACAGAACTTGAATTCATCCAGGCGTACCGCTTTTTGCTGAATATCCGGTTCGAGAACAAATTTGACGTCATCATCAACGTACCGGAAGCTGATCAGACTCGCTACAGCATTGCGCCCCTGACCCTTCAGTTGCTGGTTGAAAATGCGGTCAAACACAACCGAATGTCGGCCCGGGAGCCCCTACAGGTGCACATTCAGCTGGAAGGCGATTGTCTGGTTGTGCAGAACAACCTTCAGCATAGGCCCCAATCCGAAACATCAACCGGGCTGGGATTACAGAATATTATCAATCGCTACACCTTGTTAACCGACCGCCCGGTCTGGATTGGTGAGGTAGATGGAAGCTTCGTGGTGGAGATTCCTTTATTAGTTGAACGGCCCGGTGATCTGATGCCGCTCCGTCCGGTAAATGAGCAGGTGTAAGCCTGGTTTACGGCGGAGGCCTTCTTATTTTTTAGTTAGCTTATGAACGTTGTTATTATTGAAGACGAAAACCTGACTGCCAAACGACTCGAAGGACTGCTTCACAAATATGATCCATCCGTTAACGTACTGGCCCAAATTCCGTCCGTAGCCGACGCGGTCGATTGGTTCGGTCATCCGCATCCGGCTATCGATCTAGTGTTCATGGACATTCACCTGGAAGATGATCTGGGGTTCCGCATCTTCGAGCAGGCCAAACTCACTACGCCCGTGGTGTTTACGACCGCCTACGACGAATACATGATTCAGGCCTTTAAGGTAAACAGCATCGATTACCTGCTCAAGCCCATTAATTACGACGAGCTGGTGGCGGCAATCGAAAAATTCAAGTCGCTCAAACAGCAGTTTGGAACGTCTTCGTCCATTACCCCGGACCTTGAAACCTTGTTAGGCCTGCTTGGTCAGCCAAAGCCGACCGACTACAAAGACCGTTTCATGATTACGGTCGGCACCAAAATACGCAGCATCGAGACCAGCGAGATCGCGTACTTTTTTCTGGAAGAAAAGATTGTATTTCTGGTCACTAAAGATGGCCTGAATCTACCTGTCGATTACAGTCTCGATAAACTCACGCAACTGCTGAACCCCCGCCAGTTTTTTCGGATCAGCCGCCAGTTTCTGGTGTCGCTGCCCGCCATTCAAACCATTCACACCTTCTCGGCGGGTAAGTTAAAGCTGGACTTAATGCCCCGACCGAAGCAGGAGGTTTTTGTGAGTGGCGACCGAATGACGGAGTTTAAAGAGTGGCTGGGGAAGTAAACCGGTACAGATACGGCGCTTTGTGGGCACCTCCGGTCCTCTTTTTTCGAGCCGTTCCAAAATACCAAGACTCAGCATTTTGCGCTGAAAATTAGTCCGCTGCAACGGTTTTCCCAGTCTAGTTTCGTATACCTGCTGAAGATCGGCCATCGTAAAAGCCTCGGGCAGCAAATTAAAACCAATCAGCTTGTCATCCAGATTGGCCCGCAGAGTTTCCAGCGCCTTCTGCACAATGTGCCCGTGCTCGAACACCAGTGCGGGCAGATTCGCCAGATCATGCCACGCGCAACTAGCCGACAGGGCATCCGGCATTGGACTGGCCTTCGTAAAGTCAATCAGGGCGTAGTACCCGATGGAAACAAACCGGCGCAGGAGCCAATGGTCATCGGCTAACGGAATACCAACTTTCGCCAAAATTGTCCGCTGCGTTTCGGCATCCCGCCGATTGCAGTCACCAAACGTATAGAACTGCTCGTGATAGATATGCCGCAGGCCGGTACGTACTGCCAGCATGCGGGAAGCGGCTTCGTCCAGATCTTCCGACTCGTAAACAAACCCACCCGGCGAAGCAAAAAGGCTTGAGTTACATAACTCAAGCAGCAGGATCTTCAACTGACCTTCGTGAAATCCAAAGATGACCGTATCAATCGATAATCCGGGCAAAACCTCACTCCCATCCGGCAGAAGAGCCGTACAGTTCTCCCGCAAACTCATGTAAAGCCTTTTTTGGTGAAAAATAAGAAAAGATGGTCGCTGCCAACGTACCGTTTGTTGACGTATCAATCTAATCCAATGAAGCTGTTCGGAATTTGATTGTTCACCTGTTTATATCATCTCAATCATACAAAGGGGCCTTCCCTATCAAGCCGCAGCGCAATTCATAAAGCGGGAACGAAGCCGGAGTTAAATCCTTCGTACCTTTGTCGCCCAATCAGCTGCCAGTGTGCAGCGTAACAAGTAACAATACCAATGAACAGTCCAGAACGGCGGCAGCGCGGCCAACATAAAGACATCCAGCTAACCGTATCAGAACCCACACAATTGATGGTGTTTCTGATTGATAAACTGCCGCATAAGAACCGGAACAACATTAAGTCGCTGCTGAGCAACAAGCAGATTCTAATTGACGGTAAGGTATACACGCAATTTAATCATCCGGTACAGCCGGGGCAGGTCGTAACGGTAGCCGGAAACCGGGCCCCGCAAACGACGCAGTACCGGGGGCTCACCATCCTCTACGAAGATGCTCACCTGATCGTGATTAATAAGCAGCCAGGACTGCTCTCGATGGCCACCGATAAAGAGCGGGATCGCACGGCCTACGGCATCCTGAGTGACTACGTTAAAAAAGAAAATCCCAAACATAAAATCTTCATCATTCACCGACTCGACCGCGAAACGTCGGGCGTAATGATGTTCGCCAAAAGCGAAAAAGTCCAGCGGCTGATGCAGGAATCGTGGAATGCCACGACCAAACAGCGAACGTACGTTGCGCTGGTAGAAGGCGTTCCGCAACCGCCACAGGGTACTGTCAGTTCCTATCTCCGGGAAAGCAAGGCCCTGATTGTGTATTCAAGCCAAAACCCCGAACTAGGTCAGTTTTCGATTACGAATTACAACGTATTAAAGGCGAACGACCATTTCGCCCTGCTGAACCTGGAACTGGAAACGGGCCGCAAAAACCAAATTCGGGTCCACATGCAGGATATCGGGCATCCGGTTGTCGGCGATGCCAAGTACGGGGCCACTTCCGACCCGATTGGCCGACTGGGGCTCCACGCCGAAGTTCTTGCGTTCGAGCATCCAATCACGGGCGAGCCTATGCAGTTCAGCGCCCCCGTCCCCAAATCGTTCCTGAGCGTATTCAAGGCTGCTCAGTAAAGAGTTCTTTTTTAATTGACAAATCCTACCGAATTAGCCAACTATTCCGCCAGGATTTAGTATTGGTATTGTCACTCGCCGAACGGATGCTTTTCCCGGTTCAGCGAGGACATGCTAATGAACGACGTATTGATTTCCAGTGAATTTATGAGAGGACTATAGGCTAGGCAGCACCGTATCGGTTCGGCCAACAGTTGAGCTGATTCCGGGTAGCCAAGCTGGTGGTTTGCGAGTTCGCAGCGCTCGGATTGTAAGCGTTCAGTACCTGCCAAACGGCGTTGGCTGTTGGACGTAACGAACTGGCTCGCTTAAAACAGGGAATTGTTCCCCCGCCTATTCACTGGCTTCAGCACCTTAAAATTGGCATTCAACCAAATTCATTTTTTAACGCATTAAGAATAGGCCAGTTTTGAGTGTCATTTCAGGGATACAACCGATTGCTATGAAGACGCTGTTACTTTCTATATCTATTATTAGCTCAACGACTGTGTTTGCGCAGGTTCCGGTTACACCCGCGGCTCCGGCCAGCAGTACCCAGACACCGGCGGTTAGTCCGCAGCCGGCCAGTGCTGTTCCCGATCCGTTCGGCGCAGCCACTCCCGCCAAAGCCGATACCATTACGCCTGTTTACATTACGCCTGACCCAACCTCGGCTGGTAATGCACCCGCTGCAGGTGCAGCCCCTACCGGCGTTACGCCCGGCCAACGGGTGTCAGAATCTGAACCACTCCCCCGCGGGAACGGCCGCATAGTCGGCGTGTTGATGGATTCGACGACCAATAAGCCCGTCGAGTTTGCCACGATAGCCGTACTTAATCCCCAAACCAACAAACCGATTGACGGGACCACAACCGACGATAAAGGTAAATTCACCTTAAACAAACTGGCACCGGGCCGGTACCGGCTTCAGTATTCGTTTATCGGTTATAAAGACAAGCGCAGCGCCCTCATCACAGTCGACAAAGGCACTGACCTCAACCTGGGCATGGTTAAACTGACTCCCGATGTTCGCACCCTGAAAGAAGTGAACGTAGTGGGTCAGGCGGCTATGGTCGAAGAAAAGGTAGACCGGCTCGTGTATAATGCCGATAAAGACATTACGGCCAAGGGCGGAGATGCTGGCGACATCCTCCGGAAAGTACCCATGCTGTCGGTTGACCTCGACGGGAACGTCAGTTTGCGGGGCAGCAGCAACGTTCGCGTGCTGATCAACAACAAACCTTCAACCATTGTGGCCAGCAGCGTGGCCGATGCCCTGAAGCAGATTCCCGCCGACATGATCAAGACGGTGGAAGTGATTACCTCGCCCTCGGCCAAGTACGACGCCGAAGGCTCGGCCGGTATCATCAACATCATCACCAAGAAGACCACGCTGCAAGGCGCAACCCTCGATATAAATGGGGGCGGTGGCAACCGGGGGAGTAACCTGGGCCTGAACGGAAACTACCGGACCGGCAAGATGGGTTTTTCGCTCAGCGGCTTCGGCCGGGCCGAATACAACGTAAAAGGCTCGTTCTCGAATGAGCAGACCACGCTCTCATCCGCCGGTAATGCACGGACCCTCCAAACGGCCAATACCTTAAGCCAGCGGCTATTCGGCAACTACCAGCTCGGCTGGGATTATGACATCAACAAAACTACCTCGCTGACAGCCAGTCTTCGTTATGGAGCCCGCAACGGCAACAACAACCAGTATAACCTGCTGACCCAAACGTTCCAGCCGAATGGTTTCTTTCCCTTGATTAACAATCGGGACGTTCGCACGAAAGATCGGTCGGGCACGGTTGATGCGAACGTTACGTACACCAAGACGTACAAGCCCCAGCAGGAGTTCAGCGTACTGGCCTTGTATAGCCGCAACAACCGCACGAACAATTTCGTAGCGGACATCCTGGGCGGAACCGATTTCCAGACCATTACGTCCCGCCAGCGGAACGACAACATCAGCTATAACCAGGAATCGACCTTACAGATTGATTACCAAACCCCAATGGGCAAAAATCAACTGCTGGAATTTGGGGGTAAAGGTATTTTCCGGCAGGTGAACAGCGAATACGAATACCTGATTGCCAATGGCTCAGATGCGCCTTACGTAGTCGATAATTCGCGGCCCGCCAATACGCTGTATTACGATCAGAATATTGCAGCCTCTTACCTGTCCTATACCTTAACGACCAAGAGTAAGTACACGATTAAAGCCGGTGCCCGCTACGAATACACGTTCGTGAACGCCCGGTTCAGCAACGAGTCGACGGCTCCGGCGGCTTCGATTCCTGATTACGGAAACCTGGTCCCCAGCATTAATATTTCGAAAAGCCTGGGTGGCGGTAGGATCATCAAACTGGCGTATAACCGTCGGATTCAGCGGCCCGGTATTCAGTTCCTCAACCCGAACGTAAACTCATCCAACCCAACCAACATTACGGTTGGAAATCCGTATCTGTCGCCCGAACTGACCGATAACGTGGAGTTCAGCACCAGTGCAAACATCAAGGGGCTGTATCTGAATGCTTCGTTGTTTGCCCGGCGCACCAACAACGAGATCACCGCGGTTCGCGACACGGCCCGCCAGTCGTTCGGCGATCCAGTTAACCCGGTTTACCAGCAGGTTATCCGCACCAGCTACCAGAATGTTGGGCATCAGGATGCATACGGCATCAACCTGTTCGGTAATGGTACGCTGTTCTCGAAATGGCAGCTTGGTGGCGGCATTGACCTCTACCACGTCAGCCTGACCAACAACAATGCGAATCCAATTTATTCGGCGTCGAATTCAGGCTGGGTAATCGCCGGTCGGCTCATGACCAGCCTGACCCTTAAAAATGGGTGGGGTGTTCAGGCCTTCGGTGGTATGCGCGGCAGACAAGTGCAATTGCAGGGTTACCAGAGTTCGATGTATTTCTATAACGTGGGGGTTCGTAAAGACATCAACGAAAAACGCGGCAGCATTGGCCTGGCGGCAGAGAACTTCTTTAACCATCCCTTCACCATGCGTTCGGAACTGTCCTCGCCGATCCTGACCCAAAATACGATGACGAGCTTCTATAACGCGGGTATTCGGTTGACGTTCAGCTATAAGATTGGCAAGATGAGCTTCGATCAGCCCCAGCAGCGTCGTCGTTCCATCAACAACGACGATATTAAAGAAGGCGACAATGGCGGTGGTGATGCCGGAAACGGCAACCAACCTCAGCAATCGACTCCATCGGGTGGTGGGAACCGGGGCGGTGGCCGTGGTGGACGGCCAAGATAACCAGAGCTGACCAGGTGATACCTAATGGTACATTTTGTGAGATCGTTGTATAGTAGATTAGAATAGGTTATAGGTAATCCCCCCTGTGTTGCAGGGGGGATTCTTTTTTTGTGTCTACCCGGTGTTGCTTATTGCGTCCAGCTGGCCCACGCTTGTGCAGTCGGAAAACGCGGGTAATTGCCTGTCAGGCTTACAGCTACTTACTATAATCAAGGTCCTGACAAACGGTTACCCACCTCGTACGCAACGGTGATATAGATGCAACGAATCTGTGTTATACAACGTATCTCACTAGATGCTGCATCCGAATTGTCATCCCATTCACCAGAAAATCGTATCTGACGTTTATCTATATAGACTTTTCACCATAATACTGGACTTTACCAGTATTGCCTACACACTAGTAAACTTTGTTGACTATAAAGGGGTTAACTTACATCGAATACTCTACCTGACGATTGCATGAAGCAACTAGTACCTAACACGGTTGCGCTAAACTTTATATTAGTTCTGTGGTCTTTCGTATGCGTAGCTCAGGGAACTGTTTATACGGTTTCGGGGCGCGTAACGGATGCGGCTACGGGCGATGGCATTCCGTTTGCCAGCATTGCCGTAAAAGGGCAGACAACGGGTACGACCTCCGACGAAAGTGGTCGCTACTCACTACGTATCAAGCAGCTAGCTGATTCGCTGCTGGTGATGAGTCTGGGTTATCAGACGCATTCGTATCCGCTGCTGCCCCAGGCCACCCAGATCATTGACGCTCAGCTCCGATCAGCTGCTACCAGTCTACAGGAAGTAAAAGTATACGCGAAGGGAGGAGACCCCGCCTACCGGGTCATTCGCGAAACGGTACGTCGGCGCAGTCAGTTTGACCCAGCCCAGTTGACAGCGTATCAGTACGACAGCTATACCAAGATTGAAGGCTACATCAACAACTTTACCCAGAAGCGTAAAAACAACAAACGACCGGGTCCACTCGGGCGGTTACTGGGTAAGCTGCCAGCCATAACCGACGAAAACGGAAGTCCCGCCGTACCGGTGTTTATCTCTGAAACAGTTTCCAACTTCTACGCCCGCAGCAACCCCGAGAAAGTAAAAGAGCGCGTGCTGAAATCGCACGTAACGGGGGTAGGCGTCAGCGACGGTGGCCTGATTGCGCAACTAACGGGAGCGTCGTTTCAGCAATATAACTTCTACCGAAATTCCTTATACATCCTGCGTAAAGACATTCCGTCGCCGATTGGGGGGCAGTGGGAAACGATTTATACCTTTCGATTGAAAGACACGGTTTCGCTCGGCAACGCCATCTGTTACGAGATCGAATTTACGCCCAAACGGGCCGCTGATCTGGCCTTTACCGGAACCGTCTGGATTGATACGTTGCAGCTCGCCCTCGCTCAGGTGGATGCCCGGGTCGACAAACGGGCGAACATCAACTTCGTCGACGAACTGCATATTGAGCAGGAATGGACGACCATTACGTCGGGGCTGCGGTTTCCGACCCAAACGCAGGTAACGATTGATACGGATCAACCAGCTCCCCGTGCTCCGGGGGCCCTGGTTCGCTTTTTTGCCACGGCTCGAAACATCACCGAAAACCAGCCGAAAGATCCTACTTTCTACGACCCATCCATCGAACTGGCCGACGACTACCGCGAAGCGGATACAGCGTTCTGGCAGCGCGTACGCCCTGACTCGCTTTCGCCCGATGAATGGCGGGCCATGCGAGTCGTCGACTCGGTCCGGAATGTACCCTTAATAAAGGTCGCCGGAGAAATCATCAAACTAGGTGTGCTGGGCTATAAACCCATCGAAAAGTGGAACATTGACATTGGTCCCCTGCTCTACTCGTATGCCAGCAACAGCGTAGAAGGTACGCGGTTTCGGTTTGGATTGCGGACAAACACCGGCTTTAGCCGAAAATGGCTGCTGAGTGGCTATCTGGCCTATGGCACCAAAGATGAAACGGTCAAGTACAGCGCCAACATCGAGTACATCGTAAACCGCAAGCCCTGGACGGTTCTGGGCGCTCGTCGGACGTATGATCTGGAGCGGGTGGGTGTATCGGCCGACAACATTGGTAATAACTCGCTTTTTGCGGCTTATTCCCGATTTGGCACCATCCGGCGACCGTATTTCCAGGAAGAGAATTTACTGTATTTTCGGCGCGAGATGGGTCGGGGCTTCACCCAGACCATAGCCCTGCGCAACCGCAGTTTCGAGCCGCTTTTCCCGTTCGCCTTCCGGCCGCAGCTCCGCGACAACGATCAGTCCATGCGCAGCACGTACCGCACCTCGGAGCTAATCTGGGAAACTCGGTTTGCGCCGGACGAAGTCATTCTTCAGAACGATAACGTACGGGTAAGCGCGGGCGCGACCCGCAAGCCAATTTACACGCTCCGGTACACGGTCGGGCTGCGGGATGTGCTCGGTGGCGATTTTGCCTACCAGCGCGTAGCCCTGACCATAAAGCACTCCTTCCGCGTGGGCGTATTGGGCCGAACGTATTATTCACTAGGCGCTGGCATCATACCCGCTACGGTACCCTATCCATTGCTGTACACTCCGCTGGGCAATGAGTCACTGTTCTACGTGGGTAACGCCTATAACCTGATGAACTACTTCGAGTTCGTCTGCGACCGCTGGGCGACCATTCAGTTTGAGCACAACTTCGGCGGCCTGCTGTTCAATCGGCTGCCCGTGTTACGTCAGTTAAAGTGGCGGGAACTCATTACGGCAAAAGTGCTGGCGGGCAGCGTATCGTCGGCTAACCTCGCCATGATCCCGGCCACGGATGTCAACGGTCAGGCTGTTGAAGGGTTTAGCTCACTAACCCGGACTCCTTACATTGAAGTCGGCTACGGCATTGACAACATCTTTAAAGTGTTACGTGTGGATGCCATTCACCGGCTAACGTATCGCGACAACATCAGCCGGACCGGCATCCCCGTTACGCCCTTCGCCATTAAAGTATCCGGCTGGTTAGCGTTTTAGACTTCCCATCAGTTAGCGCTCGCCAGCACTTGCTCTACTGTTAGGCTTTCCAGCGAAGGCGCTACCAGATCGGCCTGTACCAGCAATTCCGGAGAGCCTAAGCCGACGACAAACATGCCGCCCCGCTTACCGGCTTCAACCCCTGCTACGGCATCCTCAAACACAACGCATTCGACCGGGCGAACCTCCAGCTCCTGAGCGCCTTTGATAAATACTTCCGGGTCGGGCTTACCCTTGCTGATTTTCGTTCCGTCGATAACGGCGTCGAACGTCTGCGTCATGCCGATACGCTCGAGAATTAACGGGGCATTTTTACTGACTGAACCCAAGGCTGTTTGCAAACCGGCTTTACGCACCTGCGAGAAAAAGTTAGCCACACCGGGCAGAATATCGTCCGATGTCATCCGGCTGACCAGTTCCAGATACCATTGGTTCTTCTGCGCGGCCAGCTCCGCTTTTTTCTCATCCGGAAACGTCAGGCCGCCGTGCGCCAGAATAATGTCCAGAGAATCGGTACGGCTAACGCCTTTCAACCGTTCGTTAAACTCCTCTGAAATATCGAAGCCGAGTTCATTCGCCAGCCGACGCCAGGCCTGATAATGATATATAGCGGTGTCGACAATCACACCGTCTAGATCGAAAAGAAACGCCTCAATGGGCATATTAATTCAGGTTGTAGAAAAGCAAAACTACGCAGAGCGGACGGCTTATCCACCGAAAAGCGGAACGAATCAACGTAATAGTTCGGGTTACAACGGCAAGTTCAGGAATCCGGCAACGTAATCAACTTGAGCGCAGATTGATTCCAGGCTAACCGAATGATAGATAGCGTTTTGCTGTGGCAGGGCCGCGCGACAGCAAATTTTGGTGCCCACCAAACAAGAATGCATTCCTGACCATTGTCTTGATCGCATCAGAAATGCATTCTACATATACAAAACTTACTTACTCAGTTCCAGCACCAGCGCCGTTTTAGCGGGTAGCTTGATGAGTTTTAGATCCGACAGCGTCTGATCTGTCAGTACGTTGCGAGCCGATGTGAAGCCGTTCATACGCTCGGCGAAGCGGTTTGTATCCAGTGAAATCTCTTTGTCGTTTGTGTTCGTAGCCACCATTACCGTCTTGTTGGCATCGTATCGAAAGTAAACGTACGTACCCTCCTGGGGCAGAAACTGCATGAGCTTTCCGGTGTGCATGACCGGGTTGTCCCGGCGATACGTAGCAAGCTTACGTATAAATAAAAAGGCTTCGTTTTCGCGGTCGGTACGCCCGGCGGCTTCAAACTTGTTTTGCTTGTCGCCCGGAAAACCACCGGGAAAGTCACGGCGTACCTCTGCATCCGATGGGTCTTTAAAGTTTTTCATCAGAATTTCGGTGCCGTAATACATTGAGGGTATACCCCGCGTGGTCAGCAGCCAGGTCAGCCCGATCTTGTACTTGTCAAAATCGTCGCCAATCACCGACAGGTACCGATCCGTATCGTGGTTATCCAGGAACGTAACCAGTTTATTAGGGTCAACATACACCGCGTCCTGAGCCAGTGCCTGGTAGAACCGGTTCACGCCATCGTCCCAGCTAAATTTCTGTTTCAGCGCATCCAGCATGGCCGAATAGACCACAAAATCGAGTCCTCCGGGTTGATTGGATTTAAACGGAAAATCAATCTTGTTGCGGGTGTAATATGCCTGATCGACTACGTTGTTCACCCACGACTCTCCAAAAATATGAATCCTGGGATACTCATCCATCAGCGCTTTGTTGCAGCGGTTCATAAACGGCTGGTCGTTATACATATACGTATCGACGCGCCAGGCATCGACGCCGAACTCTTCAACCGACCAGATGGCGTGCTGAATCAGGAAATTCGCTAAAAATGGATTGTTCTGATTCAAATCGGGCAGGTGGGGAACGAACCAGCCATCGAGCGTAATCCGGCGGTCGCTCTCGGCACCGTGCGGGTCGGTAACGGGTTGGTATTTATAGGACGTATTGGTATACGCAGGCCACTGATGCAGCCAGCTCTTCATGGGCAGGTCCTTCAAAAACCAGTGGTTGATACCCACGTGGTTATAGACTGCGTCCTGTACCACTTTCACACCGGCTTCGTGCGCTTTCTTCACGAACGCTTTATATGCTTCGTTACCGCCCATCCGCCGATCGACAACGTAATGGTCGGTGAAGCCGTAGCCGTGATAAGCCGATCGCATCGCGCCCCCTTCGTTCGTTAAGGGCTGGTCGTTCTCCAGTACGGGTGTAAACCAGATGGCCGTTACGCCCAGATCCTTTAGGTAGTTTATGCGTGAACCGGCACCGGCTAAATCGCCCCCATGCCGAAAGAACGGATTGTCGCGATCGGCGTTCGGGTCGGCCATATCGGCAAATTTATCATTGCCCGGATCACCGTTCGCAAACCGATCGGGCATGGCCAGGTAGATGAAGTCAGCAGCGGTAACCCCCTGCCCTTTCGGCGACCGGTCGCGCGCTTTGAGCACAAACGGCTGGGTGAGCGTCTGTGCACCCCGCTTACCCACCAGCTGAACGGTGCCCGGCCTGGCGCTGGGCGCAATGGTCAGATCGAGAAAGGCGTAGTTCGGATTCTCGACCGTGTGGGTTTTAACCAGTTTTACGCCGGGATACGTAACCGAATACGTCAGCCCCCCCGCACTGGGCCCGTATACCAGCAGTTGCAGGTTCGGATTTTTCATACCTACCCACCAGTTCGTTGGATTGACGCGCTTAATCTGGGCGTTTTGCGCGATGGCGCCCGGACTAACCAACAGTATACAGACCAGGCAACCAACATGAATTCTTCTCATACAAGGCATAATTAGCAACAGGATATACAACCGATATATGGCCTTAGCAGCACAATAATGCAAAAATAACCCAAGTTTTTCGTTGAAAAAGGCCATAGCTTTGTCGTTAGCTTTGCAAGCCACCGTAACATCCATCCTGAACGAGTATGAATACCACATCCATTGTCCCCGTCATGGACAAATTGATCATTTATCAAATTTTCACGCGTTTATTCAGTAACCAAACCATAACCAACCGGCCAGCGGGCAGCCTGGCGGAAAACGGGGTTGGTAAATTCAACGATATCAACGACGCTGCGCTGCGGGCGATCAGGCAGTTTGGGGCATCGCATATCTGGTACACCGGCATACTTGAACACGCTACCCAAACCGATTACACGTCCTTCGGTATTCAATCTGACGACCCAGCCATTGTCAAAGGCCGGGCGGGTTCGCCCTATGCCGTTAAAGATTACTACGACGTAGCACCGGATCTCGCCGTTAACGTACCGGATCGCATGGCCGAGTTTGAAGCGCTTGTGCAACGTACCCACGCGCATGGCCTGAAAGTGATCATCGACTTTGTGCCAAATCACGTGGCCCGGCAGTACAAATCCGATGCGAAACCAGCGGACGTCGCCGATCTGGGTGAACAGGATGACACGACCGTAAATTTCTCGCCGAACAACAATTTTTATTATTTACCCGGAGAGACCTTCGTTGCGCCGAACACAGGCGCTGCAGGTAAGGCCACGCACCAGGAACATCCGGCTAAGGTTACCGGCAGCGGCTCCATTACGGCCGCACCCGATGCAAACGACTGGTACGAAACCATCAAGCTCAACTACGGTATCAACCTCTTCGACGGAGGCAGTCGTCACTTTCATCCCATACCCGCCACCTGGCAGCAGATGCTGGACATTTTATTGTTCTGGGCCGAAAAAGGCGTCGACGGCTTTCGCTGCGACATGGCTCAGCTAGTGCCCGTCGAGTTCTGGCAGTGGGCTATAAGTCAGGTGAAGCAGCGTTATCCCCGGCTGATTTTCATCGCCGAAATCTACGAACCCGGCGTATACCGGTCGTTTATCTTTCAGGGCGGCTTCGATTACCTGTACGACAAAGTCGGCCTGTACGATGCCGTTCGCGGACTGATGGAAGGGCATGGCTCCTGTTACGACCTGAGCCGGGTATGGCAGCAGGAATCCGGCGATTTCCCGCAGCACATGCTCCGCTTTCTCGAAACGCACGACGAACAACGTATCGCGTCCCGTTTTTTTGCCGGCAATCCGTGGGCGGCCATACCGGGTATGACGGTAGCCGCCACCATGCATACGGGTCCCGTGCTGCTGTATTTTGGTCAGGAAGTTGGCGTTCGGGCGGAGGGTTCCGAAGGCTTTAGCGGGGATGACGGCCGAACGACGATTTTCGATTACTGGGGATTACCTGACTGGCAGGGGTGGATTAACCAGGGGCAGTACGACGGAGGAGGATTACTGGATGAACAGCGGAAGTTGCGGGCGTTCTACCAGCGGCTGAATCACCTCGTCAACGGCTCAGATGCCATCCAGAACGGCTACTTTTACGATCTTCAGTACGCCAACGACAATGGCCAGAGCGAAGGCTACGACGCCCGTCAGGTCTATAGTTACCTACGGTATACCGATCGTCAGAAACTGCTGATCGTCTGCAATTTTTCCAGCCAGACAACGTACGAAACAACCGTTCGGATTCCGGCTCATGCGTTCGCCACAATGGGTATAGAGGCCAGTCGAACGTATCAGTTCACCGATATTTTTCTGGCTTCGCTGCAACTCGAAGCAACCGGTTCGGCCGGTGTTTCGCTGGTGTTACCGCCCTGGAACGTTCAGGTGCTGGAGATTAAATGATCATTGTTTCGTTACTTTGTGGTTTCTTGGCGATTCAAACGTATCACAACCCATTGGGGAGCTTTTTTACTTCTGTCAGGCGTATGGTAAAACCATGTACAGCACTTCTTTTCCTGCTTACGTCGTCGCTTTCGCTGGCTCAGCCAACGGCACCCGACAATTTACAATCCATAACTCTGCAAGGCGGTAAAACCCCGGCCGAAACAGCCGTCAGCATCGGTAAACAGTTTTTGGGTAAACCCTACGTGCCCCATACACTTGATATAAATCCGACTGAACAGTTGGTGGTGAACGTCCGGGAGTTCGACTGCACAACGTTTCTGGAAACCGTTCTGGCCTTAACGCTTGCGTATCACGACGGAACCGACAAGCCCGCTGCGTTGCCGACCCGGCCGCGTTCAGCCAGTCCGGTTCAGTTCGAACCGCCCTTTCGTAAGTACTTAACGCAGCTCCGCTACCGGGCTGGCCGGATTGATGGATACGCCAGCCGTCTGCACTACTTTTCGGAATGGCTCTACGACAATGAGCGCAAGGGGCTATTGACGGATGTTACCCGCGAACTCCCCGGCAGCATCTCCGTGGCCAAACCGGTATCGTACATGACGACCGCTACGTACCGGTATCCGCACCTGCGCGATCCGGCCATTTTCAAACAGGTGGCCCTTACCGAGGCTGCCATCAGCCAGCAGGCGTTCGCCTTTATTCCCAAAAAGAATATCCAGCAGGCGGAGGCTCAGCTTCGCGAGGGCGACATCATTATGCTGACAGCCGCCCGGCCCGGCCTGGATATGAAGCATGTCGGCATCGCCGTACGACAACCCAACGGTCGTATTCATTTACTCCACGCATCGTCGGACCAGGGCGAGGTTGTCATAACGGCTTATCCGCTAAGCGACTACGTACTGTGGAACAAACGGCTGTCGGGAATTCGCGTGGCTCGTTTAAAGACCAATGAGTCAGCAGCGACGGTAGCGCGCGGGAAGTAATACCCCGAAATTTTGCCCGCATACTCATTTAGCAGATAACAGCTTTACAGTTTCTGTAGTTAGAAGCTAATAAAGTCTAGATAATGGCTCGACAGGACGCACAAACCGAATACATAGTAACGCAGGAATTATTTGATAAGGCTTACCAAAGCTTGCCGATACAGGGATCGGAAAACCAGAAAGCCGAATCAATAAAAGTTATCGCCAAACAGTACCGCCTGAACGTGAGCGATACGCCCAATGCGGGCAAATGGATGATGTGGGCCATTGGCGAAGAATCGTTCGAGTTTACCTGGAAAGATGGTGCCTGGCAGCCCCCCCAGAATCTGGTCGTTTTAACGAGCTCTGGTCGTTGACCAACTCTGTCTGATCACAGCCGGTTAGCGGTTGTCGCAGCAGTCACCGCAGATCTACCGGACTGGCTGTACACATCGTGTTCACTCATTCACGAAGGGTTCTCCGGTTCCACTTCTTTGATCTGATAGGCCACCGATCGGGCGTTTGGCTCCGCCCTGAGGTGGTTCCACTGCGCGTATTGCCGGGTAAAGCTGGCACCGTAATAAAAGATCAGCGAGCAATAGAAAACGAACAGCAGAACAAGAATGATGGCACCCGCTGAGCCGTATAAGGTTCGTACCGGGCTGTTGATCAGCAACCTATCCAGCACCTGCTCGCCGACTTCCACCAGCAAAGCCGTCACCAGCGCCCCTACCCAAACCGCCCGCCACCGAATACGCAGATCGGGCAGGTATTTAAAGACAATACCAAACCAGATGGTCAGCACCAAGACCGAAAAGCTATGCTGGCCTGCCCGCTGTAGCCATTCGTACTGAAATCCATCGGCCAGGTCGGAGTTGGCCAGTGCCCACAGCGCCCGGTGGAGCGTCAGCGAAACGGTAAACAGAAAGCCGGAAAAGATGATGATGCCCAAAGCCACCAGTTTATCCAGGAGAATATACCCCACATTGCGCTGAGTGGCTGGCCGAACACTCCAGAGTTGGTTGAGCGAGTTTTTGATGATCGCGAATAACGTAGTCGAAGCCAGCAGCAACACGAATACACTTAACACTTCGAGGCCGTCGGAAGAGCGGGGCTGCTGGAGGTGCTGCGAAATATCCTGGAGCTGTCGGGCGCTGGGCTGGCCAAAGAGTTCGGCCAGCTTTCCGAACAGCTGCCCGCTCACCCGCTGCTTATCGCCAGTTAAGAGTTCACCGTACAACTGACTCAGAATGATGACGATAGGTGGCAAGGCAAAAAAGGCGAAGAACGCAGTAGCAGCCGCCATGCGGATCGGATCATTCGCTTTTAAGTCAGCGAACGCGTTGGCAGCCAGTTTAAAAAAAGTGGATAGTTTCCGCATAGGACGTAGTGTATACCAACGTAACGGCCCGTGGAGTCCCATAGTTACAGCCACTATACTCATACGCTGGAGAAAGCAGAGGATCGGGGCCGATTCTTTTCCATAAGCGGTCAGGTTTCGGGATAAACTCAGACGATAAGACCAGCGCAATTCGTTATCTTTGATCTGGTTTCTGATTAATCTCTTCATGAAAAAACAACTTATTACCCTTGTTGCCCTCGTGGCAATTCCGGCGTTTACGTTCGCGCAGACAGCCAGCGAGGTCGTCGGCAAACACATCACGGCATTGGGCGGGGCTGACAAAATTGCGGCTATTAAAACGGCTGAGTATGAGCAAACGATGTCTGTAATGGGCATGGATATGCAGGCCAAAACAACGCTCGTTGTCGGTAAATCGTCACGTAGTGAAATTTCGGTTATGGGCCAGCAGATTACCAGCGTCGTTGACGGTGATAAGGGCTGGGCAATTAACCCAATGCAGGGTGGCAACGCCCCGCAGGAGCTCCCCGCCGACCAGGTAAAGCTTCAGAAAAACAATACTGAACCAACGGGTTTGCAGCTGGCGTACGTCCAGATGAACAAAGTACCGTACGAACTGGTCGGTAAAGAAAAGCGGGATGGCAAGGATGTATATAACATTAAAGTGGCTAAACCGGAGGGCGTATATAATTACTACCTCGATGCGGCTACGTATCAGTTGGTTGCGTCGAAGACCGTAATGAACGTACAGGGGCAGTCGGTTGAAGGTACTGCCACTTACAACGACTACAAACAGGTTGATGGCGTGAATTTGCCGCACACCCTTGAAATCAGTGGCGCTGGTATGCCCGGCACGATGACGGCGAAAGTGACCAAGCTTACGCTGAACAGCAAAGTAGACCCGGGCATTTTTGCGATGCCTAAGTAATTTGTTTTCAGCGCCTAAAAAAAAGGAGGTACCGGTGACGGTACCTCCTTTTTTTTAGGCGCGTACTTCGGCAATCCACCTCACCTTTTGCGCTTTACAAAATTTCGACGAATCCTTCGGTGCCGTGAACGCGAATTCGTTGTCCGTCTTTTATCAGTTTGGTCGCGTTTTCGACACCGACAACGGCTGGCAGACCGTATTCGCGGGCGACTACGGCTCCGTGGGTCATCCGTCCGCCTACTTCGGTGACCAGACCTTTCATGGCCACAAACAAGGGGGTCCAGCTCGGGTCAGTGAAGGAGGTAACTACTATGTCTCCCTCTTCCAGATCAGCCTCTTCCATATTTATGATGACTCGTGCCCGCCCCTCAACAACGCCCGAAGAAACGGCAATACCCGCCAAAGCATCAGTCGGCAGATTGTCCCGGTTATAGGCACCTGTTATGATTTCACCATCCGACGTAATAACACGGGGAGGAGTCAGTCTTTCAAAAATTCTGTACTCTTCTTTTCGGCGGGTAATAAGCTCGTAATCCAGCATATGGGTACGTACCACGTCGCGCAGTTCCTGGAAGTTGAGATAGTAAAGATCTTCCTGATCCTGAATCACAGCCGCCTGCACAAGACGGTCGGCTTCTGTATGTAAAGCCTGCTTATACACGAAGTAGCGGCCAACGATCTCGTATTTCGGGTATTCACGATACCCGGCCAGATTCCGGACCAGGCTGATCATTCGGCTTGTCGCTTCGGCTTTCTGTTCTCCATCCGGTAACTGCTTCAACCGATCCAACAACTCGCGTTCTTTTTTCAACGCCTGCTGCCGCCCCTGCTCGAATTTGCGCTTGCTTTCGCCGGGGGCAAAGTGTTTGATGTTAGTCAGAAGCATGGGAACAAGTGTCATTGGCTTCTCGTGCCAACGGGTTCTTGTTATGTCGATTTCTCCGGCGCAGCGCATTCCGTACTTATTGAGGAAATTGTCGAGCGCGTTCCGGGTTTCCTGTCCGCCTTTACATTGAACCAGCCCGGCCCAAAAATGCTCGTTCGTTATGGGTGAACGATCGACCTGTTGTAGATACGTTATTACTTCACGATAAGGGCGAATCACATCGGCGACATCCAGCAGTGCCAGCCCCATTTCCGACGTAACATTGTTGGGTACCGATTGAGAAAGTACATCTGCTACGTTCTTTTCGCCTAACCACGTTTCAATATGTTCATTGATCCACGATGCCGCATTCATACCCGTCATGAGCACACCAAAGCTTTCTGGATGAGAAATATTTCTCCTCGATTGCTGCATATCTTCCAGCATAAAATCGATCAGCTCTGCACCTGATTTTGGCTGGATAGCCTGTTTTAACTCATCAATCGCCAGTTCACTACGTTTGATCAAGTCAGCTACGATTGCAGGGTCGTAGTCCTTTAGCGTCTGATAATCAGCAAATGACGGACCCTGAGCAGATTTGCCGGAAGTTTGTTCCTGCGCATCAGCCGACACTACGTCGATGAACTCATCCCGCTCCAGAATTGTCGTCAAGGCATCTCTGGTGAGCGGATCGGATTTTCCTAACACGTTGATGATAACCCCTCTTCGGGCGGGGGAAGCCAGGTCATTGGTGACGTCGACAAACAACCTTCCGCCCGCTTTATACATGGGCCGGGCGGCTGTCAACTGCCATAACGATAGGCCCAGTGGTTTCATGGAGTCGGTCATCATCTGCTGATGGCCAACCGATACGTAGACGTGCGGCCCCGTGTACGACGACCCGGCTTTTTCGGCCTCAGCCGCTTCAGGGATCGGGTATAACGTAGTGATTGGCCGACTCTGGACAACGTAAACGGTATCGTCCGCCAGGCACCATTCGATGTCCTGAGGATAGCCGAAACGGGCTTCGATCGTTCGTCCGATGCGCTCCAGCTGTAAAATCTGCTCATCAGTCAGCGCTTGCCGACGCTGCTGCTCAAACGCAATTTCCTGCGGGTTCGTGCCTCCTTCTTTCCCGGCATAAATAGCCAGCTTCTTGGCAGCTATCTGTTTATCGATGATTTTCCCCTCACGGACTTTGTAAGTATCCGCGTTTACCAGGCCCGAAACCAGAGCCTCACCCAGTCCGAAACTGGCATCAATGGAGACTACCTTCCGGTTCGACGTAACAGGATCAGCCGTAAACAAAATGCCGGCTACCTGCGGAAACACCATCTGCTGAACAACCACCGCCAGCCGGACTTTACGGTGGTCGAATCGAGTTGCCGATGTTGCCGTTTGAAAACGGTAACTAATGGCCCGCTCGGTAAAGAGCGATGCCCAGCACTTACGGATATGGGTTAGAATGGAATCAATTCCGATAACATTCAGATACGTATCGTGCTGGCCCGCAAAAGAAGCCGTCGGGGAGTCTTCAGCAATTGCGCTGGACCGCACGGCATAGGTCTTTTTTTCACCGAACGCTGCGAGATAACCCGCGATTTCTTCGGCTATATCCTGAGGAAAGGTCACGCCCTCGATAGCCCTGCGAAGCGCACCGCTACGTTCACCGATCTTAGCCCGGTCTTCCACCTCAAGCCGCGATAACTGATCAATTAATTCGGTTATCGACGGCGTTTCCTTAAGGATTCTGGCGAAGGCTTCGGTTGAAACACAAAATCCGTCGGGAACGTGTATTCCGTTGATCCGGGAAAGTTCGCCCAGGTTTGCGCCTTTCCCCCCAACCAGCTCCCGCATTGTTTTATTAACATGCTGAAAAGTAAGTAGATATACGCTCATTGTTCCGTTAGTCCGATTATTTGTTGTTGAGGTAATTTGTTGTTTCGTTCATGATCTCAATGGATTTTGAAAAGTAGGTTTCAAGGATTTTGATCTCCTCGTCTGACAAGGAAGCAATGAGTTTCTCTGACTCGGCTCGAAATTCTTTGTAGAGCGGTGCCAGGAGCGCCAGTATGACGGCGGTGTTTGGTTCGATGATAACCTTGCGTCTGTCGTCGGCGGCAAATCGTCGGTTCACCAGATTCTTTTTTTCAAACCTGTCAATCAGACCCGTAACTGCCCCGGTTGTCAGCCCGGTTAACGTCGACAGTTCGCCCGCTGTCATTTGTCCTCTTTCGATCAGAAAGCCCAAGTATTTATGATCCGTCCCCGAAAGGCCCGCTTTCCGGGCAACGGCTTCATGCATCTGGATGGAGGTGTAGGCATACAACTGATTCAGTTTGCGGACCCGCCTGATTACGTCATCATCTACCATATATCTTATAAACTAAATATCTTAGACACAAAGATAATAATAATTCCACCACAATTACAACCGCCGACTATTCAAGTCAATTGCGTGTCAATTGACTTGAATAGTCGGCTCGCAAACGATAGATACGTTCTATTCATAAACAGAAACGCGCCACGGACTGTAATCCGTGGCGCGTTCAGGAGAATCTGAATAACAAGAAATTAGTGAGCCTTCGCGTGTTCGGGTTTCAACACCACAACATCACGCACGGTGCCCCCGCCGTTGATCTTGTCGACCATCTTATCCAGCAACGGGGTAGCCCAGTTTGGAATATACTTATCGGTTGTTTCGATAAATACTTTCGGGAAATCGTAGAGCGACCGGCCCAAACCGAATTGAACAGCGCAGCGTTTCATGGCGTCGCTGATGCCACCTTTTACGGGCTCGATACCCGTCCGGCTAGCACCATCCGTTTTTTTTACAACTTCGCCACCCTCCAGTACCGCCGTGATCGTGCACAGGAAGCCGCCTTCAATTTCTTTGATTTCGTTCTGCCATCCTGCCCAGCCGAACTGTTCATCAAAGCGCTGCATCACGCACCGGTTTGTGATATAGGGCACAACAATAATTTTCTGACCGTCTTTGGTCTGGCTTTGCACCCGCCATTCTATTTCCTGCGCCGTTAAAGGGGCAGTTAACACTGTTAATTCCATTAGTAATTCGTTGTTTTATTCAGCCAGCTTTAGTAGCTCGTTCAATTTTAATAAGGCTTCAATTGGCGTTAAGCGGTTAACGTCGATACCGCGCAGCTTTTCTTTAATAATTTCCGCCTTGGGATCACCCGCTTCGAAAATCTTCAGGGCCAGTTCGGGTTGGGCTGGCGTTGCCTCGCGAATCTTTTCCCGGTTAGCCTCCCGACCGTGCGATGCTTCTAACTGCTTCAGGATTTCATTCGCCCGGCTCACAATCTGGGCGGGCATACCGGCCATCTGCGCTACGTGGATACCGAAACTATGCTCCGAGCCGCCTTCTTTCAGCTTTCGCAGAAAAATGACCTTATTGCCCATCTCCTTCACCGATACGTTGTAGTTCCTGATCCGGGGGTTGTCGGCAGCCAGGTCGTTTAACTCGTGGTAGTGCGTAGCAAACAGCGTTTTAGGACGGCAGTCGGTTTTGTTATGCAGGTACTCGGTGATTGACCAAGCAATCGACACGCCATCGTACGTACTCGTGCCCCGGCCAATTTCGTCCATCAGGACCAGGCTACGTTCGCTCAGGTTATTCAGGATACTGGCCGTTTCCGTCATTTCAACCATGAACGTACTTTCGCCCCGCGAGAGGTTATCCGAGGCCCCCACACGCGTAAAAATTTTGTCGACAAGGCCGATCTCAGCCGCCGAAGCCGGGACGAAGCTACCCGACTGCGCCATGAGCACGATCAGGGCCGTTTGCCGCAGCAGCGCCGATTTACCAGCCATGTTCGGCCCGGTAATGATGATGATCTGCTGCGTTTCATCGTCCAGATAGATATCGTTCGGGATGTAGGGTTCACCGGGGGGTAATTGCTGTTCAATTACCGGGTGACGGCCGTCTTTGATGTCGAGCACTTTGGTTTCAGTAATCTGTGGCCGAACATACTTGCTCTTAACGGCCACCCGTGCGAACGACGCCAGCACATCGAGCACGGACAAGACCCGGGCATTCTGCTGGATAGCGCCCACGTATTCGCCAGCCGCCATGATCATCTCGTTGAACATCCGGGATTCGATCTGAAAGATCTGCTCTTCGGCGTTCAGAATTTTCTCCTCATATTCCTTGAGTTCGGGCGTAATGTATCGCTCCGCATTCACGAGCGTCTGCTTTCGAATCCAATCGTCGGGAACGCGGTCTTTATGCGCGTTGGTCACTTCCAGATAGTAGCCAAACACTTTATTATACGCCACTTTAAGCGATCCGATGCCCGTCCGCTGAACTTCCCGCTCCTGAAGCTGAATCAGGTAATCTTTACCCGAATATGCAATGGCCGTCAACTCATCCAGTTCAGGATTGATACCGGGTTTGATAATACCGCCCTGGTTCGACAGCGTCGGTGGATCTTCTCGTAGTTCAGCTTCAATACGGTCGAGCAGAAATGCTACCGGATTAAGCTGGTCGGCGTATTTTTTCAATGAGGAGGACTGATTCTGGGCGAGTGCCGTGATCAGCAATTCCTTGATCGGCAGTACGTGCTGCAACGACCGCTTCAGTTGCAGCAACTCGCGCGGGTTAATGCGCCGGACGGCTACTTTGGACACCAGCCGCTCCAGATCACCAATCTGCCGCAGGTGGTTCACCAGCGTATCAGCGATGTCAATGTCTTCAACGAGCAGTTCAACCAGATTCAGTCGCTCGTCGATCAGGGCTTTCTCCTTAAGCGGCAGACTCAGCCATTTACGCAGCAGCCGGGCCCCCATCGGCGTAACCGTCTGATCCAGAATTTGAATGAGCGGAACACCCCCCTCCTGCTGGGCAGCCGTTAATTCGAGGTTGCGAATCGTAAACCGGTCGAGCCATACGTAACGATCTTCTTCGAGCCGGGTTACGCGCGTGATGTGCTGCAGGTCTTTATGCTCGGTTTCGTTCAGGTAGTGCAGAATCACCCCGGCGGCAATGATGCCATCGGGCAGGCCTTCGATACCGAACCCCTTCAGCGATGTCGTCTGGAAGTGCTGTTTCAGAAAGTTATAGCCAAAATCGTACGTAAAGGCCCAGTCTTCCAGGGTATAAGTGTGAAACTTGTCGCCAAACAACAGACCGAATTCCTGCCGGTTGCGCTTGCAATACAGGACCTCCGACGGATTGAAGCTTTGCAGGAGCTTATCGACATAGGCGGCATTGCCCTGCGAAGCGAGAAACTCACCGGTCGATATATCCAGAAAGGATACGCCAAACTGATCCTCCGGATGACCGCCCCCACCCTTGCCAAAGTGCACGGCGGCCAGGTAGTTGTTACGTCGGGTATCGAGTACGTTATCGTTGAATGACACCCCCGGCGTTACCAGCTCGGTAACGCCCCGCCGAACGATCCCTTTTGCAAGCGCCGGGTCTTCGAGCTGATCGCAGATGGCTACGCGCTCGCCCGCCCGGACCAGTTTAGGCAGGTGCGTATCCAGCGAATGATGCGGAAAACCAGCCAGTTCTTCGTTTGATCCGCCGTTATTTCGCTTGGTTAACGTAATGCCCAGAATCTTGCTGGCTTTCACGGCATCCTCGCCAAATGTTTCGTAGAAATCACCAACGCGAAAAAGCAGCAACGCACCCGGATACTTGGCTTTAATCTGGTTGTATTGACGATTAAGGGGCGTTTCGTTAGTCTTTTTCTGAGGTTTTGCTGCGGTGGCTGTCTTCACTAAATTGCGTTCATTAGTTCAAACAAATTTAGCAAATTCAGCCGAAAAATGGTAGTTAACGGGCCTCAGCCAGGGCAAGTTTCCGATCACACTCCTTTTCCCAAAGCTGGGCTATTTTGGACTTAAACGTGATAGACCAACACCGGCACTGTCGATTTTGTGATCATTTTTCCGGTCTGACTTGGGTTGAGTAAACCGTCTAAGAAACCACGTTCGCGGCTGGTCATAACCAGCAGATCGGTGGGATGCTGATCGAGGTATTCATTCAGGCCATCCGTCACGGTGCTGGCCTTGATTTTATGACTGGAATAGGGAGCCCCATTAGCCACCTCATTCAGCTCGGCCAGCGCATCACGGTCGTTATACAGATTCGGCTGATTGTCGGCATCTACGGTTAACAGCTGCAGTGATGCGCCAAACTCCTGCGCCAGCGCCAGAGCCGCCCGGAACGAATCGGTATCATTCGCTTCCAGCTGACTGGCAAATGCAATCGTTTTTAGCTGCGCAGGTGCGCTATCTGCACTCGTTGGCACAACCAGCACCGGGCAGGAAGCCCCCGAAACAACACTCGTTGCCGAGGTACCCATTAACCGGTCGAAAAACGAGTTCATGTCGCTACGTCCGGTTACGATCAGGTCAGCATTGAGCTGCCCGGCCGCGGCTACAATCTCATCCCCAATAGGTCCTACCCGCCAGTCGGACTGCACCGAAAAGCCTTCTGAACGGAGCTGATTCGCCAACGTATCCAGGCCCTCCCGGCTGATTGCCTCCAGATCAGCCGCCATCTCTACGGTAGACACCGTATCGACTACGCCTAGCGGGGCACCGCTGATCGGTGGGGTTGGGAGTAAATGAATGTGCACCAGCGCCAGCGAAGCGCCGTACTGCCTCGCGAGTAAACGCGCCCAATCGAGTGACCGTGTTGACGAAGCGGTAAGATCCGTAGCAAGCAGAACCGTTTTCATGATACGTAGGGAATGATTGATAAATACCTGTTCGGCCATAAAACTAAGTTGAAATCTGGTTTAGCCCGAAAAGTGGTTAAAAACTTACTACGCAGGTCACACCTCAATCCGGTACGTTCCCTATCCTGCAAACGAGCTAAAGGGCCGAGCGATGCTCCATACTAATTACTTCGTGGCCTGAGGCACGGATGGTTTCGTTGTGAACTCCATAATTCGAAACACTTCCTGCCGTACCACCTCAAAAGTGCGGCTTTGCTGGGTGTGAAGCTTAATCTGTTCAGGATTTGGTGCTGTACTCCGATTCGCCAGGGCATCCATCGTGGCCATACTCTGGGCCGCAATCAGGCTGTAACCTTTTTCGCTGCCATTCGGTACAACCAGGGTAGACAGATCCCAGCCAGCAATCGTGTTGTTCTGTACTCGCTCACCAGCCTGCCGCTTCATCGGGGCCACCAGACTTGTCCAGTCGGCAGCGGGATCACGCAACCGCATAAAATCGATAGCGACCAGTGGCGTTTTGGCGGGCGTAAAGCCAGGGCTGAACACCGCGTCGACAGTTTCCCAGATCTCCATCTTCACCACCGGGGCCGTTGCCCGGTCGCGTTTCTGTAAATCAGCCATTCGCGTTTTTACACTATCACCGTAAACCCTGGACATGCCCGCGGGCGAGGCACCTTTGATGCCCATACTGGGCGTAACAATCACCGTTACGTAGTCGTATTCGGAAGGGTTCGTGTTGGAACTCATCTGCTTGACCAGCATATACCAGCCAATCATATTGCCTTCGTCAACGGCCGCTTGATTAACGGTCCGCCACTCTTTTTCCACCAGCAGCGCATCCTGAATAGTTAAGCCAGGGGATAGCTTGTGGTAAATCAGGTATGTATAGGCTTTCGGTGATGGAGCCGATTGACCTAGAACTGGAGCGGCCAGTTTCATAAAACAGAACACCGCGAGTACACAACGAATTGGAGAAGGCATGATACGTAACGTTTAAGCATAAACTCAAAGTAGACCGCTGTCTACTGCACATTGTACGCAGATCAACCGCCTGAACCTTGTCACCGGTAAGCTTAGGCTGGGGTGAGCGGCTCACACAACGATTCGTTCAGGAGGGGCAGGTTCCTGAGCTGCTCGTATTCAGGCAGGGTAAATAAGGCCGATAAGGCTTTCAGATCGCGGGGGCGGTGCAAATCACTGCTGATAAAGTCGACCCAGCCACGCGTTAGCAGTAAACGTGCCTGTGCCTGCACCCGGTTACCATATAATCCCGTAAGCGACCCCCAATTCAATTGAAACAAACAGCCATGCTCACGCAGGTTCGTAAGCACCGACAGATCCTCCCAGTAATATGGGTAGCGTTCCGGATGAGCCAGTACGGGTGTATAGGCTTTGGCCTTCAGCTGGGCTACCGAATGGAGCAGGTGCATTGGGGCCGCGGCCCAGCCCAGCTCAAACAATACATATCGGGCCGCGCCAAATGTCAGGATATCATTCTGCTGGATACGCTCGTGAAACAGCTCATCAAGCAGGTACTCAGCAGCCACTTCGATCTTAAGACCAAGATTGTGTTCATCAGCCAATGTTTGCAATTGAACCTGCCCCGCCCGCAACGTAGCTGTATCGTTGGGATACCAGTCGTAACTAACGTGCGGAGTCGCAACAACCTTCTGTATACCCCAAGCGGCTAATTGTTTCAGGCACTCGACAGCCTCTTCCGGACTGCTAACGCCGTCATCTATACCAGGCACTACATGAGAATGCATGTCAACCCGCCAGAAACACGAATCGGCTCCCGGACTTGAATGCAGCCGGGATTGTGGAGTAATTGCCTGGCGAATCGTCTGCCAAATGTCCATATTATGCTATTGGCTATTTGCTGGTGTCAGCTCCTGTTGTCGATTGCCTGTCGACTAACTTCTTTTTTCGGCTACATCCTCACCTGGCCACGCTATGTATCGGCGTTCGGCTATGTCAGTTCCAGCGCAAAGTAACAGGAATCAGGCATCCCAATAACGAAGCAGGTGTCGTTCTATGACAAACCCGATTAGTTTTGCGCCCTCTATCAATATAACATTGTAACATGGCTATTCGGAAACTGGCTTTAGATGAGCTTAACCGGCTGTCGGTCGACGCGTTCAGGGATGCCCCTAAATTCTCTTTCTGCCTGATTTTGGATAACGTACGTAGTCTGAACAATGTGGGTTCGGTGTTCCGCACGGCCGATGCATTCCGGGCCCAGAAGCTGTACCTATGCGGCATTACCGGTACACCTCCCCACCGCGACATTACCAAAACCGCCCTAGGCGCCACCGAGTCGGTCGATTGGGCGTACGCCAGCGATGTTACCCTACTTACCGAGCAGCTGCGTGCCGATGGATGGATTGTGGCCGCCGTTGAGCAGGCCGAAGGCAGCGTATCATTGGCCGATTTTAAGCCTGACCCGAACAAACGATACGCTTTTGTGTTGGGTAATGAGGTGACCGGCGTGGCCGACGCAGTGGTCAGCAGCGCCGATTTAGTGCTTGAAATCCCTCAATTCGGCACAAAACACTCACTCAATATTGCGGTCACGGCTGGCATTATCTGCTGGGATTATCTGCAAAAAGCGCAATGAAAACTTAATATGGAATTTTTGATCGTCATAAAAAAAGCGTATTCATTTGTAAATTTTTCCAGTTGAACCAATGGCAAAAAGCGCAAAAAAAACAAAGCAGAAATCACTGACCGTCGACATTGTCAGTTCAATCGAAGCCCGATTAGGCGAGGTTGGTACCGCTTCCAGGAAAATAAAGAAGTCCATCGAGAAGTCGGCCGAAAAGCTGGCGAAGAAGCTCACCAAGCTGATGGATAAGCACGAAAAGAAGGCCGCTAAGCCCACCAACAAAAACACCGAAAAGAAGGCCAAAAAACAAGCGGCTAAAGCGAAGAAGAACGCGGCTAAAGCCGAAAAAAAGGCTAAATCTGTAGCCAGCCCCAAAGCAGCGGAATCGTCGATCAGCACGCCTACTGCCAAAACGTTGGTTGTTCCGCCCCCTACCCCAACACCGGTGAAGGCGACGACGGGCAGAACCACATCAGCTCGGAAGCCCGCAGCTTCCCGTCCGGCTACTCCAGCCGCCCCGGCTCCAGCAAGTTCCGATTCTCAGACTGACAATCCGTAATACCATTTTTCTTGATTTGTCGTAGAATAGCCCGCTTCTGGTGGGCTTTTTTGTGGATATTACTTGCATTTGTAAATGTTTTTTTCTGACATTTACATTAATATCTAGTCGACCAACACAGTAGATAGTAAACATATAGGCCTACTATTTGCTGTTTGGTAGAAAACCGTATTCTATGACTCAACGCTCTACCTTTCCTTTTCTCGCGGTAGCGCTATTTCTCTTAGCACTAACGGGTGGGTTAATTTACGTTAACTGGTCTTCACTACCCGAAACGGTACCGCTTTTTTCCCCTTCGTTACGTTGGCTGGCCCTGTTTGTCATGGCCGTAGCCTCGCAGGTAATTCTGGGCTATGCACTGTGGCGGCTGTTACGTCGTCGGCAGCGGTCCGACGTGCAAACCGAAGTACTTCACTCACTGGTACACGAATTTCAAACGCCAATCACCGCGATTCGCATGGCGGCCGATATTCTGGATTCACCCATTGCCCGGAATCAACCCGAGCGCACCGACAAGTACATTCGCATCATCCGGGAAGAAACCGAACGGCTCCAGCACCAGGTCGAGACCATGTTGACGCTGGCCCGCGCCGATCGTAATACGCTGACCCTGAACCGGGAGCCGATTCAATTGCACCAACTGCTGCATTCTGTTGCCGAACGGCATGGCGATTATCTGCGGCTGTGTCTGCTCGGTTCCGATACGTCGCTGCTGGCGGACAGACTGCACCTGACCAACGTACTGCACAATCTGCTCGACAATGCCGTGAAGTATAGTACAGACCAGCCCGACATTACTTTATACAGTGAGCCAACCGACAATGGGCTGCTGATTGCGGTGTGCGATCGGGGAGTTGGCATAGCTCCGCAATTCATCAACCAGGTCTTTAAACCTTTTTTCCGCGTTCACGATAACAACCAGCCCTGCGTGAAAGGATTCGGATTAGGGTTGAGCTACGTGCAGCGTATTATTCAGGCCCACGACTGGCAAATCAGCGTTAAAAGCGAGCTGGGACAAGGCAGTGAGTTTCTGATTTCTGTTCCCTCAACGGCTGTTTTATCGTCCCGCATCGAGGCTCTTCCAGTTCAGCAAACGGTTTGAAATACCGATATAAATGTTTACTATTTTATAAATTAGTAAACATTAAGTATATTTCATAAAACAGGCCCCTGAACGAACTCGCTCAGGGGCCTGTTTTATGAAAAGCCGTTAACAACAGCTGTCGGCTTACTTGCTTACGTTTGCCTGCTGTACCGGCGTCACTTTCATAACGCCGTTCATCATGCGCCAATGGCCGGGGAACGTACAGACGAAGGGATAATCGCCGGGCTGAGCCGGTGCCGTAAATTTCAGGCGATACGTCTGATCCGGATTGACCAGGGGCGTAGCAGCAATCACCTGTGAAATGCTGGGCACATAGTTCTTATCAGCACCGTCTTTAGCGGTGATCATTTTGTCAGCCGCGGCTCCAATGATTTCCATGCTTTTGGGCTTACCGATCACTAAGTTATGCTGCATGGCGTCGGGGTTCTCCAGCACGATCTCAATCTGTTTGCCGGCCGTTACGTTGAACGTCTTCTTGTCGAAGCGCATCTCTTCGCGTACCGTCTTCATGCGTACAACCTCTACGTTCGGATCAGCGGGTTCGGCTTTGGCCATACCCCAGGCTTCGTACAGGCGGGTCAGGCGCTCGCGGTTATCGGCCGAAACGGTATTCGTTAAACTGGCCAGGAACGTTTTGTCTTCATCACGAATGGTCGCTTTTTCTTTCAGATTCCAGCCTTCTGCAACACCTTTAACAATGGCGGTCCGTTGGGCAACATCGAGTTTCTGCGATTGACGAAGCAGGGCCACCACCGAATCGGCCGGTGCCGCCGAGGCATAACTGCGAATGGCCCGTTCGAGCACGTAGGCGCTCATGCTTTGCGGAGCCTGGTACATGAACTTGTGGGTAGCGTTGTTATTCTGCTCGTTACTCTCAGCAATCTTATTCTCCCGGTCCATCATAACCGTGATCGTATACTGGCCAGCCCGCTCGAACTGCGTGATGAAATCAGTATTCCAGGGCCCATTGTTACCCTTACTGATCGTTACCGTTTCGCCGGGTTTGATACCCGTGTTATGGGCTACGCTGACGTAATCTAGCTTCGCCTTGTCCGTCACATCCGCCGGACCCTCAATGTGGATCGAAAGCGGAATTGGCGTACCGGCCGGTATTGCTACGCCCCCCTGATTGGTCACATCCACAAAAATCTGGGCGCGTTCCCGCAGGCCCGGCGACTCAGGTGTCGTACGAATAGCAGCGATCATCAGGTCAGCTGCGTTTGTGTCGAGTGGTTGCCGGCGTGACTGTTCGGGCGCGCTGGGTCCGCTCTGCCGACTCGTACTGGCCCCGTGCTGGTGCTTCATCGGTTCGCTTGCCGATGGCATAGCTGACGGCGAAGCGGGTGCATTAACGGCTAATTGTTTTAGATAGCTTTTCAGAAGTTGACCCTTATTGCTGTTTAAGGCAACGGCAAAGGCTTCGGGCAACCACCGGTCATTCTGCTTGTCAGCTTCGTTCAGACGAGCCAGGATTGTATTCTGAACCTGGGGAGTCAGCGGAATCTCCGACAGCGTTAATAAGCTGTTCAATACAACCAACGGTTCTTTGTCGTGCAGAAGATCGTTCTGCAACACTAAAGCCGGAGTCTGGGCAGTTCGTGGCAGGAGCTGAACAGCCGTTTTGCGAACCCCTGGGCACGGGTGCTTCAGGGCACTCGTCAGCGCTTTCGCTACGTCGGGATTTTCCAACGCGCCTAATCCGCTCAGCGTCCATAAGGCATGAACAGCCGCTGGGTTAATACCAATTTCATCGACAGACTGGTCATTGACCAGGGCTACCAGCTGCGGCACTACGTCTTTGTTAACCCGATCGATCAACAAGCGCTGGGCCGTTGTCCGCCAGAACATATTGGTATTTTTCAAGGCAGCGACCAGCTCGGCCGGACGATCCTTGCTCAGCGTCATGGGTGTATAGGCCGGCGCGTTTTTGTAACCAACCCGATAGATACGACCGTGCGTAAAATCACGTAACGGAGTTTCGTAGGCATTGCCCGATCCATTGGTTGCCCCGGAAGGTGTAGGGTTATGCTGAATGATGAAGCTATACCAGTCCACAACCCAAACCGCTCCGTCTGGTCCCACTTCGGCAAACACGGGCGCAAACCATTCATCTGCCCCAGCCATCAGGTTAAAGCCGTCGACATCTTCGTAATCAGTGCCTTGTTTCTGCATAACGTTCTGATGCACAATGTGCCCGGTCGGCTCCGATACGAAGGCAATCTTATTCCAGTATTTCTTGGGGAAGGCACGGGCCGTGTAGAAATTATGACCGGCTGCGGCCGTGAATCCACCGAATACATCCACCTGCCGAACGCGGGGCGTAATGGGCTTCATATCCTTGTGAGTGTCGGTGCTGCGACTGCCGTTTTCCCGAATGTGCGGGGCTCCGCTAAAGTAACGATGCGGAATTGCCATGTACCAGCCGTGCGAATTGTTGGCGGTGCTGCCGAATACATCACCCGTTTCGTTGAAGGCCATGCCCCACGTATTGTTCGACGTAGACGTTACGTATTCGAGTTTTGAGCCATCCGGCTTAAACCGGAAAAGGCCCTGCCCAAACTTCACGCTATCGGCTCCGATCTTTCCTTTGAAACCAGAGTACCCCACACTTCCCCAGATCCAGTTGTCGAACCCGTAGTGGAGGTTGCTCGGACCAGCGTGGGTATCGAAGGTGCCGAATCCGGTGAAAACAACCTTCTTAACATCCGCCTTATCGTCGCCGTTGGTATCCTGCAGGAACAGCATGTGTGGAGCCTGCGATACGTATAAGCCGCCATTGCCAAAGGCCATCCCGGTCGGAATGCTGAGCCCCTCGGCGAAGTGGGTAAACTTATCGGCTTTGCCGTCTTTGTCCGTATCCTCGCAAATGACGATGTAGTCAGAGCCGCCTTCGGGCTTCCGTTCGTTCGGGTAATCTTTCGTAATCAGGACGAACAGCCGGCCGCGCTCATCCCACGACATAGCAATCGGGTGCATGACGTTCGGCTCCTGAGCAAACAGATCGAGGGTGAAGCCGGGCGGAACCTGAATGTGCTTCATCGACTCTTCGGGCGAGAGCGGCTTCTGTTGCAGCTGTGGACCAGACCGTTTTTCGTAGTTCGGCAGTTTTGCCTCATTGTACGCAAACGGCTGCGGATTCAGGGCATCGTGCAGTTTTTTGACGTCGTCGCCCACGGCCCACAAAATGCCACGCTCCAACAACTGCTGAAATCCGGTCTGGCTCCAGGTACGTTCGTCGTGGCCATATGCAGTATAAAATACGCGTCCTTTACCATACTGCCGTGTCCAGGTGTACGGTTCTTCCTTTACACCCGGCTTATCGGTTGCCTGATCGGCTTTGATATCTCGAACGGCCAGTACGTTGTTATCAGCCTGTAAATGGCTGTGCAGATACGTTTCGTCATAGGCTTTAAACGAGGGCAAACCGGCTACGATCGCATTGTCGGGCTGCGTGAAGCGGGTCTGGATGGTATCCATCTTATGCCGCCAGAACTGTCCCCCCACAACTTTATCGACGTATTCGGTTGAGTTCCGGAAGCAGAACGAGGCACAATGCACGGGGATCACCCCTTTACCAGAGGCAACGTAATCCAGCAGAGCCTTTTCCTGCGGCTTAGGAATACTATCCCAGTTGGCGTAAATAAGCAGCCCATCATACTGCGCCAGATTTTCGGGATTAATATCTTCCAGCTTATCGGTGTACGTAATGTTAATGCCCTTATCGCCTAAGGCCGCCATCAACTGAGGTACCCGCTCGATGGGTTTGTGATGCCCGTGATCACCTAAAAACAGGATTTCAACCCGTCGTGGCCGGGAGGCCTCCTGACGAGTGTTCGTCTGGGTAGCCGATTGGCGGGCGCATTGCGTGAGCAACAATAACCCACTTATGAAAAAGAGATAACCGTATCGCATGTCTCTTGATTGTTAAAGCATTCGTTATCAAATAATGTATCTGCAACTTCTAATTTTCGGTGTAAATCTGAATCCGTTCGGCCCAATTGGCTCCAAAGGCAATCTTCATTCGATTTCCCTGGGGTGTGATGAGCACTTTAGTCGGGTACTCGCTCACGCGAAACTGCTTGATAAAAGCCTCATTGACCATCGCGACCGGGAAGGTATATGCCTGCTTTTGGATAAATTCCCGTACTCGTGTTTCCGTATCGTGACAGGCAGCAGTCAACACAACAAGATCCTGGCGATTCGCTTTGACGAGTTCATTATAGAATTTTTGAAAGCGGGGAAATTCCTCAACGCAGGGTTTACACCAGGTTCCCCAGAAGTCAATCAGCACCCATTTGCCCTTGTGCTGTCCGTAATCAAACGTTTTGCCGTCCAGGTCAACGAGTTTGAATGGTTCAGCCGCTTTCAGTTTTGCATTAAGCATCTTCGTCCAATACACATGGAACGGCTGATCGGATACTGGTGCTTTAGCGTAATACGTCTTAAGCAGATTGATATATCCTGGATCAGCTAACGTCAGTTCGGTCAAGACTTGAACAGCCGCCACTGTATTTCCTTTGTTCAGCAGAAAATCGACATAAGGCTTGTGAAACTCTTCTTTATCCGGACTCCCAAAAAGAAAGAATGATTCGTAGAAGTAGGCGGGTTTGGCTAACCGATCGTTTTCGTCCGGACTAAACTCCGAAGCGGCTTTCAACAAGCGCTCGGCAAGTGCCGTATTATTAGCCGCCAACGCTTCCTGGGCTTTCATGAAGTTGGCACTAGCCATCAGGTACCGAAAGTAAGCTCGCGAAAGACGCCGTTCCCGGTCCTCAGCAAATTGATAATACTGACCATTAACCGCATGCTCCAGGCGTTGCCGAGTGTGTTCAAACAGCGTGTCGGCTAAGGCCGCGTACATCAATTTCGACTTAATCAACTGGTAAATCAATAAAGCATACCGATCGATTCGATTTCCCTGTTCTTCTTCCGACCTGGCCTGAGCCACTAAAAAACCAGAGACGAGCCGACGAATTTTCGCCGAATCGACCAGGGCTTTCCTTGCTTCGACCCACCTTTGAAGCGGATAGATTGATCGTTGTAAGGGCAGATTACCCGCGGTCAGTTTGGTCAACAACTGCTCGTAGAAAACCGTATCAACGCGCGATGAAGCACCAGGTATAAAACTTTGGGCAAAACTGTCATGCATCAGAAAATTAACCATATCGGCCCGCTGAGAAGCAAGCATTTGCGCATTGTAAAAAGCAGAGTCTATATTCCTGGTATTAATACAATGCTGAAACTGGTTAAAATAAGACGCAGGTGAAATCGACTGACCGTATGCGGCAAATGTTACGCATAACAGCGTAAGGCCCAGACTAACCGATGTTCGTATATCTTTCATATCCTGAACCTTACTGCATTACCCGTCTATTCTTCTTGGTTACGCTTCCGAAAAATTGGGCAGCTTCATGATCTGACCGCCTTGCAGAGCCGATTCATGCGCCAGAATCCCTACGCTCGTCCAGTTGGCCGACTGGGCGGCATTGGGGAACGGTTCGCGATCCTCAATAATGGCCGAAACAAACTCATGCACCATGTGCGGATGCGACCCACCATGTCCTCCCCCCTGCGTAAACGACAGGTGCTGTTGCTCGTCGGCATCATAAACGCCTTTGGTCGTAAACCGCTGGATGGAGTCAGGAAGCAGACGTGCGTAATCCGGCACGGTTACTTTTTCCGGAATTTCCGGCTCGGGTTTCTTCGCCGTATGGATAACGGGCTGTTCATCTTCGATCAGCTGCCACTCAAACGACTTCTTGTCGCCATATACCTCGAAGCTCTCGCGATATTGCCGCGCTACGTCGAACAAAGACCGATAGACGTAAGCCGACAAATCACTATTTTTGAACTTAATGTGCGCCGACTCAACCGCAAAAGGTGAGTTATGGATCTTCGCTAACTCTTCGCGGATTGTTCCGGACCCAAAGCAGGAGACGTAATCGGCTTCAAGCTTCAGCAAACCGGCCACTGGCCCGACGCAGTGCGTTGCGTAGTGCATCGGGGGCAGACCAGGCCAATAATCCGGCCATCCATCCATGTCCTGCTGGTGGCTGGCTTTCAGGAACTGCACCTTACCCAGTTCGCCTTTTTCGTACAATTCTTTAACGAACAGAAACTCGCGGCTATATACCACCGTCTCCATCATCATGTATTTTTTACCCGACTCCTTGCACGCTTTCACGATCTCCATGCACTCCTCGACTGTCGTGGCCATCGGAACGGTGCAGGCGACGTGCTTACCGGCACGTAACGCTTTCAGGCTTTGCTCAGCGTGGTTGGGAATGGGCGAATTGATGTGAACAGCATCAACCGCCGGATCGGCCAGGAGCTCGTCGTAGTTGCTATACCGTTTTTCGATACCAAAGGCATCGCCAATCTGGTTAAGTTTTTCGACGTTACGTTGGCAAATCGCGTACATGTTGGTGTGCGGATGCCGCTGGTAGATGGGGATGAATTCGGCCCCGAACCCGAGGCCGACAATAGCAATGTTCAGTTTCATAAAGGGTGAGTGAGAGAAATAATGATAAAGCGAAACACGAAGTCCAGGCGATTAAATAAGCGTTTCAACATCGGCGGCTGCCTTTCGCTCCGCTTCGGCGACGGTCCGACTCATGACTTCGTTCTTTAAAAAGGTTAACCCATCGGCAGCTAACTGCTCGGGCGAGTCGAACATGGGGCGGAAGATGTGCGCGGCCTGTGCAATTGCGGGCGGATTTACACCGAACGCTTCTATAGCGACAGGCCCTTCGTAGCCAATCTCCTGCAAGGCATCAAAGACCAGATCGAAGTTTATCTGCCCCTGTCCTGGTGTGGAGCGGTCATTTTCGGAAATCTGAACATGGGCCAGGTAAGGCGCCAGCTTACGCAGGGCACCAGCCATTGATTTCTCTTCGATATTGGCGTGGAACGTATCGAAAGCGGCCCTGCAGTTGGGATGATCGACCGCTTCTACGTAGCGCACCAGATCGTCGGTACACGTCAGCAGATACGTTTCGAAGCGGTTTAAATACTCGACCGCGAGGGTCACGTTACGTTCCTGCGCGTGTTCGGCGACTTCGCGCATAGCGGCCACCGACCGTGCCCATTCCTGCTCAGTGGCAGGCTGCCCCGTAAAGGTTTTAAACCCGGCATACAGGGGGCCCATCAGAATGGTTCCTCCGGCCGCAGCCGTGCAGTCGATAACGCGCTTGAGATACGTAATCCCCGCCTGACGAACCGTTTCATTGGGGTTAATCAGGCAGTACTCCGGTCCGCAAATCGTGCAGGCCTGAACGCCTAACCCCAGCTCGCCGAGCTGCTGACCGATGCGCTGCCACTTCGCCAAAAAATCGGGATTCTCACCCGACTCATTGATGGGCAGTTCAACAAAGTCAAACCCCTGCTCCTTCAAAAATAAAAACGTTCTGGACAGATCTTCATCCATCGTTGTTGTCCAGACGAACAGGTTCATTCCCAGCTTATTCATATCTGTTCGGAAAATAATTACACAAAAGTATTCAACAAAATAGTGGTATTCTCAGCCTTTTTTGGCTAGTATTGACTTTATATTATCTTACTTGGAGCACTAACTTGGTTTTATGTGTTAAAATAAAGAATTTCAGATGAAGCAGGCGCTACGTAAAGATCTTGAACCCGTTGGTGCTTCATTTACCGTACGCGGGTTGATTGAGCCCCATTTTGACCCTAACTGGCACTTCCATCCCCACTACCAGTTGTTTCTGGTAGAGGAAGGTACCGGCACGCGGTTTATCGGCGATTCGATCAGGCCCTTCGGACCGGGCGACTTAGTGTTTTTAGGTCCCAATTTACCGCATTTATGGCGAAGTGATAAATCGTATTTCAATAAACCGTCGGGGTTAGCGACCCGGGGAATCGTTGTTTATTTTTCCGAAGATTTTTTAGGCAGCAGCTTTTTCGATAAGCATGAAATGGTACCGCTCCGGCAGTTACTGAACCATGCCCGAAAGGGGTTGGAATGGACGGGGCCAACGCGCAGTCGGGCCGAAGAGTATCTGCGGGAATTAGGCCAGTTGCCGGTTGGATTCGGGCGAGTGCTTTGTTTGCTCAACCTGCTCGATGAGCTTTCACACGCGACCGACTACCGATTTCTGACCAGCCCAGGGTACATAAATACGGTTAAACCTGCCGAAACGGACCGTATGCAGCAAGTACATGACTACGTACTGAGTCACTTTCCCGGCGACCTTAGTCTGGATACGGTTGCCGATCTGGCGGGTATGACGCCCCCCGCGTTCTGCCGGTATTTCAAAGCCCGCGCCAACAAAACATTTTCGGAGTTTGTGTCGGAGGTACGTATTGGGCACGCCTGTAAACTCCTCATTGATGGCAAGCTGAACATCACGCAGATCAGCTTTGAGAGTGGCTTTCGGACGTTATCTAACTTCAATCGGCAGTTCAAGGAAATCACGGGGCAGACGCCGTCAACTTACGTAAGAACGTATCGAGAGTTATAACAAAACAGCCCGACTTCTGCGCAGAAGTCGGGCTGTTTTATGAACAGAACCTGATTAATAACCCGTGGACGTACTTGCTGACGGATAGGCTGTTGCACCTTCCTGCACAAAGGCCAGCAGGTCTTGATTCAGCCGATCCCGTTCGGTGTAGAACAACCCGTGGGGTGCCCCGCTGTACACGATATAATGCGCATTCGGTAAGGCTTCAGCGGTTCGTTCGCCCGATGATTCGATTGGTACGGTCTTATCACTATCGCCGTGAATGACCAGCGCCGGCACGTTGATCTGTGTTAGATCGTTCCGAAAATCCGTCATTGCAAATGCCTTTCCGCATTCGATGGTTGCTCTAGGCGACGCCAGGTAGGCACGTATGAAGTCACCGTCTAAATGTGCCTGACTTACAGGATGACTCACCAGGCTTACACCGTAAAACTGCTTACTAAAGGTTTGCAGAAAGTCAGCGCGGTCCTTTTTCAAATTGGTCAGTATATCATCGAATACGTCCTGATCAACACCGTCCGGATTATCGTCAGTTTTAAGTAGATACGGTGTTACAGCGCTCACAAACGCAACTCGCGACACCCGTTCCCCACCATGACGGCTCATGTAGCGGGCCACTTCACCGCCACCCATCGAAAACCCAACCAGCGTAACATTCTGTAGGTTCAGCTCATCGAGCACCGCTTTTAAATCATCAGCCAATGTATCGTAATCATAACCATTCCAGGGTTTCGACGATTTACCAAACCCTCGCCGGTCGTAAGCGATGACACGAATACCGTGTTCTGGCAGCTCGTTCATCTGGTAATCCCACATTTCATGGCTCAACGGCCAGCCGTGTATCAGCACTACAGGGCTGCCGGTTCCCCAATCCTGGTAAAATAAATTGACGTCGTTGCCCTGGGCGTCCACGCCGGCTTTGATGTAACTCATAACGTAAGTAAATTTTAGATACTTGTTAAATAACCATTATGTCAACTAGAGTTACGCAGAATGGTTCGTAACAAATTGGCCGTTTTGGGCTTTTACTCAGTAATTCACTAGTACTCCATCATGAAACCATCTTTGTTAGCCCGGCTTTCCAGCCAGCCCGATGCGCTTGATCACTTACTGTACGGACTTACCGATGAGCAGATACGCCAACGCCCCCAACCCGACCACTGGTCAATACTTGACCACATAGCCCACCTGGGCCGGTATCAGGAGATTTTTCTGGATCGGATGCAGCACATCACCACGGGCGAAACGCCTGCTTTCTCGCGCTACGTAGCCGACGATGACCCCGGCTTTACCGATTGGGCGCGACTCTCGTTTGATGAGTTGATCGAGCGAATGCGGGGTGAACGCGCTACGTTAAACGCCTTCCTCAGCGTTTTGCACGAAGAGCAGATCACGCGGGTTGGCCTGCATCCGGTTTATGGGCCGATGACGATTGAAGGCTGGACTGAATTTTTCCTGCTTCACGAAGCGCACCATCTGTTCACGATCCTGAAACTAGGTGGTGCGCTCCGAAGCAGCGAGCAACCTATGGGCTGGTATATGCTCCCACTATCCTGAAAAATAGCGAATGTTGGTAGTCTGCTGAACCCGGAATCGAGAAAATTTACATCAATACGCCCTGAAATACCTCATCTAACCGCGATACGGGTTTGATGTTGATTCTGAAGCCTTTAGTGTCCAGCCCTTTCATATTGTATTTAGAGATAAACATTTGTTTAAACCCCAACTTTTCGGCTTCGGCAATACGTGATTCAATCCGGCTCACGGCCCGTACTTCGCCACCCAGGCCGACTTCGGCCGCGAACGCAACCGACGGCGGAATGGCAATGTCTTCGTAGCTCGATACCACAGCCGCGCAGACCGCCAGGTCGATGGCCGGGTCTTCGACACGTAAGCCGCCGGCAATATTCAGAAATACGTCCTGCTGCCCCAGTCGGAAACCGCCCCGCTTTTCGAGAACAGCCAGCAGCATGTTCAGCCGTTTGGCATCAAAACCCGTACTGCTACGTTGTGGCGTGCCGTAGGTGGCCACGCTAACCAGAGCCTGCGCTTCAATCATCAGCGGGCGGTTACCTTCCAGCATCGAGCCGATCGTTACGCCACTCAAGGCTTCGTCGCGTTGGGAGATCAGGATTTCGGATGGGTTTGTTACCTGCCGCAGCCCGCTACCAAGCATTTCGTAGATGCCCAGTTCGTCGGTGCTGCCGAACCGGTTCTTGGTGGTGCGCAGAATCCGGTACGTAGTGTGCCGGTCACCTTCAAACGTCAGCACGGTGTCCACCATGTGTTCGAGTACTTTAGGCCCGGCCAGGGAGCCCTCTTTGGTGATGTGGCCAATCATAAACACCGGCACTCCGCTCTCTTTGGCGTATTTCATAAATTCGGCGGTACACTCCCGCACCTGCGATACGCTCCCTGCTCCCGACTCGACCAGCGATGATTGCATGGTCTGCACCGAGTCGATGATCAGGATTTCCGGCTCAAAATGCTCCACGACCCGAAAGATATTCTGGGTTGACGTTTCGGTCATGATGTGGCAATCGCTGGTGGGTGCGTCGAGTCGTTCAGCGCGCATCTTAATCTGCTGCTCACTTTCCTCGCCCGATACGTATAGCACCCGCATGCCCGACAGGCTCAGCGCAATCTGTAGCAATAACGTCGATTTGCCGATACCGGGCTCACCGCCGATAAGTACCAGCGAACCGGCGACAATACCTCCGCCCAGTACCCGGTTCAACTCGCCATCGGTCGTATGGATGCGCGGTTGTTCTTCGTAATTAATGGCGTGAAGAGCCTTGGGCTTAGCCGCTACTTTCAGACTACCCGGTCCTGACGAGGGGCTCCGCCAGCCGCCTTTTTCGGGTTCGTCTTTCTGAACAACCTCTTCAACAATTGTATTCCACTCTCCGCAGGTTGGGCAACGGCCCATCCATTTAGCCGTTTGCTGGCCGCAATTCTGACAAAAAAAGGTAGTTTTTAACTTGGCCATTGACACGAGTCTGGTTGGGATATATGCTGGTTTCTGTTAAATGCAGCCCGGTCATTAAACCCGGCGAGGTTTAGGCACTCAAAGAATAAGTTAAGCCAGAGGAAACAGACTAAACCTGCTGCAGCAAGCTGATTTTTGGGGGTAATCGTTACGTATAAATAACGCCGTTTCCTCGAAATAAGTTGACCTCCAATACCGGATCTGACGACTAAGCGTTTAACCAATCACATAGTCTATACAACCATGAAAAAAAACCTGCTTTTCACGCTGCTCACGTTATTGCCCGCACTCACATTCGCCCAGGGCGGCTTTCAAATTGGTATTAAGGGAGGGGTTAACCTATCCCGGCTCAGCCTGGGGCCGTTTATAAAGACGAGTACCAATGCCAATGGTTCGCCAAATGTAAACGTCGATGGGCAGACGTTCCGCAACAGCATCAGCGACAGCTTCGACAGCCGAACCGGTACGTCCTTCGGCATCTACACGCGCTTTGGCAAAAACCTGTTTCTGCAACCTGAAGTATTGTACTCAACCCGGGCCGGTTCATTTGAAGTGATACGTAACGGACAAAGTCAAACCGTTACGGTTAAAACGACCAGTTTCGATATACCGATTTTATTGGGTATCAAAGGCGGTCCGATTCGGGTGATGGCCGGTCCGGTCATATCGCTCCGGGTTGGTGATAATCAGAAGTTAGGGGAAGCCATACGCCAGTATACCAGCGGTACGCTGAACGACGCCTGGTCGCAAGCGTATTACGGGTATCAGGTAGGGGGTGGACTGGATTTGGGCTCGTTCGGACTCGATGTCCGCTACGAAGGCAACCTCTCCGACGTTGCACAGATCAATGATCCAAACGGGCAGTTTAACCAGCGCTTCAAATCCTGGCAGGTTACGCTGGCCTACCGTCTGTTCTAGCGAAACTAAACCAGGCACGCAAAAAGCAGCCTACGAAAACGTGGGCTGCTTTTTTGTATCTGAAGTTGAGGAATAGACTGACTAAAACAAACCGTTGCCATCCGCCCCCAGAGGAGTTTGCAGCAACGGTTGTCCGTTCAATTAACCCACTAAATATGCGTCTAAAAAGATTGGCTGTAGCCGCAGCAATCAGCATCTGGCACCAGGCCAACCGACTAAAAGCAAAACCAACTTAAAATTCTATTTACGCTAACGTAGCTATCAGGGATTCACCATATCCGTAGTTTTACCTATCAGGAGTACGCTAGTTTACTAACCGCTGCCAATATAGCGCTAGTTGTTGCGAAATGTCTTTCATCCGACGGCGTGATATGGCAACCTCCCGACCGTCGGCCAGGCGAACCTGCCGTTCTTTGGTAAACACGCTGTACTGAACGTAGCCTAGGTTGACGATGTACGATTTATGGATACGTAGAAACATCGATCCGTCCAGCGATTTTTCAAATTCTTTGAGTGTTTTCGATACCAGATACCGCTTACGGTCACGGGTATACAAAAATGTATAGTTTCCTTCCCCCTGTAGAAACAACACATCATCTACTGAAATAAAGATGGTCCGGTTCAGATAAGGGAGCGCGATCCGTTGCGAACCACGTTGATACGAAGCGGGAAACTGAGGGGCGATAGGCGTTGGCTGAGCCGGGGCGAAAAGATTAGCTTCCATTTTCGAGATAGAATTGGTTTAGTGTGCGTCTCTTATGACAAAACAAAACTATTCTACTCGGGCCGCCTTAAAAAAGAAAGCCTGGTTGGCAATCGTCGACTCACAAAGTCAACCAACTGTCAATCAGGCTTTTAATCTGATTTAAAGTATATCTTTTGAGTGAATGTACCCAGTCTATTACGTAAAACTACGTACTGAGGTGGCGTACGTACCTTCAGAGCCTATCTGCGGATTAATCCTAAGGCTTTATTAGCTCAAAGCCACCGGTTGGAATTCCCGGATGCGCTCCATAAACATTTGCGCCCGACGACGTGAAATTTTCACCTGCTGTCCATCGATCAATTCCAGTTCTCCTTCTTTCTTCACAAAGAATTTCCGCACAAAGCCAAGGTTAACAATGCAGGATTTGTGAACACGAACAAACGCCTGTCCATCGAGCAGCGTTTCGTATTCCTTCAGCGTGCGTGATACGAGCATCTTCGTACCATCTTTCAAAAAGAAGTTTGTGTAATTACCTGACCCTTCCAAGCGTACAATTTCATCAACGGATACGGTACGCTTACGATCGTAAAACGGGATGAGGAGCTTTTGCAAACAGGAAGAGTCGGCAATTTTTTCCACACTTTTGTGGAACGGCATAGACATAGGATCAAAGATTGAGTCGTTAGCAAATGCTTTCATAGTCGTTTTGAGTGATGATTAAAAACTAGTAGTTCGAGGCTGACATTCAGAAACTTAGGTCCGTTACTTACTGACAGAATCCGTTGTTTGTTGACACCCACTGCCCAAACCTATTCGCAAGAATCAGACCTACATAACACAGTTCAATCATATTGTTTGCAGAAAATACCTAACTCCTTAACCATCAAAGCCACTTCACCACTTACTCAACATCTAGATATTCGTCGGTTTTATACCGTATGTCGACGCTAACCCTCATAGTGTGTAATAAAGACCCCAACCTACGGGATTCCCAATCCGCGGTTCTATGCTATTCCGGCTTTTACGTACCTTTGTAAGCAAGGGCACTAAAAAAGCCGGAATGTATGCTGGAAAAGGTTAAAACCATATATCAGGAAATTGAGCAGTATGACGTCAGGTCGCCAGAGCAGCTAGAGCAATTTCGCTTACGCTTCATCAGCCGCAAAGGCGTTATTACTGAATTATTTGAAGGGCTGAAAAGCGTGCCTCAGGCCGACCGACGGGCCGTAGGTCAGGAGTTGAACGGCCTGAAAAATCTGGCTCAGGACCGGTTCGAATCATTTACCCAACAGATTGAGGAGCAGCAGACATCGGCCAGCAACACCCCGCCGGTTGATCTGACGCTGCCTACCATTCCTAACCTGACGGGTACGCAGCATCCCCTGACTCTGGTTCGCCAGCGGATTATCCAGATTTTCGAGCGGATTGGCTTCAACGTCGCTGACGGCCCGGAGATCGAATCGGACTGGTATAATTTCGGTGCGCTGAACTTCCCCGACAACCACCCCGCCCGCGACATGCAGGATACGTTTTTCGTGGAAAAGAAAAGCGATGGCTATCCAGACGATATTTTGTTACGTACGCACACCTCGAACGTGCAAATCCGGCTCATGGAGCGGCAGAAACCTGATACGGACGGTGCGCCGACGAGCTTCCGGCCGATTCGGTCGATTATGCCGGGTCGGGTTTACCGCAACGAAACGATTTCGGCCCGCGCCCACTGCATGTTCCACCAGGTCGAAGGCATTTATATTGACCGGAATGTAGGCTTCAAAGATCTGAAAGATACGCTATATCACTTTGTGAAAGAGATGTTTGAGCCCGGAACGCAGATTCGTTTCCGCCCCTCCTATTTCCCGTTCACGGAGCCAAGCGCCGAGATTGATATTTCGTGTCAGATTTGCGGTGGTAAAGGCTGCAACATCTGTAAACATTCGGGCTGGGTTGAAATCGCCGGTTCGGGCATGGTTGACCCGCAGGTTATTGCCAACTGCGGAATCGACCCCGAAGAATTCACCGGCTTTGCCTTTGGGATGGGCGTTGAGCGCATCACGCAGCTCAAGTACGTAGTAAACGACCTTCGTCTATATACCGAAAACGATGTCCGGTTCCTCCGACAGTTTGAAGGACTATAAATTAATGAGCGAAAGAGTGAATGAGTGAAAGAGCGTACCTCTGGTAGCTGATTTGTTTACTCTTTCGCGCGTTCACTCTTTATCTATGTCTCCCATCCGCCTGTCTGATTTAGCGTTTACGCTCGAAGCCGTTGTCGACGAAGCTTTTGGGCGCAAAGCGGTTTGGGTCGTTGCCGAAACGAGTGATATAAAAAACTACCCCGATCGAGGATACTGTTTTCTGACCCTGGTGGAGCGCGGAGATGGACCGACGGGACGTAACGAAACCCTGGCGAAACTGGAAGCATGCATCTGGCGACGGAACTACACTATTATCCGCGAGTTTGAAAAAGCCACTGGCGTAGCCTTTGCCCGCAATATTCAGTTGCTGCTGAAAGTAGCGGTCGGCTTCAGTCCCGTATATGGCCTGCGGTTAGAGATTCTTCAGATCGACTCTTCATATACGCTGGGCAATATTGAACGCGAACGTCAGGCCGTACTGGACGCGCTGCTCAATGATCATCCCGATCTGATCTGGCAGGAAGCCGGTCAGTACATTACTGCGAATCAACTCCTGCCCCGCCCCGCCATTTTACAACGAATCGCGCTTATAACCGCGCCGAACTCCGACGGCTGGCGGGATTTCCGGCATGAACTGACGACCAATTCGTTTGGCTATGACTACGTCATCGACGAGTTTTTTACCCAGATTCAGGGGCAGGGAGCCGACCAGGCCATTTGCGGCCAGTTAGCGCGTATTCAAGCGGGCAACAAACCCTACGATGCCGTTGTGATTGTGCGGGGGGGCGGTTCGCAACTCGATTTTGGCTCGTTTGATACGTATCTGATGGGAAAAACCGTGGCTGGGTTCCGTATTCCTATCCTGGCCGGCATTGGCCACGAACGGAACGTAAGTATTACGGACCTGTTGTGTCACGAAAGCGTAAAGACACCCACGAAGGCAGCGGCCTTCCTGATTGAGCATAACCGGCTGTTTGAAGAAGGCCTTTTTCAGCTGCGTGACCGCCTGACCTTTGCCGCCCGTGAAGCGCTGCAGACAGCCCGCGAGGAGTTGGATTCAGAGACCGAGCGCTTACGATTTGTGACGTACAATTACTTCCGTGAGCGCCACACCGACTTAACCGAAAAAGCCGTGACGTTACGTCACCTCGACCCCGCCAATGTGTTACGCCGGGGATATGCGCTACTGCTGCGTAACGGGCGGATTCTGACCCAAACCGCCGATGTTGATGCCGGTCAGGAGTTGCAGGTACAAATGCACGACGGCACCATTAACACGAGAGTTATAAAGTTGTAAGGTTGCACGGTTGTAGAGTTGCATTCATAGTATATCTTACGATTAGGCCAGCTACAATTTTATAATTCTATAACTGGGCAACTCAATATTTTAAAGAGAATGACTTATCAGGAAGCCTACGATCAGCTAAGTACGTTAGTTTACGACATTGAAAATGAGGAGGTTTCGCTCGATGAGCTTCCCGACAAAATTCGGCTGGCAACAACCCTGATCACCTTCTGTCAGGAGCGGCTGCGCGCCGTTGAAACTGAGTATCAGGAGGTGATTGAGCGTTTACCTAAGCGATAAAATTCCATAATTTTATCTTGTGGCGTTATGCAACCTTTGCCAAACCTTACCTAATTTTATCGCCAGGTGTCTTAGTGCCGCTTTTGCCGGAACGCTGATCGGTTGTGATGTGAGAAATAGCACCTACTTTCCGCCTGATTGAGCCTACTCTCTATGAATTTGTTTGCCACGTTAAACGAAGTACTTAACTCGGATGCCCTAACGCGCATAGCCGCTTATATCGACGAGCCCGCCGAAAAAACCAGTAAAGCCGTCGATGGCCTTGTGTACACAATTGTTGGCGGTTTAATGAAACGCACAACCACTGAAATCGGGGTAAATCAACTATACAATCACATTCAGAAGGGCCGTTACGACGGAGCTTTGCTGGACAATCTACCGGCCATCCTCCGGGACCCGGCCCACACGAATACGCTTATCACGCAGGGAAATGAGGTAATCAGCCATTTGCTGCCTGCCATGAAAAGCTCGATCGGCAGTATGATCTCGGGCTACGCAGGCATCCGGAATTCGTCAGCTATTTCGCTGCTGGGCTTAATTACAACCGTTGTTTTACACGTATTAGGAAAACGGGCCAGAGAGCAAAAGATTGATGCCGATGGCCTTGCGTCGTCGCTCTTCTCCGAACGCGAAGCATTCGTGGCCGTTGTGCCGGATGAACTGATGCCCCGACTGGTCGAAAAAGTTGGCTTGCAGCAGATCGTAGCGGGCATGGCGGCTCCGGCCCGACGTACCGCCGTTGAATCCGTTGCAGCAACCGGCAGCGCCCGGTCGGCTACCGCTCCAACCCGCCCGCCGGTTCAGTATGATTTGAACGATGATGCCGACGATAACAACAGCTCACTCGCTAAATGGGGCGTTGGAGCCTTACTGGCGTTAGCAGTGGCTGTCGGCGGATATTACATCTATCAGAACACCCAGAAGTACGCCGATGGCAGCGAAGAGGTAAGCGATGTATCTCCGGTTACGGCCGACACCGCGCAGGCGGATACAGTGACCAGATCGCTGGCAGTGCCTAAGGACCCGGTGTCAAAAACAACCCCGAAATCAACGTCCGTTGTTGCAGCAACCACGCCCGTTGCGACCCCAGGTCTATCGGCGACAACTGCGGCAACAGGTGGGCTGACGCAGCTGATAGCGCCTTACGTAGGCAATGCAGCCCTTCCGAAAGGCAGAACATTCCCGTTAACGGGCGTTACGTTCCAGCCGGGCTCGCTGTCCATGTCTCCCGGCTCTACGACGGCGGTTGGTGAGCTGGCGACGTTGTTGAAAACGTATCCGCAACTCCAGGTACAGCTCATTGGGTATGCCAACGACGCGCAAGGCCCTCTGACCAATAAGAGCCTGTCGTTCAAACGCGTCAACCAGATCAAGCAGCAGTTGGTATCATCGGGCATTGATTATCTGCGGATTGATGCCATCGGCCGGGGAACCGGAGTCAGCAAACGAGATACGTCAGGCATTCCAAAACCGACGCTTCGAAAAATTGATGTGAAGGTGGTAGCAAAATAAGCCGCCTGAAACAACTTTCAGGCCTACAAGTTGAGTAGAGAGAAACAACCTAATTAATTCACTCAACTAGTATGACAACAGAAGCAGGCAAAACGGCCCTGATCACCGGGGCATCGAGCGGAATCGGTCGCGAGCTGGCGACGCTGTTTGCAAAAGATGGCTATAATCTGGTCTTGGTAGCCCGCAGCGAGGACAAGTTACAAGGTATTGCCGAGCAGTTCAGACAGCAGTTTGGCACCTCCTCCATTACGGTCGTTGAAAAAGACTTATCCAGTCCACAAGCTCCTCAGGAGATATACGACGAGGTAACCCGCCAGCATATTACGGTCAACGTTCTGGTCAATAATGCCGGTTTTGGCGAATATGGCCTATTTGCTACGGAAACCGACCTGCAAAAAGAGTTGAACGTAATTCAGGTGAACCTGACAGCCCTGGTTCATTTGACCAAGCTCTTTTTGAAGGACATGGTGCAACGGAACGAAGGTAAGATCCTGATGCTGGGCTCGATTGCGTCAATCATGCCGAACCCACTCATGGCGGTATACGGTGCCACCAAGTCGTTTATCTATTCCTTCTCGGAAGCGCTACGTAATGAGGTCAAGGACACCAATGTCAACATCACGGTACTGATGCCGCCCGCTACCGATACCGATTTCTTCAACAAAGCCGGTGCCAGCAATACGGTAGCTCAGGAACAGGCTCGTTCGATGCCTGCGGCCGACGTAGCGAAGGCAGGATACGATGCCCTGATGAAAGGAAAAGACAAAGTCGTCGCGGGTTTATCGACTAAAATGCAGGCGGCTGCCTTCCGCGTGTTACCGGACTCTATGGTAAGTCAGGCGGCTCGGGCGCAGATGAAAGATCGAACCGAAGCTGAGGAGGAGAAGCCGTCAGCGCTGGCCCTAGGCATTGGCATTGCCGCCCTTACCATCGCGGGTATTGTTATCGCAGCGCAGTACCGCAATCGTGGAATCAGTAGCCCAATCAGTACGTACGATAAGCTTCGCTATCGCTACAAAGCTGGTAAAGCCACTCACTCCGCAAAGAGTGCCTTAAGTTCAGTGGTCGACGCTGTAGCGGGCGCTTATCACAACGGCGAAGCTAAAGTTGAAGAAACGTTGGTTTAGTGCGTACACAATTGCTGGCGCTAATTAGATAACTGCTCAACGCAAATAGCCCCATTGAAAGTGGGGCTATTTGCGTTAAGGATCTTCAGCTAAACAGGCTTAGCCGGAAACTTCTCGAACACCTTTCCGACCGCATCACCAATCTGCTGCGGGGTAACCCCTTTCTTATTCAGCACGCTCGAAACGGCCGCATCCCACACAAGTGCGTTACGTTGCGCATCGACAACGTGTAAACTCAGCGTTCCTTCCTGATACGTACCCACGGGCACGTCCTGGCTGCGCCACGAATACCGCCGTTGACCAATGTACAGCGGTGCCTCATAGATCGTCGTCGGCCGGGTCTGGGTTTTCTGTTTGACGACCGCCCCCAGGTTCACCAGCAGATCGGGATTGTCCTTCGTCTGCTGATAGCCACGTTTGGCCATTTCAGCCGCCACCGCCTGCTTCACCTGTTCCATAGCGGCCTGATACGTATCGCGGGGGTTTGAACTGATCCGGTTCGTATCCACAAAGGCAAACGTGCGGTAGGCAGACCAGGTAGCGGTGTTGTCAGACTGGTTCTGAACAATCCGGTAGGGCGAGCAGCCAAAGGCTACTGCCATGCATATAGACAGACTTATTGCAAGTGTTTTCATAACGTTCTAGCTAGTGGTTACTCAACTGGTAAAACGCTGTTTTGTCTTAAAATGAGCTACATGAGTTAGTTAAGTAACAGCCCAGCCAACCACGCTTATTGAAAACAACTTCCGATTATGCGAGTTGACTAAACGGTATAGAATTCAAAAAACTCAATTGTTATGAACACAGAAACCGGAAAAACCGCCCTGATTACCGGTGCCTCAAGTGGTATCGGCCAGGAACTCGCTAAGCTTTTTGCCCAGGATGGCTACAACCTGGTATTGGTTGCCCGCAGCGACGATACCCTGAATCGGTTAGCGGATGTATTCAAAAGCAATTATGGCACGCAGCAGATCACGGTAATCGGCAAAGACCTTTCGCAGGAAAACTCAGCGCAGGAGGTTTACGACGAAGTAAAACGCCAGGGTATTACGGTTAATTACCTGGTTAACGATGCGGGTCTTAGTACGTATGGCATGTTCGCCACGGAGACCGACTGGGAGAAAGAGAGTGAACTTATTCACCTCAACGTAATCTCGCTGACCCACTTAACGAAGCTGTTCCTGAAAGACATGGTCCAACGTAACGAAGGCCGTGTGCTGAATCTGTCTTCGCTGGTGGCCGTTGTGCCGTTCCCGCTGCAGGCTGTGTATGCCGCGACTAAGGCGTATGTATATTCGTTCACGCTGTCGATGAACAACGAGCTTAAAGGCACGAACGTAACGATGACCGCGCTGATGCCCAACGCAACCGACACCGATTTCTTCAACAAAGCGGGCGCAGCAGATACTGTGGTAACGGATGAGTTGCAGGATCCGGTAATGGTGGCTCGGGATGGTTACAAAGCCCTGATGAAAGGCGAGTCTAAAGTGATACCGGGCGGCATCAAAAACAAGATGTATGAAGTGATGGGCTACGTAGCTCCTCCCGAAATGACGGGTGCGATGATGCGGCATAAGAATACACGCAAGAGTGAAGTGGAACAGTCGTCGAACCTGGCCTGGGGTATCGGCGTGGCGGCTGGCATAGCGGCTGGTGTAGCCGCCCTGATTATTGCGTATAACAACACCAATGCCTACGACCGGGCTCGCTATCGCTACAAAGCGAAGTCAGCGGGCCGTTCCGCCAAGAACGCGATAGCCGCCGTGACCGACTCGCTGAATGGTACGTATCATGACGCGAAATCGAAGGTAGAAGAAGCGTTAGCATAACCCAGTTTCAATCGTCTTTACCCCCGCAGATCGGTTGCGTGCGGTAGCCGGTCTGCGGGCTAATTCACAGTTCAGGTATGAAAAACTCATCATTCTGGCGTATTGCTACCGCAGCATTCGCCGTTGGCAGTATTATCTATACAAGCCTGTCGAGCAAACAATCGCGTCGGCAGGGTCAGCAGCAGAAACACGCCGAGTCGGAGCCTGAGTACGATGTGCCGGTTGAATACCAGAAAGTGTTCGACAAGAATATGATCATTCCGGCAGGATGGGCGTTCGGCGCGGTATGGTCAACAGTGTATTCCGGATTGGGGGCGCTGGTGGTGCATCAGACCTTGTCCTCGCAAAAGGATAATCCGCGTTATCAGCGCGCTCTGCCCTGGTGGTGGGCCAGTTGGACACTGAACGCGATTTTCGGCCGGTTTTTCTCGCAGAATGATTCGCAAAGTGTAGTTATTTCCGACATCACAACGAAACTCAATCTGCCGGTTGCCATTGGTTTGCACCAAAGCCTGGAGATTGGCAAGACGGACGTTCCTGCTCCCGAAAAGTACCTGCGAATTCCGGTTAGTTTATACGCCGGTTGGTTAACGGCCGCTACCGTGGTTGGCACACCCGATACTTTACTGACATTAGGCTGGTGGAAGCGCGATAAGCAACGGGATACTCTTTTGTCTGTCGCCATTCTTAAGGCGACCGCCGGAGTTGGCTATCTGGTAGCCCGCCGGTTAAATGATCCGTGGTATATGCTGCCGTTCGTTGCGGGGTTCGGCGGTATCGCCACTCGCCAATGGAACCGGATGCCGCTGGTTGGCTGGACAGCCGCTGGTCTGGCAGCAACCTACGCCGGTCTGCTGGCGTACTGGCTCCCCAAAGGCAAATTTCGCGATTATGAACGCTCTGTAGTTGACACCGAAGCTGAAGTCATGGCCTCTCCCATCGAAACGGAGGAGCCGCATCAGGCAGAGATCGCTCGCGAGCGGATGGTCGAGATCGATTAACAACATGTCCACTCATTCTGCAAATCCGGTCTTTTCAATTGTGGAAAAGACCGGATTTTTCATGTTACGCAGGTTGTAAATCTGCTTCGTCGACCTGATCCGGTTTTGCTGCGCTGATGCTGTTGGGGAGTGTGGTTTCGAATACTTTCTATCATTCCACCGGCAAGACATACTCGGAGTTTCACTCTTATGGCTTTCCCTTAATCATAAACAAGTTCGCTGCTTCGTTGCGATGCGTCCCCATTCAGTCGCTAAAAATTTATAGCTATTATTTATCGAATAAATACCAAACTAAGTAATATTGTGTCAGAAAGACACTTATCAAGATTCCCAATACCCTAAGCCTGCTGGCATCGCGTTCAGAATAGCAAGGGCTGGTCCTGGGCGGATTTATGGTAGACGGCTTGCTTTTCAACCTTATAAGAACAATTAAAGCTGCGTAGCTTCAGGAGGCATCTCTTTCCTTAACCATTCGGAGAGCTCATTACTATGAAAAGTCAATACGTTATTGGCGTTGATTACGGCACTGATTCCGTCAGAGCCCTGCTGGTAAACGCCCGGACGGGTGAAACGCTGGGCACCCATGTCCATGAGTACTCACGCTGGAAACAAGGGCTTTACTGCGACCCGACTAGTTCGCAGTTTCGCCAGCACCCGCTTGATTACCTCGAAGGTTTAGAACAATCAATCAAAGGGGCGCTGGTGAATGCATCCCATGACATTCGCCAGCAGGTTGTCGGCATTTCTATCGACACAACCGGATCGACGCCCGTCGCTGTTGACGAAACAGGAACTCCCCTGGCCTTATTGCCTGAATTTGCCGAGAATCCGAACGGTATGTTCATCCTGTGGAAAGACCATACCGCCAACGCCGAAGCGGAAGAGATCAACACCCTGGCGCACCGTTGGGACGTAGATTACACGAAGTACGTCGGCGGTATCTATTCGTCGGAGTGGTTCTGGGCTAAAATTCTCCGCACGCTACGTGTAGACTCAGCCGTTCGCGAAAACGCGTTCTCCTGGATTGAGCACTGCGACTGGATTTCGGCTGTTCTCACGGGTAATACAAACCCACGCACGCTCAAACGTTCACGGTGCGCGGCTGGTCACAAAGCCATGTGGCACGAAGAATTTGAAGGTCTCCCTTCTGAAACGTTCCTCATTACGCTCGACCCGCTGCTGGCTGGCCTTCGTGACCAGTTATTCCGTGATACGTTTACATCTGATGAGTCGATGGGCACGCTTTCACCGGAATGGGCCGAAAAGCTTGGTTTATCGACCAACGTAACCATCGGCGTCGGCGCGTTTGATGCACACATGGGAGCCATCGGCGCCGAAGTGACGCCTTACACCTTTGTCCGGGTAATGGGCACCTCAACCTGCGATATGCTCGTGGCCCCCAACGAAGAAATCGGTCACCTGCTAATCCGGGGCATCTGTGGACAAGTGGACGGCTCCATTATTCCGGGCATGCTGGGTATGGAAGCGGGCCAGTCGGCATTTGGCGATGTATATGCCTGGTTCCAGCGCGTGATTGTCGCCCCCGTTCGTGACCTCCTGGGCACTGAAGCCGCTGATGAGCTTTCCAGGAACCTGATTCCACATCTATCGGCCAGAGCGGCTGACTTGCCTGTTACCGAAAACGATCCCGTTGCGCTCGACTGGTTCAACGGTCGCCGGACGCCCGATGCCAACCACACCCTCAAAGGAGCCATTTCAGGACTAAACCTGGGTAGCGATACCGCCCGGATTTTCAAAGCGTTGGCAGAAGCTACAGCTTATGGCTCGAAAGCCATTGTCGACCGGTTTCTGACCGAAGGCGTTCCCATTCGTCAGGTCATTGCGATTGGTGGGGTAGCCAAGAAATCGCCCTTCGTCATGCAAACACTAGCGGATGTGCTTAATATGCCCATCAAGATTGCCAGTTCTGATCAGGCCTGTGCGCTTGGCGCGGCCATGTGTGCGGCCGTAGCAGCGGGTGTGCACCCAACGATGGCGGCCGCCCAGAAATCGATGGGATCAGGTTTTGACGCCAGCTACGAACCCCGTCCCGACGTAGCAGCGGTCTACCAAAAGCTGTATCAGAAGTACCAGAAGCTGGGCGAATTCATTGAGCAAAGCACGCAGAAGCCGGTTCTGGCCGCAAGTTCAGTTCCGACACTATAATTCTTTGCCGTGATGATGAGGTGTCGGGCTACGTGTACACCTCATCATCACGACTCAATTTCTTTCTAAATACAACCACTGCACGTCAGTCTTTCACCAGCGAAATGCTCGATCTTAAACAAGTTGAAATCTGGTTTGTTACCGGCAGCCAGCACCTTTACGGCGAAGAAACACTCCGGCAGGTAGGCGAACACTCAACCCTCATCGCCGAATTTCTGAACAACGCTTCTCAAATTCCGGTGCGGGTGGTGTTTAAACCCGTCGTAAAAACGCCGGACGAAATTTATAATCTCTGCCAGGATGCCAATGTAACGTCCACCTGCGTGGGTATCGTAACCTGGATGCACACCTTCTCGCCCGCCAAGATGTGGATTCGGGGGCTGAGCATCCTGAAAAAGCCCTTGCTGCACCTGCACACGCAGTTTAACCGCGATATTCCCTGGGGCGAAATTGACATGGATTTCATGAACCTGAATCAGTCGGCCCACGGCGACCGCGAGTTTGGCTTCATCATGTCGCGGATGCACCAGTCCAGGCCGGGCCTGAACCGCAAAGTGGTCGTTGGTCACTGGCAGCAGGCCGATGTGCTGGAACAGATTGGTTCGTGGTCGCGGGTGGCGGTAGCCGCTCATGAGCTGAAAACGCTGAAAGTGGCCCGCTTTGGCGATAATATGCGCCAGGTGGCCGTAACGGAAGGCGATAAAGTAACCGCCGAAATCACCTTCGGGATGTCAGTCAATACGTACGGCATCGGTGACCTGGTAGCGGTTATCAATCAAGTTGCCAACGCGGACATCGATCGACTCGTGACCGAATATGCCGATACGTATACGCTGATGGCTCCGTTGCAAAAAGGGGGCGATCAACACAGCTCGCTACGTGAAGCCGCTAAGATTGAACTCGGTTTGCGGGCTTTTCTGCAGGACGGCAATTTCGGCGCGTATACCGATACGTTCGAGGACCTGCACGGTATGGCGCAACTGCCGGGCATTGCGTCGCAGCGGTTGATGGCCGACGGCTACGGCTTTGGTGGCGAAGGCGACTGGAAAACGGCGGCTATGGTCCGCACGATGAAGGTGATGGCCGCTGGCCTGAAAGGTGGTAACTCCTTTATGGAAGATTACACGTACCACTTTAACCCGACAAACCCAATGGTGTTAGGCTCGCACATGCTTGAAATTTGCCCTTCGATTGCCGCCGACAAACCTTCCTGCGAAATCCACCCGCTGGGTATCGGCGGAAAGGCCGATCCGGTTCGGCTGGTGTTCAACGCTCCGGCAGGTCCGGCTATCAACGTATCGCTGATTGATATGGGCAATCGGTTCCGCTTGCTGGTCAACGAAGTTGAAGCCGTTGACGTAACGGAAGCGCTGCCTAAACTGCCGGTAGCCCGTGCCTTATGGAAACCGATGCCCGATATGGCTACCGGCTGCGCAGCCTGGATTCTGGCCGGTGGCGCTCACCATACGGTATTCAGCCAGAATCTGACGACGAACCACATCGAAGACTTTGCCGACATCTTCAGCGTGGAGCTGGTGGTAATTGACAAAAACACTAACCTGCGTCAACTCAAAAACGAACTCCGCTGGAGCGAAGCCGCCTACAGATAATGAGCGAAAGAGTGAAAGGGTGAATGAGAGAAAGACTTGATCTGGTAATCATCCATTCGCCCTTTGACTCTTTCACTCCGCTTCGGCGACAGTCCGCCGTTGCGGCCCGATTTCGCCTTTGACTCTTTCACTCTTTACTCATGAAAAAATATATTACAACCCTTCTCCTAACCCCGCTCAGTTTGGGCCTTCTGGCGCAAAACCGGGTGACCGTCAATGCTGACGAAGGTAAGATAACCATCAATAGGCACATCTACGGCCACTTTGCCGAACACCTCGGCCGGTGTATCTACGATGGTTTCTACGTCGGTGAAAACAACACCAAGATTCCGAATAAGAACGGCGTTCGGCTGGACGTTGTAGAAGCCCTGAAAAAGATGAAGATTCCCAACCTGCGCTGGCCGGGCGGGTGTTTCGCCGATACGTACCACTGGAAAGATGGGATTGGACCTAAAGCCAAGCGGCCTAAAATCGTGAACACCTGGTGGGGGGGCGTAACGGAAGACAACAGCTTCGGCACGCACGACTTTCTGAACATGTGCGAACTGCTCGGCACGGAGCCGTACCTGGCCGGAAATGTTGGCAGTGGAACGGTACAGGACCTGAGCGATTGGGTACAGTACGTCAACTTCCCCAGCAACAGCCCCATGTCGACCCTTCGGCAGCAAAACGGACGGCAAACTCCCTGGAACGTGCGTTACTGGGGCGTCGGTAACGAAGCCTGGGGATGCGGGGGCAATATGACGGCCGATTATTACGCCAACATCTACCGGCAGTACGCTACGTTTATGGAAGCTAAGGTAGGTAAGGAAAGCATCTTCCGGATTGCGTCAGGAGCCAGTTCCGATGACTTCAACTGGACGGAAACGCTCATGAAAAACATTCCGGGCAAGATGGTTGAAGGCGTGGCGCTGCACCATTATTCTACCTTCGGCTGGGGCCCGAACGAGAAGGGTTCTGCCACAGAGTTTACGGAAACCGACTACGCGCACACCATGAACGAAGCCCTGAAAATGGATATGCTGGTGCAGAAGCATTCGGAAATCATGGACAAGTACGACCCGCAGAAAAAGATCGCCCTGGTGGTCGACGAATGGGGTGCGTGGTACGAAGTTGAACCCAAAACGAACCCCGGTTTCCTGTACCAGCAGAACACCATGCGCGACGCCATTCTGGCCGGCGCTACGCTGAACATCTTCCATAAATATGCCGAGCGGGTGCGCATGGCAAATCTGGCCCAGGCCGTTAACGTGCTCCAGGCCGTGATTCTGACTCAGGGTAACAAGCTGCTGCTGACGCCAACGTATCACGTGCTGGAAATGTACAATGTACACCAGGACGCGACGATGCTGCCCGTTGAGGTAAAGACGGATGACTATAAGGTTGGAAATTATAAGCTTCCGGCGGTATCGGTATCGGCGTCGCGGGACAAGGCGGGCAAAACGCACATTTCGCTGGTCAACATCGACGCCGGGAAGCCGCAGGAAATTACACTGAACCTGAAGGGTATCAACGCATCGGCCGTGAGCGGACGCATTCTCACCTCGGCAAAGGTGCAGGACCACAACACGTTTGAAAACCCGGCTAAAGTAAAGCCAGTCGCTTTCAACGGAGCCAAACTTAATGGAAACACGCTGACCGTTACGCTGCCGCCTGTATCAGTAATAGTGCTGGAAATGTAAACAGTGAATGAGCGAAACGCTGAATCACGCTTTCGCTCATTCGCTCATTCGCTCTTTAAATTATGTACAAGACATTACAGGACGAGTGCTACGAGGCTAACATGCAGCTCCCGAAGCTGGGTCTGGTGCTGTTTACCTTTGGGAACGTTAGCGCCGTGGACCGCGACAAAGCTGTGTTTGCCATCAAGCCGAGCGGGGTTCCGTACGAGTTGCTCAAACCGGCCGATATTGTGATCATGGATTACGACGCCCGTGTGGTGGAGGGTAGCATGCGCCCGTCGTCGGATACCAAAACGCACGCCCTGCTGTATAAGACCTGGGATGACATCGGCGGCATCACGCACACGCACAGTACGTATGCCGTGGCCTGGGCGCAGGCCGGGATGGATATTCCCATTTTCGGCACCACCCACGCCGATCATACCCACCAGGATATTCCGTGCGCGCCGGTATTGACCGATGCCATGATTGAGGGCGATTACGAACACGAAACAGGTAACCAGATCTTCGACATCTTCCGCGAAAAAGGGCTGTCGCATGGGGAAATGGAAATGGTGCTGCTGCAAAATCACGGGCCGTTTACGTGGGGAAAAAGCGCCGAAAAATCAGTCTACAACGCGGCCGTGCTGGAAGAAATAGCGCGCATAGCCTATCTAACGCTACAGATCAATCCTGATACCCCTCGAATTAAAGATACGCTCCGGATGAAGCACTACGAGCGGAAACACGGTAAAAACGCCTATTACGGTCAAGGCTGCTAAGTTGTGCTTCGTCGCTTTTTCCTATAAACTCGGCTACCATCGCTAATTTTTTGAATACTCACCCTTACCTTTTACCCTAAACCTCCGATACTTGCATGCATTATTTCAAGCGGTTTACCCTTTTCTCATCCTTACTTGCCCTAACTATGCTCTCCTCCTGCAACTCGAATAAAGAAGGTGATCAGAAAGCCGGAATTGAAAAAACTTCGTTCGGTCAACTTGCCGACGGTCAGGAAGCGGACATCTATACCCTCCGTAATGAAGCTGGCATGGAAGCTAAAATCACGAATTACGGAGGTATTCTTGTATCGCTCACTGCCCCCGACAAGAACGGTACGTTTGAAGACGTTACGTTGGGCTTTGACTCATTGAGCGCTTATGTAAAGAACAATCCCTTCTTCGGCGCATTGGTGGGACGCTACGGTAACCGGATTGCTAAGGGCAAATTCACCCTCGACGGTAAAGAGTATTCACTGGCTACCAACAACATGGGCAATCACCTGCACGGTGGCCTCAAAGGGTTTGACAAAGTTTTGTGGACTGCCACCCCGGTAGAAGGCAACGAACCCGCGTTAAAACTTGCTTACACGGCTAAGGATGGCGAAGAAGGCTACCCCGGTAATCTATCCGTTGAAGTGACCTACACGCTTCAGAAAGACAACGCCCTGAAGATCGACTACAAGGCGACGACGGATAAGCCAACGGTAGTAAACCTTACTAACCACTCGTATTTTAACCTGACAGGCGGTAAAAGCGACATTTTGAGTCACGAGGTAACGATTAACGCCGACCGCTTTGTCCCCGTCAACGAAACACTGATTCCAACGGGTGAGTTGAAACCAGTCGCCGGAACGCCGTTCGACTTCACGAAATCGACTGTCGTTGGGGCTCGTATCAATGATTCAACCGATACGCAGATCAAATACGGTTTAGGCTACGACCACTGCTGGGTATTTACCGATACTAGCAACAAACTGAAACAGGGTGCCACCGTGTATGAGCCAACCAGCGGCCGCGTGATGGAAGTGCTGACGACCGAGCCTGCCGTTCAGTTTTATACCGGCAACTTCCTCGATGGTACGTTGACTGGCAAAGGGAATGTGGTTTACAAAAAGCGGACAGGTTTATGTCTGGAAACCGAACACTACCCCGATTCACCAAACCAACCCAAATTTCCGACAACCACGTTGAAGCCCGGCGAAACGTATCAAACAACAACGGTATACAAGTTTTCGGCGAAGTAATTTTGACCAGTTAAGCATGACGGAGGGGCCAGGTGAATCACCTGGCCCCTTCGTTTGTGTTGAGTACGGGAATGTTCAATGAAGTGTGTCATTTTTTCAAACCCTCAAAAACTGGACTTGCAACATAATATTGGACAAAAGTTTAAGCAACATTTTGACACTGCACTCTATTGTACTCAAATGGTGAAAGATAGCCTAAGGTCGAATGCCTCCGTTGCCGGTTATACCAGATCTCGATGTATTCAAACGTTGCCTGTTTAGCCGCTGCTCTGGTTTTAAAGTCGTGTTGGTAAATCATTTCTGACTTTAAGTTTTTGAAAAAGCTTTCCGCTACCGCATTGTCCCAACAGTTGCCCTTCCCGCTCATACTTTGCAGAACCAGTGGGTGTTTTTTCAACAGCTTGGTAAATCCATGACAGGCATACTGGACTCCTCGATCAGAATGGAAAATTAAGGCCCGCTCGATAGGCCGATTTTTAAGGGCCATTTGCCAAGCTGGAATGGTCGTCTCAGCCGCTTTCATTGAGGTACTCAACGACCAACCGATCACTTTCCGATCATACAAATCCATAATCATGGTCAGGTAAAGCCAGCCTTCACCCGTGGCAATGTAGGTCAGATCAGAAACCCATGCCTGCCCCGGTTTTGCCGGATTGAATTGGCGGTTTAAATGGTTTTGGGCCACTGGGTAAGTGTGCTTGGAATCCGTAGTGGTGACCACATATTTCTTCTGAATGACACTTTTCAGATTGGCCCGCTTCATCAATCTAGCTACTCGGGGGCGGGATACCTTTACGCCTTGTGCTCTAAGGTCTTGCGTGATTTTTGGACTACCATAACGCTTTTCACTAGCTGTAAATGAATCACTTATCATTACCAGAATAGCATCATTCTCTTTTGACCTTTTGGTGGGTCGTTGGGCTAACCAATAATAATACCCACTGCGGCTCACTTGCAGTACTTTACACATCGTCTCAACGGGGAACTCACGTTGGTGAGCCTTTATAAATCCGAATATTTCCCACGGTCCGCCGCGCGGTCGCTCCTGGAGAAGATGCCGACCGCCTTTTTTAGAATATCTCGCTTAAATTCGTCGTCGTACTGCCTCCTGGTTTTCATAGTTCACTAAGTTAGATCATGCTTAACTTAATGTCCAGTTAAAGGTAGCAGGTCCACTTGTTTCTTTTGGCTATAGGGGAATGCAAATTCTTTTGTTTCTACAGGTGAATATTTTGGGTACAACCATAGAAAAAAATAAAGTGATAAACAATCGCTCTGTAAGCGATCAGCTAGCTGCCTGCATTCTTTGATAACCTTTATTGTGTCTGAAGAAAAATATCCTTGTATGTCCAGATAAGGCTCACGCATACTTATCGCCATTTTGACGCAATTTGAGTTAAAATTATCACAAAATCCGCCAAATTGTCTGGGAAAACCCCCTGGTCTGGGATTTGTTACGCTATACGTGTAAGCAACGAACAGGAACCTATTCCGACCAAGCCATGAACTTTAATAACTATACCATTAAGGCGCAGGAGGTTATTCAGCAGGCGGCTCAGATGGCCCAGGGGAACAACCAGCAAACCGTTGAAACTGGCCACGTGTTGAAAGCCATACTGGACGATGACCCGAATACCGTCGGGTTTCTGGCCAGAAAAGCTGGCATTGACTCTAGCCGCCTGACCTTAGCACTGGATGCAATTATAAACGGCTATCCGAAGGTAACTATTTCGGGGGAGCCCGGTGCAGCGGATCGCCAGCAAGGCATGTACTTAGGTAGTGATCTGAATACAGCTTTCCAGCGGGCAACAAGTCAACTGAAAGAGTTTGGCGACGAATTTGTAAGCGTCGAACTGATGTTGCTGGGACTGGTCAGCGGTAAGGACTCCGTCGCAAACCTATTGCGCGACGTTGGGTTTACCGAAAAGACATTGAAAGAAGCGATAAAAGAACTTAGAGGTAAAAATAATCCTGTGAAAGACCCAAACGCGGAAGCGAAATACCGTTCGCTGGAGCGGTATAGCATCAATCTGAACGAACGTGCCCAAACAGGAAAAATTGACCCTGTCATTGGCCGTGATGAAGAAATTCGGCGGGTACTTCAAATCCTGAGCCGCCGTACGAAAAACAACCCAATTCTGCTGGGTGAGCCCGGCGTTGGTAAAACCGCCATCGTGGAAGGCCTGGCGCAGCGGATTGTGCAGGGCGATGTTCCCGAGAACCTGAAATCGAAGACGATTGTGTCGCTCGACCTGGGTTTGCTCGTCGCGGGTGCGAAATACAAGGGAGAATTTGAGGAGCGCCTGAAAGCGGTTATCAAAGAGGTGACCGATTCCGAAGGCGAAATCATTCTCTTTATTGACGAGATTCATACCCTGATCGGCGCGGGTGCCGGGGGTGGCGAGGGCGCTATGGACGCAGCTAACCTCTTGAAACCGGCCCTGGCCCGTGGTGAATTGCACGCCATCGGTGCCACTACGTTGAAGGAGTATCAGAAATACATTGAAAAGGATAAAGCGCTCGAACGCCGGTTCCAGGCTGTTATGGTCGGCGAACCCGACGTAACGGATGCCATCTCGATCCTGCGTGGTATCAAAGAGCGGTATGAGTTGCACCACGGCGTACGTATCAAAGACGACGCGGTAATTGCTGCCGTTGAACTGTCGAACCGCTACATCTCCGACCGTTTCTTACCCGACAAGGCCATTGACTTAATGGATGAAGCGGCTGCCAAGATGCGACTCGAAATTGACTCGGTTCCCGAAGAACTGGACGAGCTGAACCGACGTATCATGCAGTTGGAGATTGAACGCGAAGCCATTCGTCGCGAAAACGACAAGGATAAAGAATCTGTCTTGAACAAGCAGCTTGCTGATCTTAACGAACAGCGTGGCGAACTTAAAGCCCGTTGGGAGATCGAAAAACAATCGGTAAACGAGATCCGGACGCTGAAAGAACAACTGGATCAACTACGAATTGAAGCGGATAACGCCGAACGCGCCGGTGATTACGGCAAAGTAGCCGAGATTCGGTACGGCCGCATCCCTGAATCGCAGAAACGATTAGATGATCTGACCAAGAAAGACGGCAGCGCCGATAACCTCTTGCAGGAGGAAGTGACCGCCGACGATATTGCTGAAGTAGTAGCGAAGTGGACGGGCATTCCGATAAGCCGGATGCTACAGAGCGAGCGTGAGAAGCTGCTCCACCTTGAAGACGAATTAGGCAAACGCGTGGCTGGTCAGGAAGAAGCCATCCAGGTCGTGTCGGACGCAGTACGCCGGAGCCGCGCGGGTATGCAGGACCCCAAACGCCCCATCGGATCGTTTATCTTCCTCGGAACCACGGGTGTTGGTAAGACCGAGCTGGCGAAGGCCCTGGCCGAGTTCCTGTTCAACGACGATAACGCCCTGGTACGTATCGATATGTCGGAGTATCAGGAGCGCCATGCCGTGAGCCGACTGATTGGTGCCCCTCCGGGATACGTGGGTTACGATGAAGGGGGTCAGTTGACCGAAGCTGTTCGCCGGAAACCCTACAGCGTTATCCTCCTCGACGAGATTGAGAAGGCGCACCCGGATGTGTTCAACATCCTGTTGCAGGTGCTTGACGATGGTCGCCTGACCGACAACAAAGGCCGCGTGGCAAACTTCAAGAACACCATCATCATCATGACCTCGAACATTGGCTCGCACATCATTCGTGAGCGCTTCGCCGAGATCAACGGTCGCAACGCCGAACAGGTAATTGAGGACACGAAAGAAGAAGTGTTTGAGTTGCTCAAGCAAACGGTACGTCCTGAGTTCCTGAACCGGATCGACGAGTTAGTCATGTTCCAGCCGCTGACCAAACGTGAAGTCCGCAAGATCATGGACATCCAGTTCAGGCAGATTCAGGCGCGGTTGGCCGAGCAGGGCATTACGCTCGAAGCCGACAACGAAGTCCTCGACTTCATCGCCCGCGAAGGTTTCGACCCAACGTTTGGTGCCCGTCCGCTGAAGCGCGTCATGCAGCGACGCATCCTCAACGCCCTCTCGAAAGAGATCCTGGCGAACCGGATTCAGAAAGACGCCATCGTGGGTATGATGATGAACGAAGACGAGAACGGCAAAGAAGACATCATTTTCTACAACCTCGATAAAGTCGTTCCAGCTTTAGACTAAACGATTTCGATATAAGAAGATCAGTGAAATTACTTTAGACTAAAGCTCATTACCCCTGAATCCCCTGAAGGGAACTTAGCTCGTATTTAGACAAAGTCTCCCTTCAGGGACTTTAGGGGTAAAATAACCTAAACTATTTTAGCTCATCTACTTAGATACAAAAACGCCCGACTGAGAAGCCGGGCGTTTTTGTTTAAAGGTTAGTCTGTACAACTAGGAGCCCTCAGAAGGCTTTGTCCACTTAGGGCTTGATCACCTTCACGCTCCGGCGTTCCGCACCTCCATCTATACTCGATCGGCTGATGACATCCAGTACATACACGCCACCAAGCTCACCCTGTAGATCCCAATCAATCACCTGCTCAGCAGCAGCCGCTGACCACCGTTGCTGACGAACCAGACGGCCCCGCAGGTCAACCAATTCCACCTGCAGCGAGCTACCTTCGGCTCCCCGTACCACCGCCCGTAAGCGCTCCTGCTGGATGGGGTTGGGAGCCAGCTCCACCTTTAAAGACGATTCAGCAACTACCGTTTCGGCACCCACACGAGCCCGGCAACTGGCGTCTACATACAGCCGGTACGGACCGTAGATGGTGACGACCCCTGCCCCATCCGTCGTCTTGAGATAGAAGTCTCCCTGGGTGTTGGTCTGGGCGTTGATCAGGGTTAGACTCGACGTAGCCGTACCCCTAAACAGTTGAGGTGTCTCCATGATCTTGGGTGTGGTGAGGCTGTTCTTGTACCACTCATAGCGGACTGGATTACCGCTCACGGCCACACTGATCACCGCGGTGCCGCCCCGACAGACTGTCAGGCTGCTCACCCCACCCGTCACTGTCGTTGAAGCGGTAGCCGAACAGCCTTCGCTGGTGGTAGCCGTCACCGAGTAGACACCCACCGCACTCACCTGAGCTGTGTTGCTGGAAGCGCCACCGGGCTGGCTGGCCCCGCTGCTGAAGACGTAGCGGGCAAAGCCGGGGCTGGCCGCCAGAGTGACGCTGGCGTTGGTGAACGATAAAGGACCGGTGTTGCTCAGGCTCAAAACCGGAGCCGTGCTCAGATTGAGGTTGGTTTGAGCCGCAGCCCGTTGCCCGCTCTGCTCCACCGTCAGGGTGAAGCTTTGGCTACCCGTGCCCGCAGCCGTTACTACCTGGCTGAAATTAACACCGCTGGTGTTGCCGGTCAGCGAGATGCCCTGCCCGTTGGTGAGGGTGTAGTTGTAGCTGCCCGTTACGTTGCCCACACTCGCGGTGAAGGTAACCGGACTACCCACGCAAACCGCATTTGGGCTGCCCCCAAACCCAGCCAGCGTCGGGATTGGATCGTTGATCACCAGCGTATAGGTAGCGCTCACCCCTGAACAACCGTTGGCATCCGTCGCCCGTACTGTGATCGGGAAACTGCCCGACTCCGTTGGCGTGCCGCTCAATACCCCATCCTGGGCCAGGCTCAGCCCAGCCGGTACGCTACCGCTGGCCAGGATGAAACTGTAGGAGGGTGCTCCACCACTGGCCGTGAAGCCCTGGTTGAAGCCCTGTCCCAAGTTAGCCGTAGCGGTAGCTGGGCGACTCACCGTCACCACGGCGGTGGTGCTAATCACAGTGGTGGTGGTGGTACTGCTGCAACCCGTAACGGGGTTACTCACCGTCACTGAGTAAGTGCCTCCTGCGTTGACCACTGCTGTGTTACCACTCTGACCGAGGATACCCGGCCCACTGAACATATAGTTCTGCCCACTGGGGCTGGCTGTCAGCGTCACGCTGGTCACCGAGCAGTTCAGACTACCGCTGCTGACCAGACTGGCCACGGGAGCCGTATTGTCCAAGCCGACGCTGGTGGTGGTAGTGCTCACACAGCCGCTGGCGTTAGCTACCCGCACGGAGTAGGTGCCCGCTGCCGAGACGGTGCGGATGTTACCTGATCCAGCCAGTTCCTCACCGTTGCTATTGGTGAAGGTGTAGGAACTGCCGCCCGTTGCCGTCAGTGTTACACTCGTGTTACTACAGTTCAAAGGCCCGGTGTTGGTCAGATCTGCCACGGGTAAAGCATTTACCGTCACACGGGTTGTAGCCTGGCTGCTCTGCCCGCTCTGCTCCACCGTCAGCGTAAAGTTCTGCACGCCCGTCCCACTGCTCGTTACTACTTGGCTGAAATTAACACCGCTGGTGTTGCCGGTCAGCGAGATGCCCTGCCCGTTGGTGAGGGTGTAGTTGTAGCTGCCCGTTACGTTGCCCACACTCGCGGTGAAGGTAACCGGACTACCCACGCAAACCGCATTTGGGCTGCCCCCAAACCCAGCCAGCGTCGGAGCCGGAGCATACAGAATGCTCAACACATTCGAAGCCTGATTGAAGTTACTCGCCTGGTCCTGGGCCACGTTGGCCAGTACGCTGACCGAGACCAGCCCACTGGTCACTGGGGTTACAGTCACCGTGTACGTAGTACCCGCCCCAGCGAACTCACTCAGTGTTCCGTTACTCACACTGATCTCACTGACCACAAAGCCCGTTACCGGTTTCGGGAAGGTGATGGTCACCGGGATCGGGCTGGTAGAGGTGGGAGTCGTAGCTGAACTGGTCACGCTCACAGTTGGCTGCGTGTTGTCGATCACAAACGAATTAGTGTTGCTGTCAACACTGGTGTTGCCCACGCCATCATTCGCCCTGGCTCTAACCGTATGCGAGCCAGTCGCTAAGGGGCTACCCTGGGTCAAGCTCCAACTCCCCCCCCCGGTGGCTGTAGTGGTGCCGATGGACGATCCATCAACAATAACGGTTACGGTGCTGCTGGATTCAGCCGTACCCGAGTAAGTAGGCAGATTATTACCAATCGTTGCCCCATTGGCGGGCGAAGTAACGACGGGAGCCCCCGGAGGAGTCGTATCAATGGTAAAGCTATTCGTGTTACTACCCGGGCTGTCAAGGCCGTTGAGCCGGGCCCGGGCATTGACCGTATGCGAACCCTCACCCAGCGAAACGGGGGAGGTCAAGCTCCAGTTACCGCTGGCGTCAGCCAAAATTTCGCCCACGGAATTTCCATCAACAGATACGGTTACGCTACTCGTGGGCACCGAGGTGCCTGAGTAAGTAGGTGTATTGATGTTTAGCTGACTGCCATTGGTGGGCGTAAGGACTACGGGTGCTGAAGGAGCCGTAGCGGTCGTAAAGGCCTGGAGTTCACCATAGCTGGTACCGGCTGCGTTGATGGCATATGCCCGTACCGAGTAGGTGGTGTTACTGCTTAGGCCCATAATGGTCTGGGAGAAGGGGCCGGTGCCCACCCCCATGGCGACTTTTGTGTCGCCAGTAGTAGGTGTATCGGTACCGGCCAGGTAGACCACCCCCCGCTCGGTGACGGGCGTTCCGCCATCGGCCGTTACGTTGCCTCCCAACGTAGCGCTGGTGCCCTGGATAGCAGCAGGCGCTGCGGTCGTCACCGTAGCCGTCGTACTCACGGTTAGGGTAAAGGCCGTACTGGCCACCCCCACACAACCGTTGGCATCGCTGGCCTGCACCAGCACCGAGTAGCTGCCCGCTACGGTGGGCGTACCACTCAGGACGCCCCTAGCAGACAGGCTCAGACTGGCCGGTAAGTTACTATCCACAACACTGAAGTTAAGCGGAGCCACGCCCCCCGAAGCGGTGAACGTCTGGCTGAAGCTTTGGCCCACAATAGCGGTGCTGACACTAGGGTTGGAGACGGACACCACTGCTGTACTGCTGCTCACATTGACACTTGTTGTGCTCACACAACCACTGGCGTTGGCCACCGTTACCGAGTAGACACCCGCGTTACTGACTGTAGCCTGGTTAGTGGTGCCAACCTGACTGGCTCCCGTACTGAAGGTGTAGGAAGATCCTCCACCCGCGGTCAGCGTTACGCTGGTCTGGGCACAACTCAGCGTACCGCTGCTCACCAGTGTTGCCACAGGCAAGGCGTCGACCATGACACTCACTACATCGGTGTCCACGCAACCACTGGCATTGCTGGCCGCTACGCTGAAGCTGTATGTACCTGCGGACAGACTTGCCACGCTGCGGGTGTTGCCCGAACCGCTGATCATCCCAATAGGCCCGGTGAAGGTGTAACTACTCAAGCCGCTGGTAGCCGACAGGCTGAGGGCCTGCCCCGCGCAGACGTTGGTAGCACTAAGCTCAATGGTTGGCAGGCTGTTCACGCTCACACTGGCTGTAGCCTGACTACTCCGTCCGCTCTGCTCCACCGTCAGCGTAAAGTTCTGCACGCCCGTCCCACTGCTCGTTACTGCCTGGCTGAAGGTAGCACCGCTGGCACTGCCCGTCAGGGGCATACTCTCTCCGTTGGTGAGGGTATAGTTGTAGGCGCCCGTTACGTTGCCCACACTCGCCGTGAAGCTGACCGGACTGCCGACGCAGACCGAGTTGGAGCTAGCTACAAACCCGGCCAGAGTAGGCGTAGCGTCGTTAATCACCAGTGTATAGGTCTCACTGACTCCTGAGCAGCCAAGGTTGTCGATAACCCGCACCGTGATGGAGAAACTACCCGTCTGAGTAGGCGTACCACTCAACACCCCCTCGGAGGACAAACTCAAGCTGGTTGGCAAACTGCCGCTGGCCACACTGAAACTGTACGCAGCCGCACCACCCGATGCCCCAAAGCTTACACTCAACGGACTGCCCACCGTAGCGGTGGTGATGCTGGGATTGGTCAGGGCAAGACCGGGGTTGGGGGTTGCCTGGTACTCATAAGCCCCCATGTCGATCTGGCCACCAAACACCCGTGTATTAGCGGCCAGGTCAGTAGCAGGGCCGTTGGCAGCGGTATAGGCCGCGTTGCTACCGGTATTGATAGCTGGTGCACAGCCATTAAGCTGGGTGGAAGTGGCAGAGGCAAACGGCGATACGGTGATGCGGATGTTGTTGCCCCCATCGGTGAAGCCCGTTTCCGAGGCCTCAATCAGGCTGGAGCGGAGCGTTACCGGACCAACTAGGGTATTGGCCCCTCCGTTGCCAAACAGCACACAGTTGGCCAGAACCGGATTGCCCTGAGTATAAAGCGCCCCCCCTTCGTTGGCGGTATTGCCCTGAAAGCTACAGTTGGTGAGTGTAGGATCGCTGCTTTGATTGTACATCCCCCCACCGAAAAGTCCGCCGGAGTTGCTCTGAAACGAGCAATTGACCAGACTCGGATTACTGCTGTCGTTGTAGATTCCACCGCCGTAAAAATTGCCCGAGTTGTCCTGTAATAAACAGTTGATCAGACTCGGACTGCTATTTGAGTTTACGATTCCCCCGCCGTACGTACTGCCCGAATTATTCACAAACGAGCAATTGGCTAGTGCTGGGCTGCTACTCTCATTCTTCAGTCCACCACCAACAGAAGCCGAGTTATTTCGGAATATACAATTAGCCAGACTCGGATTGCTGCTGTTTACATTGTTCATCCCTGCACCCTCGTCTGCCGAGTTGTTCTCGAACTGGCAGTTAGTCAGTATTGGGCTGCTATTCTGGTTGCTCATGCCCCCACCATACACCGCCGAATTACTCATAAACAGGCAGTTAACCAGTGTCGGACTGCTGTCCTCGTTGTTCATCCCTCCACCATAGTCGAACGAATCGTAGCCGACAGCATTACCGCCACTGACCACAAAACCGTCCAGCACCGCCGTTGCATTCAGCGCTGTATTTTTAATGACATGATAGCTATTGTCGCTATTGTCGTCAGGCGTACCGATGTCTCCGCTTAGTACCGTCGTAAAACTAGTGGGGTTGCGTTCTGCCAGAGCGGGGCTACCCGTATTCGGAAAGCCGCCATAAATCGTTACACCGTTCTTCATCACAAAGCTGACACTCTGGTCAGTGTTGGCGTCGCCACCGGGTTTATACGTACCAGCCGCTACCCACACTTGGGTTACGCCGGCCAGGTTGATCTGACTTTGCAGATTGCCACTGGCATTAGCCCAACTGTTGCCGCTGCCATTGCCAGCCCCCCCCTGCTTCACGTAACGAATGGGTGAAAACGCATCCTGAACCGTCAGCATATACGTAGCACTCGTCCCTGAACACCCCAGCGCGTCAATGGTCCTAACGGTGATAGAGAAACTACCCGTCTGAGTAGGCGTACCGCTCAACACCCCCCCGGAGGACAAACTCAGGCCGGTTGGCAAACTGCCGCTGGCCACACTGAAACTGTACGCAGCCGCCCCGCCCGTTGCCGTGAAGCTCACACTGAACTCACTGCCCTGCGTGGCGGTAGTGATCGAGGGAGTGGTCAGAGACAGCCCAAGATTGGGGCTTGCCTGGTACTCATAAGCCCCCATGTCGACGGTGCCGCCGAACACCCGGGGGTTGCCTGCCAGGTCGGTGGTCACCCCAGATAGCCCGGTGGCGGAGGTAAGCCCTGCGTTGATAGCGGGCGCACAGCCGTTGAGCTGGGTGGAGGTGGAAGAGACAAAAGGCGAGACGGTAGTGGTCAGGTTGTTGCCTCCATCGGTATAGTCGGTCTCCGAAGCCTCAATCAGGCTGTAACGTAGCGTCACCGTACCGCTACCACTGGTAGACAGAGTGCTGGCTCCTCCATTGCCAAACAGCACGCAGTTGATCAGGCTGGCACTGCTGAGAAAATTGTATATCCCCCCGCCATTGTTAGAAGCGGTATTGCTTAGGAAGCTACAGTTGGTCAGCCTAGGACTGCCGCCAAGATTGTACATTCCCCCGCCTGAAGTAGTAGCGGTATTGCCCTGAAAGCTACAGTTGGTTAGACTAGTAGTGGCGCCATTATTGTACATTCCCCCGCCTGAAGTGGCGGTATTGCTCAAGAAGCTACAGTTGGTTAGCCTGGGACTGCCGCCCGAATTGTACATCCCCCCGCCACTGCTGGTAGTGATATTGGCCTGGAAGCTACAGTTGGTTAGACTAGTAGTGGCACCATCATTGTACATCCCCCCGCCTGAAGCAATAGCGGTATTGGCCTGGAATAAGCAGTTGGTCAGCCTGGGACTGCCGCCCGAATTGTACATCCCCCCGCCAAAGGTAGCAGTATTGACCTGGAATAAGCAGTTGCGGACCGTTGGGCTAGTCCCCACGTTATACATCCCACCACCACTACCATTATCACCTCCCCTGGCGTTGCTTCCTGTGATGACAAATCCATCCAGCACCGCCGTGCTGTCAATGCCCGTCTGATCGTTGTTGATCACATGGTAACTGTTGTCATTGATACTGGCGCTGCCAATCTCCCCCGAGAGGGTGCTGCTGGAAGGCTGACCCGTTACCGGATTAATCGATGGGCGCTGATTCAAAGCCGTCTCACTGCCCGCAAAGCCACCGTAGATTTCTACCCCACTCTTCATTACAAAGCTCACCGCCCGGTTGATGTTGGCATTGCCGCCCGGCTTATACGTACCAGCCGCTACCCACACCTGGGTCACGCCCGCCAGATCGATCTGGCTTTGCAGATCGCCACTGGCATTGGCCCAACTGTTGCCGCTGCCATTGCCAGCCCCCCCCTGTTTGACGTAGCGGATGGATGAAAAAGGCTCCTGTACCGTCAGCGTATACGTAGCCCCCACCGCCGAACAACTATTGGCGTTGGTAGCCCGCACCGTAATCGAAAAACTACCGAGCGCCGTCGGCGTGCCGCTCAACACGCCGGTATTGCTCAGTGTCAGCCCTGGGGGTAATGTACCACTGGCCAGGTCAAAACTGGCTCCTCCCGTGCCGCCCAATGCACTAAAACTTTGACTGAAGGCAACCCCCACCGTAGCCGTGGCAACGGTAGGATTTGTCACTGACGGTGGCGACGGAACCGCATTGATGATGATATCGGATATGCTGCTTTCACAAACGGGCGAACTCGCCAACCGAGCCCGAACGGTATACGACTGACCGGCGGCTAACCCGCTAAACAGACCACTGGGCTGCCAGGCCCCACCGTTGAGGTTATATTCAACCCCACTTAACCCGGTTACACTTGCGTTGATGGTCCCCGTAGTCGTAGCGCAGGTTGGCTGGGTAACATTGAGACCGATAACCAACGACCCCACAATGGTTACGGCTGCGGTAGCTGTCACACTTGTACAGGTCGACGATACGTAACTGACCGTATAGCTACCCGGCTCACTCTGATTCGGAAAAATAGTACCGGCAACATCAATGCTCAATCCGGCCGGACTGCTGGTGAAGGTACCTTGTCCTCCGGTACTTGTCACGCTGGCCGGATAGCTAGTCGATGCGATTCGGCAATACGGCCCCGTCGGGTAGCTGATACGTACCGTATTTTGCAGCGAATTGATGGAGGTTGATGTATTGCTTATGCAGGTAGGTTCGCTTTGCGACCGGGCGATGATGGTATACGTTTGTCCCGGCGCCAGGTCGCCAAATAGGTTGCTGGTTTGCCAGGTGGAGCCGTTATTGATCGAGTACTCAAGCGTACCGTTGCCGGTAAACGTAACACTGATGGTTCCCGTAGGCGTAGCACAGGTCGGCTGAATACGACTCAGGTTAACGTACGAAGGGGCGCCTACAATAGTCAATGCCGTTGTGGCTGTCACGACCGAACATACGGCCGTACTGGTGTAGGTGTATGTAATCGTATAGGCACCGGGAGAACTCGCTCGCGTATCCACTCGCCCCGTGGCGGCTTCAATAGAAAGTCCGGCAGGGCTGCTCGTATAGGCTGCCGAACCCATTGGGAAACCCGCCGATAGTTCTCTGGTTGGGTCTATTAATTGCTGATCAGCTCTACAGTACGTTGATCCGGGATAGGAAATGGTAAGAATCGGAGGTTGAACTACCGTCAGGCTCGTAGCTGCCCGGGCACTCTGTCCATTAGCACTTACAATCAGCGTAAAGCTCTGGAAGCCCGAACCAGCCGCCGTCAGATTCTGGCTGAAGGCCGTGCCGGACGTAGTACCTGCTATCGACATACTACTGCCGTTGGTGAGCGTATAGTTGTAACTGCCGGTTACGTTTCCCACCGTCGCCGTAAAGGTGATGGGGCTGCCTGCACAGACAGAGGTAGCTGTAGCCGCCAGACTCGTAACGGTGGGCGTAGCTTCATTCACTGCCAGCGCGTAGGTAGCGCTCACCCCCGAACAGCCGTTGGCATCGATGGCCCGCACGGTGAGAGTGAAGCTGCCACTCTGGGTAGGTGTACCACTCAACACACCCCCAGCCGTCAGGCTCAGGCTAGCCGGTAAACTGCCACTGGCCAGACTGAAACTGCGGGGAGACGTACCGCCAGATGCCGTGAAGGTCACAGAGAACACACTGCCCACCGTAGCGGTGGTGATGCTGGGAGTGGTCAGAGTCAACGCGGGGTTAGGTGCCGCCTGGTACTCATAGGCCCCCATGTCGATCTGGCCACCAAACACCCGTGTATTAGCGGCCAGATCAGTAGTAGGCCCGCCTGCCGTAGTATAGGCGTTGTTATTTCCCGCGTTGATAGCAGGCGCACAACCGTTGAGCTGGCTAGAGGTGGTGGAGGCAAAGGGCGAGATGGTGGTAGTCAGGTTGTCGCCCTCATCGGTGTAGTCGGTCTCCGAAGCCTCGATCAGGCTGGAGCGCAGTGTCACTACCCCATTGATCATGTTATACACAGTGTTGGCTCCTCCATTGTCAAACAGCACGCAGTTGGTCAGGATGGAATTAGCGCCAAAATTGTACATTACACCACCACTGGTAGCCGAGTTGCCCTGGAACGAGCAGTTGGTCAATGCGAGAGCGCTTCCACTACTATTGTACATCGCCCCGCCACTGCCAGCAGTATTGCTCAGGAAGGAACAGTTGATCAGGCGGGGATTGCTACCAGCATTGAGCATCGCCCCGCCACTGTTAGCAGTATTGCTCAGGAAAAAACAATTGATCAGATTTAGATTACTTCCGCTTGAATTGACCATCGCCCCGCCACCGACAGAAGCGGTATTAGCCTGGAACAAACAGTTGCGGACCGTTGGGCTGGCCGACGCGTTAAGTATACCACCACCTTTGTCGTTATCACCATTATTATCACCATTGGCATTGCCTCCTCTGATGACGAAGCCGTCCAGCTCCGCTGTGTTGTCGATCCCCACTCCTCTATTGTTAACCACATGGTAACTGTTGTCGTCAATACTGGCGCTGCCAATTTCGCCCGAGAGGGTGCTGCTGGAAGGTTGAGCACTGGCGGGGTTGATGGCTGGGCGTTGGTTCAGGGCTGTCTCGGTACCCACAAAGCCCCCGTAGATGGCCACCCCGTTCTTCATCCTAAAGCTCACAGTCCGGTCCGTGTTGGCGTTACCACCGGGTTTATACGTACCAGTCGCCACCCACACCTGGGTTACGCCGGCCAGGTCAATCTGGCTTTGCAGATCCGCCGACGCGTTAGCCCAACTGCTGCCACTACCATTTCCGCTGGCCGTTGGTTTCACGTAGCGGATGGGCAAAGCGGTATTCACCACCAGCGTATACGTAGCACTCACCCCCGAACAGCCCAGAACATCAGTGGCCTGAACCGTGATGGGGAAGTTACCCGACCCTGTGGGAATACCCGATAAAACGCCCGTAGTCGCATTCAAACTCAACCCCTCGGGTAAACTGCCGCTGGCCAGACTGAAACTGCGGGGAGACGTACCGCCAGATGCCGTGAAGGTCTGACTGAAGCCTGTCCCAACCGTAGCGGTGGTGATGGAGGGACTGGCCAGAGTCAGACCGGGGTTGGGAGCCGCCTGATATTCGTAGGCCCCCATGTCCACTACGCCCCCGTTATACCGGCGCGGATTCCCCCCCAGATCAGTAGTGATGCCCGACAGCCCGGTGGCCGAGCTAAGCCCTGCGTTAATAGCGGGGGCACAGCCGTTGAGCTGGGTGGAGGTAGTAGAAGCAAACGGCGAGATGGTGGTGCGGATGTTGTTACCCCCATCGGCAAAGCCTGTTACCGAAGCCTCGATCAGACTATAGCGTAGCGTCACGCTCCCACTGTCTCCGGTATACAGTGTGTTAGCTCCTCCATTGCCAAACAGCACACAGTTGATCAGGCTGGCACTGCTACGATCATTGTACATCGCCCCGCTACTGACAGTAGCGGTATTACCCTGGAAGGAGCAGTTGGTCAGACTGGGATTGCTGAGTATATTGGCCATTCCCCCACCATCGCGGGAAGCGGTATTACTCTGGAAAGAGCAGTTGGCCAGGCTGGGATTACTTTGCCCATTGTACATCCCTCCGCCATAGGCAAATCTGGAATTGCTAACGCTGTTACCCCGGAAGGAGCAGTTAGTCAGGATGGGATCGCTGCTATTATTCCTCATTCCCCCACCAACAGAGACAGCGGCATTGTCCTGAAACAAACAGTTAGTCAGTCTTGGACTGCTGTTGCTGTAATTGTACATGCCCGCTCCCTCACCAGCAGTATTATCCTGGAAGGAGCAGTTAGTCAGGATAGGATTGCTACCTTCATTATATACCCCTCCGCCAGCGAAAGTGGCATTGCTTTGAAAGGAGCAGTTAACCAGGATGGAGTTGCTGCTATAATTATGCACACCTGCTCCTGTTTGACGAGCTAAATTGTTTAGGAAGTTACAGTTGCGTACTGTTGGGCTGGTCAGCACATTAATCATACCCCCACCCACCACATCATTACCATCTCCATTAGCATTGCCGCCCGTGATGACAAAACCATCTAGAATAGCCGTGCTGGTGATCCCCGTCTGATCGTTGTTGACCACGTGGTAACTGTTGTCAGTGGTATTGTTAAGCGTTCCGATATCTCCGCTCAGCACGGTCGTAAAACTAGTGGGGTTGCGTTGAGCAAAGGTAGGGGTACCTGTAGCCGCAAAGCCCCCGTAGATGGCCACCCCGTTCTTCATCACAAAGCTCACAGTCCGGTCGGTTCCAGTGGTGGGCTTATAGGTTCCAGCCGCTACCCACACCTCCTGCACACCACCGACGTTGATCATGGCCTGCAAGTCGCCACTGGCATTAGCCCAGCTAGTACCATTACCGGAGGCCCCCGGTTTGACGTAACGTCGGGTCTGAGCCTGGGTCGTCAGGCTCAGGCTCAGCAGGGCTATCAGCAGCACACAAATGCGCAGACCCGTACTTCGTTGAAAGAAAAGTAAAGATGAGTTCATAGATAAAAGAGACTAACGTTTCATATAGAGATATCCCGATAAGCTGTCTGACCCGCCCATCCACTGGACTCATTGAAGAAGGTGTGTAAGTAAAGCGGAAAGCGATCAGCATAAGTGAGCCTGTCAAAGGCCCTACCCCAGCGGTCAGCGGGTGGGCTGAATGGGTGCGTAAGCAGAAGAATCGACCGACAAGGGGGTGTCTCCAACTACCGGGCACCAACCAGCCGCAGCAACTACCATGGGTGTAGTTACTTTATCCAGAACGCGGATGAAGATTTCCGAGGTGTGGTCCTGAGCTGACAGGTCGTCGTTGGTTATCGACAGGCAGGTCTGGTAGACTTTGTGTACGTACTGATTGTAGAGTTGTTCGAAGCTATCGGCAGAGTTAGTCTGCTGAAAAGTGTCCACCAGTTGCTGGTTGTGGGGTCTATTTTTTTTCATCGTGAGTCTGCCCAGGGAGTTGGGATTGCAGGCGTTTTAGTACGGGGCAAAGCTCACCCGGTTTGGCTCTTTTTTGTTAATCCATTTTCGGCATTCTTTTGCTCATTTTCGGCATTTGGCCTTTTTGAGTGCAGTAAAATCAGAAAAGTCCCCTGAAATCAGAGGGTTTCAGGGGACTTAACGGACAAATAGTTTACCTATATTAAGGTGTAGTCACATCAGATTTAGATTCATTTGTTCCCCCGCCGGACACGAGCGATGAGGGTGATATGCCAAATTTTTCCTGAAAAACCCGCGTGAAATACGACAGACTTTCGAAGCCCACCTGATAGGCTACCTCCGAAACACCCTGGCCCTGGTTTAGCCGCTGGATCGCCTGCTCCAGGCGAATCGTACGAATGTACTCGACGGCCGTCTGCCCCGTTAAGGCTTTCAGTTTGCGAACCAGCTGACTTTGGCTCATACTCATCTGCCGGCTGAAATCTTCTACGCCAAAGCTGTTATTGGCCAGCTGGCTCATCACAACCGCGTAGGCTTTGGCCAGAAAGGCTTCTTCTTTTGCGGAATGACCCGGCTCATTTGCTACCTGGCTCACGGGTTCAATTCTACGGCCGTAATAGTGCTGCAACCGGGCTTGTTTGAGGAGCAGGTTACGTACCCTGGACGCCAGTTCGGCCTGGTTAAAGGGTTTAGTCAGGTAATCATCCGCCCCCAGGTCGAAACCTTCGATGCGGTCTTCCGTAGTTGCCCGGGCGGTGAGCATCACCACCGGAATGTGGCTGGTAATTTCCTGCTGCTTCAGCCGCCGACAGAAACCAAACCCGTCGAGCCGGGGCATCATCAGATCGCAGATGATTACGTCGGGCAGGCTAGCCGTTGCTTTTTCCAGACCATCCAGGCCATCTTCGGCTTCAATGATGCGGTAGCTCGACTCAAACACCGTGCGTACATAGGCCCGGATGTCCGCGTTATCGTCGATAATGAGCATAATCATATCCGTTGCTGGCGCTGGCAGGTCAGCATCGGTCAGCCCGGCCAGAGATGCTACCCCATCCTGTATCGGTTCTGGCAAGCCGACATTCTCGTCGGTTGGCAACTGCTCAGGGGGCAGCAACGGTAGCCGCACCGTGAAATTCGTGCCGACGCCCTCTGTGCTGGCAACGGTAATGGTTCCCCCCAGCACGTTTACCAGTTCATTGACCAGCGACAGGCCAATGCCAGTACCTTCGTAGGTGCGGCCGACTTTCCCTTCAACCCGGTAGAATCGATCAAAAATGGCCGACAGGTTCGCCGGCGCAATACCAATGCCCGTGTCGTTTACCTGGATGACCAGCTCACCGGTGGTGCCGGAGGGTGGATAGTCAATCCGCAACCGGACCTGCTGGCCAGCAGGCGTAAACTTAAACGCATTAGAAAGGAGGTTCGTAGCGATCTTCTCAAGCTTGTCGCGGTCGAAGCGGGCCTGAAAATGAACCGGCTCCTGCACAAACGTGAACTGAATCTGATGACTTTGCGCCAGCGAATTAAAAGAAGAGGCCAGCGTGCGGAAGAACGTAGCCAGGTCGCCGGGCTGCGGGTCTACGTTGAGTTGCCCCGCTTCGAGCCTGCTCAGATCGAGCAGCTGGTTGATCAGGCTCAGCAACCGATTGCTGTTCCGCTCCATCAGCGTTACGACCGGCTCGGTCAGCGTAACCACGTCCTCGGTCCGAAACCGTTTTTTCAACTCCGTGAGCGGCCCCAGAATCAGGGTGAGCGGGGTCCGGAACTCGTGCGAGATATTGGTAAAGAACTGCGTTTTCAGTGCATCCAGTTCAGCCAGCCGACTGGCTTCCTGCTGCTCGAACGCCACCTGCTGCTGCAACAGCCACCGTTGTTTCTGAAACCGATACAACTGCCAGCTAATAACCGCCAGCAGCACTGCGTAGAGCAGATAGGCCCACCAGGTCTGGTAATAGGGTGGATGGATTCGAATGGTTAGGGGAACCGCTCTGCTCCAGGCTTCTCCGTTAGCGGAACCCTCCAGCTCAAACGTATAGGCCCCGTCGGGCAGTTGCGCGTAGTTGGCAAAGCGGTTGGTACCGGCTTCTACCCAACCCTGGTCGATGCCTATCAGCCGGTAGCGGTACTGATTTTTGGCGGCATTGGTATAGTTCATCAGCCCAAACTCCAGGGTCAGTAAGTTTTGCGTATGCGCTAAATCGAGTTGCCGGGTATGTTCTATGCTTTCCGCCAGGATACCGCTGGAATCGCCCACGGCCACCGCTTCGTTATTGATTTTTAGTCCGATGACCTGAACTTGGGATACAGGTTCGGCCGATGAAGCCGCTACGTCTTTGGGACGAAAGGCGGTTAGTCCGTTTACGCCCCCAAAAAACAGTTCACCCGATACAGTTTTAACAAACGACCCCGTATTGAACTCGTCGTCCTGAAGGCCATCCGCTTTGGTATAATTACGGAACTTGAACGTTCGAGGGTTAAGTTGCGCCAGGCCTCGGTTGGTACTCATCCAAAGCTGCCGGAATTCATCCACCAGGATACCATATACCACTTTATTGGGCAGCCCCTGGGCTTCGGTAAAGTGCCGGAATTTTCCCGGAGCGCCAGACCGCGTTTGTTTGTCGAGCCGTTCCAGCCCTCCCCCTTTTGTGCTGATCCAAAGGTATTTGTCTGGTTGGTCAGGATCATCGATGGTACTCGATACGAAATTATTACTCAGGCTTTCGCGTACGGCCACATCGTTTTTATAGATCGAAAAATCAGGCGTTGTCTGCGGGTGGTCAACCCGGATGAGCCCACTCTGCGTACCAATCCAGCCCGTGCCACGTCGGTCGAAATACAGGCTATAGGTTTCTACTCCGGCGGCCTGACGAGGAAACAGGTGCTGATACGAAAATACGCTGAAGGTTTCAGTGGTCGGGTTGAAGCGAAGAAGTTTTCCGTTCATGGTGCCGATCCAGAGATACCCTGCTTCGTCCTGCCGGGTTTGGTTGCCATAGAACCCAAAGGCTGTGCCAGCGGGCAGCGAATAAGACTTAAGCCGTTGCCAGGTTTCTGAAAACTTTACCAGCTGGTGCGTAATCGGCTTAGTCTGCGTATTGACGACGGATGCCCAGAAGAACCCCTGACGATCCTGCATCAGGTACACTGACCGGTCGACTACCGCGTCGCTTTTGCTCAAAAACCCAATCAGCCGGTTGGCAGACCGGTCTAGTCGTCCGTAGTTGAACTGATTACGTACATACGTCTGTCCCTGCCGATCCTGAAACAGGTACGAGAGCGACGTATTGGGTAGGTAAGTCTGAAACTGTTTGATGCGCGGACTGAACTTACGCAGGCCGTAGCCCGACGTACCTACCCAGATATTACCTGTCTTATCGATGAGCAGTTTTGTGATGCCGAATACGTTGGGCGGCATCACGGCAAACGCATTACGTGCCGACAGCAGCTCCTGCGCGTAGAGCTGATCGGGAGACATCAGCCACAAAAAGTCAGACGTCGCTACTGCGACCGTACGGTTGTCGAGTGCCTCCAGAAGCACATTGAAGTTTTTAGTGGGTGGCATCCCGATAACTTTTCGTTTGGTCTGCTGCCAGCCAATGAGCGTGTCGGCACTGAATCCAAACCAGTAGTCGGGTTGTTGCCCGTCGGGCGTTGCCTGGAATAAGGTGGCTAATGCGCCAAATCGGTTGATTAGTGTATAATGGGTTGGCTGCGGTTGCTGCCAATTCAGCCGGTATAGCTCCCGGGCGGCACTGACCTCGGCCTGCCCATTATGGTGAAATCGAATCCGGACCGGGGCACTTTCACTGCTTACGCCATTCAGCGGAAATGAGAAGCGACTGAAACGAACCATAGATGTAGCGTCATCCTGCCGGGGAAAACCTGTTTTCAGCGCACTCGGCAAAGTAACTTTAACAAGTTTATTCTGTCGGGTGCCTACCCAGATGTTGCCTTCGGGGTCTTCTGCTAACGTAATAATCTCATAATTACCGGCATCGGGCGAAGCCGGATCGCTCATGTCAATGTGGTAAAACCGCTGAGTTCGCTCGTCGTACAGGTTGAGTCCCCGGTTCAGTGTCCCTATCCATAACCGCCCATGACGATCAATGAACAGGGCCGAACACGCATTTGACGACAGACTAAATTTATTGTAGGGATTATGCGTAAAGACCGTGAAGTTGTAGCCGTCGTAGCGATTCAGCCCATCTTTGGTGGCAGCCCAGATAAATCCCTTTCTGTCTTGCTTGAGGTCATAAATCATTCCCTGCGACAGCCCATCAGAGATGGTCAGTTCCTGCCAGCCTTTAGCCGACTGGGAGGTAGGCTGAGCTATGACGAGCAAAGGCAAGAAAACCAGCAAATACAAAAAGCGCATGGGTCGGCAAATTGACCTTAAAACTACGGAAAATCGCCACGTAGCGGTTTAGCTATATGGAGTTAATTTCATATATAGACTAATAAACCAGACCCATAAGCACCCTTTACCTCGTCCGGTGCGCCAGTTTTGACTGGAGGTCAGCTCTTACTGATCTCCTCCCAAAAAGTGTGCCGCTCAAAGGTTTAAGATTGAACTTTCATTTTTTCATTTAATTTTCAAAATACTCTTTCTGAAGCCAATTTTCGATCTTTTCCTGATCATCCGCTCTGGCGGTTCTGCTCCAGCGGTAAGAACAATGGAGGTTTTTGCGGAGCCGACCCCGGTTACTGACTTGTTTGCGGCTATCCGCATCAATAGCTTCGCCTATGAGATGGCTACATAGCAGGTGAGTTTATAAACCCCAGTTATTCGCCGTATCGTTCTACCAACAAAAACGCCCGACTTTCGAGTCAGGCGTTTTTGTCATCAGTGAGTCTGCTTAGCTAAGCCTTCTGATACATCTCTCGATTAGGGTTTGATCACCTTTACACTCTGCCGTTGAGCCGGGTTAGAAGCAGCCGCTTCACTGACCACCTGCAAGAGATACACCCCACTTGAATTCGCTTGTAGGTCCCAGTCGACCACCTGCTCAGCCTCGGCCTGCGGCCACACCTGCTGACGTACGGAGTGACCTTGCAGGTTCACCAACTCTACTTGCAAAGAACGGCCTGCAGCACCGCGAATTATTGCCCGCAACCGATCCTGCTGGATGGGATTGGGCGCTAGCTCTACCTGTAAGGGTATCTCCAGCCCGGCAATCGCCCGAGCCCGGCAAGTAGCATCGACGATCAGCCGGTAGGGACCGTAGACTTGCACACTACCTGAACGCTCAGTCACTTTCAGGTAGAAGTCGCCCTGGGTGTTGGTCTGGGCGTTGATGATGGTCAGACTCGAGGTCGCCGTACCCCGGAAGAGCTGGGGCGTTTCCATAATCTTGGGTGTACTCAGACTGTTCTTGTACCACTCAAACTTGACGGGAGCACCCTCTACGGTGACACTGATCACGCCCGTACCTCCTCTACAGAGGGTCAGGTTGCTGCCCCCGGTTACTGTCGTGGAGGCTGTTGATGAGCAGCCATTGCTGGTAGCAGTGACCGAGTAGCCCCCCGGCGTGGTAACGGTAGCAGTGGCACCACTACCCTGTTGGGAAGCCCCCCCACTAAAGCTGTAACTGGTGCCGCCCGTAGCGATCAGCGTAACGGTAGCATTGGTGGACGAAAGTGGCCCCGTGTTACTCAGACCAGACGCCGGCAGGGCGTTAATAGCCACGATTTGTTCCGTGAAGGCTGAACAGCCGTTGGTGGTCACTGTGTAACGTACCGTGTGTGTACCAACACTCAGACTAGCCGGGCTGAACATGGTAGCGCTCGTGCCATCAATGGTGAAGACGCCCCCTTCGGCTGGCGTGCCCGCCAACGTAACGGCTTGAGCATCTTTACAGAAGCTGCTGGCCAGACTGGTGATGGCAGGCGTGGGTAGTGCCTTGATTTCCACGCTCTGCTCACTGTAAGCTGAACAGCCATTCGTAGTGACGGTGTAACGTACCGTGTGGCTACCCACCGTCAGATTGGCCGGGTTGAACAAGGTAGTATTCTGCCCGTCGATAGTGAAGATGCCTCCTTCGGTGGGTGTACCCGTCAGGGTAACGGCTTGAGCATCTTTACAAAAAGAGTTAGCTAAATTCGTGATGGCCGGGACAGGCAGGGCTTTGATAGCCACGATTTGTTCCGTGAAGGCTGAACAGCCGTTGGTGGTCACTGTGTAACGTACTGTGTGGTTGCCTACACTCAGACTAGCCGGGCTGAACAGGGTAGCTGACTGACCATTAACGGTGAATACCCCTCCTTCCGGGGGTGTACCGGTTAAGGTGACCGTCGAAGCATTCTTACAGAACGAGCTAGCCAGGTTAGTGATCTGAGCAGTTGGTAGGGCGTTGATGGCTACTGTTTGCTCAATGAAGGCTGAACAGCCGTTAGTAATGACTACGTAGCGTACTGTGTGGTTGCCTACACTCAGACTGGTCGGATTAAAGCTGGTAGCGCTCGTGCCATCAATGGTGAAGACGCCCCCTTCGGCTGGCGTGCCCGCCAACGTAATGGCTTGAGCATCCTTACAGAAGCTGCTGGCCAGGTTGGCGATGGCAGGCGTGGGCAGGGCGTTGACGGTAACCCCTACGCTTGCCGTAGTTGAGCCACCCGTAGTCCCAATCGTCAGGGTGTAAGTTTGTGCCCCCTGTCCACTGGCCGTCAGGCTTTGGCTAAAGACGGCAGATGCCGAACTGCCTTCCAGCGGGCTGCCTGTAGCGTTGGTGAGCGTATAGCTATAACTGCCTGTTACGTTGCCCACCGTAGCGGTGAAGGTCAGGGGCTGACCTGCACAGACCGGATTGGGCGTGACTGCTAGCTCCGTTACGGTAGCCGGTAAGGGGGGAAACTTCTGGATGCGGTAGTTATCTGTATCTGCCACGTAGACATAGCCCTGCCCATCCACAACGACACCTAAAGGAGAATCTAACTGATTAGCCCCAGTTCCCGCACCATTGCCCCCCGCTACAGTGATGCCCGACGTAGCCGAAGTGGAGTTAGGCGGGAACTTCTGGATGCGGTCATTCCCTGAATCAGCCACATAAATATTACCCGCTTCATCCACATACATCCCATAGGGTCTAGCGAATTGATTGGCCATATTCCCATACCCATTGCCCCCCGCTACAGTGGAGCCTGAAGTAGCCGAAGTGGAGTTGGGCGGGAACTTCTGGACACGGTGGTTATCATAGTCAGACACATACAAATTGCCCGCTCCATCTACGTACACGCTTGAAGGAGAAGTTAACTGATTGGCTCCACTACCTCGCCCATTGCCGCCTGCAACAGTGGAGCCCGATGTAGCCGAAGTCGAATTGGGGGGGAATTTCTGAACGCGGTTGTTACTATAGTCAGCGATGTAGACATTGCCTCCTCCGTCCACATACACGTTCGTGGGTTCGTTTAACTGATTGGTTCCGCCACCTCGTCCATTGCCGCCTGCTATGGTGATGCCCTCAGTGGCTCCTGGAGCCCACTTCTGAATGCGGCTGTTATCTCCATCCGCTATATAGAGGTTACCTTGCCCATCCACATGCACTCCATACGGATAATCCAACTGGCTGGCTCCACTCCCCTTCCCGTTGCCCCCCGCCACGGTGGTACCTACACTGGAGCCAGGCGCAAACTTCTGGATGCGGTCAAAATACCAGTTGGCTACGTACACATTCCCCTGCCCATCCAGGTCCAGGCTCCAGATGTCATATAACGGCAAAGTACCGGCTACTGTGGTACCAGCCGTAGCTGAGGTGGAGTTGGGTGGAAACTTCTGGATGCGTTGGTTATCCGAGTCAGCGACATAGATATTGCCCGCTTCATCCACAAACACTCCTTCGGGCCAACCTATCTGAGTGGCCATACTACCATAGTCATTGCCCCCCGCCACGGTGGAGCCCGAAGTCGCGGATGTCGAATTGGGCGGGAACTTCTGGATACGGTGATTACGCGTATCTGCCACATAGATATTGCCCTGCTCATCCACATGCAGGTCATCGGGCAGATCAAACTGATTGGCTCCATTACCTCGTCCATTGCCCCCTGCTACTGTGGAACCCGATGTAGCCGAAGTGGAGTTGGGCGGAAACTTCTGAATGCGGAAGTTATCGCTATCAGTTACATATAAATAGCCCGCTCCATCCACAAACATACCTTCGGCATGCCATAACTGATTGGCCTCACCACCGTAGTCATTGCCCCCCGCAACGGTGATACCCTCAATGGCCTCAGGTGCCCACTTCTGGATGCGGTAGTTTCTCCAATCAGCGACATAGATATTACCCGCTCCATCCACAAACACCCTATAGGGGTCATTAAACTGGTTGGCCCCACTCCCCGCACCATTGCCCCCGGCAACGGTGGAGCCCGACGTAGCCGAAGTCGAGTTGAGGGGAAACTTCTGAATGCGGTCATTCCCTGAATCAGCCACATAAATATTACCCGCTTCATCCACATGGACACCTCTGGGATAAGATAACTGATTTGCCCCACCGCCAGCGCCATTACCGCCCGCAACAGTGATGCCCTGGGCGGCCCCGGGAGCCCACTTCTGGATGCGGTGGTTATACTCATCAACGACGTAGATGTTACCCTGCCCATCCACATACACGTCATTGGGGCCATTGAAGTGAGTGGCTGCCGAAAGCAGACCTCCGGCCACTGTAACACCATCCGGGGTCTGGGCGTTAGTCCCTAAAGCTAAGCCCAGCCAGAGTAAGCTAAACAAGACAATGGCCAAATAGCTCCTGATCAACTGGGAGCCCTGATATATAGGGAGGCTTCGACTGGGCTGAAAAGCCGTCGGGTGGCTAAGCTCATTCGAAAAGCGTTCGGGTTGCAGCCCGCTGGGCACTCTAAAAAAGAGGGTGTAGTAGACGTTTGTGTTCATAGCGTTAGCAATCGAGTTATGTGTTGACTATAGACAAAGTGAGCGAAAAAGCAAGTAGAGCCGGTAAACAGGCATAAGGACGTACCGGGCTGTACTGAAGAAGGAACAAGCGTAATAGCTGAGAAAAGGTGTTTCATGGCAGAGTCAGTACCCGATTAAACGAATTCGTCAATAAGCCAACTCGTCGCTCCGACTGGGTTGCCAGAGAATAGATTGCGATCTTACAGCCCTAGGCGTAGTAGTTAATCCAGGAACGCTTTTTGCTCGTATATACTCTTTTCTAAGTTGGCCTTATCAAAATATGAATCTTATAAGTCATTGATTCATGAATAATGAAAACATATTTGATCCAACCCGCCAAAGGTCCCGCTCTTTACTCAGGAGGACTGTCAATTCCGTCTCAAATCCTGTTAATCCTGTCTCAACAGCTAGCCGGGAGGCTCGAAACATCGTTTTTTCAATCCACCTTCTACCAGATAGCGCCTTAGCCTATTGCAGGAAACTATTGGGTTGATTACCGGCCTGAACCGCTCGTGAGCGGTTCAGGCCGGTTCACTTTTTGCTGCTGTTTCGTTACTCATCGAAATCCTCAGACCTGGCATGGGCCTGCATACCCTGACACGACACGCGCTTGTACTCCTGCTAAGCGGCTGCTTCAATCTTTTCGGCAACGTTTCCATGGCCCAGTCGTTTGCCTTACCCCCGCCCAGGGTGATTAACGATCGGCAAGGGTTGCCCCAGGCGTATATCACCGGCATCGTCCAGGACCGACAAGGCTTTATCTGGGTCGCTTCCCGCGACGGGCTTTGCCGGTATGATGGCCGCACCTTTCGGGTTTTCAAACCGTCATCTACGGGAAAAGCATCGCTTTCTTATCCGGGCTTAATCCGGCTCGTATTGGATCATCGGGGGGTGATCTGGATCGTGAGTGAACGGGGTGATCTGGACCGATTTGACCCACGCACCGAAACGTTTACCAATGTCTCACAAATACCTGCCTATAGGAACGTATTTAAGCAGCCGGGGACTGTCTGGCGGGATCGTCGGGATCGACTCTGGATTGCGTTCGTTGACCAGGGCGTAGGCCTGTATGATATCCAGACGGGACGATGTCGGCTCTTTCGCCATCAGAAAAATGAACGCAATACGTTACCCGACAATGCAGGAATCGGTATTGCGGAAGATAACCAGGGACGCTGCTGGGTTGCCACTCGGTCAGGGCTTTCCTATTTTGATGACGTACAGCAGCGCTTCATGACGCCTACCTTTGCGGTGCCTCACGATGACCTAAATGGGCTCTATCGAATGCCCGATGGCCAGTTTATGATTGGAACAAGCCAGCATTTGATCCGGCTTAATCCGCTCACTGGCCAAACGCAACAGTATCCCCTGCCCCGCTTGCAGCATATATGGAATCAAATGCAGTTCGCAACTGATCACAAAGGGACAATCTATTTTCTGCGCGAAGGCCTATTGTACCGATACACCAGTCAGCAGGGTCTTCAGTTGCTTAGTTCTCCTGCCACGATCTCCGCTATGGAGCACGGTAGAAGTTTGTGGGTAGATCGCTCCGATGTGCTTTGGGTAGGAACCAATGGGGCTGGTATCCAGACGTACGACCTGACCGCAAACCCTTTTCAGACAGCGCCTTATCAGGTGTCCTTTCACGTCGATTTACTTCGGCGCTGGTTAGGCGTTCGCCCCCCCCTGGCGTCTCCCTTTGTGGCCAATACGAATGGGTATGACTTTCGATATACCGTCGATCAACAGCACGGGCTTTGGTTTAACGTAGCACGGCCACCCTGTCAACGGCTGGATTTGGTCAGTGGTCGGATAACGGCCGTACCGATGCCCGCATCAGCAGAGGGAACCACTCCCTATCCAATGGCCACCGACCCAGCCGGGCAGGTATGGATAGCCCACGATTCACTCGCCTGGCAGTACCAGCCAGCAACGAAGCAATGGATTCCGTTTGCCCATAAGCTCCGCATTCCGCAGGTACCTGTACAATTGGTCGTCGATCAACAGGCGCTGTGGGTGGCTGTTTTAGGCAGAGGCTTGTTCCGGATCGACCGGCGAACGGGCGTCCATCGGCCGTTTACCCACGTGGCTGCTGATCCGGCCTCGATAAGTAGCAATACTGTTTTTTGTTTGTCAGCCGACCCGACCGACCCGAATCGCTTGTGGATCGGCACGTTTGGTGGGGGGCTATGCGCCTTTGACAAACGCACCGGCCGGTGCCAACGGATCACCGAAGCGGATGGACTCCCCAACAACGTAATTTACTCCGTCATTCCGGACAGACAGGGGTACCTCTGGATGGGAACCAACAAAGGGCTGGTGCGCCTGCATCGCAAAACCCACCAAATGCACACCTACACCCGAGAGAACGGGCTGTTGGCTGAGGAGTTTAACCGCTTTCATTATCTGTACGTGCCCGCCCGAGATTCCGTTGACGAACAGATTTTTATGGGTGGGCTGGAAGGCATCACGGCTTTTTCGCCCCGCCAGGTTCGGGACGATCGCTTTGCACCTGCCGTCGAAATCACCCAGATTCAGGTGAATAACCAGCCCTTATCGCTGAGCAGTTCGGCCGATACAGCCGCTGTACCCTTCCTGCCGGTGCAGGTATTGCACGAGTTAAATCTGCCCCATGACCAGAATTTTCTGACGGTGCAGTTCGCGGTGGCGCAGTATAACAAACCCGAAAAGAACCGGTTCCGCTATCAACTGGAAGGGCTTACCGACCAATGGGTCGAGTCGAACCAGCCCCAGGCCATTTACACGAATCTAAGTCCCGGCCACTACGTCCTGAAGCTGAATGCATCCAATACGTCAGGTCAGTGGAGCCCCAATGTCCGCACCCTGTCCGTGCTTATAAAACCACCTTACTGGGCAACCTGGTGGGCGTATGGGCTGTATGGACTTCTCCTTTTTTGCGTTTTCTACGGCCTATTCCGTTCGTACATCAGCCGACTACGCTTACAGCAGGAGCTTACACTTCAGCAGCAGAATCTGGCTTTCCAGGAACGGGAGACCCAGCAGCTGCGGGTGGTGGATGAGATGAAGACTCGTTTTTTCTCGAACGTAACGCACGAGTTCAGAACACCATTAACCTTGATTTTAGGACCTGCTCAGCAGCTAAAACAAAAATATGCGGACTCCAACGACGGGCGTAAACTAGGGGTTATTGAACGGAACGCTTATCAGCTTCTGGAACTCATTAATCAGCTGCTTGATCTCTCCAGACTAGAAGCGAACGCCATGCCGGTCCAGCGGTCGGTTGGTAACGTGAGCGAGTTTATCGAAACGATCGTAAGGTCGTTTGAGGAGCAGGCGGAACAGTTGCGCATAACGGTTAGTTATGAGTCGCAGCTTACCGGCGATTTTTTATTCGATCAGGCGAAGCTGGAACGGATCGTTTACAATCTGGCGTCCAACGCCATCAAATTTAGCCGGGCCGATGATCGGGTGGTTGTTACGTTGCAGAAAGCCGACGACGGTTTTGTTCAGTTCAGGGTAGCCGACACGGGCATCGGCATTACTCCGGAGCAGTTGCCCTTAATTTTCGATCGTTTCTATCAGGCTGACGACTCCCCAACCCGTTCGCAGGAAGGCACTGGCATTGGGCTGGCTCTGGTCAAAGAGCTCGTCGAGGTACAGGGCGGTGCGGTTTCGGTTCAAAGCGAACCAGGAGTCGGTACGGCCTTCACCGTTTGCTTTCCGTGTCAACCTGCCTTCCATGAGCCGGCAGCCCCGGCCGTCCTGGATGATACGCAGGCAAACCCGCTACTGCATATATCTCCCCCCCCAATTACCGAAACACCCCTCATCCTGCTGGTGGAAGATAATGACGATCTGGCGGAATTTATTAGCGAAAGTTTGCCAGCCTCCTACCGGGCGGAACGCGCAAGCGACGGGGCGCAGGGACTTCAGCTGGCGATCGAGCGCATGCCTGACCTGGTACTCAGCGACGTACTGATGCCGGTGATGGATGGGTATACACTCTGCGAAAAGTTAAAGACCGACCCACGCACCAGTCATATACCCGTGATTTTACTGACGGCCAAAAGTACGCTGGCCAGCCGGATGAACGGGTTAAAGCTGGGAGCCGATGATTACATCACTAAGCCCTTCCACATAGACGAGCTTCGACTTCGAATCCAGAATTTGCTCGATAGCCGGCGACGGCTACGCGAGTGGGTAGGTCAGAGCCTGGCGGAGCCGGATGCCATTCTCTCCGACGCCGAGCTGGCTCAGTCAGATCCGTTCCTGACCCAGTTTTATAGCATTCTGAACGAACACCTCGACGATTCTGATTTTGGAATCAATGAATTGGTTCGTGAACTGGGCATGAGCCGGGCGAGTCTGTATCGTAAACTGGAAGCGGTATCGGGTTTGTCAGTTAACGAACTGATTCAAAATTATCGACTCAAGCGGTCAGCCGAATACTTACGACAAGGCCAGCCCATCACAGCCACGGCTTATCTGGTCGGCTTTTCGAGCCCCTCCTATTTTTCCCAGTGTTTTCGCAAGCTATACCAGCTTACCCCCTCCGAATTCGTCAACCAGCCTCATTCAATAGATTAACGTGAAGCCGACCCCGATTGCTGGCCTGTCTGAGGCCATGTTTACCAATTGGCTTCGGCAATAAAGCAACCCTATTGCTGCTTCAAGGCCTGGATTGCCTGATTCACCGACCAGGTTGACGGTCTGACGGACGATCCTGCTGGATTGGGTGCATGGCGACGGCAATTTTGACAAATCATTGCATACGCTCTGGTCAATTCCCGGCGGTTACTGACTGTTCCAACATCATCAGTGACGATTCGAACCCTTTAGAAATAAAAAAAGATACGTAGCTTGGTGAAGGCAATGGAACGATTAAACGATCGCTGGATACGCTGGATTGGGCTGCCGGTTCTGCTCCTGCTGGCTAATCTGGTCTACATTCGGGAGTACCAGTTTAGTGTAGGGCTGTATCTGGGCTGGTCGCTGCTGGGTATGGTGTACATCGGGTTGGTGTGGATGGGTTTAGACCGCTGGAGACAGTGGGCTCGACAGCGCTACACGGATATTCGTCAAACCACCCGGCGCGTCACGGTTTCGTTCCTGGGTTACGTAGTGATTACCGCCAGTGCGCAACTCGCTTTTTTAGTTATTACCCACTACACCCGCACCGCTCCCGTACCCGTTACGGCGGCTGTTGTCATTACTCATCTGGGCATTGGCCTGCTGGCTATCGTTGTCTTTGGAACAACCTACGAGGTAGCTTACTATTTGCGCCAATACCGCCGGACGATGGAAGAGGCTGACCGTATTCAATTGGCGAACCTGCAAAGCCAGTTCGACCAGTTGAAGAATCAGGTGAACCCGCATTTCCTGTTCAATTCGCTGACTTCCCTTTCCGCGCTGGTGGCGGCCGATCAGCAAAAAGCCAATGAGTTTTTGGACGAGTTAGCGGCTGTGTATCGGTATCTTCTGCAATCCAATACCATTCAGTGGGTTAGCCTTCGGGCAGAGATCCAGTTTATGCAGTCCCTGTTTTCTATTTTACGGGTGCGTTACGGAAAGGCCATTACGTTCACTGTAGCGGTTTCTCCAGACTGGCTGGAGACCTGCCTGCCGACCTATAGTTTGCAGGTTCTGGTCGACAACGCGATTCGCCACAACAGTATCCTCGTCGACAAACCATTACGTATTACCATTGCAACTATCGACTCTTGTGCCGCTATGAATGGTCAGCCCGCGGTGGTCGTGACCAATACGATTGCACCTAAAACGCTGCGCGTAGACAATCATCCGGGAGGCCTGCATCAGCTGGCCGAACGATTCGCTCTGCTGGCGTTGGCCGACCCGATCATCCACGACGACGGCAGGCTGTTTTCGGTTACTCTACCTCTAGTGTCCAGAACCGCCCCCGTATCGTAAGGAGCCTATGAGCAGGTTACCCCTAAACCGATTTACCCGGCAGGACACGCGCATTGCGGTCTGGATTCTGCCCGGCTACTTTTTGTTCATAAACGCGATGCTGTTTGGATGGCGCTATGTCGAACGATTCGATCTGTTTGTAGCGGCTACCTTGTGTACGGCAGTCGTCTGGACACCCGCTTATTTCATGCACGCCCTGCCGGCGGTTTATTTACGGCATCGTTTTCCGGCCATTCGACAGACGGGCATACGCCTGAGTCTGGCCCTGCTTATTCATGGGTTGATGTCATCGGGTACGTTTTTACTCTTGTTTTACGGCTATAAATGGGTGCAGTTTCCGGGCTATACGTTTTCGGGGAGCCGCCTGGCGTGGACCTTAGGACTTGGCCTGATCGGTAATCTGATCACGAATGTCGTTCACGAAGGATTCTATACGTTCGAGATGTGGGTGCAGGCGCTGCAACGCACGCAGAAGCTGAAGCAGACGAACCTACAGAGCCGACTGGAGGGGCTTAAACAGCAGGTTAATCCTCACTTTCTCTTCAACTCCCTCAATACGCTTTCGTCGCTGATCAACAAGGACAGTGAACGCGCCGAACGCTTTATTGATGAGTTAGCCAGCGTGTATCGGTATCTGCTTCAGTCGAACCAGGGTACGTTAACCGCTCTGGGAGAAGAGCTGTCCTTTATTCAGTCCTACTATCACCTATTGAAAACCCGATATGGCACTGGAATTAATTTGCAGGTACAGGTCGAGGCAACGTATCAGGATGCTCAATTACCCCCGCTGACATTGCAACTGCTGCTGGAAAATGCCGTAAAGCACAACGTGATCTTAGCCCATCGCCCGCTACAAATCTGCATTAGAATCACCGACGATGGACGCCTGCAAATCAGCAATACCCTGCAACGGAAGCCAGCCCGAGTTGTCTCCAACGGGGTGGGTCTGGCCAATATTGCCACTAAATACCAATTGCTGGGCCGGGGAGACCTGGATGTTCAGGAAACCGACACGACCTTCATCGTCACCATTCCGCTGCTCAACGGCCCCGATTCTCCGTAATTGACAAAAAAATATTTAACCGAAACCAACTCCCCTAAACTCCTCAGACAATGAACGTACTGATTGTTGAAGACGAAGAACTGGCCGCCGAAAAGATCATGGATCTGGTAACGCAGATCGATGCCTCCCTCCGGATTGTGGGCCTGACCGCCAGTGTACAGGCCTCCGTAGAGTGGCTCCAAAACCATGCAGCGCCCGACCTGATTCTGATGGACATTGAACTGGCCGATGGACAAAGCTTTGCTATTTTTGAGCAGATTGACGTAGACTCGCCTGTCATCTTTACCACTTCCTACGACGAATACGCGATTCGGGCGTTTAAGGTGAACAGCATCGATTATCTGCTCAAGCCCATCAGGCGCCAGGACTTGGAAGCCAGCCTGAACAAGCACAAAAAACTGCTTTCGGCAGGATCGGGGCGGGAAAGCAAAGTAGCCATTAGTGAACTGGCCCAGCAGTTGCGGGAGCAGATTCAACCCGTCGAGTACCGTAGGCGCTTTTTGGTGAGGCACCTCTCCCAGTGGATCCCCGTCGAAGTGTCGGACATTGCCTACTTCTATTCTGAAGATGGGATAAGCTTGTTCCGCACTGTTAAAGGTCAGAAATACCCGATTGACTACACCCTGGATGATCTGGAAACGATGATCGACCCATCGCAGTTTTTCCGGGCGAATCGTCAGTACATCATTCATATCAGTTCGGTAGTAAAAATACATCAGTACTTTAACTACAAACTAAAGCTTATCCTGCAGCCAGCCGCCGATGGCGAAGTGCTGGTCAGCCGCGACCGGTCGGGAGAATTTAAGAAGTGGATGGGTAAGTAGCCGGCTGAGTCAGTCCTTCCAAACGGCCAAAGTCCGTAGCAACCAGTGCCTGCTGGTCATACAGTGCAGGCAGGAAGAGTTCAAAATTGCCCACTTCCTCTACGTTATGCTTCAGCCAGGCATACCCCATTGCTTTGGTAAAAATGAACCGATGCATGAGGGGGTTGATCAGCCAGTTGCCCAACCGGCTTTCGTGGCCCACCTGCATCCGGGACCGGTACAGCGTGCCCCCCTCAGCCGGAATAAACCGGTGGGCCAGTCGAAACACTTCTACCCCGGCTATGCGCCGGACTAACGTAATGCCTTCCTCATCAAGCTTGATAACGTCTTCGGTACTGTCGATGAGGTGATTCTGGTTCTGGCCAAAGGCCTCGACAATTCTAAACCGAGCGCCCACGCCCGCTCCGCCACCGGGTGCCGGTTTCGCCAATTCCCAATGAATATGATCGAGCGGGTGCCAGACCAGGTATCGGGGGTACGTCTGGCCCTGGTATTGCATCGTACCGCCGATGTGGGTAAACCACCAGACCAGCATCGCGGGCGTTACGTCCTTAATCAAGTCGTGTTCAATGGTTAGCTCGAAGCTGCCATACGGTAAGACCCGAAAGGCAGTAGCTGCGCTGGAGAGTGGTTTCATGCGCCAGCCAGCAGGCCGGACAGAAGGAAATTGCCAGTTCATGGTTGATACGTTTGGTTGATGGTAACAGGATCACGCGGATACGTAATGAGCTATGAATCAGTTAGTGGCTCGTTCTGACGAACAACCGGTCGAATAATCAGTCGCGTACCTCCCTGATAGGTGAACAGGTGGTAGAGCCAGTTGGCCATCACCACGAGCTTGTTCCGAAAGCCAACCAGATGAGTAAAGTGAATCATCAGCCAGACGACCCAAACCGGAAAGCCCGTCAGGTGCAGATTGCCCGGAAAGTCACCGACAGCGCGGTTGCGGCCGATGATCGCCAGCGAGCCATAATCCAGGTAATTGAACGGACGAAGCGGTTTTCCCCGTTGCAGACGACGTAAATTCTGGGCCAGATGACTTCCCTGCTGCATAGCTGGTTGCGCTACGTTGGGGTACCCGTCTGGATAGTCGTCGGATCGCATCAGCGCGATATCACCAATTGCGAAAATATCTGGATAGTTCTCCAACTGATTGTAGCTGTTCACTTTATACCGGCTTCCGGCCAGTACAGAAGAAGGTAACCCCTCAAGTATTGCCCCGGTAACACCAGCGGTCCAGATCAGGGTGCGCGTTGGGATCTGTTCGTTATTACCCAACGTAGCATACTGGCCGTCATACTCCGTTACAATTGTGTTTAAACGAAGAATAACGCCCAGTTGATCAAGGTCACGATAAGTTGCCTCACTGGCCTGGCTCGACATGGTCGGCAACACCCGGTCATGCCCTTCTACCAGGTAGATTTGGACCAGCTTATGATCCATGTCCGGATAGTCGCCCGGCAGTACGTATTTGCGCATTTCGGCCAGTGCTCCCGCGAGTTCTACGCCCGTTGGTCCGCCCCCTACAATCACGATCGTCAACAATTGCTGCCGACTTGATACGTCCGGAGCCAGGCTGGCCTGCTCGAACACCTGCAATACCTGGCTGCGTAAGTCCAGGGCATCGGGCAGGCCTTTCATGGGGAAAGCAAACCGTCGGATTTGTTCATTACCGAAATAGTTAGCCCGCGTTCCCGTGGCAATCACCAGGTAATCGTAAGTCAATTCGCCAACGGATGTCGACACGGTTTTGGCAGCGCTGTTTACGTTCGTGACCTGCGCCACCCGAAAATAGAAGTTCGTTAGTCGCTTGGCAAAGAGCTTCCGGATCGGTTGGGCAATGGCGTCGGGTTCCAGATCAGCGGTGGCGACCTGATACAGCAGCGGCCAAAAACTAAAGTAGTTCTGCGCACTGAGCATAACCACCTGATAGTTGCTTCCGATAAGCCCTTTAGCAACATGGATGCCCCCAAAACCACCGCCAACAATAACGACTCTTGGTTTGGCCGTCCGGGGAATGTTCAGTGAATTTGTTTCTTGGTGTGTCATGATTGACAAGAGGAAGTAGTGGATCAGAAATCAACTTCATACACCCGCTTCAATTGCTGCTCGTTGATGCTGGGCGGCAGAAGCCGAAACACCCGGTTACGCAGCCAGGCCAGCAGGGGACGCTGCGTTTGAGCAATCTGGCCAATTCGCCGGGAGTTATCTATAACGTAGTGCGTGCGCTTGAGTCGCCGTTGCTCAAATCGCTGGAAAGCATCGGCCACCGAGCCGCTGCCTTTCAGCTCATCGGCCAGCACAACGGCATCTTCGATGGCCTGACAAGCGCCCTGCCCCATGTTGGGTGTCGTGGCGTGGGCCGCGTCACCGATCAGGACTATGTTCTTAAAGGCGTACTGCGGAATCGGTTTTAAATCGTAGATGTCGTTCCAAAGCAGCGTTTGCTGGCTGGAGCGGGCTAAAATGTCAGGAATCGGGGCGTGATACGTACCAAACAAGGTCAATAAATCCGCGATTGTTGATTGCCGCATCCGGGGGTCGTTGGGCTGCGCGTTGGTACAGGCGAACCAGTACAAGGCGTTATTGGCTAAAGGCACTAATCCGATTCGCCCGTTCGGCCCCCAGGTTTCTGTGGCTTCTGACAAATTCAGACCGCTGCTGTCGATAACCGACCGCCAGCACGTATAGCCTGCATACCGGGGTTGGCTACCGGGAACAAGCTGCTGCCGGATGGCCGAATGAATACCGTCGGCAACGATCAGATGGTCCGTTGCGTGCTCGGTCCCGTCGTCGAAATGCACAATGACCTGACCGGCGGGCTGGCTAACCCGAATCGCCCGCTTGCCCGCTCTAATCGGGGTGTCGCCCACTTGCCGCAACAGCTCCCGGTGCAATGCCACCCGGTGAATCGTGAAGTTATCGATACCATAGCGTTGGCTGATAACCCGGCTGTCGGTACGGGTAATCGTACGCCCGTCCTGATCCTGGATGACAAATGCGTCCAGCAGTCGCCCTGCCTGAAGAATAGGCTCGGCAATACCCAGTTTTTGAAATGCTTTGACAGCATTGGCGGCCAGCCCCAGTCCGGCACCCAGTGGTTTGATCGTGGGCGCAGCTTCGTAAACCGTTGGCTGAAGACCAATCTGCCGCAAGGCAACCGCCGTTGTTAGCCCGGCAATGCCCCCGCCGATGATGGTAAATTGCTTAGTTGTTTTCATGATGACCCGTGCAGATAATGACCGAATGATGTAACTACCCCACAACCAGGTTCGACGTGAGTTGGGTCAGCAGCTGATTATGCGAGTTGGCTGCAATGTAATCTCTGGATTCAATGGCTAGCTCCCGTAGCTTTTGCCAGTCGGCATGAACCAGTCTGCCGTTCCGCTTGAGTGCTTTGCCGCCCACAAATACCGAGTCGACATTCCCCGCATGACTCTGCAACACCACGGAACCAACGGGATTATTGACCGGACTTAGGTTGGGGGCGGTCGTGCGGATCAGAATCAGATCGGCCTGCTTACCAGGCGTCAGGCTCCCTGTCCGATGATCCATCCCTAACGCCTTCGCGCCATTGATCGTCGCCCATTCGAGTGCCTGCCGGGTGGTTAGAGATAAGGTTTCCGGCATTTGTCCTTTCCGGAGCTGCTCATCATTTTGCCGAGCGCGTTCGGTTTGCAGCGCGATTTTCATTTGAGAAAACAGATCTCCACCCGTAGCCGTCACAATATCAACGCCTAACGAAGGACTAATCCCGTGCCACAATGCCTTGCCCGTAGCCGGAAATCCCATACCCATCTGCATTTCAACTTCGGGCGTAATCGAGATGGAGCCGCCGGTATCCTTGATCAGGGCGAACTCATAGTCTGTCAACGCATTGCAATGAGCAAAATTCAGGTCGGGGCCCAGAAGGTCATGAGCAGCGAGCAACTCAATGGGTTTGACGGCCCCACCGATAACGTGCATGGATATACGTAGCCCCAAGTTACGGGCCCGTTCAATTTCCTGCCGTACCTCGGCCATTGATGACATTTCGGGTCCGCGAATTGCTAAAGCCATTGTTAACAAGCCCGTTTCACTTGCAAAATACTGCGTTTTCACCCGCTCGACATCGGTCAGTAGATGGCCGCTAAGCTGCGAAAAACCGTGGGCAAAAACGGCCCGTATACCGGAGTCCTGTAAGGCTCTGATGGCCGCGTCGGCGTTTTCGGGCGAGTTCATGATGTGCGACCAGTCCAGCAAGGTTGTGATGCCCGCATCAATGGCCTCAACAGCACCCAGCAGATTGCCCGCATACACATCCTGCGGCCGATAGACCGCGCCAATGGACGGAGACTGTCTATCGCCCAATACGCCGTGCATCCATTGCATGTATTGACCCAGCGTCAGGTCGGTCGTGGTACCACGAATCTGGCCCTGCCATACGTGCCGGTGCGTATCAACAAACCCCGGCATAGCAATCATGTCCGTGGCGTCAATGATCTCGCCATCAACCACGTCCAGATCGGGACCAATGGCGGTTATGGTATCATTCTCAATGAGAATACTAGCTTTCGAGAAATCGCCCAGCTCGTCATCGAGCGTTATGACTTGAGCGTTTTTGATGAGCAAACGATGGTTCATAGGTATTGTTGCGACTAAAGTAAAGACGTAGTAAGGGTTGGTAGGTTTAGGTGCGGTTGTGAGGGGTAGCTAAGCTGATTACCCCTCTTCAACTTACGCTAGACGTACTGAATGCCGTAACGCACTGAGGTTTCCAGAATCTGGTTCAGTACCTCCGCTGGCGGTGGTCCTATCGGGGCAGGGGGCAGAACGGCTTCGGGAGCTTCTTCGCTGAGTTCGTAAAAGAAGCCTTCGAAGTAACCGGGCGTCAGATACAGCAGGGCTTTGGCCGATGGAGTGATTACTTCAAAGGCGTGCGGAATCTGCCGGGGCATAAAAACCGTATCGCCCGGCTTTGCGTCGATTACCCGGTCGCCAACGGTAAAGCGCATAACACCTTCCTGCACGTAGAACAGTTCGTCTTCACGTTCGTGGGTGTGTCGGGGTGGCTCGCAGCCCCGGCGCAGGGTCACCTCGAGCAGGGAGAAGGCTCCGTCAGTTTGCTTTGTTGTTACTTTAAAGTTCATGAGATGGCCATTGTGCCACCGCAATGCGTCGGCCTGAAGGCCAGTCTGGGTTTGAGACGTTGTCATGGTTTAAAGAGACTTTGTTTGATTGAACGTCACAAAGGTGATCGGTACGTACGGCAGAACCGGGAGTAACTTCTACAAAACCTTCAAACTAAGCCTTGAAACCAGCAGAGGAGGGGGATGAAGCGAACCGGACAACCGGTACGTCGCTGTTGATAAGTTCTACTAACAGGCTCGTTATTCGCCGGGAGCAGACCGCTAAATTAGCGTGCATCGACATTAGGTAATACTGGAACCGGGCTGCAACTTTGTAGCAGGCCTGATTTCGAAAGCACCGATTACCACCCGTTACGTATCTTCTTTCGCAGCCTTGATTCCCATGCAGACGCGCTGGCAACGTTTCCAACACTGGCTACACAATATCGTTTTTGAAAATGATACATGGGCCGGCCGAACCTTCGACATTGCACTGCTGGTGCTGATTTTGCTTAGTGTCGTTTTGGTTATCCTGGAAAGCATTATCCCTCTCAATCAGCAATTTGGCACTTTCTTTTATGCCTTGGAATGGCTATTCACCGCCCTCTTCAGCCTGGAGTTTATTATCCGTCTTCTAGCCGTCCGCCATCCCTGGCGGTATGTGTTCAGCTTTTTCGGCTTCGTGGATCTGCTGGCCATACTGCCGGCCTATATAAGCCTGTTTTATTTTGGCGCTCACGAACTGGTCGTCATCCGGATCTTACGGCTGCTGCGCATTTTTCGCATTCTTAAATTGCAGGAATACACCCAGGCAGCCACTTTGCTGGCTACGTCCCTGCGGGAAAGCCGGGCCAAGATCACCGTTTTTTTCGTGGCTATTTTTACGTTGGTGATCATCCTGGGCTCCATGATGTACGTCGTAGAGGGACGTACAAATGGCTTTGAAAGTATACCCGTCAGCATTTACTGGGCGATCATTACCATCACCACAGTAGGCTATGGCGACATCGTTCCCAGCACCTCCATAGGGAAGTTTATTGCCAGCCTGATCATGATGCTGGGGTACGTCATCATTGCGGTGCCGACCGGCATTGTGGCCGTGAGTTTATCGGGCGTTTCAAGCCGTCAGCCCATTCGCCAGCAAGCGTGTTCGAGTTGCGGCCGGCAGGGGCACGATTCGGATGCGATCCACTGCAAATACTGCGGGCATCCACTTTCCAAAAGCCTGAATCCATGACCGAACCAGGTCGTTCCGGGCTTGGTTCAATAGACGGTTTCGACTCTAAGCGCTCATTGTTACTTCGGAGTCGTTCCGTGGTCAGCTTTGACAATAAAGGCTTACCCGCCTTTCCGCTCAGTTGCTTCGGCCACCGGTTCGGCTTTTACACGGTAGCGCAAATGAACGCCTATATTTTTACCGAATATCCGCTGGTGCACGTACTGACGCACAGTTTAATTGGAGAAACGAGACTAGAGTAGAACGTGTCTGTATCGGGCAGTCATTCATTACGAATTTCTCAATCCAACGAGGTTTACGTTATCTTTGCCCAGTTTTGTTCGCATCCCTCCCATGGCCCAATCTCTCAGCGTCCGCCATCTGGTGGGCATCAAAGACTTGACGGAGTCTGATATTCAATTAATTCTTGAAACAGCGGGTCAGTTCAAGGAAGTCATCAACCGGCCCATCAAGAAAGTTCCTTCGTTACGCGACGTAACGATCGCCAACGTTTTTTTTGAAAATTCGACGCGTACCCGGCTCTCCTTCGAGCTTGCCGAGAAACGACTGTCGGCCGATGTAGTGAATTTTTCAGCATCCGGAAGTTCGGTAAAAAAAGGCGAAACCCTGCTCGACACGGTCAACAATATCCTGGCCATGAAGGTCGATATGGTCGTGATGCGGCACAGCAGCCCCGGCGCTCCGCATTACCTCACCCAGCACATCAAAGCGAACGTAGTGAACGCGGGCGATGGCACCCACGAGCACCCTACCCAGGCGCTGCTCGATTCGTTTTCGATCCGCGAGAAGCTAGGCGACGTAGCGGGCAAACGTGTAGCTATTATCGGCGACATCACCCATTCGCGGGTGGCATTATCGAATATTTTCTGTCTTCAGAAGCAAGGTGCCGAAGTCATGGTTTGCGGCCCGAAGACGCTTATTCCCAAACACATCGACGCGTTAGGCGTAAAAGTTGGGCATGATGTGCGGACCGCGCTGGCCTGGTGCGATGTCGCCAACGTGCTGCGTATTCAGCTGGAACGGCAGCAGATCAAGTACTTCCCGTCGTTGCGGGAGTATTCGCTGTATTTCGGTATCTCCAAACAGATGCTCGATGAGTTGGACCGGCCAATCGTGCTGATGCACCCAGGTCCGATTAACCGGGGGGTTGAGCTAACGTCCGATGCGGCCGACTCGTCGCATTCTATTATTCTCGATCAGGTAGAGAATGGGGTAGCCGTACGAATGGCGGTGCTGTATCTGCTGGCTCAGTTGTAATACGCCATTTCTCGCCGGTTTTCGTTATATTTGACAAAAGCCCTTGATTATGGATCTGGAACTTCGCACCCTACATCCACCCCGTTACCGCGAATTCGACGATGATTTTTTCTTTGCCTTGTGCCAGGCCAACGAAACAACGAAGTTGGAGCGCGATGCAAATGGGAATATTATTCTTGTGCCCCCCACCGGAACAGAAACAGGACGTTATAACGCCGATCTATCTGGCGAAATATGGAGTTGGAATCGCCGTACCAAGCGCGGCCATGTATTTGACTCCTCGACCGGATTCAAACTAGCGAACTCCGCAGTTCGATCGCCAGATGTCTCCTGGGTGAGTAAAGAACGTTGGGATGCCATACCGGAAGCGGATCGACAGAAGTTTGCCCCCATCTGTCCTGACTTCGTCGTTGAAATCCGTTCCAACAGTGACGAGTTAAAGATCTTAAAGGACAAAATGGAAGAGTACCGCGACAACGGATGTCGACTGGGGTGGTTACTTGACCGGGCGGGTAAGCAGGTATTCATCTATCGCGAAAACGGTTCGATTGATATTCGTCAAGGGGGTGCCGTTACGTTATCGGGCGAGGATGTTCTACCCGATCTAACCATTCAGGTCGATTTGTAAGTCTTTGAAGCAGCCCGAACAAATACGTAAATCGTTCTGTTCTGCAAACGTGCCCGCTACGGATCAGCCAGTCACCTCTACAACTGAACAACAAACGAATGAAAGGCTTTCAATTCTCTGATTATATACCGCCTGAACAGAAAGAAGGCAGCAAGTTCGACCAACTGCTGAATATCTTTCAGCAACTGTTGCTGCTTACCGCTGGCGATGTCGAACAGGCGATGTCGTGGATGAACCAGCTCGACCGTCAATACGGCTTAACCGACGATAAATACGGTATCGGCAACTTCTTTGAAGACCTTAAAGAAAAAGGGTATCTGACCGAAGACAACGAGCAGGGACGTATCGTAATGACGCCGAAAAGCGAACAGACCATTCGCCGGTCCGCCCTCGAAGAGATTTTCGGCAAACTCAAACGCTCGAAGTCCGGTGGCAACCATAAGACGCCGTATACCGGAACGGGCGACGAGCTAAGCAGCGACCTGCGTACGTACCAGTTTGGCGATACGCTGGAGCAAATATCGATGACCGAGTCCATCAAAAATGCCCAGATCAATAGCGGGGTTGAAGAATTCACCCTGATGGAGCGCGACCTGGAAGTCACCGAAAAAGAGCAGAAAACGCAGACGTCGACGGTGCTGATGATCGACATTAGCCACTCGATGATTTTGTACGGCGAAGATCGGATTACGCCCGCCAAGAAAGTGGCGCTGGCGCTGGTTGAACTCGTGAAGCTCAAATACCCCAAAGACACGCTCGATATTGTGGTATTCGGAAACGATGCGTGGCAGATTCAGGCGAAAGACCTCCCCTATCTGGAAGTTGGCCCGTATCACACCAACACGGTTGCCGGGCTGGAACTGGCAATGGACCTGTTACGTCGGCGTAAGAATAAGAACAAGCAAATTTTCATGATTACAGATGGGAAACCGACCTGTCTGAAAGAAGGCATCAAATACTACAAGAACTCGTTTGGCCTCGACCGGAAAGTTGTCAGCAAAACGCTGACATTAGCGGCCCAATGCCGTCGGTTAGAGATTCCGATCACGACGTTCATGATTGCCTCCGATCCGTACCTGAAGCAGTTTGTGCAGGAGTTTACGAAGGTGAACAACGGACGAGCCTATTACAGCGGTTTGCAGGGTCTTGGCAACATGATGTTTGAAGATTTCCAGCGCAACCGCCGGAAGAATATTAAGTAATGCACGTTGCCATCACGGCTGGTCGGATGAATCTACGTTATCTAAAAGTCGGGGCGCTTGTCCCGACTTTGTTTTTGCTCTTTAGTATGACAACTGATGCGGTTAGTCAGTCCCGGCCTGGTCTTACTGACTCGTTGACAACCTACCTGCGTCGACTACCGGCTAGCGCCAGAGTAAGTATCGCGGTAAAATCGCTGGTCGACAGCAGCGTCGTGTTCAATCATCGGGAGAATGAACGGGTGCCTTCGGCCAGTGTCATTAAGCTGCCGATTCTGGTTGACGTGATGGAGCGGGCAAAGGCGGAAACGCTTGATCTGGACGACATGCACATCCTGACCGATTCCGAAAAAACGGGGGGCGATGGCGTCCTTAAAACGTACCCGCACCGCAGCCGGATCAGCTACCGGGACCTGCTTCGGCTGATGATGGTATACAGCGATAACACGGCAACGAATATCTTTATCAACGAACTGGGCCGCGACGCCATCAACCAGCGGATCCGAACGCTGGGGCTAACGCAAAGTCAGTTGAATCGGGTGATGATGGATACGCTGGCGGCCAAACAAGGCCGGGAGAACTACGTAACGGCGCACGAAATGAACCGGTTGCTGGAGAAGATCTATCGCCATCAGGTTGCTACGCCTGCGCTTTGCGATCAGATGATTGGCATTCTGAAGCAGAACGAAGACAGGCAAACCATTCCGCGGCTGCTGCCTAAAACCACGGTCGTTGCGCACAAAACCGGTACGTTGGCGTATGTCCGTGGTGATGCGGGCATTGTGTACGCGAAACACCCGTTTCTGCTTTCTGTCTTTGTACAGGGTATTCCAACGTCCGAAGCTGAGCGAACGATTGCGGAGATTTCATTAATCTGTTACAACTATTTTTCGCATCAATGAACACCTTCGCCAAGCAGGCCATCACTTATTACCACGCTCTTGCAGCTCCTCAAAATTTACCTCCGGACGTTGGCGTGATGAACCCCTATGAGAAGCCCGAAGTGCAGCGTATCGTTGCGGAGTTTTATACAAAATTTTACAGCGACACGAAACCCCGCGTTTTCATACTGGGCATTAATCCCGGTCGCTTTGGGGCCGGAGTTACGGGCATATCGTTTACTACGCCCCAGAATCTGCGCCGGTACTGCGGAATCGCTAATGACCTTGCGGATACGCCCGAACTGTCGAGTCGGTTCATTTATCAGGTTGTCGAAGCTTTTGGTGGCGCAGAGGAGTTTTACGGCCGCTTCTTCCTGACCTCGCTTTTTCCGCTAGCCTTAACGAAGGATGGAAAGAATTATAATTTTTACGACGACAAGAGTACTACGGCGGCTTTGTGGCCAGCCATTACAGAGACTATTCAAACTCAGTTACGGTTTGGAGCCGACCGGAACGTAGCTGTTTGTTTAGGTCGTAAAAACGAAACGTATCTGCGTCGGCTCAACGAACAGCAGGGCTTTTTCGGCCGTATCGTTACGCTCGATCACCCACGGTACATTCTCCAGTACAAAACCAGAGACCTGCCAATTTACCTGGAGCGGTACATTGCTACGCTGCATGAATGCACAGAAGGAACATAAAAAAGAGGCCCATCGTGCGATGGACCTCTTTTCAAAGAGAATCCTTTCGACTATGCTTTTGTCAGTTCCATAGTAACGGTATACGTTTCTTCAGTACCGTCACCATCAAAATCTTCCTGCTGCTTGCTTGACAGTTTCAGTACGTTACCACTTACGGCCGTATCATATACCGTCACCTCATTTCCTGAAGTAATGGTCATTTTATTACCGTCCAGCTTCCAGTTTGAATTGTCTTCGACGGGATTCATGTCTGAAGAGGCATCACAGCCAGTTCCGGCGACTCCGGTGATTTTGCCATTGCTGTTAAAAGTAATTTTGGTTGTTGTCAGGCAGGTAACAGCCTCTTTACCCACTCCACCAGGTAAATTCTGAAGGTAAGCAAGCAGGTCGGTAACTTTGTTACCATTGCCATCATCAAAACCGGGATTAACTTTATAGCCTGAGATTCTCCAGGTTCCTTCAACCGAAGACCCACCTCCTCCAGGCGTAACGATGTCGGTGCCATCTTTCTTACAGCTTCCAAACCACAGTGGCATCGCCACTACTAATGCCCAGGTGAAAAGGCGGGTAAAATTCATCGCTTTCATAAGAATTTGTGTTATGCTGTTATAGTGATTGTTCGAATACTTGTCAAAAGTAGAACGCCAGGGCAAGGTCACCAGCAGACAACTGTGTGAACAGCACGATACTGCGCCTGAACTGTCATTTCCCCCTTGTGAACTGGAAGGACGTAATGGGTCATTACCTCAGAATCGCCCCGAAGCCGGGTAAGCAATACACGGAGAAGAAATAAGTGGAGCAAAGAAAGACCGTGATGAAACTTACGGCGTACGGTTTACCTTTGCGAAGTTTGTGTCATACAATCGGTCCATACAATGCTGGTAACCACTACGCCCAATATTGAAGGTAAACACATCAAACAGTACGTTGGCTTAGTCAATGGGGAGGCCATTATCGGAGCTAATCTGGTAAAGGATTTCTTTGCTAACATCCGCGACGTAGTCGGGGGGCGCTCTGGCGCTTATGAGCAGGGACTACGCGAAGCGAAGAGTATTGCCATCAAAGAGATGGTTGACCAGGCCACCCGCCTGGGGGCCAACGCCGTAATTGGTGTCGATCTGGATTATCAGACCATCGGGGGCAGCGGCTCTATGCTCATGGTTTCGGCAAACGGAACAGCGGTAGTAGTCGAGTAACCGGCTTTGCTGGTTCCAAATACATCAGCTATAAAACATCCCTACGATTCCCAACGGATCGGGAGATCAGTCCGGTGCGCAATTTTGGGTTGCAATCTACACTGCGATAGCGCCATACGGTGTCTTTCTGAACGGATAAAAGCAGAAGGCCTGGTCCCGCCAGGCCTTCTGCTTTTATCAGGAATCTACGCCTTTTACAATCCTAAAGTTGACAGGTTGATCAAATAGCCTACGGACAACGTAGCAACTTTTGTCTTATCGTCGTCACTGGCATTTTTTGCGTTGTTTCCTAACCCGTAGTTAAAGCGCGCTTCGACCAAAAGCGAACCGGGGCCTATCGGAGCTACGGCTCCAACACCGGCCGCAACTCCGTAAATTAATCGACCATCTGTATCCTTATCAAAAGTCGTTTTCTGCGTGTCTGATTGGGTCCCTAAGGTGGTCTTCGTTTGAGCACTCAAGCCATAATAAATAAACGGCCCGGTATTCACAAACAATTGAATGCCGTGGCTGAACTCGCCAAACGAATATTTCAGCAATACCGGAACCTCAACGACATTGATGGTAGAACCGATCTTAAGCTCCTGGCCTCTGAAACTTCCCTTGTATTGTGATCCTAACTGGGTATACGAAACCTCGGGCTGGATGGAGAATGACTTGTCAAACGCATAATTGATCACTAAGCCAGCCGTGACCCCAGGAGCGTATTGGGCTTTGGCTGAGATTCCCTGTTGATTAACGTCATCACCTTTATCGAGGTATATATTCCCTCCAAGCCGTAGCCCAACCGACAAATCTGAAGCGATTGAAGACGTTTTGTTATCCGTACTCGCTGCGTTCGCCGAACGGGAAGGCTGAACCCGCTGCGCAGGAACGCTGACGGCAATGAGTAGTAAATGACAGATAAACAGTGTGATTTTCATAACGTCAAACGCGAATGATCAAACATATGGACAGTTGCATTGCGCGACAATACTACGTCTTTCGCTTTTGTATACAATCCCACTAGATAAGACGCGTACTATCCTAACAAAACAGCACCCCATCTGGAGTGCTGTTTTGTTACCGAAACTGATCAGTCAGCTTAGTACCGATCGTCGTCCTCGTCTTCTTCCTCTTCACCGAATCCGTTGTTTGGATTGAACATGGAGCCAAGCAGATCTTTAAACGACTGGCCTGTATCCATCGCCTTCTTACCAACCAGCGAGTGTTCGGCCAAACCGTGTAAGGCAAACTCCATCATGAATAACTTTTCCGATTTGCTCAGGCGTGCGTGAAACTGATCCACTACGTCATCCAGACCATCGATTGTTTTCAGACGGGCTTCGTAGTCGCGGTTGGTCAGATCGTTCAGAATATCCATCGTATTGCCGTCACCAAACCAGTCGGTAACTTTCTTGTACGGATTGCCGCGTTTGTCTTTCTTGGCTTTCTCGGGGTTGGGGAAGTATTGCAGAAACTGATTCCGGATGGCTTTCCCGATCAGGTTCTGCGCCACAATAACAGGGCCTTCGACTTCGCCTTCGTACACCAGTTCCACTTTACCGCAAATGGCCGGCACTACGCCGTACAGATCGGCAATACGTACATAGGTTTCTTTTTCGCCGTTGAGCAGCGAGCGCCGTTCGGCCGAAGACAACAGGTTTTCGTAGGCCGAAATTGTCATACGAGCCGATACGCCACTTTTCGCGTCTACGTACTCACTTTCGCGCGCTTCGAGGGCAATCTGTTCAATCAGATCGGCAATCAGGTCGTTGGTTTTCACCATACCTTTCTGCTCGGTCTTCACAATGGCCTCCTGCATGGTGATCTTCTTACCAATCTCGATCGACTTCGGATAGTGCGTAACGATCTGCGAGTCGATCCGATCTTTTAAGGGCGTTACAATGCTGCCCCGGTTGGTATAATCTTCCGGGTTGGCCGTAAACACGAACTGAATGTCGAGCGGCAGCCGAAGCTTAAAGCCCCGAATCTGAATGTCGCCTTCCTGTAAAATATTAAAGAGCGATACCTGGATACGGGCCTGCAAATCGGGCAGCTCGTTGATGACGAAGATACAGCGGTGCGACCGGGGAATCAGGCCGAAGTGAATGGTCCGTTCATCTGAATAGGGCAATTTAAGCGTAGCGGCCTTGATCGGATCAACGTCCCCAATCAGGTCGGCGACCGATACGTCGGGCGTTGCGAGCTTTTCGGTATACCGGTCGTTCCGGTGCATCCAGGCGATTGGGGTCTGATCGCCTTTCTCGGCAATCACATCCAGCGCATAGCGGGACAGCGGCTGCAGGGGATCATCGTTCAGTTCCGACCCGGCCACCACCGGAATGTATTCGTCCAGTAAATTGACCATTAACCGGGCAATCCGGGTTTTCGCCTGCCCGCGCAACCCCAGCAGATTGATGTGGTGCATAGACAGAATGGCCCGTTCCACATCCGGAATAACGGTATCTTCGTACCCCCAGATACCCGGAAAAACAACTTCTTTCTCTTTAATTCGGTCAATCAGGTTGTCCCGCAATTCCTGCTTGATTGAGCGGGGTTCGTACCCGGCGGCTTTTAACTCGCCAAGCGTAGTGATCGTCAATAATTTTGATGATTTCAGGCTGCGGTAGTTCATTGGGCGTTTTTGAGTGTATAACGGCTGATGTAACGTATACGATAGAGGCCTGATTGTGCGTATGTATAAGACAGCACAACGGCACTGCCGGGTGGTTACATCGTCCACTAAACCTAACAGGCTTTCGAAAGAAATGGTTTTTAGACAGTCAAAATGACTAATTTTACCCTTCCTCTACGAATGTCTGCGCCCGCTGCCGGTTGCTTCTGCCGTTTATGAAAACGACTTTACCTCTTTTTATCGCGTTCCTTTTTATCATCAGTTTGTCGGGCTGCCGCATTCAGAAGAGCCCACCCGAATTAACGGGATTAACACCCAGGCAGGCATTCGTTGATGAGCCCGTTACGTTAAATGGGTATCAGTTTGGCAAGTCGCCCGTAGTCACGTTTGGTTCGGCGGGTTCAGCCGTAACGGCCAAAGTCGCCAGCAGCGACGACAACACCATTCGGGTACTGGTACCGCTGGTGCCGCCGGGCTCCACACAGGTGCGGGTGCAAACCGACGAAGGCTTGTCTGACCCGCTTCCCTTTCTGGTTCAGCAACCTGCGCCCGCTATAGCCGGTATAAACCCAGGCAATGGCCTGCCCGGCACAACCGTCGAACTCACGGGCGCTTACCTCAACCAGGTCAAATCAATCAAATTCGCCGGGATTAATGCAACCGTAAAAGACAGTTCGGCCCAAAAGCTGACGGTTGTCGTACCCGCTACTGTACCGCGCGGCTCTATCGGAATCAATATTGAAACGGCGGGGGGTGTCGTATCGGGGATCTTTATCGTTGCCGGAACGCCCCAGATCACCAGCATATCGCCCAAACAGGCGAAACCGGGTTCGGAACTCATCATTCAGGGGACCAACCTGCTGGACGCCGTAGTTTACATCAACGAGTTAGGCACCGACCGCAGTCAGACGACCATTAAAGACAACGAAATCCGGACGATGATTCCGACGAATGCCAAGTCGGGCCGGGTAACGGTCAGGGTATTTGAGAAGCTGGTGGCGGTCAGCACCGATAGCCTGCAAATTATCCAGCGACCTGCCATTGCCAGCCTGAGCAGCCGCGATGGGGTCGCCGGGGATAAACTGATTCTGACGGGCGAGAGCCTGCGGGACGTAACGTCGGTTACGTTCGGTACTACGTCGGTTAACTTCCGCGTTCTGAGCGATACACAGATTGAAGCTACCGTACCAGCCTTTACAACATCGGGCAACGTAACAATATCGGCAACCAGCGTAGGCGGTGTGGCTACGGCTGCCGATCCGTTCTTTTTCTATTTAGCGCCGAGCAACATTTCGGTTAACCTCGCCCGGCAGTTACGTGGTCGGCCGATTACTATTACCGGGCAGAATCTGTATCGCATCCAGGAAGTACGCATTGGTACCATCGCCGTTCCAATCACCGACCGCGTCGAAGGCTCTCAGCTGCTGGTGAACGTACCGACGAACGGGGTTAGCGGCCCGGTTACAGTAGTTAACCGCGCTGGCTCAGCCACGACCGCCCGGCCGCTGGTGGTGGTACAGAATCCGGTTATTACCGACATTATTCCGGCCAGAGCTCGTTTGGGCGAGCGGATAGTGCTGCGGGGTGACTTTTTACTCGATGCACAGATTTTTTTTACCGGCACCAACGTACCGGCCGTTGATGCAGGAAAAAACGAAGATACCGAGCGTTGGGTATTAGTGCCGAACGATGCCCAGACAGGGCCGCTACGTATTGTGAATGCAACCAACGATGGAATCCTTACGACACCCTTTACGGTGCTACGGTTGCCGTCGGGCTTGGACTACACGCCTAAATCAGCCAAAATTGGTGAGGACATTGTGATAACAGGTCAGAACCTGGCTTCCATTCAGGCCGTACGCTTTAGCAGTGGCTCATCTGTACCGGCGAAGTTTATTATCAACGGTAACTCATTGATCGTTATGGTTCCGGTCGGAGCGGCTACGGGGCAGATCTGCTTAACCAATGAAGCCGGTACGGCCTGCACAACCTCAAACTTTACGGTGTTCAAATAGCCAGAACAGCAACGGCCGGCTCCTCTCTTCAACTGGAAAAGAGGAGCCGGCCGTTGCTGTAAGAGTACTATTGAACTGATATTACATCGCCTTCAACTGCCTGACCAGCACTTCATTGATCCGGACGTAGCTTTCGTGCGTCCATCCCGCTACGTGTGGAGTTAGGATAACTCGGTCCGACTGGCGCAAGTAGTCGAAAGCCGTTTGCTGCTCGGGGGTTAGCTTGTTCAGCTTTTCGTTTTCCAGCACATCCAGGCAGGCCCCGCGAAGCTTACCGCTTTCCAGCCCTCGCACAACGGCCGACAGCGACGCGATTTCACCCCGCGCGATGTTGATCAGGTAAACGGGTTTAGCAAGCTGTTCAATGAACGTATCGTTGATCATCATCCGAGATTCGTCAGTCAACGGAATGTGCAGACTTAGGACGTCGGCTTCGGCCATTACCTGCGCCATTGTCGCTTCCTGCGCCCATTCGTCGCCGTAATTCGTCAGATACTTGTCGTAGGTCAGCACGCGGCACCCAAACCCACTCAACCGCCGGGCTGTAGCACGTCCATTATTACCGTATCCGACAATGCCCACCGTCAGGCTCCCAAGTTCATAGCCCCGGTTACCTTCCCGATCCCAGATACCCTGTCTCACTTCGCGGTCGGCTTTGAGGATATTGGCCAGCAAAGCCAGCAGCATACCCACTACGTGTTCAGCAACGGCATCGCGATTACCCTCTCCGGCGTGAAAAACGGCAATCTTCCGTTGCTCGGTGGCCTCTAAATCAATAAGATCCAAGCCAGCGCCCGCCCGCCCGATGTAGCGAAGGTTGGGAGCCTGGGCAAGCAGTTCTTCATCAACCGTAGTCTTACTGCGAATGATCAGCCCTTCAAATGGATAAAGTTGTTCGAGCAAACCGGCCCGCGTAATTTTAGGTTGATAGGCATAGGTGAAGCCAGCTTCGTCGAGCATGGCAAACAGCGACGGGTGCATCTCGTCGGCAATCAGAATGAGGGGCTGATTCTGGGACATCCGTTGGGTTTTTGTAACTTGCAGCTATTGTGAATGAACGATGGATACCGAACAACGGCTTGATTCGTTGGTTGTAAGCCCGTTCATTATTTACTCGCCATTATACATCACGAGTACGAACTGGCGAAACTACTAAAAGTACATGGAACAACGCGAACCAGAAGGATCGAACGAAGCGCGCGTGTCCCCGCCAACGGGACCTCAGCCTGATCATACCCCCCCTACCGCTACCCAGTCACCGGTTCCGCAGCAGGCCAATCAACCCGGAAACGGGCAACGGGCAACTAACCAGCGTGAGAACCGGCAACCCAATAATCGGAACGAAACGAACCGCAACGGCCGTAACGATGGCTCAGGCCAGCGCGAACCCCATCAGCGGACGTTCACCCAGCGGGATAACAACCAGCGGACGAACCGGAACGATACGCCCCCGAACAAGAACCCGTCTCCGGCCAATGACCGCGACCGATCCCAGGGAAACCGCGAGCGAAATTCGCCCGAACGCGACAGTCGGCCCGAGAGCCCGGCCGTACGCGACTCCGGTGACCAGGGCGGCCAGGTGCTGGACAATACGGGCCGTGACGAACGCCTGATCATCGGCATATCGCTCGGCGACTACAACGGCATTGGCCCCGAAGTAATCCTGAAAGCGTTGCAGTATAACCGCCTGCAAAAGATCTGTACGCCCGTTATTTACGGCTCTATGCGCGTACTGAATCGCTACCGCAATCTGCTGAACTTCAAAGACTGGAACCTGAACGGTGCTCAGACCATTCATCAGATTAGCCACAAGATGACGAACGTAATTACGTGCTGGCCGGATCAGAATCAGGATATTCAGCCGGGTCAGGTAACGCCAGAAGCAGGCCAGGCCGCTTTTGCCTGTCTGCAGCGCGCCGTTGACGATCTGAAAGCCGGCAAACTGGATGCGCTGGTTACGGCACCCATCAACAAATACAACATTCAATCCGAGGAGTTCAAATTTCCGGGGCATACCGAATACCTCGCGCAAGAGTTCGACGTAGCGGATAACCTGATGTTCATGGTCAGCGAGCGCCTGCGGGTTGGCGTGGTAACGGGGCACGTACCATTGGGGCGCGTTCGCCAACACGTTACGCGCGAACGTATTACCCAGAAGCTATCGCTGATGATGCAGTCGCTGAAGGAGGATTTTGGCATTGAAAAACCGAAAATTGCCGTGTTGGGCTTGAATCCGCACGCGGGCGAAGAAGGGCTACTAGGCGACGAGGAGCAGGAGATCATCAAGCCGCTGCTGGCCGACTGGAAAAACAAGGGGCATCTGGTGTTTGGTCCCTACCCCGCCGATGGCTTCTTTGGCACGCGGGGCTATACCAAGTTCGATGCTGTATTGGCTATGTACCACGACCAGGGCCTGATTCCGTTCAAATCCATTGCGTTTGAAGAAGGAGTTAATTTTACCGCGGGCATGCCCGTTGTTCGCACCTCCCCCGATCACGGCACTGCGTATGATATTGCAGGTAAAAATCTGGCCGACGAAACGTCGATGTTACAGGCCATTTACACCGCCGTCGACGTAGCGCGTCAACGAAAAGAACACGCTGAACTGGAAGCAAATGCTCTTAAATAAGTTATAAAGTTACAGAGTTATAAATGCATCTTATAATTCAATAACAGTTCGACCGTATAACTCGATAACTCATGCTTAAATCAATGACTGGCTTCGGCAACGCAACTGTAGAGGCCGCTGGCCTGTCGGTGACGGCCGAGGTTAAAACTCTTAACTCGAAATTTCTCGACATCTACTGCCGGATTCCGCGTCAGTTTTCGGATAAAGAAATTGAGCTTCGGGCCTTGCTCACTCAACAACTGGAACGCGGTAAGGTCGAATTATCGCTCAATCTGACCCGTACCAGCGCCATTCGGCCGGGGGTGACTATCAATCGCCCTCTGGTAGCGGCTTACGTGAGTGATCTTAAGGAAACGGCGAATAGCATGCTGATGAGCGTTTCGGACAGCGACGTACTGCAACTGGCTCTGCAGCAACCCAATGCGTACGTATCGGAATCCGCTGACCCTTCGGCCGACGCTTCGGACTGGACAACCATACAGGCGGCCGTTCAGGAAGCAATCCGGCGTTGCGACGAATTCCGCAGACAGGACGGTGCCGTGCTGGAAAGCAAGTTTCAGGAGTATATTAAAACCATCAGCGACCGGCTGGCCGATATTGAAGAGCAGGACGTACGGCGGATTCCGGCGGTGCGCGACCGGATGCGGAATAGTGTCAGAGAGTTACTGGAGAGCGAAACCTTCGATCAGAACCGCTTTGAGCAGGAGCTGGTCTACTACGTCGAGAAATTCGATATTTCGGAAGAGAAGGTTCGACTTAAGAATCACCTGAGCTACTTTCTGGAAGTGCTATCAACCGAAGAAGCCAACGGCAAGAAGCTCAACTTCATCTCGCAGGAAATTGGCCGGGAGATCAACACCATCGGCTCAAAAGCAAACGACGCAGCCATCCAGCGGTTCGTGGTTCAGATGAAAGATGAGCTGGAGAAGATCAAAGAGCAAACGATGAATGTCATTTAGAGCCTGTTAGCGACGTCGTATAGCCGTCAACTGCAGCTTATAGGCCTTATACGCTGGCTCTGGTTTGTCGCCAGGGCCAGGCGTATACACCTGCACCTGTTCATCAAGCCGCCTGCCGCTAACGACTACCGACAGGCGATTATTCACGTAGGCTTCCGGTACGGCTCTTATCTTCAGCGAGTCGGGCATGTTTTCTATGTGAAACACAACCGTTTCCGTGTTCAGAACGTACTGCTCGCAGCCGCGCGAACACGAAACCAGTTCGATTTCGGCGGCCTGATTTGTGAATGTGTCGGGTAACACTTCGTCGGGCGCGCAGCCCAACAGCCCCCAGAAACCGACCTGAGCCAGCATAACCAGTACGCCCTTCATAGCCTGTTTGTAGTTGATGGTATGTTTTTGATAAACCAATGAACAGTCTGCGGTCAAGTTTGTTTGATAAGCCAGTGATTTGATTGGACGACGAGCGAATGAACAAACTACCTGCCGACTTTTACCAAACCCACGATACGTTAACGCTGGCTCAATTGTTACTGGGCTGCGAACTGGTTCACGAAAGTCCGGAGGGCACTACGGCGGGCATCATTGTCGAAACCGAAGGCTACATAACCGGTGATCCGGCCTGCCATGCCTACCGGCGAAAAACAACGCGCAATGCGGCCATGTTTGGTCCCGCCGGTACGCTGTACGTCTATCAGATTTATAATCATTACCACTGCATCAACGTTGTAACGGGACCGGAAAACGTGGGCGAAGCGGTACTCATCCGGGCGATTGAACCTACCGAAGGTGTTGAGTTAATGGCTTTACGACGTAACGAAGCCTTCAAAACCGGGTTCGAGCGCTACCGCAACAACACCATTGACCCGAAAACACCGGCCGGTTTCCGCAACCTGTGCAACGGCCCCGGCAAGCTGGTGATCTCGATGGGTATCAACCGGCATGACCACAATTTTTCGTCGCTTACGAACGGCCCAATTTTTATTCGACCAACGGTGTTGCACGACTTTGAGATGGTCACGACAACCCGCATCGGCCTAACCCACGGCGCCGACCTCCCCTACCGATATTACGTAAAAGGCAACCGGTTTGTAAGTAAGTTGTAACGTCAGTCCAGTTGATATGCGTGCAACCCCTTCGTTAAGAGTAGGTTATATCCAAGTACCTTTTGGGCCTAATTAGAGTCCTTTCACTACGTCTTGGGCATATTTTCTGAGAATTGACCTCGCCCGCAGAAAACTACTCAAGCACAACTAACGCAAGTGCGTGCAACGTTTCTCTACAACCTGTGTCGTTAGCCTGAATGAATCTCCTTCACTAGCTAACAACAAATACATCCGCTAACCAGCCAACCCCCATGAAATCTTTTCTACTTGCGCTGCTCGCGTTCGCGTCGAGCACAGGCTTCTTATTGGCTCAGCAATCCAGAATTTCCGGTTTACTGCTTGATTCCACGGCGAACAAACCCGTGGAATTTGCCACGGCCGCGCTCCTGAAATCCGGTAAAATTGTGCAGGGAACCACCGCCGATGCGACCGGAAAATTCGTTTTCTCGAAAGTCGACGCGGGCACGTACAGCGTTCAGATCTCGTTCGTCGGCTATACCTCAAAAACAGTTGCCCCTGTTACGGTCCCAGCCGGACAGGATGTGGAAGTCGGCGTCATCAAACTGGCCCAGACGGTCCAGAAGCTGGCTGAAGTAACAGTAACCGATCAAAAGTCCCTATTCGAAGAGAAGTCGGACCGGATGGTTTACAATGCCGAAAAAGACATCAGCATTAAAGGGGGCGATGCTACGGACGTATTAAAGAAAATTCCGTCGATAGCCGTTGATATTGAAGGTAATGTACAGCTTCGGGGCAGTTCTAACATTAAGGTGTTAATCAACAACAAACCGTCCAGTATCGTTGCCCGCAGCATTTCGGACGCGCTAAGACAAATTCCCGCCGACATTATTAAGCAGGTAGAGGTCATTACGTCGCCGTCGGCCAAATACGATGCCGAAGGGACGGCTGGCATCATCAACATCATTACCAAGAAAAATTCGCTGCAAGGGACCAGCGGCTCCGTCAGCCCCAATTTCGGTCAGTGGAACAACTGGCCGAACGCCAGCATCAACCACCGGATGAAAAGCGTTTCTCTTTCGGCCAACGGTGGTTTCAGCGACTGGAAAAACAAACGGTACATACGGCTTCTGCGGTCGTTCACGAACGAAGGCGTTGTCACAGATCAGGACCAGACGCAATGGGTACGGGGCAACGGGAAGAATTTTTACGGTACGCTCAATGTAGACTGGGACATTGACTCCCTCAATCGGATCGGGACAGGCTTGAATTACTACGATGGGGCCAATACCAACGGCTTCGACATCAACTTCGAGGAGAGTAGCCGGGGGGTGGTTAACCAGTATTTTCGCCGGGACATGAGCCGTACTTACGACTGGTCCGGGGCCACGCTTAATCTGGATTATACCCGACTTTTTAAGAAGCCGAAACAAGAACTCACCTTCCTGATGCTGTACTCGTTCGAGGGCGAAGACAGTAATTATGGCTCTACGTTGTTAAATCGGGCTAATTTGCCTTACTATCGCGAAAAGAGCTATAATATCAGCAACAATAAAGAAGGCACCATTCAGCTCGATTTCACCAATCCGCTGGACAGTGTGAGTAAGCTTGAGTTGGGCACCAAAGCCATCTTCCGGCAAATTCTGAGCGATTACCGAATAGCCACTGCTGCCGATGGGTCCACTACGTTTACGGATCAACCGGCCCTGGCCAACGTATTCGATTACGCCCAGCAGGTGGCCTCTGCCTACGTAGTGTACAGCCGCACACCCAAGAAAAACTGGGGATTGAACCTCGGTGCCCGCTACGAACACACGTTTATTCAGGCCAACTTCCTGAACGGAACCGCCCCATTCTCGAATACGTACGGCAATCTAATTCCGAGTATCAGCCTGTCGCGTAGTCTGAAAAAAGAGCAGCAAATCCGGTTGAACTATTCACAGCGCATTCAACGGCCCCAGTTCTTTTACCTGAATCCCTACATAAATCAGGCGGATTCCAAGAATCTGTACGGTGGTAACCCCTACCTAAAACCTGAATTAACGCACTCCATTGAGGCTAATTACAGCATTTCCATTAAGCAAACGAGCCTGAACGCTTCGTTCTTTCTGCGCCAGACCAACAACGCCATCGAAAGCGTCAATACCGTAAATAGCGAAGGGGTTCTCCTGCAAGTTTTCCAGAACGTAGCGCAGAATTCGGCCTATGGTGTCAACCTGAGCGCCAATACGAAGCTCCTAAAACAGTGGACAGTTAATGGATCGGTTAATTTGTTTTACAGCGTACTGGAGAGTGCCGAGTTGAAAACGCGGAACGAGGACTGGATGTACCGCATCAACCTCAACTCGACAATCGACTTTGGCAAAGGGATTAAGGCCCAGCTTTTCGGCTTTTACAACTCGGCCAGGGTGAACTTGCAGGGGACGTACGGAGGATTTGGTTTCTACAACATCGTGCTGCAAAAAGAGGTCCTGAAGAAAAAAGGCACTATCGGCTTCGGCTACGACAATCCGTTCAGCGAAACCATTAACTGGCGGAACGATTTCGTGGGTCCGAATTTTGTGCAAACGCAAGACGTAGCCATGTACCGTCGGGGCTGGCGGCTCAACTTAAAGTATGAATTTGGAAAGATGAACGGCAGCCAACGCCAGAAGAAAAAGATCAGTAACGACGATAAAAAATCGAGTGAAGGCAACAACTAACGCGCGGTAGAACGCGGTACGTCTATTTTGACCGTACATATCGAGCCAGATCAGCAATTGATTGTATGCCCAACGCATTGGCTTGCTTACGTCGCATCATCAGGCAGTAACTATTACCGAAGCCTAATGGGCGTTGCCAGAGCAAACTGTATCGCTTCAGAAAAGCATCCTTAACGAACGCATACACGGAATCCGATTGCATAGGCAAACGTTGAAGCGTGTTGGCGGGCGGTTGCAAAATGACCAGTAAACCCGTTCCTGTGTATTCGGGGTAAAAGTCGATAGCCCCCGTACGGAGCGCATCGAAGCATATCTGCGTACCGCCAAGCCCCGTGCGCGACGCTACGCGGAGCCGCGTGTGACTTTCGATAAGCTGCCGGTAAATCTCAGCCAGGATGTATTGTTCCGTAAATACCTTCGACCCCATCACAATTGTTTCCGGACGGTCACCGGGTTGAGAACTTCGGTACAAACCAACGGCTTTCAGGTACGTACGGGCAATGCTTTCGGGCGATTGGTGTAGATAATCCGCCTGATAATTGAGCGCTGTCATGACTGAATCGGTCAACTTGCCCGCCAGCAGATCGAGCGTTGGGCCTAACTCCGGGTGGCGCGTAAGCGTTGACTGACGGACGACCGGAGCGGCTTCATAGGGCGGAAACGCGTGCCGATCATCGTCCAGAACGACCAGATCAAAGGCTTTAATACGTCCATCAGTAGAATAGCCGCTGATAATGTCGACCTGCTCACGACGAATTGCCTCATACATCAGGTTCTGATCAATCAGTCGAGGGCGCAGTTGCAAACCGTACGTTTTCTGCAAACCTGGGTAACCGTCGGCACGGCCATAGAATTCATGGGCGAATCCGGCAATGAGCTTATCAGTACGTCCGGGCAACAGGTAAAAAGCCGACAAGAAAGGAACGAGGATAACGAATACGATGGCGCTTATGCGTAGTCTCCGGCCAGACAGTTTTTGCAGTCTGGCTAAGCCCAAATCAAAGCCAACGGCCAATAGAGCCGCTGGAATAGCCCCTGCCAACATCATGTTGACGTTACTGAGCGCGATACCACCAAAGATAAATTCACCCAATCCTCCGGCTGCAACATAAGCCGCCAAGGTCGCTACGCCTACATTGATGACCGTTGCCGTTCGAACACCGGCGAAGATTACGGGTAACGCCAGAGGCAGCTTTATCTTTGTTAAAACTTGTCTGTCAGTCATGCCAACGCCCTGCGCGGCTTCTATAATGGGGGGACTCACTTCGGTGATACCGACATACGTGTTCCGAATGATCGGCAGGAGAGCGTACAGGAACAAAGCGACCAGTGCTGGTCCAACGCCAATTCCCAACAGGGGGATCAGAAAACCCAGTAAGGCGACACTTGGCACGGTTTGCAGTACCCCCGCCACGCCCAGCACGCTACTCGCCAACCGTTTCTGACGCGCGATCAGAATACCCAGCGGCACACCGATCAGTAAAGCAAACAGCAACGACACAAACGTTAACCCGATATGGGTCAGCGTTTGCTCCAGCAACTTATCAGATTGGTCACGGACGAAGGCGAAGAAATCAGTCATGGGTGGAGCAGTCAGCGTAACAAATTACTTGAATCGTTGTGGCTGCTCATCCAGGAAATCGCGGACAAAATCAGTAGCCGGTCTATTCAGCAGTTCATCGGGCGGCCCGATCTGAACAATACGTCCTTTGTCCATCAACGCGATCCGATCAGCTAATTCGAGGGCTTCGTTCACATCGTGGGTGACCAGCACAACCGTCGTTTCTTTCAACTCATTCAGGCCAAACAATTCGCGACGAACATGCCGACGCGTGAACGGATCGAGCGCCCCGAACGGCTCATCCATCAGCACCACCGGCGGACGGGCAGCCAGCGCCCTGGCTAACCCTACCCGTTGTCGTTGTCCACCACTCAGTTCGGCGGGGTGACGATTTAACACGGTTTCGGGCAGCCGAAGCGTTTTGATTAGCTCATTCGTTCGCTGTCGGATGGCGTCAGCGTCCCACCCGAGCAATCTGGGCACGGTTGCAATGGCTTCGGCAATGGTGTAATGCGGAAAAAGCCCCCCGTCCTGAATTACGTAGCCAATACGGCGACGCAAGTCAGGACCATATTGGCTGCGCACATCTGTACCATCGACGAATACCGAGCCGCTGCTTGGCTCAATCAATCGGTTGATCATCTTGAGCGTGGTGGTCTTACCACAACCGCTTGTACCCAGCAAAACCAGCGTTTCACCCGGCGCTACGGTAAACGAAACATCGTCAACAGCAGCCTGCGTCGAAAAGCGTTTGGTCAGGTTACGTACCTCGATCATTATGAAACCACCTGAACGCCTTTCCAGAAAGCTATCCGGTCTTTGATCTGGCTGGCGGCTGGTTTCGGATCGGGGTAGTACCAGGCAGCGTCCGGATTGGCTTTGCCATCTACGTGTAACGAGTAGTACGACGCCAGCCCTTTCCAGGGGCAAGTTGTGTGCGTTGCGCTGTCGGTCAGGTATTCCGCTTTGACCGATTCTTTGGGAAAATAATGGTTATTTTCAACGACGACCGTATCGTCGCTTTCGGCAATAACCTGACCATTCCAGATCGCTTTCATAACATATAGTTTTGAGTTGTGACTCTGACAACGTTTTGTGTCATCCCTCGTATCTCGGGATGACACAAAAGTGCTTTAGTTCTACATCGAAATAAGCATAACCGCCCCTATTTCAACACCTGCACCTCGATTACTGAATTATCATACACCCGGTGCGTAGCCTTCTGGAAATCGTCGGTGTTGGCTTTGAAGATGTTGTCGACGTATTTCTGTGGGTTACGGTCGATGAGTGGGAACCACGTACTCTGCACCTGGATCATCACGCGATGCCCTTTCTTGAACGTATGCAAGACATCCTGCAACCGGAACGTAACATCCGTTACCTCACCGGGTTTAAATGGTTCTGGCTTCTCGAACGAATTACGAAAGCGCCCGCGCATCGCTTCAGAACGTACCATCTGCTGGTAGTTGCCCAACGTAATGTTTTTGTTCGGCATGTACGCATGGTTCGGCTCATCGGGCGGGTACACGTCGATCAGCTTCACAACCCAGTCGGCATCCGTACCGGTGGTGCTCACTTTCAGTTTCGCCGTAATTTCTCCGCCCAGCGTTAAATCGTCGGTGAGTACGTCGGTTTGAAACGTCAGCACATCCGGACGGCGACCCGCGAAACGCTGATCTTCCGACATGTAATTGAACGGCGTAAAGCCCTGCGTGGTCGTAATGTCCTCGGTATAAGGCACCGGCTTCATGGGGTCGCTGATAAACTCGGAATAAGCACTTCCACCGCCCTGCTGCGCCAGTTGGCCATTAGCCGCTAAGTGATACTGAACTGTCTGTGCGTTGGCAGCTGGCCATTTGTCGAACGTTCGCCACTCGTTTCGTCCGGTATTGAACAGATACGCTTCGGGCAGCCCCGTTTTGCCATCGCCCGCTCCCTTCAGGAAGTGATTGAAGAACTTCGCTTCGATAGTACGTTGGTAGAAGGTGGCGATACTGTCGCCGAAATAGACGTTGCTATGCAGGGTATGCCCCGTTTCGCGCGACCAGCGACCATGCCCGAACGGCCCCATCACCAAGGTGTTATACGTACCGGGGTTGTTCTTTTCTATTGTTTTGTAGATGTTCAATGGGCCGTAAAGATCCTCGGCATCGAACCAGCCACCGACCGTCATTACCGCAGGTTTGATGTTTTTCAGATGAGGGATAATGCTCCGTTTCTGCCAAAACTCGTCGTAGTTCGGGTGCTCGACGGTTTCCTGCCAGTAAAAATTATCCTTGTAATACTTGTCGGCATTCTTTAGCGGACCTAAATCATACTGCCACTGAAACCCATCTTTCGAGCCGGTCTGAATCATCTGGTTGTTATACCAGGCCTGCGTAGTGGGTTGTGGGTGCTGAACGCCAAACACCGGGAAGGTGAACAGATACGCCTGAATAAAAGCACCATTATGATGAAAATCATCGAAGAAAAAATCGGAAACCGGAGCCTGGGGCGATGACGCTTTCAGAGCCGGGTGAGCCGCAACCGCCCCCGCAATTGTGTAAAAACCGGGATAACTAATGCCCCACTGCCCAACGCGCCCGTTGTTGTTCGGTACGTTCTTCAGGAGCCACTCGATGGTATCGTACGTATCGGAACTTTCATCAACCAAGACTGGCCCTGTTGCCTTAGCCGACTTCTTTTTGCCTTTGGCGGCTGTAACGGGTTGCTGATCAGTGACGGTGGGGGTCATATTCGTCCAGGTCCCTTCCGAAGCCCAACGTCCCCGTACGTCCTGATACACCACGATGTATTTGTCGCGCATGAGCGTAGCAGATGGCCCTACTTGGTTAGGATAGGCATCGGGGCCATACGGCGCTACGCTATAGCACGTCCGCTGCATTAAAAATGGGTACTTCGGTCCGTCGCTGCGGTTTGTCGCCGACGCGTCTTTGGGTACGTAAACAGCGGTGTGAAGCTTCACACCGTCGCGCATTGGAATTTTGTATTCGTATTTCTGGTAATTCTCGCGGACGAAGTTGCCAGCGGGCTGATTCTGCGCCTGAGCCGAAACCGTCGCTACAACCGCGATTAGGCAATAAAGCCAATTTTTCATGCTGTTAATGAATTAAGAATTGGTATAAACACCCGTAAATATAGCGGGCGGACAAATCCTTTACGCACAAAAAACGCCCGCTTGCAGCAGGCGTTTCAGGGCTTGTCTATTTCGCATTAGCCGCGTACCACTCCCGGAAGCTTTGCTTTGGCGGTTCGGGTAACTCACGAGCAATGGCCCACGGGTTAATGGAGCCCGCATGGCTGATGGCATGTGGCGTGTTGGCCAAGACCTTCCGGGCGATACGTCCGAGTCGGGCATACACTTTAGGGCGAGCCAGCACTTTGGCCAGCGCTTTCATGCCCAACCGTTTACCAGCAGGCATAGCATGCTCCTGGCCGATGATCTGCCGCCATTTGTAGAGTTGAACGTGAATGTCGATCTTAACCGGACACACATCGGAACAGGACCCGCAGAGCGTACTGGCGAAAGGTAGCGAGCTGTGTTTTTTCAGATCGACATTGGGCGATAGAATCGCTCCAATTGGTCCCGGTACGGTAAAGTCGTAGCTATGCCCGCCACTCCGCCGATACACCGGACAGGTGTTCATGCAGGCACCGCAGCGAATGCATTTCAGCGAGTTCCGGAAATCAGGGCGACCTAACTGATCAATCCGGCCATTGTCGACGATAACGATGTGCAGCTCCTGCCCGGGTCGGGGTTTATGAAAATGACTGGTATAAGTCGTCGACAACTGGCCCGTTGCCGAGCGAGCCAGCAGTCGGGTAAAGACCCCCAGGTGTTCGAACCTGGGAATGATTTTCTCGATACCCATACACCCAATATGCACAGGCGCTAACGTAACGCCCAGATCGGCGTTTCCTTCGTTGGTGCACACCACAAAGCCGCCGGTTTCGGCAATGGCGAAGTTTACACCTGATATGGCAATATCGGCAGCGACGAACTTTTCGCGCAGGTGCTGGCGGGCGGTTTCGGTCAGTCGTTGCGGGTCGCTTTCTCCTTCGGGTGTACCGAGGTGCTCGTGAAATATCCGTCCGACATCTTCTTTCTTGAGGTGAATCGCCGGTAGCACAATGTGGCTTGGCGGCTCATGATTGAACTGAATGATCCGTTCGCCTAAGTCGGTGTCAACGACTTCAATGCCATTCTTCTCCAGAAATGGATTCAGGTGACATTCCTCCGTGAGCATCGACTTGCTCTTGACGATACGTTGCGCGTTATGCTTCCGAAGGATATCTAAAACGATCTGGTTGTGCTCACGCGCATCGGCAGCCCAGTGGACCTGAACGCCATTTGCCTGTGCATTCCGTTCAAATTCCTCTAAATAGTCATCCAGCCGACTAAGCGCATGGTTCTTGATCTGCGATGCCAGTTCACGGAGTTGCTCCCACTCAGGCAGCTTGTAGGCCATTCGGTCGCGTTTCTGACGGACAAACCACAAGGTTTGATCGTGCCAGGTTGTCCGATCGGCATCGGCAGTAAATACTTCGGCGGCTTCAGGATGTGTCATAACTTAGAGATCACGCGCTTTCACACGAACAGGGTTACCATCTTTATCGGCAATGACCAATTCGTCGTCATCGCGTTTTGCCTTTTCGACTAACCGTTTATGAACTAGCCAAAACCCTCCCAGCACTTTTGCCGACAGAGTCTCTCCTCTAGTTGTCGTTTTCATAGGACGTTCTTAACCAATTCCACAATTACTGGTCAGTCACTTCATTCCCAATACGTTCTCCATTTGCCATTTGCTCTGGTTGTACACCGCTATTATTAATAATAACGTAAGATCGGGTAGAGAAAGTTGTCTCAAATGCGAAATCAATACGTTCACGCATCAACTGATCGATCCGCTGCAACATAATCCGCCTGGCTTCAAAAACTACAGACTCAACATTGAATGGCGGCAACTCTCGTGCAATCTCATCGGCATTTACAAACTCAACTACATTCAGCACTTCCGGCAATAACGTGTAAGCAGCCGTGGTTTATCCAGCTCCGTTTGGCCCAGCGAGTATGTATAGGTCGGGCATACTTATAGGTGCGCACTGGTCAATATCTCTGCTACATGCATCACCTTAAGGGGGAGCTTTTTACGTCGGACGATCCCCTCTAAATGCATCAGGCAGGAGACATCGCCCCCCGTAATAACCTGAGCACCATTTTTAACGTGATCATCAACACGGTCCTGCCCCATCCGGGCTGATACAGCCGCTTCAGATACGCAAAAAGCACCACCAAAGCCGCAGCATTCGTCATACCGATCCAGTTCGATTAATTCTAGGCCTCGCACCTGCTTCAGCAGGCGGCTGATGTGTCCATCCCGAACGGGCGTCAGTTCAGAGTCAGTAGCTAACCGCAAACCACGCTGTCCATGACAACTCTGATGCAGCCCAACCCGGTACGGAAACTCAGCGTCAAGGCTTGTCACCCCTAATACGTCGGTCAGAAATTGCACCAGCTCGAAGGTACGTTCGCGGACATGCTTTACTGCCGGTGACTGGTCTATGATGTTAAAGTGCTTGCGGACGTGGTACACGCAACTTGCCGACGGCGCAACGATATAGTCGTAGTCGGCGAAGGTGCGAACGTAGTTCTGATAGACCGGAATGGAATCCGCTTCGCAACCCGCGTTCGCCATCGGTTGACCACAACAGGTCTGCTGCATTGGAAATGAAACCTGGACACCTGCCTTTTCGAGGAGTCGCAGGCTGGCAATTCCAACTTGCGGATAAAACTGGTCAACGTAGCAAGGAACAAATAAGGCAACGTTCATAAGTAAGAGAAGCCTCTTCCAAGGCCAGCCAATATAGGTGCTAAAGTGCGTCTCTTCTGGTAGTAGACCATCCTAGTGCTACCTATAATAACGGTCTATAGCTGAAATATTTTTTTCATCAACGACCACTTTTCGCCTGGCTTCGCCATTGGCAACGCCTGTTGATACTGCCACATAAAGTTCTCCCATTGCTGTACAATCGGATTAGCCGCATCGGCAGCGTCCTTTTGCGCAAACGAAAACGTATCATCCGTATCCATAATCATGAACAACCGATTACCGATGCGGTAGATCTCCATGTTCGTAATACCCGACTCTCGAATACTTGCTTCGATTTCAGGCCAGATTCGTTCGTGATGCTGTTCGTATTCAGCAATCAGCGCCGGATCGTCTTTCAGGTCAAGGGCAAAACAGTAACGCATACCTATGGAGCCACTTCAGCGGGAGCATTCGCTCCGTACAGATCGTCGGCCTTGATCTGATACCCCTGCAGGGCATAGAATACGATGTAGCCGAAGCACACCAGCGGCACGAGCAGGGCATACACAGCACCACTCGCAAATAAAGCGCCTGCCACCAACGGCATCAGCGCGCCACCGACAATGCTCATGATCACCAGAGAAGACGCCATCTTCGATTCTGCGCCCAATCCTTTTGTCGCCAGCGCAAAAATCGTTGGGAACTGGATGGAGTGGAAGAAGTACGTGAAGCTGAGAGCAATAACGGCGGTTAAGCCACCTACCAACATCGCAATCACTACCATAGCAACGGCTCCGCCTGCGTAAATAGCCAGCACCAGGTTCGGACGAATACGGGTCATCAGCGCCGTACCGACGAAACGGCCCAGCATGAACAAGACCAAGGCGAACGATGCGTGAAAACCGGCAATCTGCGTCGGAGACAGGTCGGTAGGCGAACCCGTCAACGAGTTGATAATATTCATATAGCCCTCCGCTAATGCCCAGTGTCCATCGCGGGAGAAGTCGAGTTTAAGGTCAACAAAGTAGCCCCAAAGGGTTGCTTGTGCGCCTACATTCGCGAATTGCGCAATAACGCCTAAGGCCAGATGCCGATGACGTAACACGCTTAGAATCGAAACCTTTCCTGCGCTCTGCTCCTCTTCGGCCCCAACTTCGGGCATTTTGGTAAAGGCAAATAGTAGCGTCACCAACGCGATGATGATCCCAATGACCAGATAAGGCCCCTGCACTGACAGCGCTTCTTCTACACGAATGGTTTCGGCCTGCGCTGGTGTCATTGCCGACAGCATTTCGGGCGTGTATTCCGTTTCCGAGAAGATAAATAAGGCACCAATGATGGGCCCAAGGATGATGCTGATTCCGTTGAACGACTGCGAGAAGTTTAACCGCCATTCCGATTTGTCGGGGTCACCCAGTACCGTTACGTATAGGTTAGCCGCCGTTTCCAGGAAGGCAATGCCACAAGCCATCGTGAATAAGGCCAGCAGGAAGAAGCTATATACCCGCACTTCGGCCGCTGGGTAGAACAAAAAGGCACCGCCCCCGTAGAGCAACAAGCCAAACAGGATGCCGCGCTTATAGCCAAATTTCCGCATTACGTATCCGGCGGGCAGGGCCATGAAGAAATAGCCGAGATAAAAAGCAAAGTCGACGATACCCGCCTGAAATCGGTTCAGGTCCAGCGCAATCTGGAATTGCTTGATCAGTGAGCCGTTCAGACTATTCGCCAGTCCCCACAAGAAGAACAGGCTGGTAACCAGAGCGAAGGCAATACCATAGTTGCCCGAAGCCTGACCATTTTTGAGTTTAACGTTTTCGGGAGCGGGTCCGAGAGCCATTAATTCGTTTCTTTTAGGTTTAGGAAGTTTGATTTATGTATGCCGGAATGGCAAAGAAGGACAAATAAACGAATTAATCCGTGATTGCGCGGTCAAGATGCGTATAGCCACCATCAACATGAATCAACTGACCGGTGGTGTGGCTTGACCGGTCCGAAAGCAGGAATACAACCGCATTCGCAATCTCTTCGGCAGTGGTCATCCGCTGCTCCAGCGGAATTTTTGAGACAATCTGCTGGAGTTTCTTGTCGGGTTCAGGCAGGGTTTTGATCCAACTGGCGTAGAGCGGGGTCCAGCATTCGGCTACAATCACGCAGTTAACCCGAATACCATAGGGCAACAGCTCAACAGCCCACTCGCGCGTCAGCGCATTACGTCCGCCGTTAGCAGCCGCGTAAGCCGACGTATTTCCCTGCCCGGTTTCGGCTACCTTCGAGCCAATGTTGACAATCGCCCCTTTTGACTGCTTCAGCGCGGGTAGTGCATGGTGAGCCATGAGGTAGTAATGCACCAGATTTTTGTGCAATGACGCCACAAACGCATCGTACGAACCCTGTTCAAGTCCAACGCCATCGTTAACACCGGCGTTGTTCACCAGCCCGTCGATACGTCCAAACCTGGCTACCGTTTCTTCTACCGCCCGTTGACATTCTTCTGGTCGGGTAAGTTCGGCGACAACGTGGTGAGCACGACCTCCGGTTGCCTCAATGGCCTCGACAGTCTGTCGATTGTCGTTTTCGTTCCGGCCTATGATTACCGGGATGGCCCCCTCAGCGGCTAAAGTTGTAGAGATACCTTCGCCAATCCCTTTGGCCCCGCCCGTAACGAGAATTAGTTTATCCTGTAAGTTTAAATTCATAATGCGACTCGCTTAAACGTATCTGCCCGCTCTTTCAAAAAAAGAGCGGTGACGGAAGAAGAAAGACAGTTCATCGCCTATTCTCCTTCTACCACCGCTTGTTTAGACGTAAAATCAGTTAGGGAACGTAGGTTTCCAGCACGGTCATGTCGCCGTCGGGCACAAGCGTTACGTTATCGACCGAAGCCGGAATCAAGGCGCATTGACCCATTTTGAGCGGCACGTCATATCCACCCGACGCTTTAATGGTCAGTGACCCAGCTACGCAGATCAGTACAACAAACGAGTCGATGTGGGTGTAGTCGTGTTCGACTTCCTGATTGAAGTTCAGGACATTGGTTACGAAATAGTCGCAGGTAACGGCGTTTACGCTCTCGTTGACTTTTTTCTCGTACTGCGTTTTGTACTGATCGTAATGGTGGTAGTCAATGGCATCGACAGCCAGCTCGGTGTGCAATTCGCGTTTTTGACCGGTTGTCGCATCGACACGGTCGAAGTCGTAAATGCGGTATGTCGTGTCGGAGGTTTGCTGAATTTCGGCGAGTAATAACCCTTTACCGATGTAATGCACCCGGCCCGCAGGCAGGAAAAATACGTCGCCCGGTCCAGCCTGCTCAATGTTCAGAATATCCTGAATCGTATTGTCGGCAACGGCCTTAACGTACTCGTCTTTGGTGACTTCGCGGTTGAATCCGGAATTAAGCGTTGCGCCTTCATCCGCCTGCATGATGTACCACATCTCGGTCTTGCCGTGGCCACTCTGCCGCTTTTTGGCCAACTCATCGTTCGGATGAACCTGAATAGACAGGTCGTCGTTGGCGTCGATGAATTTGATCAGTAGCGGAAAGCGATCCCCGTACTTCTCGTAGACGTGTTCGCCGACCAGTTCGCCTTTGTATTGCTGGACTAACTCGTGCAGCGACTTGCCTTGTAAGCCTCCCTCTTTCACAACCGAGACGTTCCCTTCAACGTCGGAAACTTCCCATGTTTCGCCACAATTTGGCAGGGGCGAAAAGTCCTTACCTAATACAGTGTTGATTTTTTGACCACCCCAGATTTTATCTTTGAAGATAGGCTCGAACGTAAGCGGATATAGCATAGCGAATTATTGAGTCATTGGTTGTTCCTCAATCAACCGCAAAGTAACGCATTTGTTGCTCCGCTTGAACGCACCGGAATCAGGAGAGTATGCCAAAATTCAGGGTGCTGGTATTGGCCGGATTTGCTGACGCACAGCCCCGCTACGGTCACTTTATCTTTGAGCCCAGAAAAACCTTACACCCGTTTCCGTTTGCTTTGCTGGGGTTTCATGACAAACCGGCCGATCACAACGAGTGGAACACCCAAGGTAAGCCAGGAAAGGCCATCCCAGAAATTATCGCCCACCAGAGCAGCAATCAGGCCGATCAGGCTCAGCGCCGTCAGCAGCAAAGGAATGGTCCAGACATGCCAGAAATCGCTTTTCATTGTGCTTCTCCTTTCTGTACGCTAAGGGTTAAAATTTCGGCTTCTTCCAGTTGTAGGCTCGCCTGTTTCTGCTCAGCGACTGTCATGCGGGCCATATGAGCTTTAGTGGCTTTATTGCGGGCAAACCACAGGTACAGCCCACTGGCCAACACCACAATGGTGATGATATCGAACAATGCCCAGATGATCTTCAGGGGCAGTCCGCCGTAGTCGCCAAAGTGAAGCGGCTGCGAAATAAACAAGGCGTTGGCGTACCAGGGCATCGTTCTCATATCGGTGAGTTTACCCGTTTTGGCGTCGACCAGCGCCGGTTTAATCAGCCGTTCGGTCAGTGGGGTGTTGCCTTTCATAAACACCGCGTAATGGTGCTGGCTGGAATATGGCGAACCGGGATAAGCGACAAACGACAGGCTCATGCCGGGAGCAGCCTCATAGGCCACCTTCATGGCCTGATCGAGTGGACTTAATTGCCCGGTCAGTGGAGACTCATTTTTGTAAGGGGCCACCATCTCGGCCAGTTGCCCCTGCTGCCATACGCCCACGACAACCTCAGCTAACGTATTAATAACTCCGGTCAGGCCTACTACCGTCGCCCAGGCTACCGTCACTACGCCCAATAGGTTATGCAGATCGAGCCACTTTAACCGGGTCGATTTTTCGGTACGTACCACGCCGAAGTTGAAGCGACGCATAATGGGGCTGTAGAGCATCAATCCCGACACAATGGCTACCACGAACAGGATACCCATCAACCCCAAAAACAGCTTACCGCCAATCCCCATGAACATATCGACGTGCAACTGAAGCATGACGTACATAAAGCCTTCCTGCACTTTAGGCTCTTCGAGCACTTTGGCGGTGCGGGTATCCAGAATGACGAGCTTATAGTTGTCTGCCGGAGCCGTTACCGAATCCGTCAGTGTGAAGGTCATAGTATTCGGCTCATGTTCGTCCTGATACGCATACCGGATCACCTTGGACGGAAATTGCTGCCGGGCCGTTTGCGCCAGTCGTTCAAGGCCTATCTGCGGGGTACCCTCCGGCATGGGCGGAGCCAGTGACGCTTTGCCTTCCAGCTCTTCAATTTCTTCGTGGAAGATGAGCGGTAGACCGGTCAGGCACAGCATCAGCAGGAAAGCGGTGCAAATCAGGCTCGTCCATTTATGGATCTGGAACCAGGTCTTTACCTGTTTTGTGGTACTCATGGTCGCGGGGGTTACTGGTAAATCGGGAAACGGCAAACACAGTCGATCCGAGGGGGATCGACTGCGACTACTTAAAGTTTGAAACTGACACTACCGACAAAGCTTCTCAGCTTCTGCGGGTTAGCCGTCGTGTAGCCAATCCAGTACCGCTGATTGGTTAGGTTGTCTACTTTGGCCCCAATCCGGAACCGCTTATGGTCGTAGAAAGCCGACGCGTTCAGAATCGTATAAGCTGGCAGCACAAATTCACCCTGGCTGATACTGTTCAGGATTTTGTTGTCGCTGGCGTAGTTTCCGCCAAATCCGAAGCCCAAGCCTTTAACCAGGTGCTGGGGTAGTCGATAGCTCAACCACAGGTTCGCCAGGTACGGCGACGAAGCTGTAGTAGGCCGGCGGCCCACCACATCGGCATCGGCACGTTCGAGTTTGGAATCGTTATAGCTAAAACCAGCCACGACATTGAAACCAGCAAAGGGATTGGCAATCACGTCGACTTCGATACCCTTGCTGAGTTGGGTGCCGTCCTGAGTTTGCGCAAAGCGGGCAGCCGCCAGAGGGTTCGGATCGGTACGCAGAATGTCTTTGACCCGAATGTTGTAGTAGCTGATGGTAGTCGTTAGTTTCCCGCCGAAAGCGTCCAGTTTAACCCCTGTCTCGAACTGATTGGCCTGTTCGAGCTTCGCATTACGCTGCGTGATGCTGTCCGACGCCGTTACGTCATACGCATTATACACACCCCGGTTGTTGAAGCTGTTCTGGTAGTTGGCGAACAGGGAAACTTTATCTTTAATCGGCTGATAAACCAGACCAAACTTTGGCGAAAGGGCAGTCTGCTGGTAAGCAGTAACCGGTCCTCCTTCCGAACCACCTTTGTTATCGTACCGATCGACCCGAAGAGCCGCCAGTACGCTCAGCTGGTCGGTGATATTCAGCACGTCCGATACGTAGGCGCTGTAAACGTTTCGCTTGTTAATGATCGGATACGTAAAACCCGGTGCCCCATTGGCGTAGATCGAGTCCATCGTGGCACCACTGAACCGGCTGTAATCATATCCAGGAATATTAAGTGGAACGATATCTAAATTACTGCCGAAAAACTTCTGGTTGGAGTTGATACGCAGGAAGTCGAGCCCAACAACGATCCGGTTGCGGAGTTCGCCAAGCTGAAAGTCTCCGTTGAAATTCTGCTGCACTTCAAACACGTCGTTCGTACTGTTATCCGTCGACTGATCGGCACGGGCCAGGTAGTTGGCTTTGCCTGCATCGGCCGGATTGCCGGTAACCATTGCATCAGGAACCAGGTAGAAATAAGGCCCGAAGCCATTCGAAAAGCTCTTGCTGGACGTAACGTACGTTGATGACGTAAAGGTTGGCGACAGTTTGTAGTTGATCTGGCCAAACAAGTTGGTACTTCTCGACTGCTGGGTCAGGCCGCTTCCCATATACGAATTGCGATAATCCAGGTTCAGTTGGTCGGCCCGGTTAGCGCCCAGTTGAGCGGCCGGGAAATAGAAGAAGATAATCTGCTTGCCAACGTTCGTGCTCCGGAATACCTCTGCATCAAGCAAAATCGACAGGCGGTCGTTAGGCTTGTAGAGTAAGCTAGGAGCCAGGGCGAAGCTGCGGTTGAAACCCTGGGTCTGGAACGTACCTTCGTAGTTGTAGGCCGTATTTACCCGGAGCATTAGTTTCCGGGCGGGATCGATGGGTGTGTTCACGTCAACACTCACCCGGTTAAGGCTGTAGCTTCCACCTGCGTAGGTCACCTCGCCACCGAACGTTTCGTAGGGCTTCTTCGTCACGCGGTTCATCAGACCACCGTACGAGGTTAAAGCGCTACCGAACAGGGTAGCCGATGGTCCCTTGATGACTTCCAGCTTCTCCAGATTGACGGCATCGATACCACTGGATACGTAACCTGCTACGCCGTTGCGGAGCGAACTTTGCAGGATAAAACCACGGCTGCCGTAGAAGCTGCCCCCATCGCCTGAGCGGCCCGTTGCTTCCCACATGCGCTGAACACCCGGCGCGTTACGAACGGCGTCGTCGACCGAAAAAACGAGTTGTTCAGTTAAAAGCTCTTTGCCAATGCTGTTGTAAACCTGTGGATTTTCAAGGTTTTTCAACGGCATCTTCGATACGTAGTCGCTCGATGTTCGGGCAAACCGATTGGTCAGGCCAGCGCTCACAATCACTTCCTGCAATTGGGCCGCGCTTTCCGATAAAACAAAGTCGAGCGTTGCGTTCTCGCTGGCCGCTACGGTAATGTCTTTTTCCGTGGTTTTCAAACCGACCGACGAAACCTGAACAGTGTATGTTCCCGCCTTAACCCGGCTGATTGTGTAGTCGCCTTTGCTGTTGGATAGAGTTCCCTGTCCTTTTCCTTTCAGGCTTATGGTAACGCTTTCGGCCGGATTACCATCGGAGGTGGTTACATTTCCCTTGATGGCAGCCAACTGCTGGGCAACAACCGGCACTGATATAGACAACAAAACCCCGATCAAAGAGAGGTAGCGAAGTGAACTCATGGACGCTTTTCTTATTTAGACTATATTTAAACAGTGCAAAGTAAATAGACAAGCGTCGAACAACAATGCATTATTTAAAATAAGTCTAAATAATTAGCCGGGGAGATACTCCACCGTGTAAAGCAACGTGGCTATCACGTACGACATACGTGATAGCCACGCTTAGAATAACTTGAGTTGCATCCTGGCTGGATGACAGTACTAATCGCGGGCGCACAGCTCCACTACTTAATTCACGTTAGCTTACTCTTCTCGCGCAGATGCTTTATATACACCAAACTCGGCTAGCTGCACCTGACCGTTCGCATTCGTTATCATCAGCCTCAGCTTATTGCTACGTACCGCCGGGAAACGTAACAGCCGCTTATGGCCTACTGTGGTAAACGACTGAAGCGGTTGCCAATCGGAGCCATTCCAGTACTCGACACGGCCATTAGCGATATGCTGTCCATTCGCAATGTTTTCCTGAATCACAATCCGATCGAACGTCTGCTCCGAGCCCAGATCGATGGTCAGTGGCTGCGTAGCCGCCAGGGTTGTAAACGTAGCCAGTTGTTTGTCGGTCAGTTTGGAATTGCCCGAAACAAGGTTCTTTTTAAAAGTCTCATCCAGGATACGTCTGAACTCTTTTAAATTTGCTACGTCCTGATCGGCCAACAGACCTTCCCGATTTGGCGGTACGTTCAAGAGTAATAAACTATTACGTCCAACCGATTGATAGTAAAGATTTACCAGATTTTGGGGTGATCTGACCTTGCTATCCTCCGAAGCATGGTAAAACCAGCCGGGTCGGATCGATACGTCGGTTTCGGCGGGAACCCATTGCTTTCCGGCAGCATCCCCTCGGTTCAGGTACTTAGAATCGGCTTTTCCCGGCGCCAACCCTTCGGTGTTGATTGTCGACCAGCAGGTTTCGCCCGCGTTACCCGCTTCATTACCGACCCAACGAACATCCGGTCCGGCATCGGAAAACAAGACAGCATTCGGCTGTAGCTGCCGAACGAGCGCCCAATAGCCATCGAAGTCGTAGGTCATATCTTTGGCGTTCTCGCCCTTCGCCCCGTCGAACCACACTTCCGAAATCGGTCCGTAGTTCGTTAGCAGCTCGCGAAGCTGGCTTTTGTAATAGTCATTGTAGCTGGCCGTACCGTAGCGGGGCTCGTGACGATCCCAGGGCGACAGATACACGCCAAACTTAAGTCCAAACTCCCGGCAGGCATCGGCAACTTCTTTCACAACATCGCCTTTACCACCTTTCCAGGGGCTGTTTTTAACCGAGTGCCCGGTCATTTTAGACGGCCACAGGCAGAACCCATCGTGGTGTTTCGCCGTCAGAATAGCCATTTTGAAACCGGCGTCTTTTAACGCTTTAATCCATTGACGCGCATCCAGCTTTGTCGGGTTGAAAATAGCCGGGCTTTCGGTACCATCGCCCCATTCTTTATCGGTATACGTATTCACGGTAAAGTGCAGAAAAGCCGTTGTCTCAAGCTGCTGCCAGTTGAGCTGGCGGGCCGTTGGCTTGGGAAAATCGTTCTTTTGCTGTGCGAACGCAACGGAGATACTTAACAGACTCGTTAGCAACAAGCCCTTCATAACCTTATGTTTCATGTCGTCTGATTACGTCTAGACTGCAAAGAAGCCAATAAATTGAGTGTCGTGGATAATCTGGAACGCCTTTTTGCTTAGGGTAACGCGAACGCTACGTACCGATCCCCGGACTTTGTTTTGAGTTTACCGCCCCCGCAGGCAATGACGATATATTGTTTGCCCTGAACAGCATACGTACTCGGTGAGGCATAGCCAGCCGCTGGCAACTGGGCCCGCCATAACTCTTTGCCCGTCTCTGAATCAAAAGCCCGGAACAGCTCATCCCGGCTGGCGGCAATGAACAAGAGCTTGCTGGCCGTTACCAGCGGTCCGCCGTAATTGTCGGTTCCCGTGGGCGGTATGCCTTTGGCAATGAGTTCTGGATATTCACCGAGTGGTATCTGCCAACGGCGCTCACCCGTGTTCAGGTCAATGGCGGTTAATGTTCCCCAGGGCGGTGTACTGACGGGATAGCCATTCGCATCGTACCAGCGATTATAGCCGGTATGCTGATACGGCACAGCCGCCTGCCGTGTATTGACAACGGTCGATTGTGTGTTCTTCTGAGCCAGAAAATCAATGATTGCGGTACGTTCCGTTTCAGACAGATGGGCGAATGAGGGCATCATGCCCCGACCTTTTAAGAGAATCTGATTCACCTGCGCTGTAGACAATCGCTTGTCAACGGCCACCAGCGATGGATAGGACCCATCATGATTACCGCGACGATCGGCACCGTGGCAGGCAGCACAGCGTACGCTATACAGTTGCGCGCCGGTCATGGCAGCTCCCGTCGGCTGCTGTTCACGTTTTACCAGCGACGTGTACACCGGAATCTCCTTCGACGGTACGTATAGTATGCCTTGCGGGTCAGCAGCGGCCCCGCCCCACTGGCCACCACCATCCGTGCCCGGAAAGAAAATGGTCATCTTCTCTGTACCGGGAATATAGACCCGACCCGTTTGAGCCTTCCGCAGTACGTTCAGCAATGAATCGCGATTCGCAGCAAACGGATTCAAATCGGTTTCGGTAAACGACTGCCGGGCGAAGTACGGCTTGACCGGAATGGGTTGCGTGGCGCTGGGCTGCTCACCCACAACTGCCTTCTCAGAAACCGGCTGTTCGTTTACCGGAAATAAAGGCTTGCCCGTTACCCGATTGAACACAAATATGTAGCCCTGCTTCGTAATCTGGGCGACCGCGTCAATACGTCTGGGTCGTCCATCGGGATCTTTCTGCACAACGGTAAGCAGGTTTGGCGGAGCGGGCGGGTCACGATCCCAGATGTCGTGATGCACCAGTTGGTAATGCCACAGTCGTTTACCCGTGTTGGCATCCAGGGCCAGTAAGCAATTCGCAAACAGGTTATTCCCTTTCCGATTGCCGCCGTAAAAGTCGTAAGCGGCCGAGCCAGTCGGGATAAAGACAATGCCTCGCTCCCGATCGATAGCCATACCGGCCCAGGCATTGGCCCCACCCACGTGCTGCCGCGCCGGATGTGGTGACCAGGTGTCGTAACCGAGTTCGCCAGCCTTCGGAATGGTATGAAATGTCCAGATTAATTTTCCCGTCCGGGTGTCGTAAGCACGAATATCCCCTAACAAGGCGGTTTCACTTTCGGCCACGCGAGCGCCAACAATGATCAGGTTTTTATAGACGGTATTGGGGGTATTCGATACTACGTACTCATCGGCTCCCGGACGTTCTATCCCTTTTTTAAGGTCGATACGTCCGCCCTCGCCGAATGACTCGATTGGTTTCCCGGTCAGTGCATGTAAGGCGTACAGCCATTTACCCGCCCCGAAAAAGATACGTCTATTCGTGCCATTGGCCCAATACGTAACGCCCCGGCTGGTTGTTCCACCATTATCGGCAATCGCTGTTTTCCAACGTTCCTGTCCCGTAGCCGCATCCAGCGCAAATGCCTGCGTTCCAGCCGAAACGCCATACAACACACCATCAATAACGATGGGATTGCACTGCATCTGCGTCCGGTTCAGCGCCGTGTCGACCCCACCCGACGCATACGACCACGCTACCCGAAGCTGTGTTACGTTTTGGGGATTGATCTGCGACAAGGCTGAATAGTGACTCCGTGCGCCGTCGCCGTTGTATTCCATCCAGTTAGTATCCGGAATAGGCTCCCCCGGCCATTTGCTCGCCATCAGGCACATTATCAATACAATGACGAGCAACGAACGTAGCATGGTTTTATTAGCTGAGCTGACTGTTTAGGCTTAGAAAAAAGAGATAAGAGTAAACAATTTTTTATCAGCCCGATTTTGGCAGGAATGACAAAAAAGCATCGTTTCAAGTAGTTAGCTTTCACGTAGGCTAGCTAATTGCCGCTCAAAATCCTCCAGAGAAAGGTGACCACTCGCAAACTGGTTTTCCACCAGGGTCATCTTCTCGCTGTTCGACAAAGGTCGGCTATAAATACGGTCCAACTGATCCGTTTCGTCGGCAACCGGCTCCAGTACATGCCGACGATGCTGATAAGCTTCAAAATAGCGAATACCAAATCGTCGTTGCGAAACGGCATTGAAATGAAGCTCATCAGGGTTGGCCCTTAATCCGGATGCCGTTACAAAATAACAACTGGGCTGTGAGCGGGCGAATGCTAACAGCGCCTGATTGACGGCGTCAAACTCCGTAAAATACGTACCATACCGTCCGTTGGGAATGTAATGACCGAGTTCGCCTACGATAAGAGGGATTTGAGGGCTATTGAGTTCACGACGAAACGCTTCTACCAAAACAGCGAACTTCTCATAATAGCGGCTGGATCGGTTCTGAAAGCAATCATTCTCGCCCTGATGCCACAGAATGCCCTCAATCTGGCTACTCCGCTGGGCCAGCCGAGCCTGAAATACCGCATGGTCAAAAAGCACTCCGCCGACCGACCAGTCGTCAAGACTCGCACCACCTTCCGCAGCCGGAATAAGACCAATCTCTTCAGTCCCGTTTTTCAACCGCCAGGCCGCGGCAAACGAAGCCCCAAGACCAATTCCCGCAAAAGGTCGATCGTAATTGACAGGTTCGGTCATAGTTTGCCAGCGCCCATTCCGCAGCATTTTTATGTGTTCGTCGTAAATGGGTGGAACCTCATTCAGAAATCCACGGCCCGACATATTGGACTGCCCAACTAGTAAGAAGGAATGCACCATGCTTTTTTAAGGAATCTTTTCGAACGCTTGCATACTACGTAAAAGCGCCCAGGTATGCGTTCCAAATTGGAAACGAGCCAACAACCCAATCTAACGTGAGTTATGGATAAACGTCATAATAAATACCTAATGATCAACCCTTTGCTGACGCGTATCCGCCGTAACGGGGACGCGCGTCAGCTTTTGTAATCCGCGTTATTTCAAGCTAACCAGCGACGGATTATACAACTTCGAGTGTGCTTGCTTGAGTTGAGCTTCGGGCATTTTCACCACCTTCCGGTCATAGGTCATCAGCCCGTTCGTTTCCACTTCAACATCAGTTGTCTGGGTGTATACAGCTGCCGATAAACCGCGCTTTATAAGATCCTCGAAGCGATCCATGAATGTCATGTAGCGGGTGGTCATTTCTTCGGCACTCTTAAACGTCTGGTATCCCCAGTTGTTCTTCGACTGCCAGGTATGCCCTTCCAATGGTAAACCAAGTCCGCCAAACTCGCCTAGAACGATTACCTGCTTCTGACCAAAATAGGCAGGATCAGGCATGGCGGGTGCGGGATAGTTGTGTAAATCCAGGATGTGGCCAACCGGATGAAAGTTGCCCCCGCTGGCGCTGTTCACTAGTCGCGATGGATCGTATTCCATCGTCCATTTCGTAATTTCTTCGGTCTTAAACTGGCCCCAGGCCTCATTGAAGGGCACCCACATCACAATCGATGGAAAGTTGTGGTTAGCATCCATAATGGCTTTCCACTCCGTTCGGTACGTCTGCTCCGATTCAGGTGTACGGTTCCGGTCGGTCGCTTTGCCAATGATGCCGGGCCGTTGCTCCCACTCGTTACCCATGTCGCCACTGGGCATATCCTGCCAGACCAGCATACCCAGCTTATCGCAGTAGTTATACCAGCGTGCCGGCTCAACCTTTACGTGCTTCCGGATCATATTAAAGCCCATTGCTTTGGTCTTTTCAATATCGAAACGAAGGGCTTCGTCGGTTGGCGCGGTGTACAACCCATCAGGCCACCAACCCTGGTCGAGCGGCCCGTACTGGAACACAAAGCGGTTATTCAACAGCATCCGGAGCACACCATTATTGTCAGGGGCAACCGAAATCTTCCGCATGGCAAAGTAGCTTTTCGCTTCATCGACGACCTTTCCATTGCGAACAACGGCTACGGTCAGGTCGTACAGAAACGGGCTCTCTGGCGACCATAGTTTCGGCTCATTTAGGGTTAAGACCGCATCCTGCCCACTATTCACTTCCTGCTCGGCTACTTTCTGACCATCGGCAAAAGCCGTAATCCGTACCCGGTCGGTACTTCGCAGATTTCTTATAGTCGGCTTTACGGCCACCGTTTTCTTGTCAATGTCCGGCGTCTGTTTGGTAGATGCGATATAAGTTTTTGGAACAGCTTCCAGCCAAACGGTTTGCCATATACCCGTTACCGGCGTATACCAGATGCTTTGTGGACGCTTCAGCTGCTTACCGCGTGGCTGTGGCCCGTCGCTGGTTGGGTCCCAAACGCGCACCGTTACGTCCTGCTGCGCTCCTTTTTTCAGAAATGGCGTAATGTCGAACGAAAATGGGTCGTAGCCACCCTGGTGCGACCCTGCTTTCTGGCCGTTTACGTACACGTCACACTGCCAGTCTACGGCTCCAAAGTGCAGCAGCACATTTTGCCCTTTGAATTTGGCCGGAATCGCGACGGTACGTTTATACCACAAAACGCTGTCTTTCCCCACCGTTTTCCCGACGCCCGACAGGGAAGATTCAACCGCATAAGGAACCAGGATTTTGCCGTTGAATGTCGCGGGTGCCGTATCTGAGGCAGCCTTTGGCAAGAGCGCGTAGTCCCATAGTCCGTTCAGGTTAAGCCAGTTACCCCGTACGAGCTGTGGCCGTGGGTATTCGGGCAGGACGCTGGCCGGGTTTACTTTATCGGCCCAGGGCGACATAATTTTACCCTGCACCGGTTGCCAACCCGATGACTGCGCCTGGGCCAGGTAATTTATCAGAAATACGGTGAGAAGCAGAAATGACTTTTTCATAAGTAAGATTCAATCAGTAGACAGAGTACAATGCATAAAGCAGTCAGACCGCATTTTCTTATCGGCTCATCTTAATTTCAACCAAGTTCCCGATCGCCGAAACAAATCAAGCGTCTGACTGGTAACGTATTAAACATACCATTCTGTGGCTACCAAATCTGAAGAGTTTACCATTGGGGTTGAAGAAGAATATCAGATCATTCACCCTGACACCCGTGAGTTACGTTCCCGCGTACAGGCGATTCTGCCCAAAGCGCAGGCGACGCTGGGCGATCAGGTGACGCCCGAACTGTACCGGTCGCAGATTGAGATCGGTACGTCTATCTGCCATACCGTCAGCGATGTGCGCCAGGAGCTAACGCATTTACGTCGGCACGTGATTGAAGCCGCCGGGAAAGAAGGAAGCCGCATCGTTGCCGCCGGAACCCACCCGTTTTCGCACTGGGAAGATCAAAAACTAACGGCAAAGAAGCGCTACGAACAGATCGCCACAAGTTACCAGCAGCTGGCGCGGGAGCAGCTTATCTTTGGCTGCCATGTGCACGTCGGTATACCGAACCGGGAACTGGCGATTCAGGTCATGAACCGCTCGCGTCCGTGGCTGGCTTCGCTACTGGCCTTAGCGAGCAACTCTCCGTTCTGGCTCGGTGTCGATACCGGTTACGCCAGCTTCCGAACCGAACTCTGGGGGCGTTGGCCAACGACTGGAGTGCCCCAGGTATTTGAATCGTGGTCGGAGTACGAACGCGTAGTGGCCGAACTAATCTCGACTGGTATAATTGACGAAGCGTCCAAGATTTACTGGGACATTCGCCCCTCATCGCATTACAATACGTTGGAGTTTCGGGTATCTGACGTGTGCCTGACGGTCGATGAAGCTGTTCTTCTCGCCGGTTTAATACGCGCATTGGCCCGCACTTGTGCTGACGAAGCCGAACGATTCGTGGAAATTCGTCACGTTCGACCGGAGATTTTACGTGCGGCTCACTGGCAGGCAGCGCGTTTTGGCCTTGAGCAAAATCTGATTGATACGTCGGCCAGTCAGGCCATTCCGGCCCGGGCTATGATTGATAAGTTGCTGGCCTATGTACGACCGGCGCTGGAGGAATATGGCGAGTGGGATGAAGTTTCGGCGCTCGTCAGAGCTTTATTTAAACGCGGTAACGGAGCTACCCGGCAGCGTAAGGAATATGCCAAGCGCGAAAGCCTCGAAGACGTTGTTGACTTTATGATTGCCGAAACGGCTAAAGAGAACAGCTAAGCTATGCATACATAACTTCTTTTTGTCATCCCGAGGCATGACAAAAAGAAGTTATCCAACACTCACGTTAAACCAGCCCCTCAATCAGTTCAGACGACTTGTTCGATCATACGGATGTAGCCGCCGATGCCCTCCTCAATTTCGCGGAGGTAGATAAACTCATCGGCTGAGTGAGAGCGCCCGGAGTGGCCCGGACCGCATTTCAGCGACGGGCAGTTTAGCACCGCCTGGTCCGACGTAGTTGGTGAGCCATACGTATGGCGACCTAACGCAATACCCGCCTGTACAATCGGATGATCGGCCGGAATACTCGATGGCTTCAGCCGGATGGAACGGGGTTTGACTTCCGATTGGAGGTTGGTCCGGATGGTTTCGATCACCTCTTCGAGGGTATACTGTTCTGTCACGCGCACATCGATCGTGAACGTACAGGCATCGGGCACTACGTTGTGCTGCGTGCCGGCGTTAATGATCGTGACCGATAACTTCACCGGCCCCAGCGTTGGTGACACCTTCGGAAATTGATACGTGGTCAGCCAGTTTATATCCTGAATAGCCTTATAAATCGCGTTATCGCCTTCGTTGCGGGCGGCATGACCACTGACACCCTGTGCGGTACAATCCAGAACGAGCAATCCTTTTTCGGCAATGGCCAGCTGCATTTCGGTGGGTTCGCCAACAATCGCAAAACTGATGGGGGGCAATTCGGGCAAGAGTAACTCCAGCCCGTCGCGGCCGGAGATTTCTTCTTCAGCGGTGGCGGCCATCACGATGTTATAAGCCATATCGGGTCGGTCGTGGAAGTAAGCGAAAGTCGCCAGCAGCGACACCAGACATCCGCCCGCATCGTTACTGCCGAGCCCAAACAGCTTATCGTCGCGCTCAAGGGGTTCAAACGGGTCGAGCGTCCAGGATTTGTTGGGCTTAACCGTATCGTGGTGTGAGTTTAAAAGCAGCGTTGGTTTCGCCGGGTCAAAATGACGGTTTTTAGCCCAGACATTATTCTTAAGCCGCTGATACGGTATCTGCTTCGCCCGAAAGAATACTTCAAGTAAAGCGGCTGTTTTGTCTTCCTCCCGACTAAATGAAGGGGTTGCAATTAATTGTTTCAGCAGGGCAAGCGCGTCGATAGACAGGCTATTTTGTTGAGAGGTAACATCCGTCAATTGAGGCATAAAAAGAAAGATTGGCCGCTCAAAGATACAACCAACCCGCGGAATAGCGGGAGTGCGGCTGGCGGTTGTCTATGAAAGCAGTATATTATGTACAAAGCAAACGAGCGCGGTTCGGGTTAGACGTGTGCTTTTATGGACGTACCATCAGCTTTATCAGCCTGCACAAAACGTCCGTTAACCTGCTTCAACCACAGCAGCACGACTCCAGCCCATAATCCAACGGATAATAGCAACATAATCTCGCCGAAATAAGGCAGATAGCTTCCCCCTTTCTGCAACACCGATTCGATAACGAGTCCGCCCTCCGTTAAGGTAAAGAACAAGATTGTTGCCCCAAACGCGCCTGTTGACCAACGTAGTGTTTTGCGCTGCAAAGCCCAGGCCAGCAAAAAGAACGTAACGAAGCCGATAAATACCAGATGCAGATAGGCAATAACCAGGTGCCGCTGCTGAAACGTCCACGCAGCCGCCCACGGTAAGGCTGACAGGAGCTGCAGGCTTAACTTCAGGCAAAAACTGAACAGGGCCAGCCTGAAAAGCCGGTAAGCGTTGGAGTCGAGCGGCTCACTTACTTGTCTCCTATGCGCAAGTAACCAGCGAATCAGCCATGCTCCTACTCCTGCCTGGACAAATGCCGACAAACCACTCAGCAGCCAGACAAGAAGCGGTGGATTCGTCCAGAGTGCTGACAATGCGGTGGTGCCTATACATGACCCAACTAGCACGGCAACCAAGCGACGTTCGGTGGGCTGAGTAAGGGCTAAACCGCGCTGTTCGGTCCAGCGGAACAGTAACGCCAGGCAGCCAAAGACAAACCAACCATTGTACAAAAAATGAAGATAGAAATAAATGGCCAGGTTGTACCAAATGCTTTCTTGCAGATCACGCGCTTTTAGAACGCCGAGGGCATAAGGGCCTAGTGTCGATGCTACCAGAAACAGCAAGCCCCACCGCAGCAGACGAGTCGACAAGCGCCGATCCCACCGGACATCCTGCCAAACTCGCCAGGCCAGGTAGTAGGAAATAAAAACGTGTAACGTGGAAAACGCGATTGACCCGGCGGCATACCCCTGCATCGGGAAAAATGTGAGCATACCCAAAACGGCCAGTTGCAACCCAATCCACACCCGCCGGTAAGCCACCGATTTCCCCGACTCCACAAACGTGTTGACAACAGCCAGGTACAGGGCATTGAATGTCCAGCCGAGTAACACCACATGGGAGTGTGTATGGAGCAGAAACGTATAGTTCAATTCGGTAATTGGCCATACGAGTTGGTACCGAAGCAGGACGCCAATCGCGCCCGCCACGACCCACCATCCCATTGCCAGTCGCCAACCTCGCTGCTCGTGTTGTAGAGCATTTACCACGCCCGCTTCATTCATCTTCATCAAAATACGGTATTACGCAACGACGCTCTGGTGGTGTCCCTTCAATTAAGGCAGTAGGATGCCTTACAACTGATTAGCCTCAAGTGCCAGTGCCTTCGGAAACAAGATATTGTTTTCCAGGTGAATGTGTTGCATAAGATCAGTCTCCAACTCGGCCAGTTTGCTCAGCAACAGCCGGTGGGAGTTACAGGCATCGACCGGGGGAATATAGTTGTTTGTAAGTTCTTTAAGTTGATACAAAAGCACCCCGGCAGAGTCGTGTTCATGCTCCATACAGTCAATGGGCGCTTTCAGCGAGAGGAGCTGAACGTCTGACATCGACTCAGGGCTACGCCGGGCCGCTACTGACTGCTTGATAAAGGGAAACAAGGCAATCTCCTCTTTGTGCAAATGCGCCAGCAGATCCGCCTTTAGCTCCTCAACTAGCTGACGTACTACCTTCAGGCCGGGATACCGATCGCCATGTTTAGTCGATACCTTAATAGCCAGTTCTTCGAGTAAAGGCAGGTTTTTATACAGGTAGCCATGGTGAACGTTCAGGATGTAATCAGCTAAAAAGTCGAGGTTCCACTCGTCGAACCGTTCGGTCGGCAGGCGCTCGGTGGTTTGAAGTTGGTGCAAGGCATCAAGTACCGTTTCCACAGCTACCTCAGCCTGTTGACAGGCCGCAGCCAGCGTTCGCTTTCCGTTGCAGCAAAAATCAATGCCTGTTTGTTTGAATACTTCAGCCGTCCGTATATCGTCGGCAACAATCTCACCGACCGTTATGGCGCTGGCGTCAAAATCAGATGCTGTTATCATATTTCTGTGTATACACGTTCTGACCGGTCAACGGCCAATACTAACTAGCAATGGTTTATGAACTGACCAACCGATAGAACGTGGCTTGTTTAATTCAGCCTTAAAAGTAAAGAAGCCATTCAGTACCCTACTTGACCAAAGTAAGGTATCCGGCTGATTTAGGTCATCATCCTAATCTTTGCGACCTACTTATTTTGACCGATTGACTCAATGAGTGAAGTACTGATGCTTATCGACGTTAATTGGTATTCATCCATCCGGATATGAGAACTCCATCTTTCTCCCTTCATTCGCTACTGGTGCTGCCAATAGCCATTGCCTCCTTATTGCTAGGTATCTTTAGTGGATTAGGCCGTTTAGGCTGGAATGTCCCGCTCACTGAAGCTCTTGGTCAGCACGGCGCCTTGATGATTGGTTCTTTTTTGGCTACGCTCATTCTGCTCGAACGGGCCGTGGTTTTCAAGACCCGCTGGGCATTGGTGGGCCCCGCCTTGAACGGCCTGAGTCTCCCGGCTTACTGGCTCAACCAGCCGGCGCTGGGTCATGCCTTGCTGGTTGCCGGGAGCTTAAGTATGGCTCTAATGACTTATCTGTTTCTGATTCGCCATCGGCATAGCTATTACTACGTTCTTTTCGGCGGAAGTGTCTGCTTGGTTGTAGGGCACATCTTACTGCTAAACACAGGATTTTATCCACTTGCTGCTCCGTGGTGGATCGCCTTTTTGCTGCTAACCATTGTGGCCGAACGACTCGAACTGAGCCGTTTTTTACCCGTAACTATCTGGCAACTTACCCTTTTATGGCTAGCACTGGCTTTGTTCGTGGTGAGTTTATTCCTGCCATTTCATGGGTTTGGCGGTTCTATTGCGGGAGTTAGCTTACTGCTGATTGCCACGTGGCTGCTCCGCTACGACATGGCTTTTAAATCGATTCGCAAGCCTGGTCAACCTCGCTATAGTGGTATAGCTCTTATCGTCGGGTATGGCTGGCTGCTCGTCAGCGGAGGGTTATTTCTGCTTCCGGAGCAGACCGTATTCTGGTACGATGCGGCCCTTCACAGTTTTTTTCTGGGCTTCGTGTTCTCCATGATTTTTGCGCATGCGCCTATTATCCTGCCCGGAATTTTGGGCCAGCATAAAGTGTTGTTCCACCCGGCTTATTACGGGTGGATAGCCTTAAACAGCCTTGCCCTTTTCATTCGACTCATGGGCGACTGGCACCAGCAAACCGCTTGGCGGGCAACCAGCGGAATTATGCAGGCGGTAGCCCTGATCGGCTTCTTTGGTACCGTTGCGGTAACGGCCTACCGGATCTTATCACCAGCCCCTTCTCCTGAAAGCGTACCGGTCTGATTTACCTGTCAGCACGCTCAGACAGAAAACGGGTTGGCAACTACATATCGACCTGGGTAGCAACCCGTTTCAATACGTATTGCTACGGCGCTATTTTTTACATACCAGCATGCATACCGTGCTGACCATGCCGATAAGGCACTTTTCGGTCGTAAATACAGCTCCTGTTTCAAGCATTATCAGGATAAGGGAACGCCACCAAGAATGGCTTCGTCGTTCGGCTTTATAATCTGCGCACAGGGATAGTACACAGAGCGAAACAATAAGTACCGCAGCCGCCAGGTGTTAAGTGCGCCGTGCACTTCTGCTGGGGTGAATCACATAAAAGTATATTGTTTACGATGAGCGCTGTGGTGTTCGATACACTTCCCGGCAATTCAGTACACTTATTGACTCACCTTAATCACTATACACACGACTCCGTCGTCTAAACTACAACTGATCAATCTACTCTTCGTAGAATTTTACGTCCCGCTCCCGAAGAAATGCCTTGATTACATCTACATGAACGCACTGGCCAACGTTTAGAAATGGGTAGTTCGACACCCGGCTTTTGCGGCCGTTCACGAGTACCTGACGATCTTCAATATCAAAGCCAAGGTGCAGGTGCCGGGTAGCCGATTGCATACCGTAGATAATGCCTTTAGGATCGAACAGCGGTCCTCCACTTTGTCCGCGCAGGCCGGGCGTACTCATTTCAATACCCGTAATGGCTTGCTGATCGCTCAGTAATCGGGTAATGATGCCATCAATCGGAAAATGGGGTGAAGCGATACGTCCTTCCGTAGTCCATTCAATATCGTCCGTAGATGGATTGTAGCGATAGTTCGTAAATTCAGGAAAAGGGTATCCGAGCCGGCACAGGCTGCGACCCGGCTTTACGCGGCTGGTATCGCCCAGCAGTACGGCATGGGATCGGTATAGGGTTCGGTTGTAGCCCTTGAAGCGCAGAATGGCCAAGTCCTGAGTTGGGTGCGCGTCGATGGTCAGTTCTTTGTACTGATCTACGCAGGAAATAAAGCTGTTTCGCACCCGAATTATCGTGTCGGATTTCAGCTTAAACGTTGTTTCTAGCTGACTGATGCGCTGCCCGGCGTCCTTTTCGCGCAGCACATCCCGGCGGGCACCCTGAAAGCTCCGGTAATTCTGATGAATTGTATCGGTCTGTGCAATGAGTTCGGCTACGTGCTTGCAGGTGACGGCACAGCCTTCTTCATTCACAAAAAATAACGTAGCACTGCCCGGTACGATCTGATCGTGACCATACAGCCGGACAATGGAGTGCACAGGTCGGGTAAACGGATCAACGCGTTCAATGGCGTCAACAAACATAAGCAACAGAGTAAGTCGGTGAGCAAGTCGATTGATTGGCAAAATAAACGATTACCCGCCAACTTACTTGCTCACCGATTTTGTAGCTGCTTCAATCCGTCTACTTTTTGGCTTTCACCTTTATTTCAGCGGGCACTACGGCCCCACCGGCACTGGCGCTATCGGGTGGTGCCTGCTGCGGAGCACTCATGCTCGATGAGTTAAGCGTATCGCCCTGGCGGCCAAATACGGAACTATCGGCAGTGGCATTGGCCGAATCGCTCATGGTACCTGTCGACGTCGATTCGCTGCTATTTTCTTTGTTTCCGGAACAACTCCAGACGGTCAGACTGGCCCCGACCAGTAAACCCGTTAAGAGACTGTGTTTAATCCGGTTTGCATTCATACGTGTCATCGTTTTCATTCATTGAGTTAGTTGATTTATCCGCCTTATAATTTCGTAACGGCTACGTCAATCCGCCGGTTCTGCTGCCGTCCCTCCGGCGAATCGTTACTGGCGGTTGGTTTCGAGGCCCCAAATCCCTGCGTAGTTACCCGATCCGATTCAACACCGGCCGCCGAAAGAGCTTCTTTAACGGCATTTGCCCGGTCGAGCGAAAGCTTTTTGTTGGTACTGGCGTCACCGGTATTGTCTGTATGACCTTCAACCCGAATGTGAAGACCGGGGTAAGCTTTCATGATTTCAATCAGGTCATTCACATTTGGACGAGATTCGACGGTAATCCGCGACGAGTTGGTTTCGAAGGTAAGGTTGTCGAACGTAAACGTGCGCTCGGGCTGCTTCGGCTTACTGCCCAGGAACTGAGCTAGTTTAGCCGTAAATGAGTTTTCGACCAGATTCAGCCGACGCCCCCCCGGCAGTTCGACCTGGGTTCGCACCTCTGGCCCACGACCGGATGACCCGCCGGCATCCGACGTAGCAGAATCCCGAATACCCAACGCACCCGGTGCTGTCGAGTCGGCAACCTGTCCGTTCGCATCCCGAATGCTTTGTTTGGTAGCAGCCGACGTATCTTCGGCGGCATCCGATTCCACTCTGGCCGTTGAATCAGTGCTTACGCCATCGACGCCATTCTGATTTTCGCTGCATTTCTGCACCAGCAAGCCAATCACCAGGGCAGCCAGCGCAAACATAGCCCAGCGTAACCAGCGAACATTTTCGTGCCGACGATCGCCCTCGGCACTTTTTGGAATGTTTGGGTTAACGATCGTTCCGCTGAAGTTGTCAGTGCCCTGCACCTCGGTTTGCGGACCGGCGGGCGTAACGAGTTGGTCGAAGCCGAGCAGGCTGCTCACTCCATCGAGACCACTCGGCACCGCTTTGCGAAACTCGGTGGCCTGGCCTAACAGTAGTGTTTTCAAACTTTCGGCGGTCAAACCCTTCTCCTGCTCCTGCCGACCCAGCACGCCCATCAGCACCGATCCCGCCAAGCCTAAGATCGTCAGGACCGATTGGGGTTTTGTGCCACTGTACGTACCAATCAGTTCGCCGGTGCGGGAGAGCGAATCCCCGAAAACCTCGTCGAGAAAAGGGCGGCCAGCGGCTGTCGTATCAGCGGTTTCGCGGTGGGTATCCACCACCTGCGATACATCGAACGGTGTCTGGCTATAATCGTTTTTTTCGAGAAAATTAATGATGGATGTTGCTCCGCCGGTTGCCTGCACCCGTCGGGTAAGGCCGCCAAGCAGCACCGGTAGCGATCCATTAACGGCTTTGAGCGTATTAGCCGGAGATTCGTTCAGCTCACCGCCGAGTTGATCAATTACGCCGGGTGTGAACTGATCTTTCAGTAAGGATAATAAATGAACGGCCATTTTTCATACGTTGGTTACGTAGCATAAACCGGGCGAACGTATGAATGTTCGGAAAGGCTATTCTGCGTAAACGACAAGAAGCCAGTGACCTGGCGTATAACCGAATACGCTGGATCACTGGCCTCCGTCGTGATACGTGTTTTCTACAGCTGAGGAATACGTAACACCTGATCGGGATAGATCAGATCCGGATCTTTGAGCATCGGTTTGTTAGCTTCGAAAATGATACCATATTTCATGGGATCACCGTAGACTTCTTTGGCAATTTTCGACAGAGTGTCACCCGACTTCACCGTGTAAAATTTACCTTCGGGGGTTGGCTGATCGACAGCCAGTTGGTTATCTACCGCCGATACGCCTTCTACGTTACCGACCGCCAGGGCAATCTTCTCCGCGTCTTCCTGCGACTTCACTGAACCACTCAATATAACCGTGTCGCCTTTGGTCTTAACGGTTAAGCTGTTGTAGGCAAGTCCGAGTTGTTTAACGTGATCAAGCAACGCCTGGGCCCGTAATGGCTCAACCTTCTCTGCCTGCGAGGCATCAGCCGGTGCAGCGACCTGATCTTTGTGGAAGATTTTTTCACCAACTCCTTTGAAGAACGATAAGATTCCCATTGATTTAATATGGTTTGATGGAACAATGATTGAACGGCGTACAAGTACGGAAGTCCGCTCGTCAGAAACAACCCTCTGGTTTTGTGATTGTTTTAGAATTCATAGTATGTCTTCGATAAGTTTTATCCCTTTTTAACCCACCCATGCAGGCAAAAGCCCTTACTTTTACGTTCCTTTTTTATTTGTAACCCTACTAGCGGCTTTTGAGCATGAAATTTAACATGAGGTGGGGGCTGTTGCTGACAATGTTTGTTGGCCTGACAGCCTGTAAGGATAATGACATTGACCCGTTCGGTGGCAATGGTGGCACACCCAGTCAGGGTAGTGCCGATTTTACTAAATACGTAGCCGTTGGCAACTCGTTAACGGCTGGATACGCCGACGGTGGTCTGTATCGTGACGGCCAGCTTAACTCCTATCCTAATATTCTAGCCGGGCAGTTTAAGCTCGTAGGCGGAGGCAGCTTTGTGCAGCCTTTGTTCACGGAAGCTCAGGCCGCCGGATCCGGTTATTTAAAGCTGATCAGAGTTCCCTCGCTCGCCGATCCAACCAGCCTGGTTACTTCTCTTGCCCCTGTTGGGCCCGGCGCAGCCCGGGGCGGTATGACGAGCAGCACGCCAGCCGCTCCCCTACTCACCAAGTTCACCGATGCGAACCAGAATTTAGGTGTTCCGGGTATTCAGGTGGCTAATGTTCTGACAACTGGCTACGGTTCAACCCAGGGTAACCCTTATTTCGAGCGACTGCTGGCTGATCAGGCAGCCGGAACAACATACTTCCAATACGTCAGCAACAACCTGAACGGAGCCACTTTCTATTCGAGCTGGTTAGGCAATAACGATGCGCTAACTTATGCGCTTTCGGGTGGCGCTACGCCTACTACAGCTACTGACCTCTTCACTACGAACTTCACGGCCATGATGAACAAGCTGGCTGAAGGCGGACGTAAAGGAGTGGTGATGGGTATTCCCAGTATTACAGGAATCCCCTACTTCACAACCGTCACTGTGCCGTTGGTACTGGCGCAGATTAATGCTCTGGTTAAACCCGCAACGCCAATTACGGCCCTTGTTATTCAAACGGCGAATGGGGTTCGCCCAACGCAGGCCGGGGACCTGCTGATGCTGTCGAATGCCGCAACGCAATACGTAAACATTGGCAGCACCAACGTCGGTACCAAACAAGGACCGTATGGGTTAAGTCCTACCAATCCATTACCCACGCAGTTTGTACTCGACGCGGGCGAAGTGGCAACGCTGAATGCTAAGATTACTGAATTCAACGGCATTATGAAAGCCCAGGCCGACGCCAAAGGGGCCGCTTACGTAGACGTCAACCCTATTTTTCAGCAGCTGGCGCAGGCGGGCGGTTATACGCAGAATGGCGTAACCTATTCGGCCGCTTTTATTCAGGGCGGAGTGTTTAGCCTCGACGGCATTCACCTGACTCCCGCAGGCTACGCCCTGATCGCCAATGAAATTATCAAGGGCATCAACGCTAAGTATGGTTCAACGATTCCGCAGGTAAACGCAGCCAATTATCGTCGTGTGCTGCTGCAACAATAACACACCCATGAAACATTATAAACTCTCAGTAGTCGGCTTGCTGCTCGTGTCGGCGGTATCCATAGCTCAGGCGCAGACCGGCTCCGGTACTTCGCCAGTTCGCAGCCTTGAATTCGGCATTAAAGGTGGCGCTACGTTCACCCACGGTTTCACCAACATCCCGTCGCAGTCAGTCGGCAGCTCCGGCGTTCAGGTACCCGCTCTCGAAAACAAGAATAACGGCATTGGCTACGGCTATAGCGGTGGTATCTGGGTTCGGAAGAACTTCAACTCGTTTTTTATTCAGGCCGAAGCTACTTACAACCGGTTCGTGCTGAAGCAAAAAACCGCTGTTACCCTCGACGTAAACGCCAACCCCGCGCTATCCAATGCCTTGCCGGTTAGCGTTCAGCCCGGTCTGGTCAATGCCTCACTGAGCGTAGTATCGGCATCGGCGCTGGAGTCGGTCAACGTACCGATCCTGTTCGGCAAACGCTGGATGGATGGTAAACTTCGGGGCTACATTGGGCCTAACCTCATCTTTGTACAAAAGGCCGAGGCTACTCGTACGAACACCGGAGTCATTAACGCCAACGCCACCGTTGGTTTTCCGCAGACCGAGATTCCGGCAACCACCAGTAAGACCAATCTGCTTAACCGCTACGAAGCTCAGAACCTGGAGGTGCTGGATTTCACGTATGCTGTTGAGTTGGGAGTTGGCTACACGCCCGTTCCCTTCCTGGACGTCGACGTACGGTATGCGGTGCCGGTTGGTGGTGTTTATAAAGACAAAAACATCACCGGCTTCTTGGGTATTGCCACAGTTTCGTTGGGCTTCAAGGTGTTCTAGGGCAGCGCTTCATTCAATACGTTACGTGAGAACGGCTAGCCTTCATGAGGGCTGGCCGTTCTCGCTATAAGTACTTACTGCTCAGCCACCAAGGCAAATCCTTCGCCCGCGGGCCGCAGTCGGTAACGCATCATGCGAACGCCCCCCGAAGGTTCGGCATTCGCATCTCCAAATTGATATACGGGGTATTTGCGACAGAGTACATCGCGCTCCACCCAGAGGCTGTCGTGCCCCATATACCCGTCAGCAGCGTTAAGATTCCAGTTTACCAGAGAAACATCCGCTTTACGTTCGAGCAGGAACTGCCAGCCATATACCCGCCCAAACGAACCACTGCCCTCACTAGCGCTGTATACGTATAACTCCGGAAAACGATTGCCGTCCAGATCGGCCACTTCGGCCCCAGCAACCGCCCCATCAATACGCGTTTGAAAATTTGTTAATAACAACTCGCCCCGGTAGGCCTTGATCGTCATGTCGCGGACAGCTCCGCTGTCCGCAGTTGTTACGCTGAATGTATATACATTAAATCGCAGCGATTTACTGTAAGTCATCGACCAGCCTGCTTTATGAGCAGGCTGGGCAGCTTTAGAAACCAAACGGGTATGCTGCAGATGGCTATGGACCGGCTGAGTAGTCCACAGAGTCAGTAGTAGGCCGCAGCATAGTCTTAAATTCATTGATTCTGGCTAAATATAGTCTTACTGGTAACACTATAGAGTCAGAAATAGTTAACGCGGCTACGGCTCCAGAAACGTTTCGCCAATCGAGGTAAGTTTTAGTAACGTTGGAAGTACTTCCTGGCCTTTTGTAGTTAAACTGTATTCAACGCGGGGCGGAACTTCACCGTATGATTTTTTCTGAATTACCCCAAGCGTAACTAATTCCTTAAGCTCCTGAACTAAAACCTTTTCGCTTACTTCAGGAATCATACGACGTAGTTCGCCATATCGACGCGACTCCATGCCTAGCTGGTAAATAATATACAGTCGCCATTTACCACAAATAATGTCCAGCGTTTTTTTCAGAGCCTGATGTGTAGTATCACCTAACCTCTGAATACGAATTTGATCATTCATAGAAAGCATTTCACTAACCTTTTGGTGGGTAACTTATTGATTTGAAGGCATTTGTACTCAAAGCAAATATATAGATTTACGCTATACTATTCCTAAAACATAAGGCATTGCACCTAAATAAGCAGGCCGTAAAAAACATAAATACCTACTAATCAGAAATGATATGTTTATCAAAACGAAAAAGTTTTTTTAAGTAATATACGGGAAAGAATGGCTATAAATACTACGGCCCTAAATCGCGGAATATAAGTCAACTAAAATCTTATTTGTATTGCCACAGACGAGAATCTCGCTTGTGTGCCTGCACCTTCCCCTGTACCGCATTACTTTTGTGGGCGAAAGATTACCTGCCAGTTTTGAAAACACTCGTTATCATTGCGGGACCTACCGCCGTTGGTAAAACAGCTTTATGCGTTCGCTTAGCCAGTTTGCTGCAAACCGATGTGGTTTCAGCCGATTCGCGCCAACTGTACCGGGAATTGAGTATTGGCACTGCCAAGCCGTCGCCGGACGAGATGAACGGAGTCCGGCACCACTTCATCGACTCGCATACGATCACAGATCCCATCAATGCCGGTCGGTACGAACGGGAATGCCTGGCGGTACTCGATGAGTTGTTTCAGGTTAAAAATACCGTTATTCTGTCGGGAGGAACGGGTTTATATATTAATGCCGTTTGTGTTGGTCTCGACGATCTCCCACCGGTCGATCCCGCTCTGCGCGACGAGCTGTTCCGGCGACTTCATGAGCAGGGTCTGGAAGCGCTTCAGCAGCAGCTTCGCCAGCTTGACCCGCAGTACGCCCAAACCGCCGACCTGCAAAATCCGGTGCGTGTAACGCGGGCGCTGGAGATTTGCCTAAGTAGCGGCCAGCCGTATTCGTCGTTTCGTCGGCAGCAACCGGCGGAGCGCCCCTTCCGAACGGTATTGATAGCGCTCGAACGTCCCCGTGATGAATTATACGCTCGAATAGATGCTCGCATGGACGCTATGCTTGCCGCCGGGTTGGTGGAGGAAGTGCAGTCCCTATTGCCTTATCGCCATCTACCCGCCCTGCATACGGTGGGGTATCAGGAGGTATTCCCCTTTCTGGATGGCGTTTACGATGATGAGGAAATGGTCCGGCTGCTGAAGCGAAACTCCCGCCGGTACGCCAAACGCCAGCTAACGTGGTTCCGCAACCAGGGTGCATATACCTGGTTTCACCCGGATGACGACGGACTAATTGACTGGATCTATAACCGTATAGACTGAGAGCGAGGGTTTGTCCTTCTTCTCAGTCTATACGGCTTACTTTAAGTTATGGATAAAATTTACTGCGCCCGATACGCCAGCATCCCTCCCGTTACGTTCCGGACGTTGTTGAATCCGTTCTCTTCCAGCAGTTGCTGTGCTCGCGCGCTACGTGCCCCCGACCGGCAATGCACAATTACCTCTTCGTCCTGCAGGCCGTCGAGTTCATCCATCCGGTAAGGCAGTTCGCCCAATGGAATCAGCGTAGCACCAATGTTGTCGGCTTCGTATTCGTTTGGCTCACGAACGTCGAAGAGATTTAATTTTTCGCCTTTGTCGAGCCGTTCCTTCAGCTCCTGTACGGTAATATCCATGTGTGATCGGTTAGTGTTGAACAATAAATTTCTGTACCACCGTGCGTCGGTCCGTCGATAAGCGAATCAGGTAAAACCCGTCGGGCAGGTAGCTCAAATCTAACGTTTGCTGGCCGCGACTTGGTTCGATCGTGTGCAGCAGGCGACCGCTCAGATTGGTGACCTCCAGGCGGGTCAGGTGCGGCTCATCCCAGCGAATCAGCCCGGTTGTCGGGTTCGGGTACACCTGTAAGGGTGCCAGTGGCTCCGGCTTGGGAATTGCGGTTACAACCGTATCAGGTTTGCCGCCCATAACTGGGCGAAGCATAAAAGCCCCCTGAATGTTAAGCGTACTGTTCGGTGCATTCGGATCAAGATTCTGGTCCCAGTTTGAACCGCCATTGTAGAATATCTGCGAGCCGAAGGGGCTGTTCTTGTCAAAGCCTAGCCGCAGCAACGTCGTATCGCTGTTGCTGATCTGCTGATAGCCCACATAGAAGGTATCGGCAACGGCTACACTCCGGTCAAACCGGTACTCAACAAATCCGTTTCGGCTGGTTGGATACTGCGTGGCAAAGGACTTCTGGTAGATGGGATTGCCCGGCCGCCCACCCCGGTTGCTGTACACATTGATGACGAACGACTGCCCGGTCTGGTTTGTGTTGAAGGGCACAATGCAGGCCCGAACGCCCGCAATGGCATCCGGTTTATTGAGGGTGTAGCGCACGGCAATCTGTTCGCGCTGCCGAATCTGCTGCGCGTACTCCCAGGTACCATCGTCGTAGGCGTAATAGTCGCCAAGTGTAGCTACGGCCGATATCGTGTCGTTCTGGCGCAGGTTAACGCCCTCGATCGACGGATTCTGATCGTCGGTCGTCAGCAGATCGAATTTATAACGTAACGTGGCTGACGTAGCCGCGCCCAAATCAGTGGCGGGAATCGGTTTGGCACTTTTCGCCTGCGAACTCAGCGATCCGATCAGCACCGAATTCGTTTGCGGGGTATCCTGAATGATTCGCCCCGACACCTCATCGCGCACCGTAAACCGAAAGGTCGTAAAGTTGAAATTGTTGAAAATGTTGTTGATCTCCGTCGTGACTGAGTCGGCAGTTTCGGCGGCTGGATTCACCAGATACTGCGTCAGAGGCATGGCCGTATAACGTTTCAGCAACGGACTGAGCGGCTGACGAATCGCGACGTCTTTAACGTAACGGTCGGTAATTGACCGCCCCCGATTGAGATAAATATAATCAACGTGCCAGGTGTCGAACGGCCCCGACTCCCGCCCATACGAACGGAAGCGGAACGCAAATCCGGCGTGAAAAAAATCGGCGTCGCGAACGGGGACAAATTGCAGCACAAAGTTATTATCGGGGGTTCCCCCTTCCTGCTGCCAGACGGTTCGCCACGCCCCGTTCCGATCCAGAAACTGAACCGTTAGCGAATCACCGGCATCGGGCAGTTCGCCGTACCCTTTTATCTGCCAATAGAAGCTTAAATACACCGAATCCGTAACCGTGAGCCCCGATAAATTAATGGGTAAAGTCGCTAACGTATCGGTATATCCCTGTGAAAACTGATTACTTAATACGTACGGGCGGCCATTGGCCCGTAGCCCATCGAACGAAGCCACGTTAACTGTAGGTTGGTTAATGGCCATTGTATTGTTGATGTATACGCCACTGCCGGGCTGCCACCGGGCCGGATCAGGCTGCGCCCGACCGGCGGGGTCACCGGCCGTCGAAAAATCGTCGAAGAACGGAAGATTTAGTGGTGTTTGCGCAAAAACGGACGAACGGACTATGGTCAAAAAAACCAGCACCAGACCGACCAGGCGGCTTCTGGCAGGCGCAGTATATAGTTGAGTAACGAAAGCAATTCTCATCGAATAGTACCAGAAGCAATTCTTATTGATCCGGCTCTACTGGCCCTACAATCCACAAATCCATCGTTTCACCGACGCGGATGCGCTCGCCAGACCGAGCCTCAGGTCGTTGACGAACTACCGTGCCAACTTCCTTTTCAGGGTCATCAACAGGAATTTTCGTGCCAACTTTCAAATTAGACCCCCGAATCGCGGCTTCGGCTTCATCGAGGGGCAATCCTACAACGTTCGGAATCTCAAACATTGTATTGCCCAGCCCATCCCCGATTTCGAGATCGACTTTTGCGCCTTTCTGAATTGGTGTACCGGGGGTTATTTCTTTACCGTTGTACAACTGGCGTAAGACCTTGTTTTTTCCGACATCCGGTACGTAGGTAAGCTCGCCTACTTCCAGGCCCATCGATTTCAGCATCAGCTCGGCGCTGCGGTCAATCATATCGACCAGCTTCGGCATGGACACCATCGGCGCAACCCGTTTGGTGATAGTCAGGTATATTTTACGCCCTTCTTTCACTTTGGAGTTGGCCCGCGGGTACTGCTGAATGACCGTCAGGGGCTGCGATCCGGCAACGAATGTGCAGTCGCTGACTTCGTACCGAAGGTCACGGTCGTCCAGGATGTTCTGCATCTCATCAAAGCTCAGCTTTGTTACGTCCGGTACCGTAATCGTTTGCCCGTGATTCGTTGTAAACGGCAGGTAGATAAAGAAGAAAGCCAGAAATAAGGCTGCCAACAGGGCTATGATAATGCCAAGATGAATCAGCAGGTCAGGAAACGAGCGGGTGCTGATTTTAGTCATTCGAGCTGGTGAAATTGGTGGAATCGGTGCAAACGCACGGTAAGTTAGTTGTATTTACTTACTGCTGTTTCTGCACCACCTACAAAGTAACAGAACTATCCATCGTTGACCGATACCCGGTCAGCATTTTTTTAATATACTTCCCGACAATATCAAATTCGAGGTTAACCACATCGCCGACCTGTAGCTCACGGAAGCTCGTATGCTCGTAGGTATACGGAATAATGGTTACGCGGAAGCTGTCGGGCTGCGAGTTAAAAACGGTTAAACTCACCCCATTGATACAAATTGAGCCTTTTTCAACGGTAACATTATCGGCTTCATTGGGATCATACGAAAAATCGAACAGCCAGCTGCCGTTCATATCCTGTACGTTGGTGCACACCCCCGTCTGATCGACGTGCCCCTGCACAATATGACCATCGAAGCGGCCATTGGCGGGCATGCAGCGCTCCAGGTTAACGCGGTCGCCCACCCTGATTTTGCCCAGATTTGTTTTTCGGAGGGTTTCATCAACGGCCGTTACGGTATAGCTTCCGTCCGACACGCTGGTCACGGTTAAACACACGCCGTTATGGCTGACACTTTGATCGATCGTCAACTCGGGTGCCAACGACGATTCGATGCTGAACGTAAGGTTGGTTCCTTCCGGAGTAACTGCGGCCACCCGACCGGTGGTCTCTACAATACCAGTAAACATGCTGTAAATCAGTAATAGTTAGCCGTTGATGGGCATCAGCGACTTGCGGCCAACATGATTGATTATGGCGACTGGCGATGCCCAATGACTATTATAAACAGTGAACTACCAAAGGGGGTTCGGGTCAGCAGCTTTTGTTCGGTCTTCACGATCCGGTACAGCGTTTCATTCAGCCAGGCTGCGGGTAGATACACATCCGATTGAGCCGCTTCGGGGGCGCGCCACCCCAGTCGAAGCTGAATGTTCTGCCATTGCCGAACGGCGAGAATAACCGGCGATAAAATGAAGCTCCAGTACGTAGCATACTGGATACGAAGCCCCGACTTCGGCAATAACGACTCAAAATCAGACCGGGTAAACCGACGCTTGATGCCTACGGCCAGATCGTGCTGCCCTTTAAAGACCTGAAATGCGTTGTTATTACTAATGAGTACCCCACCGGGTTTTAAGCGCCGGGCCAGTTCGTTCAGTAACCGCTCCAACTCCGAACCCAGAAAATAACAGAACACATCATTACAAACAATGGCGTCGTACTGGGTTTCCGGCTCAAATTCACTTAGGTGATTCAGGTCGACCAGGGTAACCTCGAAACCTCGTTCCTGACAGAACGTAACGGCATCCGCGGAGCCGTCAATCCCACGTAAATTAGTATACCCTTTTTGCGTTAAAAATTGTAGTAAGCCCCCCGTTCCGCAGCCAGCGTCTAACAGCGCTACGTCAGGTCGATTGGGAAAGTGGTTTCGGAGTGCCGCTTCGACTCGTTCGTGCAGGCTGCGATACCACCACAATTGGCCCTCCAGCCGAAACATTTTCTGATATTCTTCGTAACGACCAATCATAACTAAGTCGCCAGGAGAACAACGAGAACTGGCATGACCAGGCAGACCGGTAACCTAGCGGCACGCTGCTTCACCTGCTTCTTGATCACGTAAGCCGGTAGTCCGCTGTGGGCCATGAATAATTTGCCCAGATACTCACCCAATATGCCTAAAAACAGCATCTGGAGGCCCAGCCCGGTTACAATGCCCCACACAATAATCAGCCAGCCAGCCACCGAAAAAACACGAGATAACGCGCCGATCAGCAGCCCGATTCCGCCGACCAGGCCAAGCCCGAACAGAACAGCCCCCAGTATGGTGAATACCCGGATTGGCCAGAGCGAATAGCCGATAAATACGTTTAGAAACAAAGCGATCAGTTTACGCACCGTATAGGTAGAGCGCCCAGCCGAACGCGGGTTATGCGGAACGTCTACACTGCCTATATTCCGAGTGACCCGGAACAGAAGTCCATCGATGTATGGGTAAGGGCCTGTATAGTTAATAACCTCGGCAACCACTTCCCGCCGGATGAGCTTAAAACTTGACAGGTAAAGATTCCGGGGTTTTCCCAGCGAATACGTTGTCAAGACGTTGACCAGCCAACTGCCCAGATTCCGGAACCAGTGGTGCCGTTTTTGGGCATATCGACTATACACAACATCGTACTGTCCGGTTTCGGCCGCATCAATAAGCGTCAGAATGGCCTCGGGTGGGTTCTGAAAGTCATCGTCGATAATTACGGTATAGTCCCCCTTCGCCTGGTTTAGCCCGCACAAAACTGCGTTGAATTCGCCAAAATTTCGACGTAATAAGACTGCCTGCACGGTCTGATACGTCTGCGCCAGCCGCTCGCAGATTCGTTCAGACTGGTCGCTGCTTCCGTCATCCACCAGGATAATCTCGAAGGCAAGCCCCGTTAAACACTGCTGCAACCGCTCGACCAGGGGGCCAATGGTTTGCTCACTGTTGAAGACGGGAATAACGACCGATACGTGCATAACGAACAAAGTTAAATCTCAACCAGCCCCTTAGGCATCTGATTGATAGTCTGGATGATGTAATCGGCATCGGCATCAGTCAGCGCCGTATTCAGGGGCAAACTGACTACCTCGCGATGCAACTGCTCCGCAATGGGCAGCGATACATGCTGGTAGTGAGCATACGCCTGCTGATGATGGAGCGGAATAGGATAATGAACGTCAGTACCAATGCTCCGCTCGCCCAGATACGCCCGAAATGCATCGCGCTCCGGGTGACGAATCACAAACAGATGCCAGCTATCCTGTTCCAGCCGATCCGTCGGCGGTAACGTTACCGCCGGGTTCTTAATCCCGGCTATATATCGGCTGGCTATCTGCCGACGACGTTCATTTCCCTGTTCCAGCCCCGGTAGCTTACTCGAAAGAATAGCGGCCTGTACCTCGTCTAAACGGCTGTTCACCCCAGCGTACTGATTCAGGTATTTTTGCGCTGACCCATAGTTTCGCAACGCCCGGAGCCGCTCGGCCAGGGCCTGATCATGGGTTGTAATGGCACCTGCATCACCCAGCGCACCCAGGTTCTTACTTGGGTAAAAACTCCAGCCCGCAGCATCGCCCAGCCCCCCCGACCGCTTTCCCTTATACGTAGCGCCATGCGCCTGAGCCGCATCCTCCAGTACTTTCAGGCCATAAGCCTGGGCTATTGCATTAATTGGTTCCATGTCGCAGCAGCGGCCATACAAATGCACCGGCAGCATCGCTTTCGTATGCGACGTAATGGCTTGTTCTATGCGCGCCGGATCAAGTACGTACGTCTCTGGATCTGGCTCCACAAAAACGGGCGTTAAACCAGCCTGTGTGATACTGAGCACGGAAGCAATGTAGGTGTTGGAAGGCACCAGAACCTCACTCCCCGATGGAAAGTCCCAGGCCCTTAGTACCAGCGTTAAGGCGTCTAATCCATTCGCGACCCCAATGCAATGGTCGGTTCCGCAGTACTGCGCAAATTGCGTTTCAAACTGTTCTACTTCACGGCCCAGCACGTACCAGCCCGACTGCACAACCCGTTCGATAGCTTTCCGAATTGCCGATTCATAGGGTTCATTGACTCGTTTGAGGTCAAGAAAAGGAATCATATTGCAGTTGCTACGAGCGGCAGCAGACTGGTCAGCGTACGGATGTCCGTTTTACTGGTTGGGAGGCTGTTGGGATAAGGTTCGTAGATGTAATCGTTTTTATCATACTGCTCATTCGAGACAACCAGTAGAATGGCATCTTCCGAAAAGCGGTCCATCGTGTGCCAATCCTCGGGTTTTAACACCAGGCATTGGTCGGGGCTGCTCAAATGATACGTTGTTTCTTCGGTACCGTTGTCTACGTAAACCCGACAGGTGCCGTTCAAACAGATTAAGGCGTTCCAGGCTTTGTGATGCCGATGACCCGCACGGGCGGCCTGCCCGGCTTTGTAGATGTAAAAAACGCGTTGAATAACGCCCGGTATAATGTTTTCAAAAACCGTTAAATTGCCAGTATCGGATGAAAATGTTTTAAGCTCGTAAAGGTGGGCCATAAGCAGAGGAAATTTTTCTTAGTATAAGTCACTAAGTAATTCTGCTCTAAAATTATTAAAAAAGAAATCAATGCAGGAACCGTTCTACGGTAAATAAATGGGTTGTTTCAGATAATGCTAAGAATACGCGGGGTGTTGTGTTCTGAAATAGCTTTTCGTTGATTTACGGTTTACTAGATTCCTTATTACGTTATGTTACGAAATAGATTTTTTCTGACCGGTCTGTTCCTGCTGACATTGACCGTCCTGTATTACGTGTTTTACGATGGCGGCAATATGACATCGGCGAATGGCTTAGCCGACCCGGTTGAGCCGGAGACTTATCGACAGCAGGTTGTGGCCGAACGAGCCGAAAAGGATAAATTTCTCCGGACCAGTGGCGAATCACCGATCACCGACAAGGCCGCGTTCAAGGGACTCAGTTACTTCACCCCCGACCCTTCTTACCGTGTTGTCGCCCGGCTGGAACCCTTCGCCGATAAAACGCAGAAATTGGTGGTGCGCATGAGCGACGGCAGCGAGGAAGTATACACGAAATACGCCCATGCGGTGTTCAGTCTCCAGGACAAAGCATGTCGCCTATTAATCGTAAAACTGGGCAATACGTATTCCGTTCTCTTCCGGGATGCGACGTCGACCAGGGAGACTTATGGCGGAGGGCGCTATCTGGAACTGGCTCCGGACCAGTTAACGGACAACCATGTTGTGCTGGATTTCAATGCGGCCTATAACCCGTATTGCGCCTATAATCCTACCTATGCCTGTCCTATTCCTCCTGCCGAAAACACACTTCCGATTGCGATTAAAGCGGGAGAACGTTACGTCACCCACGATTAAGGACGCGATCCACTACTTTTCTGTCGGGCGTCAACTGCCAACTGCTCACGGCCTGCTATCTTTGCGGCATTTATCGCATTGACGCTGTATGGAAATTTCCTATAAATGGTTACAGGAGTTCATTGAGTTACCCGAATCGCCGGAAGAAGTGGGCAAACGCCTGACCGGAACGGGCCTAGAAGTTGAAGGCATCGAAAAAGTGGAAGCGATTCCGGGCGGTCTGGAAGGCGTCGTCATTGGCGAGGTGCTGACCTGCACCAAACACCCGGACGCTGATAAGTTGAGTTTAACTACCGTCGACGTTGGCACCGACCACCCCCTGCCCATCGTCTGCGGTGCGCCCAACGTGGCTGCCGGTCAGAAAGTTGTGGTTGCCTTAGTGGGCGCTACGTTGCATCCATCGTCGGGCGAGCGGGGTGCCGCCCAATCCTTTCAAATAAAGAAAGCCAAGATTCGCGGATTTGCTTCTGAGGGGATGATCTGCGCGGAAGATGAAATTGGGTTAGGAGCGTCTCACGCCGGCATCCTGGTTTTAGATACCGACCTCCCGAACGGCACCCCAGCCGCCCGGTATTTTAACCTGGAAGCCGACTACCAGATTGCTATCGGCCTGACGCCGAACCGCATTGATGCGGCCTCTCACCTGGGTACGGCCCGCGACCTGAAAGCCGCGCTTAACCGCCCGTTGCGGCTGCCGTCCGTCGACGCGTTTACGGTAAGCGACACCAGTTTTACGCTCGACGTGCGGGTCGAAGATCCGACGGCTTGCCCACGTTACACAGGTCTGACTATCAGTGGCCTGACTGTTGGCGAATCGCCCGACTGGCTGAAACAACGGTTGCTAAGTATCGGCCTGAACCCGATCAACAATGTTGTTGACGTAACGAATTTTGTTTGCCACGACCTGGGCCAGCCGCTCCATGCGTTCGACGGTGATAAGATTGCCGGCGGTGGCGACGGACCGCGGCAGGTGATCGTGAAAACGCTGCCTGAAGGCACTCCCTTCGTTACGCTCGATGGCGTTGAACGTAAATTAACCGCTACCGATCTTATGATCTGCGATGCGGAAAAACCGATGTGCATCGCGGGCGTTTTTGGCGGCCAGAACTCAGGCGTTACGGCCCAAACAACCCGCATTTTCCTGGAATCGGCCTATTTTTCGGCGACGTCGGTTCGCAAAACCGCACAGCACCACGGCCTGAAAACTGATGCTTCGTTTCGGTTCGAGCGCGGTACCGATCCCAACATGCCGGTGTTTGCCCTCAAACGGGCAGCTCTGCTGCTTCAGAAAGTAGCCGGGGGCGTAATCACCTCCGACATTACCGATTTATACCCAACGCCGGTTGAGCCGTTCCGGGTACCGGTACGTTACCGCAACATTGACCGACTCATTGGCATTCAGATTGACCGGACCGAGATTCACCGGATCTTGGAAGCCCTGGACATCACCGCAGAAGAGCGCACCGACGAACAGTTTGTGGCCGTTGTACCGCCCTACCGGGTTGATGTAACCCGCGAAGCGGATGTTATCGAAGAAGTCCTACGCATTTATGGCCTCGACAATGTTCCCCTATCACCGGTACTGTCGGCTGATTCGCTTTCTGAATTCCCTAAGACTGACCCCAACCAGTGGCAGAGCCGCGTTGGTCAACTGTTAGCAGCCAATGGGTTTTACGAAATTCTGACCTTATCGCTGACCCGCCCGGCTTATAACGAAGCCATTCGGTCTATACTACCGGGATCGGACGTAACGTTGTTAAATCCGCTCAGCGACGATTTATCCGTTATGCGGCAGACGTTGCTCTTCTCGTCGCTCGAAACGCTGATATACAACCTGAACCGTCGCCAGAAAGACCTCAAAACATTTGAGTTTGGCAAGGTCTATCACAGACTTAATCAGGAAGACGGCCCCTCGAAGTACGTTGAACGGATGCGGTTAGGACTCGCCATGGTTGGTAATCAGCAGGCCGAAAGCTGGCTTCAGAAAGGGCAGCCGGTTGCCTACCATGATCTGGCAACCGCAGTGCAGCGCGTGCTCAATTTGTTGCGCATTAAACACTTTGATACCCAGCCTGCTGACCCGGCTATCTTCCAGTACGGCTTAACGTATCTTGTCAATAAGAAGCCCCTGGTCAGCTTAGGTCTGGTTCAGTCAGAACTGACGAAACTGGTCGACCTGAAACAGCCTGTTTTCTACGCTGATTTCGACTGGGCGGCTCTGCTGAAACTGACAACAAGCAAAGCCCGGTACGAAGAAGTTTCCCGCTTTCCGGAAGTACGGCGCGATTTGTCACTGGTCATCGATAAAACTGTTACATTTGAGCAAATCAGCAAGCTGGCGCAACAGACGGAACGGAAATTGCTGCGCTCCGTGAATGCGTTCGATGTATATGAGGGCGAGAATTTGGGCGCTGGTAAAAAGGCGTACTCAGTAAGTTTCACCCTGCAGGACTCCACTCAGACGCTGAATGACGCGACCATTGATAAAACTATGCAACGGCTCATGGCTGCGTTCGAGCGTGAGTTAGGGGCCGTAATCCGAAAATAAAGAATAGACGAGCGAACAAAACGGGGCCTGCGCTGGTCACTTATTCGTTCGGCTGCTCTTTTAGTCAGACTAATCGTGGCAAGCGAGCATCAAATCATTGCGGTAATTGAGCAACTTGAGCGTAAAATCGGGTTGCTGAAGGGCGTTTGCGACGACGCCAAAAAACGAATCGAACAGCTTGAGCGCCAAAATACCGTTTTGCAAGATCAAATAAAGGAACAACAGACGCAGGCTAAACAGTTACAGAAAAAACAAAGCAATTCTGAAAAAAAGATGCCGAAGTCAATAGATTTTGGTATTATTGTCAATAACAATCTGTCTGGAACAGATACGAATGCCGAATTAAAACAACAACTCGACGAGTATATCCGGGAAATAGAACGGTGTATTGCTCATTTGAGTAGTTTGTCATAAACCCAAATTGGCTCCGGGGCTTTAGTCCCAGCTAAGCCGACAGTAGCGATGGAAGAACTGCCAATTCGCGTAAAAATCGCCGACCGGACCTACAAGTTATACGTAGAGCCAGAGTCGGAAGCTGTGGTGCGCGAAGCCGCCAAGCTGGTTCAGGAGGAACTGAAACGATACCGGGATATGGAAATCCACGATACGCAGGATGCCCTGGCAAGAATAGCCTTCGATTGTCTGGTCACTAAGCTCAGAGGAGAACGACAAGTACAACGATTACAACAACTGGTGTTTGACAAAATAACTCAATTAGATCAGGTCGTTACGCCGACCATTACAACATAAATCGAAAACGGCGGGCTACCCCGAAATACCCGAGTTGCTGTTCGGGCACTCGTATCGTGACAGGTTAATGACTTATTTGTTCAACCCTAACGATATCAGTCCAATGAACACATCTAGCTGGCTGATGCTCTTTCTTGATAATATTGTCATGATTGGCATCGGCATATTTGTCGGCAGGAAGCTGCTGGCGCGCGTCAATAGCAAACGCCTGAATGAAGCACAGGAGCAAGCTGCTCTTGTCTTGAAAAACGCCGAGCTTCAGGCCGAGAATATAAAAAAAGACAGGATTCTTGAGGCTAAAGAAAAGTACCTCAAGCTGAAAGCGGATTTTGAAGAAACGTCCAATCAGAAGCGAAATCTGCTTCAACAGAACGAGAATAAACTTAAGCAGCGTGAGCAGCAACTGAGCCAGCAGGCCGATCAGCAACGTACGCGGGAACAGGAACTGAACCAGCAACGTAACGAACTGGCTCAGCAGAAAAACAGCCTGTCCCAGCAAACAGATGCGCTGAACAAACGTCGGGAAGAGGTCGATCGTCGGCAGCAGGAAGCCGACCGGATGCTGGCAGATCAGGTGGCTCAACTCGAGAAAATTGCGGGTCTGTCGGCGGATCAGGCGCGTGAGCAGCTGATCGATACGCTCAAAGCCGAGGCCGAATCACGGGCGTCGTCCTACATCAAAAACATCGTTGAAGAAGCGAAACTGACGGCCACCAAAGAAGCCAAAAAGGTAGTCATCGAAACCATTCAGCGGACGGCGACTGAACACGCCATCGAAAACTGCGTATCTGTATTTAACATCGAATCCGACGACGTTAAAGGCAAAGTCATCGGTCGTGAGGGACGTAACATTCGGGCCCTGGAAGCGGCTACAGGCGTTGAAATTATAGTCGATGACACGCCCGAAGCCATCATCATTTCAGGGTTTGATCCCGTCCGGCGCGAAATTGCCCGACTTTCGTTGCACCGGCTCGTGCAGGATGGTCGTATTCACCCGGCTCGTATCGAAGAGATCGTGGCGAAAACCCGCAAGAACATCGAAGACGAAATTGTCGAAATCGGCGAACGTACGGTGATTGATCTGGGAATTCATGGCCTGCACCCTGAGCTAATCAAAATGGTGGGCCGGATGCGTTTCCGGTCGAGTTATGGCCAGAACCTATTGCAACACTCCCGCGAAGTAGCCAAGCTTTGCGCTACGATGGCGGCTGAGCTGGGACTTAACGCAAAACTGGCGAAACGGGCGGGTCTGCTTCACGACATTGGTAAGGTCTGGCCCGAAGAAGCCGAGTTGCCCCACGCTATTCTGGGAATGGAACTGGCCAAGAAATACAAGGAAAATCCAGAAGTTATCAACGCGATCGGCGCTCACCACGATGAGATCGAGATGACGAGCATGATCTCACCCATCGTTCAGGTCTGTGATGCCGTGTCGGGCTCGCGGCCGGGTGCCCGTCGGGAAATGATGGAGTCCTACATCAAGCGACTCAAGGAACTGGAAGAACTGGCCAGCAACTTCCCCGGCGTTACCAAATGCTACGCGATTCAGGCCGGTCGCGAGTTGCGGATTATGGTCGATGCGGATCACGTATCTGACGAACGGGCCGGGGTTTTATCGTACGAAATCTCGCAGAAAATCGAGAAAGAAATGCAGTATCCGGGTCAGATTAAAGTTACAGTGATCCGGGAAATGCGGGCGGTGGCTTACGCAAAGTAAGTTTTAAGAGATACTTTCCTTTGAAAAATGTACAGTGTATAATGGGCTTGTGCTCGTTATACACTGTACATTTTTAGTATAGCTTTACGCTCGATGGACTTTTTAACTACTCTTTTACTCCTCATTGTAGGCGCAGGCTCGGGGGTCGCCATGTCAAACGTACTCCGCAACCGCTCGGGGGTTCAGGACGTACGCCGGGAATCCGTCCTGTTGCTCGAACGCATCGAGAAGGTATTCAAGGTAGTGATGGCGGAAGGTTATTTTTCCGAGATTTATAATTACCAGGATCAGCGAAAGATTCTGTACGTACTCAGCGACCCTAAGAAGGCGATGGTGATCGCCAAGTCAAAGGTTCTGGTCGGTTTCGATTTTGCCAAAGTACGTTTTCATACGCCCGCTGAAGGCGAAAAGAAACTGATCATTGAATCCTTTCCTGAACCTGAGGTTTTATCAATCGATACGGATTACAAATTTTACGACATCCAGGCGGGCATCCTGAATCACTTTAGCGGGGCCGACTATACGCAGATTCTGGATGAGGCAAAGCAGGCGATGAACGAACGCGCCATGCAAAGCGACCTGCCCAAAATTGCCAACAACCAGATTCAGTATATGATGTATCAGCTGGCGAGTTCGATGGGCTGGCAGCTCCAGTTGCCCGAGGCCGACCAGCGCCGACTAGAAACCGCCAAAGCGCAAGCCGAAGCCGCTGCCAATCAGCCAAAACAACTCCCCGAAGGCAAATAACTTTTCCGGATTTCGGACGTTGTTCTGTGGGACTGTCAGCACCTAGTATTCAACGATATGCGTCTTGTTTACCTTCTGTTCTTTTTACTCCCAATTCTTTCCAGCGCTCAGGAATTCACGACCGGCAGCGAGGCTTGTCAGGCGGGTAAAGTGCGTTATTTCGGTCGACTGGCAACTAACCCGAAAGCCAGGGTTGCTTATCCCGGCGATCCTACTATTGACGTTACGTATTACGGCCTCGACTTACGTATTATGTACACTCCCAACTATTTACAGGGTGCGGCTACAATTACGCTAAAGAGTACGGTAGCCAATCTAAATCAGTTCTTTCTGGATCTTCGTCCGCAGTTAACCGTCGACTCTGTCAAAAGCGAAGGACGCAGGCTAACGTTTAGCCGGGCCACCGACCGTATTATCATTACGCCGTCACAACCGCTAAACGCAGGTCAGGCGCTCACGCTGGTTGTTTATTACCAGGGAAACCCGGCCAGTCAACGCGGGTTTGGCAGCTTTGCGTTTTCGGCCCACGGCCCGGCGAATGCGCCCGCAATCTGGAGCCTGAGTGAGCCATACGGTGCGCCGGACTGGTTTCCCTGCAAAGACACGCCTGCCGATAAGGCAGACTCTTCCTCAGTAAGTATCACCGCCGATCGTCAGTTTGTTTCAGTCTCTAACGGCGTGTTAGCCGCAACAGTCGACAACCCCGACGGCACCCGTACGTATCGCTGGCGAAATAGCTACCCCATTGCGCAGTACCTGATTTCTCTGGCGATGGCCAATTATGAGCGGTACGATACGCCATTTACGTATCAGGGGCAGATAATGCCAGTGACGCATTACATCTATCCGGAAACGCTGCTCAGTGTTCAGCCGAACCTGAACCGGACCACGGATATGCTTCGGCTTTTTTCGGATCTGTTTGGCCCCTACCCCTTTCTTCGGGAGAAGTATGGCCATGCTCAGTTCGGCTGGAGTGGTGGTATGGAACATCAGACAATATCGTCGATGGGTGCGTTTAGTCCGGGCATCATCGCTCATGAACTGGCCCACCAGTGGTTTGGGGATAAAATAACCTGCCGCGACTGGCAGCACATCTGGCTCAATGAGGGCTTTGCATCCTACGCTGAAGCCCTCTATGCCGAGTCGACGGGAGGGCGAGCGAATTACCACGCCACTATGCAAGGCTTTTTGGGCCCGGCCCGGAACGCTCAGGGTACGCTGGTTGTACAGGACATTTCTAACGAAAACAACGTATTCAATAGCAACCGTACGTATGCCAAAGGCGCTACCGTACTGCATATGTTACGTGGGGTAGTCGGTGACAGTACGTTCTTTCGCATACTACGTACCTATGCGGCTACGCCAACCGTTGCCTATCAAACGGCGGTAACTGAAGACTTCAAGGCCGTTGCTCAGCAGGTATCGGGGCAAAATCTGGATTACTTCTTTAAACAATGGACGTATGGCGAAGGGTATCCTACGTACCGGGTTTCGTATTCATCCAGCACTGGCCCATCGGTAACGGTTCGACTACAGCAACGCAATACCATAGCCAGCAACCCAACTTCGTTTACTATGCCCGTGCAGCTTCGGGTGCAATCGGCCGCGGGCGATACTACCGTAACGGTGTTCAGCAACAGCGCTGACCAGACAGTTGCCGTACCTACACGGGGCCCGGTAACCGGCGTTACCATTGATCCGAATAACTGGATTTTGAAAGCGACTGAAACGAGCAGTGTCGTTACGTCGATTAACGAACCAGATGCCGCACGTCTACGCATCTATCCTAACCCGGCTACTGAATTGCTACAGGTCGACTTCGTTACGTCTCTCAGCGGACCTGTCACCTTATCGCTCAGCAACTTACTCGGTCAACGCGTACGTACGCAGCAAGAAACGAACCTATCAGCGGGCGATCATACGCAGACCATTAGTTTAAGAGGGTTAACTGCCGGACGATATACTCTGACCGTTGAAACACCGGATGGGTTAGTAAGTCGGCCAGTATTGATTCGTTAATAACAATCCGGTTCGCTATTTGGACACACGCAGAAGGCGGTTAACGTGATGATGAACAGGTTTAGCCCTGGTCAAACCCGTTAACTTTGGCTTGTTCTCGAACGTAATTTCCGGTTCCATCAGTGATTTCAAGCCTTCTTCCCTCAGCGACTACAGCTTTTCTGTTCGCGCATAATGGATTTTCTTCTGTATACAGAGCAAGTAGTGTTAGTCTGACAGGGCATAGTTTATTAACTGTGGGCCAATAAGCTAATTAGCAACCGATTGCATAAATACCTCCCGTTTGTTTTCCCGAAAGCCGTTTACTAAAGCCTGGCGAATATGTTTATTAGACGGTAGATTTTTTAACTACCTTTCCTTAAAAATATATACGAAAAAGAGCAATCTCCTAGTTGTTCTTATACGTAAACACCATACTTCGACCGTAACTTTTATGAATAATGTATTACTTGGCTCCCCGCCTGGGCCAGTAAGTCAGGATACGTCATATACAGACAATCTTACCCTTGAGGAACAGGCCCAGTTGTGGCAGCAAACGCTGAACTATTCTGTGAACGGCCTGGTAGGATTAGAAGCTGTTCGAGATGATGCCCAACAAATCATCAATTTCCGCTATCGATTTGTCAATCAGGTTGCTCTCCGCGACACAATCCAGGCTAAGGCAAATCATACGAATTTAATCGGTGGGCTTTTAACCGATTTTTTTCCAGTCATCCAGCACAGTTCGTTGTGGGAAACCTACATCAACGTAGTAGAAACCGGAGAAACCCACCGGTTCGAGCATCAGTACACCCTTGACAAACGCGACATCTGGATCATTCAGTCCGCGTCGTCGTTTGGAAAGGATGGACTGCTGTTATCCTATACCGAAACCAGCGATCTACATTTAGCCGCCCGTCGGGTTTCCCGGCAAACTGCGCTTCTGAACGGGGTACTTAACTCGTCGCCTAACGCCATTGTGGTTTTCGAGGCCATACGGGATGGCCAAAGCGCACTGGTTGACTTTCATATTTCGCTGGTTAACCGCGTGTTTGAAACCATGACCGGACGCGATGCGGCTTTCTTCTCCGCCACTACGCTGATGGCCATTTACCCGATCGGTCCGAAGCGGATTCAGCGGCTGCAGCATCTGCTGGACACCGGCGAACCCATTCATTTCGATGAGTTTGTAGCGGCTCTGGGCCGTTGGCTCGACATTACGCTCACGCGGCTGAATGATGGCTTTGTGGCTACCATTCAGGACATTACTACCCAGCGGCAAGTGCAGCAACAGCTAGAGGCAACCGTGCAAGAACTCCACCGTTCGAATCAGAACCTGGAGCAGTTCGCTTACGTAGCCAGTCACGATTTACAGGAACCACTTCGGAAGATTGTTTCGTTTGGCGACGTCCTGAATGATCAGTTTGCTGACGGCATGAGTGAATCAGCCGCCGACCTGATTCGCCGGATGCAGCGTTCGGCTAACCGGATGCGCTCGTTGGTGCAGGACTTACTCGCTTTTTCGCGCTTGTCGGGCAATACAGAAACGTTCAGTCTGGTTGATTTAAACCACCTCATGGCTTCCATCGTCGATGACCTGGAAATAACCATTCAGGATCAGCGGGCAACCGTCCGGCTAGAGAGTTTACCGGCCGTTTGGGGCGATGCATCACTGCTACGTCAGTTGTTCCAGAACCTGATTAGCAATGCTCTGAAATTCCAGCATCCCAATCGACAAGATGAACTGGCATTGCCTCAAATAACCGCCCGCGGACGGGTTGCGGCTTCTCAGGAATTGCCATCCAGCCTGTTGGCTGCGGATTCGTCACAGGCCGGTCGTCGATACGCTTGTATTGAAATTCAGGACAATGGCATAGGATTTGATGAACGATATCTGGATCGCATTTTTACCATCTTCCAACGTCTTCATGGCCGGATGCATTATACCGGTACGGGCACGGGATTGGCGATCTGCAAGAAAGTCATTGATATTCATGGCGGACACATTACGGCGGTGAGCCGCGAAGGCGAAGGGGCTACCTTTGTTTTACACCTACCGATGCAATAGAGCTTGGGGCCATTTGCTAACTTATCCTTTTGCGCTTTAACATTTTAGAGGGGGCTATGTTCTTTCAACAAGAACATGCCGAAGTACAGGATCCATCCGAACTTACTTCGTTTAAGCCTCTCCTAAAATATATGAAAATAACGGACTCAACACCAGATTCAATCGCTGTTACGCAAAACACAAATCGGCCAGCTAATACGGTAACAGCTGCCGTGCCACTACCATTTGGTGAGGTCCGTGATTTAATTTGTTTCTCTCATTTACGCTGGAATTTTGTTTATCAGCGTCCGCAGCACCTGCTCGAACGGGCTACTAAAAATTACCGGGTTTGGTTTATTGAAGAGCCAATCTACGATGGTAATAAGCGGATGAACGTTTGCCGCCAAACCGATCGTTTAACGGTTTTGGTACCTCATCTGCCGCAGGGCACCAGTCCGGAAGAGGCCTTGGTTCTACAGCGTCAACTACTGGATGAGTTCATACAGAGTGAGCAAATCACGGAATTCATTGCCTGGTATTATACCCCGATGGCTCTGCTCTTCAGCAATCACCTTCGTCCTAAGCTTACTATCTATGACTGCATGGACGAACTGTCGGCTTTCTGGGGGGCCCCACCTCAACTGCTGGAGCAGGAAAAAACGCTGATGAAGCAGGCTCAACTGGTCTTTACGGGTGGATATAGTTTGTACGAAGCGAAACAAACGCGACATCCAAAGGTTTTTGCGTTTCCGAGCAGTATTGATTTCACCCATTTTTCGGCGGCACGGCGCCCACAACCCGATCCGGTTGATCAACGCCAGCTACCCAATCCACGAATCGGCTTCAGTGGTGTTATCGATGAACGGTTCGATTACGAACTGCTGGGTCAACTGGCGCAGCGCCGTCCCGAATGGCAGTTTGTGTTGCTGGGCCCAATCGTAAAAATAAATCAGGCGCTGTTACCCAAGGGAGCAAATATCCATTACTTAGGTATGAAGTCTTATAAGGACTTGCCTACGTATTTTAGTAATTGGGACGTAGCGATGTTGCCCTTCGCCCTGAATGACTCCACTCGGTTCATCAGCCCTACGAAAACACCGGAATACCTGGCCGCTGGTCTACCCGTTGTCTCGACCCCAATCCGCGACGTGGTACGTACCTACGGAACTGAAGACTTTGTGCAGATTGCCGACACAGCTCAGGCTTTTGAAACGGCTATTGAGCTGGCACTCCGTAAGAAGCACCCAACAAACTGGTCATCCATTGATTCGTTCTTGATCGAAAATTCCTGGGATCATACCTGGCGCGATATGAACCGGTTGATGATGGCTCAACTCTCTATGGTTGTCGATCAGTAAACGTTTACTGTCTATATAAGGCCCGGCTAGCATCTAGTCGGGCCTTCTTTATTCTCCTCGGGGCACAACCATCACTACATCTTCCTTTTCAACGATTACCTGCCCTTCGGCGAGTCCTTTTGGCTTTCGAACAAACTTCTTTGGCGTTACAGTAACCGGACATAAGCTATCGGTACGTCGCTTCGAATACCAGGCAGCCAACTCGGCGGCCCGTTCGATTACGTTTTTAGGGAACGGTTTACCGGCCTGGTATTTGATGATAACGTGCGATCCGGCCACATCACGAGCGTGAAGCCATAGATCATCCTTGTAAGCGTATTTCTGCGTTAGCAAGTCATTGTTCTTCGCATTACGTCCAATCAGAATCCGAAACTGGTCTACCGTTACTTCCTTGAATAGCTCATTTGTACTCTCCCCTGTTAATAGACTGTCCCGCTCGCCAACCAAAGCCTGCTGTTTTACGTAACGTCGCAACTCCTTGAGCGTTTGAATAGCTTCAATCTCTGTCTTGTGCTGCGCCAGCCGGGTAATTTCAGCTTCGCGAAGCGCCACCTGATTGGTAAGATGTTCCTCCTCAAGCTTTTCATTTTTGGCTTTACGATAAAAGTTCTCGGCATTTTTTTGAGGGCTTAAATCCGGTTTCAACTTGAGGGTGATCGGCTCATCGCGGTAGAAATCAAACAGAGTCAGCCGTTCGGGCGATTTTGCGCCGGGGCTTTCAGCAATATCATGAAGGTTAGCCATCAGGATATGACCCATTTCTTCGTGACTTGCTCCTTCCTCCCGGCTAATGAGTCGCTGCATAGTAGCCTCAATCTGAGCCAGCGCCTTTTTTCGTCGTTTCTCAATGAGCCGAAGTAGGTTTGCTTTTTCCTGCTCAAACGTACTGAGCCCCGAAAAGGCGGTATAAAATCGGTTTGCCGCTTCAAGAGGATCCTGAAACTCCCGCTGCACCTCGCCCACTGGCAGCAGACTCAGGGCGGGTTTATGATCGATTCGGGTTAGGTAAAAGTTGGGTTGTTCTAACTGAGCAAGTGTGTTTTGAATAATCGCCCATTTATCTGGCCCGGCTAAGGATTTATCCAGTCCCTGCTCATTCAGCCACTGATTCACAACCTTACCAAACGTTGGAAAAAGTGAGCGATGATCGAAATTAGCCTGCTCAAACGCCAGATAAGACTGGTCGATCTGACGATCGAAAGCGCTGAACGTTAACTCTTCGTCGGCGGCCAGCCTGTGGTTGAACATGTCGATTACATGTTCTCCCCGGAAGGCAAGTAAGTTAGGTCGGTTGCCGAAAAATTTGAACACGAGCGCACACTCATCTTCCAGCAGGATTGCCAGACAACGCTCATTTGCAAAGAAGCGCGTACCGACCACCAGCGGTTCTTTTTCGCTTTCTCCAATAACGTCACCAAACAAATCAACGCTGTTGGTTCGCGCCCTACGTGTTGCCTCCGGAAATACCAACCCCGAAAAGTCAGGACGAAGACTAGCTTTTACGTAGAATGGTTTGTAGTAATTGACCTTCCCTTTTGCCTGCGCAAACACCAGAATAACCTCATCGCGGTCCTGACTGTAGCACTCCATGAACCGCAAACCGTTGATCTGAGCGGCCAAAGCCGGAGCAAGCTGACGTAAGAAATAGAAATTTGTATGCATGTTCGAATTCAACTATAGCTGTCCAATAAACTTCAAAAAATAAGTATTATTAACTATTAAAAATTGAGTTAATATTTGTTTAAGTAATTTTTCTATTCTTATATGAACAATTTCATAATTTCCTGATTAACAAAAGTTTAAGTTATTTACAAATATAAATATTTTAATAATAATCTTAATTTTTTTCCTAAAACATTTTAACTTAAGTAATAATTACTCTTTGCATTTTTACATAAACTGCTTAACATTGTTGCGATTACCTAATTTATAACCAACCTTAATGATAATGAGAGCAATTCTCTACAAGCTTCTGCGTGGTGCTTCACTATGTGCAGTCTTGCTGTTATGGAGCTTAAACGCTTCGGCGCAAGACCGTAGAATTACGGGTAAAATTTCGGGTGTTGACGGTCCCGTTCCGGGGGCCAACATCGTCTTGAAAGGCACCCAAACGGGGACCTCCTCTGATGCCGACGGTAACTTTGCTATTAACGTACGGGGCACTAACCCTGTTCTTGTCGTGTCTGCAATTGGCTTCAAAACCCAGGAAATTAACCTTGGTAACAAGTCGGTGATTAACGTTTCGCTTGAAGATGATGCTACAGCTCTGCAGGAAGTGGTTGTAACGGGGTACACCACCGAAAACAAACGCGAAACTACAGGTGCTGTATCAACGGTAAAAGCAAGAGCCCTACAAGTTGTTCCCTCTGGAAACGTTGAACAACAATTGCAAGGCCGTGTTGCCGGTCTGACGGTGATCTCAAATGGTCAGCCAGGTACGACCAGCCAGGTACGTGTACGCGGCTTCGGTGCTTTTGGTGGTAACGCTCCGCTGAATGTTGTCGATGGGGTTCCAGTTGGGTCAACGGACTTTTTAGCGCCTGATGACATTGAAACGACTACCGTCCTAAAAGACGCGGCTTCCGCTTCTATCTACGGTGCGCGGGCGGCTAACGGCGTTATCGTATACACCACCAAGAAAGGCTCTAAAACAGCTCGTAAATTGTCTATCAGCTACGACGGTCAAATGGGTATAACTGATCCAGGGAAAGGTCAGGATATGCTTAAACCGACAGAGTTTGCCGAGTGGACCTGGAATGCCGCCCGGAATACGGGTACGCAGGCAGGTACGGCTCCTGTTTACAGCCACCCTCAGTTTGGTAATGGCACAAGCCCGGTTATTCCTGACTGGCTCATCGCGACCCGGCCCGATGCCAGTGGCAATCCAAGCACCAACTATGGTGTGGTGGGCAATATCGACCTGGACTACGCCAGAAAGTTCTACAACAACAACTCTGGAGCCGGTCCGATTTTTCAGACTGTGCGGGCGAATAAAGAAGGTACAGATTGGTATAAGGCCATTACCCGTACAGGCACGTTACAGCGTCATGCGTTGGGCTTCTCGGGTGGTACAACAAGCAGCCGGTATTATATCGGCTTAAGCGCACAAACACAACAAGGTATCCTACTGGCTAACGATTTTAAACGGTATACCTTCCGGGCCAACACGGAATTTGACCTGTCGAAACGCATTCGCATCGGTGAAAACCTGCAATTTACGTATCGTTCAGTGCGTGGTCAGGGTGGTGGCAGCGGTGGCCAGGGCGTAGCAGCGGACGAAAACGATATTCTTCAGGCCTTCCGTATGCCATCGATTATTCCGGTATACGATGAGTTTGGCGGATACGCTGGTACAGCGGCCAAGGGCTTTAACAACCCACGTAACCCAGTAGCCAGCCGTCAGAGCCAAGAAAACAACAAGGCCTTTAACGCGAACGGCTTTGGTAACCTGTACGTCGAATATGATCCTATCGATAACCTGACGCTACGTAGCAGCATCGGTGGTCAGTTCAACAGCTTCTACAATGTTGGCTACAGCCGTCTGCAGTACGAAAACTCAGAAAACAACTCAGCAACAGGGTTTAACGAAGGTGGTGGGTATTCATTCCAATGGGTATTAACTAATACTGCCAACTATAAGCGCCGGTTTGGTATTCATAACGTAGACGTATTAGTTGGTCAGGAAGCCCTGAACACGGGCGTTTTCCGGAATATCAACGGTAATGGTCAGAACCCTTTCTCGTTCGACCCGAACTACATTACACTCAACACCGTATCGGCTACCGGTCGTGTCGTTGGTAGTGACTATGGACAAGGTGTGAACTTTAATTCTGTGTTCGGTCGGGTAAATTACTCCTATAACGACAAGTATATTGTCACGGGTCTAATTCGTCGCGACGGTTCGAGCCGTTTTGGTGCCAACAACCGGTACGGGGTATTCCCGGCGGCTTCGGCAGCCTGGCGTATCTCGTCGGAGAGCTTCATGAAGAACCTGCCCTGGGTTACCGATCTGAAGATCCGCGGTGGTTACGGGATCATGGGTAACTCGAACAACGTAGACCCGAACAACCAATTCAGCCTGTATGCCAGCGATTTGGGTAACTCCGCTTACGACATCAATGGCACCAACTCGAGCACAGTCGCCGGTTTCTACCGTTCACGGATTGGTAACCCCGATGCGAAATGGGAAACCTCTGTAACAACCAACATTGGTATTGACGGAACGTTCTTCAACGGTAAGCTGGATGTTATTCTGGACCTGTGGCGGAAAGATACCAAAGACCTGCTGTTTGCCGTACCTATTCCTGACGTTATCGGTACGTATGCTTCAGCCCCATCGGTCAACATCGGCAAAATGCTAAACCAGGGCCTTGATTTACAGATTATTACCCGTGGCAAGATTGGTTCTGATGTTGGCTATGAAGCCAACGTAACAGGCAGCTTCCTGAAGAACGAGATTACGTATCTGGCCCCTGGTCTGACTTACCTGACAACGGTAAACCCTGGATTCCGGGGTATTAACCCAATCCGAAATCAGTTAAACTACTCGATCTCATCGTTCTACGGCTATCAGGTGCTGGGACTGTTCAACAGCAAAGCTGAAGTTGATGCCGCCCCTAAACAGGAAGGAGCCGCTCCAGGCCGTTTCCGATACGCGGATATAAACGGCGACAACCAAATTACGGCTGACGACCGCACGTATCTGGGCAGCCCCGTTCCGAAATTCACCGGTGGTTTCAGCCTTAAGTTCACCTACAAAGGGTTTGACATTGAGACGTATGCCTATACGTCGATTGGCAACAAAATCTTTAACGTATCGAAGTGGTTTACTGACTTCTATCCATCGTTTGCCGGAGCGGCTATTAGTGCTCGTGTGAAGAACTCCTGGACTCCACAGAACACCGGCACAGATATCCCAATTTTCGAGTCGGCATCGAACTTCAGCACGAACACGCAGTCGAACTCTTTCTACGTTGAGGATGGCTCGTACTTCCGTCTGCAAAACCTGTCGATCGGCTATAACCTGCCCGCTGGCCTGCTCGGCAAGCTGAAATTACAGCGCGTACGGGTATTTGCCTCGACGAACAACCTGTTCACCGTTACCAAGTACCAGGGCTTAGACCCAAGCGTAGGCGGAAACGCGGATACTAACTTCGGCATCGATGTGGGTAACTACCCCATCACACGGAGCTTCACCGGCGGTTTGAGCATTGGCTTCTAATTAAATCAAGTGATAACCCGACACTGGGTACGTAAACGCATCTGGTGTCGGCAAATCCGTAAAATCATATCATGAACTACAAAAACAAGTTTTCCATTATCGGGGTAACTGCAGCCTTATCAATTATGGCGGTTGCCTGTAAAGATAAGTTTCTGGAGGTACCCGTAACTGGTCAGTTAAGTAACGCGCAGTTAAACTCTAAAGCTGGTATTGAAGGCTCGCTGGTTTCGGTCTATTCGATGCTTAGTGGTCGTGGAGACCGGTTGGCTTCCGCTTCGAACTGGGTATGGGGTGGAATCCGTGGTGGGGATGCTAACAAAGGCACTGACCCAGGGGACTTCTCTACAATTAACCCCCTGCAGCGTTTCGAAACCATCTCTACCTCAGGTGAAATCGGTGGCTCTTGGCAGCGTAAGTACGAAGCCATCAGCCGGGCTAATGCAACGTTACGTCTGTTGGCCAGCGCTGGAGCTGACGTAACGGCGGACGACAAGAAGCGTATTTCGGCAGAAACGCGTTTCCTGCGTGGATTCAACTATTTTGAACTGAAACGGCTGTTTAACAACACCCCTTATATCGACGAAACGGTCGACTACGGAGCGGGCATAGAAAAGGTAGCCAACACCACGGATCTATATCCAAAAATCGAAGCTGACCTCAAATACGCCTACGATAACCTTCCTGAAACACAGGCTGCGGTTGGCCGGGCAAATAAATGGGCGGCAGCTGCTTACTTAGCTAAAGTGTATCTTTATCAGAAGAAATACAACGAAGCAAAAGCGCTGTTCGACCTCGTGATTGCGAGCGGTAAAACGTCAGGTGGAAAGAAATATGGCCTTGTTCCTTCGTATCCGGATCTGTTCAAAGCAGCGAACGACAACAACGAAGAGTCGATCTTTGCAATTCAGGCAGCCGCGAACACAGGTAATGTGAACAATGCGAATCCAGAGTTTGACCTGAACTATCCGTACAATACAGGCCCGAACGGACCAGGTAACTGCTGCGGATTTAACCAGCCCAGTTTTGAATACGTAAACTCATTCCGGACAACAGCGGCTGGTCTGCCCTTGCTGGATAACTCCTACAACGCTGCCGCAAACGAGGTTAAGAATGACATGGGGGTTCTATCGAAAGATGCCTTTACGCCAGACGCAGGTAATTTAGACCCTCGCCTTGACCACACCGTTGGCCGTCGGGGTATTCCTTATCTGGATTGGCAGGATCACCCAGGCGCTGACTGGATTCGGAACCAGCCCAATGGCGGCCCTTATTCAGCAAAGAAGTTTACCTACTACAAGTCAGACGTTGGCAAATTTCAGGATAATAGCTCCTGGACACCAGGTTATACCGCTCTAAACGTACCACTTATGCGTTTTGCCGATGTGCTGCTGATGGCTGCCGAGGTAGAAATTGAGGTAGGATCGTTGCCTAAAGCAATGGAGTATACGAACATGGTCCGGAAGCGTGCAACTAACCCAGCCAGCTTCGTCACGAAGGGCGGTGCACCAGCGGCCAAATACGTCATCGCGGAATATCCCTCGTCAACTTTTGCCAGCAAAGAATCAGCTCGTACGGCCGTTCGATTCGAGCGCCGACTGGAACTTGGCGACGAGGGACACCGGTTCTTCGATCTGGTACGTTGGGGAATCGCGGAGCCAACCATCAATGCTTACCTGGCTTACGAAGGCACCAAGCTACCGACAACGTTAGGTGGTGCTCGGTTTACCGCAAATCAGGACGAATATCTTCCGATCCCACAAACTCAAATTGATCTTCAGGGCAAAGATGTGCTGAAACAGAATACAGGATATTAATTCCTACTACCAATAAAAAAGCCCAGACTGAACATTCAGTCTGGGCTTTTTTATTGGTCTATATCAGACGAAAGATCCGTATAACTTTCCGCATAATAAACAAACAGCACGAACACAAGATTGAGTATAAGTACTTAGAAATTATGTCAAATATTTAAATAATTAATTACTCAATATTTTTCACTAATTGCTAAGTAATTATTACAAGTAATTGTACTTATCGACACTGAGCACTCAAATTTTAATCATTTACGCACTTGGAATATGATTTATCTGATATAATCTTTGCATGTTTTACAAATCCATAAGTTAAATACAAATAATAAACCCAATTCTACAACCTATGAAAGCGACACTTTACAGGTGTTTGAAGCCAGGATTGCTCGGCTTGTTCATCCTGTTATGCAGCTTGAGCGGTTTCGCTCAGGACCGACGTGTAACGGGAAAGATTTCTAGTACTGATGGTGCCGTACCTGGAGCTAACATTGTCTTGAAAGGTACCCAAACGGGTACCTCGTCGGATGCTGAAGGTAATTTTGGTCTCAATATTCGGGGCACAAATCCTGTGTTAGTTATTTCGGCAATTGGTTACAAAACACAAGAAGTTCCAGTCGGTAATCAGTCAACCCTCAACATTTCACTGGCCGAAGATGCAACGGCTCTGCAGGAAGTTGTGGTAACGGGTTACTCGACGGAAAATCGCCGGGACGTGACCGGAGCCGTATCGACAGTGAAACCAGCGCAACTTAAAGTTGTGCCATCTACAAACGTGGAGCAGCAGTTACAGGGCCGGGTAGCCGGTGTAACGGTTATCACAAACGGGCAACCAGGTACAAGTAGCCAGGTTCGGGTTCGTGGTTTTACGTCGTTCGGCGGTAATCAGCCACTGTATGTGGTCGATGGAGTGCCAACTCAAAACATCAATTTCTTAGCCCCTGATGATATTGAGACCACAACGGTACTGAAAGACGCGGCTTCGGCATCGGTATATGGAGCGCGGGCAGCTTCCGGCGTTATTGTGTTAACGACCAAAAAAGGCCAGCGTCGGGCTCAGAAATTGAGCGTAAGCTACGATGGTTTGTACGGCGTTACAGATCCGGGACATGGCCCGAAAATTTTAACTCCACAAGAACAGGCTGACTGGACCTGGCAGGCACGTAAAAACGATCTGTTCCAAACAGGAACGCCAGTTGGTCCGGATAGCTTCACGGGTATCGCCAATAACCAGTATGGATCTGGTCAGACTCCTGTTTTACCAGACTACCTGCTGGTAGGTAACCGTTCAGGTGTGACGGGTGCTGTTGACTTAGCAGCTGAGCAGGCTAAATACAACGTTAACCCTGCCAATGGTGCCATCTACCTGGTCATTCCATCTAACAAACAGGGAACGGACTGGTACAAGGAGATCACGCGGGTTGCTCCTCTGATGCGTCATTCGTTAGGCTTCTCGGGTGGTACGGAATATAGCCGCTATTACCTCAGCTTGGGTATGCAGCAACAGGCCGGTATTATCCAGTACAACAATTTCAACCGGTATACCTTACGGGCAAATACTGAATTTGACATTACCAAAAAATTGCGGTTTGGCGAAAACATTCAGCTTGCCTACGTATCGGCCACTGGCTTGCAGGGAAGTACGGGTAGTACGCTTGGTAATGGCACTAACAACAACTCCAGTACAGCCAATGACGAAAACGACATCCTGTTAGCGTTCCGGCAGGCACCGATCATACCCGTCTACAACTCATTTGGCGGATACGCTGGTACAGCAGCTCCTGGCTTTAACAACGCCCGGAACCCGGTAGCCAACCGTATTGGTGCAGCTAACAATCTGAGCTACAACTTCATTACCTTTGGTAACGCGTATCTGGAGTACGATGTGATTCCAGCCTTAACGTTGCGCAGCAGCCTGGGTGGTACGTACTTCACTAACTATGGCAACAATTACTCGCGCTCGCAGTACGAAAACTCGGAGAACAACACCAACTTCACCTACAGCGAAAACGCAGCCTATGGATTGTCATGGACGTTTACGAACACTGCTCAATACAAAAAGCGGTTCGGTATTCACGACATCAGCGTACTGGCAGGTGTAGAAGCGCTGAACACCGGCTCAGGACGTAACATCAACGGTTCTGGCTTAAACCCGTTCACAACCGATCCGAACTATGTGACGATTGCAACGACCACACCAGGCGCAACCCGTCAGGTGAATAGCGGCTACGGACTTGGTAACAAGTTCTTCTCGGTCTTTGGTCAGGCTCGGTACACGTTCAATGACAAATACATCGGAACAGTTGTTGTACGTCGTGATGGTTCATCGCAGTTTGGTTCGAACAATCGTTACGGGGTATTCCCAGCGTTCTCGGCCGCCTGGCGTATCTCCTCGGAAGACTTCATGAAGAGCCTTCCCTGGGTATCTGACCTGAAACTTCGCGGTGGTTATGGCTTAATGGGTAACTCAAACTACCTGAGTTCGACCAACCAGTTCAACCTGTTCGCGTCAAATGCGGGTAACAGCTATGATATTACCGGTGCCAACACTTCTGTACAGGCCGGTTATTACCGGAGCCAGATTGGAAACCCTGATGCGAAATGGGAAACCTCGGTTACCTCTAACATTGGTATCGATGGAGCGTTTTTCAACAACAAGTTAGAAGTCGTTCTTGATGTGTGGCAGAAAGATACCAGAGACCTGCTGTATCCGCTGGCACTTCCCGGCGTTGTGGGGGTTCGGGCAAATGCGCCCTACGTTAACGTAGCCAGCATGCGGAACAAGGGGATTGACCTGTTAGTAACGAACCGCGGTACCGTAACGGGTGACCTGAGCTACGAAGTGACGGCAATTGGTAGTATCCTGGACAATAAAATCACGGCAATCGCGCCATCTGTACCGTACTTCTACGGCGGTGGCAGTCAGCGGTTAAGTACGCCCGTTGTTCGGAATGAGCCTGGCCATGATCTGTCTTCGTTCTACGGCTATCAAGTGCTGGGTTTATTCAACAGCAAAGCTGAAGTTGATGCTGCGCCTACGCAGAGCGGAGCTGCTCCGGGACGTTTCCGGTTTGCTGATGTTAACGGTGATGGTCAAATTAACGATGATGACCGTACGTATCTGGGCAGCCCAATTCCAAAATTCACGGGTAGTCTTACGCTGACACTTCGGTACAAAGGCTTTGACCTGAATACCAACGTGTATACATCCTTGGGTAACAAAATTTTCAACAACCAGAAATGGTACACCGATTTTTATCCATCGTTCCCAGGAGCGGCTGTTAGTGCTCGGGTGAAAGATTCGTGGTTGCCTACGAACATGAACACGAACGTACCGATTTTCGAAAACACGTCGAACTTCAGTACGAATACGCAGGCAAACTCGTATTACGTTGAAAATGGCTCGTTTGGTCGGATGCAGTACCTGACCTTAGGGTACACCTTCCCAGCTGCCACGCTCAGCCGTCTTAACCTGAGCCGGTTACGGTTGTCACTGTCAGCTACGAACCTGTTTACCATCACGAAATACTCAGGTTTAGATCCAGCCGTAGGTGGTGCAGCCGATCAGAACTTCGGTATCGACGTAGGTAACTACCCTGTTACCCGCGGCTATAACGTAGGTTTAAGCTTTGGTTTCTAAACCCGGCAAAAATGAGCAATCTGTCCGGCGAATGAATCGTCGGACAGATTCTCCAAACATGTTAATCAATCTCATAATTCAGGTGAATTATATCATGAAAAAAACCATTTTTAAGGGCGCAGCGATAACGGCAATGCTTACGCTGGTTACGTTCGCCTGTAAAGACAAATTTCTGGAGGTACCCGTTACGGGCCAGTTAGCCAGCTCACAGCTGACTTCAAAGGCCGGGCTGGAGGGTATACTGCTTTCTTCGTACGCTCAACTAAACGGCCGGGGCTTTGCCCGGATCGCCAGCTCCTACAACTTCGTTCGAGGTAGTATGTCGGGGGGCGAAGCTAACAAAGGCTCAAATCCTGGTGATGGAGGTGGTAACAGTAACTGGACGACCTTCCAGCGCTATGAGTTGCTTCCTAGTAACGGGGACGTAAACGATAAGTGGCGGGGTATGTATGAAGGCATCAGCCGGGCGAATGCGGTGCTCCGTGCGCTTCCTTCGGCTTCCGCTGACGTATCGGCTGCTGATAAGCTACGCATTGGTGCCGAAGCTCGATTCCTACGCGCTCACTACTACTTTGAGCTGAAGCGTTCGTTCAACATGGTACCTTACGTTGACGAAACCCTCGACTACGGTACTGGTGTAGACCAAGTGAAGAACGACGTAGACATCTGGCCAAAGATCGAAGCTGACTTCAAATACGCTCAGGACAACCTGCCGGCAACACAAACGGCCGCTGGTCGGGCGAACAAATGGGCCGCAGCTGCTTATCTGGCTAAAACCTATTTGTATCAGAAGAAATACACTGAAGCGAAAGCTCTGTTCGATCAGGTAATCGCCAGTGGTGCTACTTCCAATGGTAAGAAGTATGGTCTGGTCGCTAACTACACTGATGTTTTCAACGCAGAAAGAGAAAATACAGAAGAGTCAGTGTTTGCCATTCAGGCAGCTGTTAACACCGGCGACGTAGCTAACTCGGCTCAGGAGCTGGATCTGAACTTCCCGTATAATACCGGTTCGAATGGACCGGCTGGTTGCTGCGGATTCTTCGCGCCCAGCTTCGATATGGCTAACTCGTTCCGGGTTAATGCAACTGGATTACCTTTGCTGACGGGCGTCTCTGAAAAAGATCAGGCGAACGGTCTATACAGCCAGGCTGGCAATGAATTGAAAAACGACCAGGGTATTGAATCAAAAGCGGCATTTACGCCGGATGCAGGTCCAGTCGATCCACGTCTCGACTGGTCGATTGGCCGCCGGGGCATTCCATACCTCGATTGGCAGAATCACCCCGGTCTCGACTGGATTCGTGACCAAAGCTTTGCTGGCCCTTATTCACCGAAGAAGTTTATCTTCTACCGGTCGCAGGATAAGACGCTGACCGATGGTAGCTCATGGACAGATGGTTACTCAGCGATCAATTACAACATCATTCGCTTTGCCGATGTGTTGCTGATGGCTGCTGAAGCAGAGATTGAAGTTGGCAGCCTGGAAACGGCACGTACGTACATCAACCAGATTCGGACCCGTGCCGCTAACCAAAGCGCCTGGGTTAAAACAGCTGATGGCAAAAACGCTGCGAACTACGTAATCAGCAACTATACGACTGCTTTCGCCAGCAAAGAAGCCGCTCGTTCGGCTGTTCAATTTGAGCGCAAGCTTGAGCTTTCGGGCGAAGGTCACCGTTTCTATGACCTGGTTCGTTGGGGCATAGCGGCTCCGGTACTGAACTCGTTCCTGGCTTACGAAAGCACGAAGCTTCCGTTAGGTTATGCAGGAGCTAAGTTTACCGCCGGACGCGACGAGTACATGCCAATCCCGCTGGTTCAGCTTGACCTTCAGAAAGGCGTACTGAAACAAAATCCTGGCTATTAATTAGCTCAATTAATCCAGTTAAAAAGCCAGTCTTGCCATAGAGTGAGGCTGGCTTTTTTTATTGAACAATACCGCATGGAGCCGGTTTAGTAATCTACACAACAACTAGACCACAACGTCATGGCTAATCACAAAAGCACCGATCAACCGGGTTCGAATGATAAGCAACCGCATTCTGAACGGACCCGCAACCATGAAGCACATGACACAAGCTTCACCCGCCCCAATGGCGAACGGACCATGCAGCCATCGAACAAGAGCAAGCAAGGTCCGGAAGAAGAGCACGTAGTAACCGATAAAACACCTGGCGAACTCGCAGACGAGCGGGGTGGCCATGGCCATTCGGGGCATAGCAGCAGCCGGAACGGCAGCCGCAAATAAACAGCTGTACAGCAACGTAATGGATGATGAATAAGAAGTGGCTTATGAGTATTCATGTACTCAAATCTGCTTACCTATTCATTATCCATTTTTCGTTGTATTATGGGCGATTTGAATCAGTGGCGGGCCGAACTCCGTCAGGAACATAAAGACATTCTTGCTTACTGGGAGCGTTACGCTCCTGACGAGGCTAAAGGCGGTTTTTATGGCCGCGTCGATTATCAGAATCGCCCTGACCCCAATGCCGACAAAGGCATCGTTTTAAATGCCCGCATCTTGTGGACATTTTCGGCGGCTCTTCGCCACACGCAGCACGACGAGTACCGCGCCACTGCCGATAGATCGTTTGACTACATCCGAAAGTACTTTATCGACCCGCAATACGGCGGGGTGTATTGGTCTGTCACAGCTGATGGCCAACCTAAGCAACCGATCAAACATTTATACGGTCAAGCCTTTGCCTTGTACGGCCTGAGTGAGTACGCCCATGCCACCCAATCGGCTCCGGCGCTTGCATTGGCCAAAGAACAGTTCGAAACCATGGTAGAGCATGCCTACGATCCAAAGCGAGGTGGGTATCGGGATGCGTACGCCCGTGACTGGTCAGACACCAGTAATTTTGTCATGAGCAGTTACGAGAATCAGGAAACCAAGACCATGAACACCCATCTCCACCTGCTGGAGTCGTTTACGTGCCTGTACCGGGTCTGGCCTCACAAATCGGTTGCCGCCCAAATTCGTGGGATGCTGGACGTATTTCTAAAACATATTGTCGATCCCAAAACGTATCGGATGAATATGTTTCTGAACGACGATTGGCAGATTCGGAAAACGGCCATCTCATACGGGCACGACATTGAAGCTTCCTGGCTCCTGCCCGAGGCCGCCGATGTGCTGGCCAGTAAGAATAAGGAAGATAAAGCCCTGCAAAAACGAGTGCATGACGTAGCAGTACAGATGGCCAGGGCTGCCTCCACGGGTTTAGAGCCGGACGGCGGCATGAACTACGAATTCGATACGAAAACGGGTCACCTCAATCGTGAACGCTCCTGGTGGGTTATCGCCGAGGCCATGGTCGGGTTCATGAATGCGTATCAGCTCACCCACGAAAAACAATTCCTCGCCAAGTCAGAGCAGAGTTGGGAATTTATCAAAAAGTACCTGCTCGACACAAAAAACGGCGAATGGTTCATGGGCGTTGATGCCAACCATAAAGTCGTAGGTAACGACAAAATAAGCATGTGGAAATGCTCTTACCACAATAGCCGGGCCTGCCTCGAAATGCTCGAACGTCTGGAACACCTGCGGTGACGATTGCCTTGTTTGATTAGTATACCCTACATTTACCATGTCAATGCACACGAACCCACTAGCTTCGCTAAACGTTATTCTCTTAGATAGGGCCTTATTATCCACTGCCCGTTTTCATCCGATTGATGCTTTACCCGACCACATTAGAAAATAAACTAGGTTTCGATACCATCCGCGAACGCCTGAAAGAAGCTTGTGTCAGCCCACTTGGCCAAGACTATGTCGAGAAGATCCGGTTCACGGATAACCCTCAGTTGATCGATAAACTGCTTCGCCAAACCGACGAGTTCAAGCAGATTGTTCAATACGAACCTGACTTCCCAAGCAGCAATTATATCGACGTTCGGTCTCAGTTAAACCGGGCCCGTGTAGAAGGCCTGGCCTTAACCGAGGCCGAATTCTTTGATCTTAAACTTGCATTACGTACCATTCAGGACTGTCTGCGCTTTTTGAACAAACGCGACGACGTAACGGCATTCCCATTTCTGAAAGAATTAGCCGGTCCGATTGGTGTCGATAAAAAATTGACAGATGCGCTCGAGCGCGTGATCGATGATCGCGGACTAGTCCGTGATTCGGCCTCGCCTGAACTGGCTAGCATTCGCCGACGGATTATCAGCGAACAGGCGAACCTGCGCAAACGCCTTGACTCGATACTTCGGCAGGCCCGGCAAAATGGCTGGATTCCGGATGATTTGTCGTTGACGGTACGTGGTGGCCGACTGGTCATTCCGATTGCAGCCGAACACAAGCGCAAGATCAAAGGCTTTGTACACGACGAGTCGCAAACCGGCCAAACCGTCTTTTTAGAACCTGCCGAAGTATTCGACGCGAACAACGAAATCCGTGAGTTAGAATACGAAGAACGGCGCGAAATCTACCGCATCCTATTGGCTTTAACGGATCAGGTTCGGCCGCACCTCGACGACCTGAAAAAAGCCGTTAACTTCCTGGCTCAGATCGACTTTATTCGGGCAAAAGCGAAGCTGGCGGTACAGTTAGACGCCGTTATGCCTAAACTGCATGAACGGCCTTTCGTGAACTGGACCGGTGCGCGTCACCCGCTGCTGCACCTGTCGTTTACGAAGCAGGGCAAAACGGTCGTTCCGCTAGGTGTCCGGCTCGATGAAAAAGCCCGTATCCTGATCATCTCGGGTCCGAACGCGGGTGGTAAGTCGGTGGCGCTGAAGACAATCGGCCTTGTACAGTACATGCTGCAATGCGGTTTACTGGTGCCAATGGCCGATTATTCAGAGATGGGTATCTTTCAGAATCTGTACATCGACATTGGGGATGAACAGTCGCTGGAAAACGACCTGAGTACGTATAGCTCACACCTGACCGCTATGAAGCAATTCCTGGTTGGTGCCAACAAGCGGACGCTGTTCCTGATCGACGAATTTGGTACGGGTACGGAACCGGGGCTGGGTGGTGCCATTGCGGAGTCGATCCTCGAAGACCTCAACAAGTCAGGCGCGTATGGCGTCATCAATACGCACTACACGAACCTGAAAGTCTTTGCCGATAAGACGCCGGGCCTGATGAATGGTGCCATGCGCTTTGATGGCGAGCACCTCGAACCGTTGTATCAGTTGGAGATTGGCCGTCCGGGCAGCTCGTTTGCGTTCGAAATTGCGCAGAAGATCGGTTTACCCAAAGGGGTTATTGACCGGGCGAAAGAGAAGCTCGGCAGCCAGCAGGTCAACTTCGAGAAGCTGCTGAAAGAGCTGGATATTGAGAAGCGGGTGTTCTCCGAGAAGAACCTTGAAGTCAGCATCAATCAACGGAAACTGGCTCAGCAGCTTGCTGAGTACACAGCGCTGAAGACCCGCCTGGACAACGAGCAGAAAAAGATCGTTAACGACGCGAAGCAAAAGGCTAAAGCGCTTGTGCAGGAAGCCAATCAACGGATTGAGAACACCATTCGTGAGATTAAAGAGAACAAAGCCGAGCGCGACGCAACGAAGCAGGTTAGGCATGAGTTAGAGCGCTTTGAACAGAAAGAACTAAAGCCGGAAGTCCTCGTTGTTGAGAAACCCCAGCAAGCCGAAGAAGAATTTGTGGCCGCCGTGGATTCGGCCGATAATGGCGCAATCACGGTTGGCAGCTACGTGCGCATTTCCGGTCAGAATGCAATTGGTGAAGTGCTGTCGGTACGGGGCAAAGACGCTGAAATTCGGATTGGTGATTTGAAGTCGACGATAAAACTGAACCGGCTTGAAAAAGTCAGCAAAAAGACGTTCAAAGAAGCAACTGAGGTAAGGGATGATCGCCCCCGTAGCCAGGGTGTCGACATGAACGAGAAGATGCAGAATTTTAGCTTCAACCTCGACATCCGTGGCAAACGTGGCGAAGAAGCGCTGGGCGAAGTCGACCGTTTCGTTGACGATGCACTGATGCTTGGCTATCCTGAACTACGTATTGTACACGGCAAAGGCGACGGCATTCTGCGAACACTCGTACGCAATCATCTGCGCGGCTATAAACAAGTGGCCCGCATGGAAGACGAACATGCCGACCGCGGTGGGGCCGGGGTCACGATTGTAAAGATGAAATAAACGATTGGTTCTTGATAGCCATTCGTAATCTATAGTCATTGGTTGCACAAAGCCACATTAATGACTACACATGACGAAGAGCATCAAGGACCATGAATGACTAAAAACATGAAAGCAGTTATTTTTGATATGGATGGGGTTATCGTTGATACGAACCCACACCACCGTACCGCCTGGAGAGAATATTACCAACGGAACGGCAAAACCCTCAGCGACGAGGATTTTGTGAACTACGTATCGGGTAAACACAACAACGATATCGTGGCGCACCTATTTGCCAATGAGACGCTGGCTCCGGAGGACGTACTACGTTTAGCGCACGAAAAGGAAGCCTTATTCCGAGAGTTGTACCAACCGGATATTACGCCGGTTCCGGGTTTGGTCGACTTCTTAACGTCGTTGAAAGCCGCTGGTATCCGTACAGCCGTTGCCACCTCGGCCCCGGTCGAAAACCTTGATTTTGTGATTGATGCGCTGGCTCTGCGCCCTTACTTTGATGCGTTGCTGAACGAAAGTATGGTCAGTCATCCCAAGCCTGATCCGGAAATCTATCAGAAAGCGATGGCTGTACTCGGTGTAGAACCAGGTGAAAGCGTCATTTTCGAAGATTCGATGACGGGCATCCAGGCGGCTAAGGCTTCAGGCGCTTATGTCGTGGGCGTAGCAACCACGCAAAGTACCGACGAACTGTTTCCGTTTGTAGACGACGCCATCCGGGATTTTTCGGAGATGAGCCTGGAGCGGGTTCAGCGGCTGATTAACGTTTTTTAACAGCATCAACGTCTGCCTGCTCCGGTCTAATCCCTAATTTTGTAAACGTCAACCCTTGCTATCATGCCCCTGAGCCGCTGCCTTTTGTTGCTTTGCCTGTTTGGCTTGCTAAGCGGGTCGAGCAACGCATGGGCGCAGGGCAAGTACGTGATCGGGACAGTTGTCGACCAGACGACCAAGCAGGGGGTTGACCGCGCTACCGTGATTAACCAACGGACGCGCCAGCGGGCCCGTACCAATACCGCCGGGCGCTTTTTCATGACCGTTCAGCCGGGCGATTCGCTGATTTTAACGAGCCAGCTTTACAATCGCACAGGCATTAAATACGACGGTTCCGAAAATCCGACCATTGTGGCCAAAGCCCTACCGCCCATGCCGTATCGCGTGGTTGATCTGGCCGAAGTGACCGTTACGGCGAAACGATACGAAGAAGTCAAAAAAGAGATTCAACAGATACTCGATGAGCCAACGGCGTCTAAAAAAGTAACCGGTGAGCAGGCGTTCGACCGGGTGGCAGACGGGGCCGGGGTAACGCTCCTGTATGAGCTGTTCGGGAAACGCCCCAAATCGGACCGAAAGGCGTATTACATTATGCAGCAGGACCGGCGACACGCCCTGGCCCTCGAACGTTTTCGACTGTTGGTCGATCAGGCCACGGACTTGAAAGGCGCTGACATCGACCGTTTCTTTGACTTCTGCGAACTGAACGATGAGTTTTTGCTACGTTCATCGGATTACGACCTCATCAACACCATTCAGCAGCTTCGGAATCGCTTCCGATATGGTTTCAACCGGCCCAGCGGCATTTCGCCCGACCCGGAGCAAACTAAGCAGAAGTAGTTACGAGTAGAACGGTGACCTTATCCCCCACCCGTATGGTGCCCCCCTGCAACACTTTAGCGGTCATACCCCCGTGGCCCCGCATGGCATTATAGCCACCCGGCCCAAGCGTAGTTTCCATCTTCGAGCAGGGGTGGCATTGTCCGGTAATCTGCAAAACCACCGGATCGTGATCCGAATCACCGATCTGAATTTGCTGATCTTTTAAGGCCAGCAGGTTAATACCCGACACTACCAGATTACGGCGGAGCAGGCCCGGATCAAGGGCGTGGCGGCCCATTAACGCGGCAACAACCGGCAGATGTTCAGCCTGGATCAGCGTTACGTGCCGATTACCACTTTGCCCGCTGTAATGGTCACCGAGAATTCCTTTTTTAATCGAAACTTCTGCGGATGGCACCACCTCAACGGCCGTTGCCCGTTCGGGACGGATACCAATCCACTCCACCCTGCCGGCCTGTGGGAATACCTCGAATAAGTCTTTAATATTCTGCATACTGTCTGAACCGATCATCGTGTGATGATGATTGGCTGTCGTCTGAGTAAACTGTTTATCTGCTCTTGCCTGTCTTTGAAAATACACCGTTGGGTTAATACCTACGTAACAGCGCCAGCATTTTAGCATCCAGTTTCATACCCTGATGGGTTTCATACGTAACGTCGTCACGATCACTGTTAAGGATGCCAAATGCTCCACGGAAGTTCCAGAGCGCCCATCCCCAGCCAGCCTCTTTCCAGAGTTTAAGCTGATCTTCCATCCAGCGCAGGGCAATGTCGTGGGGTGTTTTGTTGAAGCAGCCCCACTCCCCTACGTGTACGCCTACGCCTTGCTTCTGAAGTTTCTGCCAGGGCTCTATGGCCGCTTTACGCAAAAAGTTGGCATCCCATTTTACGTTCATCCAGGTAGTCGGCCAGCTCGGTGGCGGTGTCTCTTGCAGCATCGGCACCCAGGAGGCTTTATAATGACTTACGTTCATGGGCAGATACCCACGCGTACTCTGGGCTATCTTCAGATCGGCTAATTTACCGACCGGCTGATTACCAAACTGCAATCCATCCGCAATGATCAACCGGTCGGGGTCAACCGATCGAATGCCTTCTACCAACGCTTTCACGACCCGAACGTAACTCGACTCGTCTGTATTTGGTTCATTGATTAAATCGAACGATACTTCACTATTCGGACGGCCCTTGTAGCGTTCGGCCAAGTGTTTCCAGTGAAATACAGCTGCTTCTAAGGCTCGTTCGTCGGTCCAGAGGTTCAGCGGTTCAGCCGGTGGGTTAACGCAGTAACCCGGAATACGGTGTAGGTTCAGGTTTACGTGAATGGTATGTTGCCGCCCATACTCAACGGCCGCATCCACTTCTTTTAACACCCGTTCGTTTAACTCGGTCCAGTGAGCCGGATCGGGTGTCGCCCAGCAGTGGTACGACATCGGCAACCGCACGAAATTGAACCCCCAGTCGGCTATCCACTCAAAGTCGCGTTCCTGATACGGTCCTTCCGGCTCCGGACCGGTCTTCCCGGCCACGAATTTTTCGAGCAGATTAAAGCCCCGCCACCGGGGCAGCTTTTCAGGTTTTGGGTCCGGCAGACTGTTGTTTTCCGCGCCTATCAGAGGAGTAAGCTGACTCATGCCAACCGCAGTAAGTGATGTTTGCAAAAACAGACGACGTTGCATGATTTGTAACTGAAACAGTCGGTTTCAGACGTAATGGATACTTTCTGAACGGTACATAAGCGGATTTGTTTGGCGCTTCTTCACCCCCTGAGGTTAGTAATGCTATTACGTATGACCATCGTTCTTGAGTAGACAGGTAATAGGTCAGACTATGTATTGACGTAATACATTGACCGCTTTCGGATTAGTGGATTATCTAACTGGTCAAAACGTTATACCGATTTAGTATATTGAAAGCCGACAATAGCCCTAACCTCTGTACTTCCCATCTATGAAACTTTATTCACTCGGCCTACTGAAAGCTGTTGCTATTGGCTTCATTTGTTTAAACCTTTTTGCTACGCACACTAATGCACAGCCGACTGCTCAAGCGGTACGTCCCCGAATCGTGGTTACGGCTGACCCGGAACTCGACGACAACAACTCGCTGATCCGCTTTCTGCTCTACAGCAGCGACTTAGATATCGAAGGACTTATCTATACCAGTAGTCAGTTCCATTGGAAAGGCGATGGCAAGGGCACCAAGTGGTTTGTGCCCGGCAGGGAATACACCCGGTTTGGCTTAAATCTGTGCCCCTGCGAGTCGTGGCGTTGGGCAAAAGACGAACGCTTCATCCACGATATCGTCGACGCCTATGCGAACGTATATCCGAACCTGAAAGTACATAACTCCCGGTATCCCGCTCCCGCCCAGCTCAAAGCAAGGATTCGCTATGGCAACATTGAGTTTGACGGCGACATCAGCAAAGATTCACCGGGTTCGGACCTGATAAAAGCGTTGATCCTGGATGATAAACCAGGGCCGCTTTTCATTACGGCCTGGGGTGGACACAGCACAATTGCCCGCGCCCTCAAATCGATTCAGGAGCAGTATGAATACACCACCCAATGGGAAGCGATTAAACAAAAAGTATCCCGGAAGGTAGTGCTGCTACCTTCCGGCGATCAGGATGACATGTATGCCACTTACATCCAGCCGAACTGGCCTGATATCGAGTACCGGCAATTTAAAGCTGGCCCTAACTATGGCTACGGGGCGCAGTTGGGCGCTAAACCGGAGAATGCCCCTTATCTGACGGCCTCCTGGATGAAGGAGAACATATCGGATCGGGGCCCGCTGGGTGCCTTATATCGGGTGTGGGGCGATGGCAGGCAGATGGTCAAAGACGACAAGCTGGATTATTTTGGCTTCTCGGGCACCTCGAATGAGGAGTTAAAGAAAAAGGGTTACGTGGTGTGGATGCCCGTGCAGCCGAAAGGCTCCTGGCTGGGCGAGGGCGATAACCATACGTTCATGAACATGCTGGGCAATGGCCTGCGCGCCTACGAAGTCGGTACGTATGGAGGTTGGGGAGGTCAGGCGATGAGCAGGCCGGAAGCCACAACAAGCTCTCCGTTCGGAGTTGCAACCTCTTCGGATACCAGCGCCAACGCCATGGCCACTACGTTGAGCATGTTGAATACCCAGCAAAGTAAAAATGCCGGTGAACTGGCCTTCCCAAATTTCTTTCCTCAGGCCCAGCGAGATTTTGCGGCCCGTATGAAATGGTCGGTGACGGCTAAATACACGGAGGCCAACCACGAACCTGTAGTTGGCCTTGAAGGGCCGCTAACGGTCCTGGTAACGCCCGGCCAAACGATACGTATCAATGGAGTAGTTTCTGACCCGGATGGGCATGCCGTCTCGACCCGGTGGTGGCAACTTCGGGCGGGCAGCTATCCGAATCAAGTGGTGATCGCGAATCCTGACTCACTTCGGACGGAAGTGCTGATCCCCAAAGATGCCAAAGGGGGCCAAACGATTCATCTCATCCTGGAAGCAACCGACAACGGAACACCCTCGCTGACCCGGTATCAGCGGGTGATAGTCACCGTAAGAAAATAGGAAGAGATCTTGTCACTACGCACGCTCTTTGGAACAGAATAGATATTCATGTTCGTAGAGAATTTACGTTTGTAGTCACTGTTTTTTGGCGAAGCAACTGCCGAACAGATGCCACATGAGCCAAAATGACTAACGGTACCAAGCAGGAAGGCAGCAGATTAAAAGGGAAATAACCAATGGCAATATTAGGTTGATCGAAGGCTAATCTTTGAAACGGCGTCGGCGCTGACAGCAGTCCATTAAGGGCAATATTAACGACTAAGGCAAGGCAGACAAAATTCCAGATCAACAGCAGCGGTTTGTTAGGCCGGTTGCCGATAAAGCCAAAATAATAGATCAATGGCGCCGACAAGCCCGAGAAAATATCGAAGTTACGGCCTTCAAACGTCATAAGCTGGGGAATGGTTTTATACGTAAACAACCAGAACAATACGATTTCAACGGGAACACGGACGAGGTGAAACAACGTCAATGTTTTCATGTCGATCTGATTGACAAACGCTTTGCCTCGCGTTGTACTCATCAGCACAATGATCGTGAGCACAGGCGGCAGTAGTAGCACCGGGATTCGGGGCAGACCAGGGGTTCTATCAGCATAAAACCCGACAAGGCCCATAACCGACTGAAACCCAATCCAGGTAGTAAGGACAACCAGAAACGTTCGGTTATAACGTGTGGCTTTGGCGAATAGCCAACTACCTGCCAGAACGGTAAGTCCGAAGACAATAGGAATGTAAACAGGAAGATGCTCGATGACCTTGTTGTTTGATGACAACGCAAAGGAACTAAGTACTCAAATCAGGCTGCTTGCCATTTGGCAAGAAAGAACCACAACCTATTTTTTAGCGAATTCGCGCCGAATTCGACTCAACGACGTGTCGGTAATGCCGAGATAGGACGCAATGTGTTTGAGTTGGGCATATTGAAATACCTCCCGTTCGGTATTCATCAAGTTTTCGTAGCGTTCTTCGGCGCTTTTGTTGATGAGTTCCAGCGTTCGCTGTTTAAAGGTCGCAAATGCTTTGACCAGCATCATGCGGCCAAACTCCCGAAATTCGGGTGACGAATGAAAGAGTTTGTTTAAGGTCTCGAACGTAATAGCATAACCGGTGCAGTCGGTCAAGGCCTGGATACTTTCGGTTGAGACAGTCCGCATAAACAGCGACGATACCTCAAAGACATACCTCTGCTTTGAATAAAAGTAGGTGGTCACTTCGTTTCCGTCGGGGTCATGAGTAAAGGTCCGCATACAGCCTGTTTCTAGAAAAAAATAGTCATTACTCGTTTTACCTTCTTTGAGAAAGAACTCATTCTTCTTGATAATCCGCTCCTCAAAGTGGTCGATGATATGCGTCAGGGCTGGTCCAGAAACAGATATGTCACTTTGAATAAACGTGATTAGTGCTTCTTTGGCCATTGTGTTTTGAGGAGGCTTTATAGACGATAGGGAGTTTATACTACCGACCAAACTTAAGTGTGGTACCGATTCGAAAACCAAGCCCTTTGTACTGCGCATCCTGCCACTGCGAAATCACCTCGACCCGGAAAAACGGCAGCACCTGCGGAACGAGCCCGTCCAGCCCATATCCTATCTCTGTGTAGTTCTTCGAAGCGGGCGTATAAAGGTAGTGTACGAACAGGTTCTCTTTCAATCCGACGAGCCGGACCAGCGTCAGCTGCGTGATGAAAAACTTACGAAACTCAGCTAGCACGTGAGCCTCGGCGAATCGCTTACCGGTGCTGTACTGATAATACGGCAACAAACGATACGTCGACACTACGTCCCCCTGCTGGAAAAAGAACTGATTACCCGCAAAATGTTTAAAGTCAGGAAAATACAGCTTCCGGTCATTCACAAACGCACCGGCGCTGAGCTGATAATTCAACCGGCTGCGAATACCCGTTTCGAAGGAATGGCTGATCGTAGCCTGCACGAAATCATAATCCACATCGCCCATCCCCTTCCGGTAATTCAGGCTGAGCAAGGGACTGTCGTTATCACGCCGGGCAATTCGCCGACCGTTACGGATCACGTACTGCGTTGTTCCCAGCTTTGCCGATGCAGTCAGGGTTAACACAACCGCCTGGTGGGTTGGGAACGCGGTGGTTTCTACCTCAGCATTGTCCGGGCGGTTCGGCGTGAAAATGCGATTCCGCCAATTGATCCAGGGTTTAATATCTTCCCTAAAATTCGCCAGCTCGGTACGTTGCGCGTAATCCAGGCTACCCGTCAAGGTCAGCCGTTGCTTGAACGGTGTCGCATTGATGGTCAGGTTAACAAAATCTTTCTGGTAGAGCTTTGCAAAGTTCTGCTCGAACAGCAATGTTGTGAAGGTGTTCAGAAACGGGCTGATCGGGTTGTCCGGATTGTACTGATACAGATAACGTCCGCCCGACAGGCCAATCTTTGTGTTCTTGTGCTGATAACTCGCCAGTCCATAGCCCACAAACTGCTTTCGCCCAAACTGATAACGGGCATTCCCGCCAACGTTCCATTCGCCCAGCAAAATCCGCGTAAACCGATTGACGGAATCCACGCGTGCCCGATACCGAAGATTCAGGCCACCTTCGGCCGAATAGCCCTCCACGGTATTATACTCCAGGCGCATCAACGGGCTGGTGTAGATCAGTGAACTGCGCTTGCTTAACCGCCACGTGTTGCCACTGAGCAGCTGCCCCACCGAGAACTTAGGCGATTTCTTACGCTGCGTACTGTCTCGTTTGGTGCTATCGGCACGGCCGGGCACTTTAATTTCCCGAACGAGGCCCAGACTATCGGCCTTGCGATAGCTCTTGATTTCAGCCGTCGTTAACGGCACTGAACGTAGCGAATCCCAGAAGACATTCGACCGTTTTCGAGCCAGCGAATCGACCACCAGCGAATCGTCACGCACCACCGTTACGTCTTCTTTCCGATTCTTACGAGCCTGCTTCTCCTGTTTTTCGTATTCCTTGACTAATTGACGCAGGTTTTTGGTCGAAAACTCTTTCTGCTTCTTGACCAACTCGTCGAACTGCTTCCCCTTGATGTCACCTTTGCTTAAGGTTTGTGTAGGTGGTGCCTTCTTTTCATCCACCACTTCGATCTCCTCAACAAAGGCAGGGTTAACGACAAATTCACTGAAGGTTAAGCTGCGAACGTACTGTCCGGTTGCCTTTACGCCCAGATACGATCCGGAGCCGTTATAGCGCTGATTCGTCGGCATCCACACCCCTTTCACGGGGCTGCACACGTGCCGGACCGTAAACGACACACCGATGCTGGTGATGGTTTCTAACTGTAAACTATGAATGGCCCAGGTGTTTTCAATAATGAAAATAGTACCCCGAAACACGCCTTCCCCATACTGTCGGGGAATCACCTGAATCTTACTGACCTCAACCGGATTGCCGTCGGGTCCCGGCTCGCGGTACGTGCCTTTGTACTCAAACTTGTAATAGGCAAACGCTTTGGGCGACAGTGGCGATACGGCTCCGGCGATGGTGGGGTTATAGAAACTCGCGTTGTAGAACTGACTTGGACTTAAAAAGTCACCCTGAGAATTCCGGTTCGCGATCACGCGCTGACGATACGTATTCGGCTGCGTGAACGTAACTTCAGAAACTGTTTCGTTCAGGATTGGCACGCCTACTTTGAAGTTAGCTTCTTTTTCGGCTTCCTTAAGTTGCTTTCGGAACGCCATTTCCGCCAGGTTCGGCAAGTCGAGCACCGTAAACGATGACTTGGTGTATACTCTGGCTTTAAAGCGCTGCACCTGTAGCTGGTGAAAGCGACTTTTGGCAATGGCCCGGCGCATGATCGTATACGCTGGATCTTCGTTCCCCGCTTTTGCCTGAACTTCGGCTAATCGATACGCCTGTTCTTCTAAAGTCGCGTCCAACGTCGCATAGCCGCTGACAATCTCAACCGGTTTCTGAATCGTTTGAAAGCCTAAGTACTGGAACACGATCGTATACTTACCTGGCGCTAAAGCTATTTCATATCGGCCTTCGGCATTGGTAATGGTACCAGTAGAAGTGCCCTTCACAATGATGGCTGCGTACGGCAGGGCTTCCCCCTGCGCATTCTTGACGCTGCCGCGCAGGCCCGTAGTTGTCGACTGCGCATGAGCCAATGAAACGTAACCAATAGTCAACAGCGCTAGTAGAAAAGTCTTCATGAACCGATCAGAATGTCTTTATCACCCGAATGTAGTATACTAACGAATAGACATCGGTATATCATTATTAGGTAATTGATTTTATGCAGTAACGGCCCAGATAGCCATTCCTCTGCAAGATGCACGCATTTAGGAAAGCGTTGCCTGCCGCTTACGTTAAAAATGTTTAACGGCTTTACGTATCTTGCTCCGCAACCACTAAAACTAGTGATGATTAAACTGATCTACTCACTGCTACTTAGCTTGTTGGCCTTCACTGCCTCATTTGCCCAGCCTACCACCATCCTTCCCGAACGCGAACGGGCACGAGTCGTTGATGAAATCTTGGAAGATCGGTTCATAAATCTGCTTCCCCAACTTATGCGCCGGGCAGGGCTGGATATGTGGATCATCATTTCCCGCGAATACAATGAAGATCCCGTTCTGCGCACGATGCTGCCATCAACCTGGCTGTCGGCCCGCCGACGAACCATTATGGTGTTTTTTGATACCGGTAAGCAGGGAGCGGATGCCATTGAGAAACTGGCCATCGCCCGGTACGACGTTGGTAATCTCCTGAAAGGTGCCTGGGACATCGACGTCCGGCCGAATCAGTGGGAAGCGCTGGCTAAGATCATCGAAGACCGTAAGCCCAGGAAGATTGGCTTGAACAGTTCGGCTAATTACGGCCATGCCGATGGCTTGTCGTTTACAGAACATGAAGAATTCCTGAATAAACTACCAGCCGAGTATCAGCAACGCATTGTCTCCGCCGAGAAGGTGGCAGTAGGTTGGCTCGAAACACGTACCGAGAAAGAAATGGCCATCTACCCGATGATTTGTCGGCTGTCGCACCAGATCATTCAGGAGGGTTTTTCGGAAAACGTTATCCAGCCTGGCGTTACAACCACGGACGACGTAGTGTGGTGGTTTCGCCAACGAATCACCAGTCTTGGACTGGATACCTGGTTTCATCCAACCGTGGACGTACAACGCGCCGACGAAAAGGAATTCAGCCATTTACGAACCTTTTCAAAGCGACCCGACAAACAGATCATCATGCCCGGTGACTTACTCCACGTGGATTTTGGCATTACATACCTGCGCCTGAACACCGACCAGCAACAGCATGCCTATGTGCTGAAGCCCGGCGAAACGGATGTTCCTGAAGTTATTAAAGCCGCGTTCAAGCAGGGAAATCGCTTGCAGGATATTCTGACGGAGCAATTCAAAGCCGGAAAGACCGGTAACCAGATGCTGCTGGCAGCTTTGGATCAGGCCAAGAAAGAAAGCATCAACGGTACGATCTATTCGCACCCGATTGGTGTACATGGTCACGCGGCTGGTCCAACTATCGGACTTTGGGATCAGCAGAAAGGCGTTTCCGGCTCCGGCGACTATCCACTACTCGCCAATACGGCATACTCCATTGAGCTGAATGCTGCTGTGGAGTTACCCGCCTGGAAGAAAACCATCCGCATCATGTTGGAAGAAGACGGCTTTTTCGACGGCCAGACCTTCCGCTACATCGACGGACGGCAAACAGAAATCTATACAATCCCCCGGAAGCTGGGCTATGTGAAGTAAAGGCAGTGAGAATATGGCCCTCTGGTAAATTATGACACTTCAAGGTAAATTCTGCGTACTTCTTTCCTGAAAACGCTCCCGGTAAATACCCCTCCCCAGGGGAGGGGTATTTACCGGGAGCAGAACGTAATGCTTTCCCGAAAACGGGGTCTCTACTCGAAATTTACGTTACTTCACAGCAACGGGTGAACCATTCCGAATCTCTTCGTTGGCTGATGCGATGATGGGGTCACCTTCGTTTAGCTCGCCAAATATTTCAACTTTATCGTCAGCTTCCAGCCCTTTCTTTATGGGCACCCACTCCGCCTTACCATTGATAACCTTAATCACAAAGACACCAGTTGTCGAATTCACAATGGCGGATTTGGGCACAATCAACGTATTGCTTTTGGTCGGCAACGGCACATTTACCTCAGCCACCATGCCGGGCAGAAGCTTTCGATCGTCGTTGAGAACGTCTACTTCTACCCGTTCCGAACGTAGTCGTTTATCCAGGGCACCCGCCTGGCGTTTCACTTGTCCCGTAAATTTCTTTTCGGGGAATGCCTTGACGGTAAAACTAACCTGATGATTCAAATCAACGTAACCCGTATACGCTTCCGGGACCGAGATCACCAAACGGAGTTTCTTTTGCTCGGTTAGGACAAACAGCGGAAACTCGGACCCTTTGCCCGACGGGCCTATATAAGCGCCCGTGCTGGTGTTCCGGGCGCTGATTATGCCACTGAACGGAGCGCGTATTTCGAGGTATCTTTTCAGATCAGACACTTCCCGATAAGCCGACTTGGCAGCCTCCAGCTGGGCTAAATCCGCGTTGCGTTTAGCGAGCGCCTGGTCGACATCGTTCTTTGATACGGCACCCGAAAATTTGCTGGCTTCCAGCACACGATCATAGTTTGCTTTGCTGGCAATGGAAAGGGCTTCCTGCGCTTTCAGCTTCGATTGGGCCGAGGACAATTGTGCACTCAGTTCAGGCGCTTCGGCTACAGCCAGCAGTTGACCCTGTTTCACTTCTGAACCAACGTCTACATACATCGTTTTAATGAATCCGCTGACCTTTGCGTAAATGTCGACATCGCGGAAGGCAACTAATTCGCCGGGCACTTTCAGTGAAGACGCCAGTTTACCACGCTGTAATTGTATGACTTCTGTAGCCGCGGGCGCTTCCACCTCAGATGCGTTAGCAGCCTCTTCTTTACCTTCGGAAGAGTGGCAACCAGTTAGCGAACTGATAAGCAGGAAGCCACCAACGGCGGCAAGCAGATTATACACTGATTTATGGATTAACCGATTCATACGGTACTGGAATATAGTATTTACTTTCTTTGTCTTCAGGGTCGAGTGATACAGATTCTGTAGTGGCTTTGCCCTGTACCCAGGCAAACACCAACGGCAGAATAAACAGGGCGGCAAAGGTTGAAGCCACCAGACCACCAATTACGGCCCGGCCCAGCGGAGCCGCCTGCGAACCGCCTTCACCCAGACCCGAAGCCATTGGAATCATTCCTACAACCATGGCTACGCTCGTCATGATAATTGGCCGCATACGTACCGAAGCCGCTTCTTTAGCCGCCAGTAGGGCGTTGCCATGCCGTATTCGTAACTCTTCGGCATTCGTAACCATCAATACCGCATTGGAAATCGACACACCGACCGACATGATCATGCCCATGTACGATTGCAGGTTCAGTGTAGAGCCGGTCAGCATCAGCAAAACCAGTGAGCCGACCAACACGGCCGGTACGGTACATAAAACCACCAACGATACTTTAAATGACTGGAAGTTTGCCGCCAGCATCAGGAAAATCACCACAATAGCCGTCAATAAACCCGTTTGCAGACTGTCCAGCGTATCGATCAAGACCTGGGTTAAACCCTGCATTTTTACAGTTAATCCGCGGGGTAGTTCCCCCAGCGAATCAACGGCTTTCTGCACATCCCGGGCTGCCGTTCCCAGGTCCATATCGTTCAGATTTGCCGTTACCGACAGTACTGGAATAGCGCCCACGTTATCGTTTTCGCCGTAGGTCGTTCCTTTCTGCAAAGTGGCTACGTCGCTCAGGACCGGTCGGTTTGCGTTGGACAACACCGGAATTTCGCCCAGGTCGTTGATGCTGGTCATATGATTCTCGGGAATCTGCACCTGTACGCTATAACTCTGGCTCGATTTCGGATCAATCCAAACACTTTTCTCGGTATAGCGTGACGACGACGTAGCAGCAATCAGCGAACGCGAAATGGCCGATATATCGGTTCCAAGTTGTGCCGCTCGCGTCCGATCAATCGCTACGTTAATGGTGGGGTATTTTGTCGATTGGCCAATCTGTACGTCGCGCAGATACGGAATCCGTTGCAGCCTGGCAATTACCTTATTGGCGTATTCTTCGTTCTGCTTTTTGTTCTTACCCGACAGCTTCACTTCGATGGGCGTAGGCGATCCCTGGCTAAGGATTTTGTCGGTTAATTCAATCGGTTCGAAGGAGAGCTTCACGTCGGGCAACGCCTGTTTCATGTTGGCTCTGAACCGATCTTTCAGTTCGTCCAGGTCAACGTCGTACCCTTCTTTCATACTCACCTGCAAAACGCCCTCCTGCGGTCCGGCCATAAACAGATAAATCGGGCTCGTCGAGAACTGAGCGCCGTGCATCCCAACCATAGCTGAGGTGATCTCAATATTTTCTTTGCCAACGAGCTTGTTGAGTACGCCGATGGTCTTGAGCATGGTCGCTTCGGTTTTTTCGAGCCGGGTCCCGTCGGGGTTCCGCAAACGTACCTGAAACTGCTCGCCGTTCACCTTTGGCAATACGTCCCGACCGATCGACGTAATTAGCAGAAAAGCCACAGCTAACGAACCAACGACGTACACCAGAACGATGGGTTTCCGGTACGGAATTGTGCGGTTGATAAACCTGACAAACCGCGCCCGAACCCGCTCGAAATAACCGATTTTGCCATCATGGTTTAGATCGAGCTGATGCGCCAGCACTTGCTTCTGATGCAGCACATCGTTGGTCACGCCCTTTCCATTTTTGGCAGCAGCTCCGTTGCCATTCGCTTTGATCAGATTTCCGTTCAGGGGCTCATGCTGATGGGCTTTCCCGTTGCTGGTGGTGTGATGCCCTTTCATCATCCAGTTCGCCAGCACCGGCACCAGTGTCTGAGCCATCAGGTACGAAGTAATCATCGAAAAGCCGATCGCTAACGCCAGCGGCAGGAATAAGGCCCCCGGAATCCCACTCATGGTAAAAGCCGGTGCAAACACCGCCAGAATACAGAACAGGATCAGCAGTTTCGAAAAGGCAATTTCCTTACAGGCATCCCAGATAGCTAACGCTTTGGGCTTGCCCATGTCCAGATGCTGGTGGATGTTCTCAATCGTTACGGTAGACTCATCGACCAGGATACCAATTGCGAGCGACAGACCGCTCAGGGTCATAATGTTGATCGTCTGGCCGAATAAGGACAGGAACAATACGCCCGAAATAATACAGGTCGGAATGGTGATGATAACGATTAACGCCCCCCGCCAGTCGCCCAAAAACAAAAGCACCATTAATCCCGTCAGGATAGCGCCGATAGCGCCCTCCGTCATCAGGCTTTTTACGGCGTTGATTACGTATACCGACTGGTCGAAGGTGTACGTCAGCTTTACGTCCTCTGGCAAAAGCGCCTGAAAGCGGGGCAGTGCCGCCTTTAAATTTTGTACGACCTCCCAGGTAGACGCGTCGGCAGACTTGGTAATCGGCAGGTATACCGACCGTTTTCCGTTCACCAGTACGTAACCCTGCGTAATATCGGCCCCGTCTTCAATCGATGCTACGTCTTTCAGGTACAAATTCTGTACACTCCCCGTATAGAGCGGAATGTTGCCAAAATCTTTGATGTTCTCGACGGTTGTATTGGCAGGGGTAAAATAGTTCAGGTCACCGATCCGCACATTTCCGGCAGGAGTTGCCTGGTTATTGATACGTAACGCAGCCACCAGCTGGTCGGGTGTCAGGTTATGCGACCGCATCAGATCCGGGTCGACCTTGATGACAATAGACCGGGAGTTGCCGCCAAACGGAGCCGGTGATACCAGACCCGGAATTGACGTAAAGCCCGAACGTATATATACGTTCGCTAAATCCTGTAGCTCATTGTTAGTACGTATCGGACTGCTCAACACCAGCTGCCCAACCGGTAAGGTCGACGCATCGAAACGCAGAATAAACGGCGGTTGCGAACCCGGTGGAAACGAAGACTGCGCCCGGTTGGCGTAGGCCGATACCTCAGCGGCCGCCTGCGCCATGTTCGTTCCTTCGTAGAACGACAGTTTCAGCAGGGTGATGCCCTGAATATTTTTGGTTTCAATACTCTTTACGCCCGATACGTAAAGCAGCAGGTTCACGTACTGTTTCCCAAAGAACGACTCCATCTGGTTGGGGGTGTAGCCACCAAAGGGTTGGGAAATATAGATGACGGGTAAGTTGAGATTCGGGAAAATGTCAATCTTGATTGTTCGAACGGCACCGATACCAAAAAAGAACAAGCTCGCTACTAAGACAAGAACGGTAATCGGTTTACGTAACGCAGATCGTATTAAATTCATAACTCGAATGAGCCAGTTAAGTAATTATACCTCAGTGCTTTTACTCGATTCCGGCACTAGGTTAAGGCAAAAGACTATTTTTCCCTGAATCCTTTACATTCAAAGAGAAACGCTTCTAAAAGTTACGCATTCACACGCTAAATTCCATTGGTTTTGTCCTACATCAGCCCGTAAAAAAAGTGCCGGGTGAGGGCCCGACACTTTTGAATCTTACTGAATTTGCAATGAATTAGGCTAGCCGGTTGATGCAGTTCAAATCTTCGAACGCAACTTTCAGGCGCTGCACCATGCTTTCTTCGCCTTTACGGAGCCACACGCGCGGATCGTAGTATTTCTTGTTCGGCGAATCGGCACCTTCGGGGTTACCAAGCTGCGATTGCAGGTAGCCTTCTTTCGCTTTGTAATAGTTCAGAACGCCTTCCCACATAGCCCACTGCATATCGGTGTCGAGGTTCATCTTCACCGCACCGTAGCGGATCGCTTCGCGAATTTCGTCGCGGCTCGAGCCCGACCCGCCGTGGAATACGAAGTTTACGGGCAACGGTCCGGTGCCGAATTTCTCCTGGATATAATTCTGTGAGTTGTTCAGAATGATCGGCGACAGCTTCACGTTACCGGGCTTGTAAACGCCGTGTACGTTACCAAATGCAGCCGCAATGGTGAAGTTCGGCGAGATTTTGCTCAGCTCTTCGTATGCATACGCTACTTCAGAGGGCTGGGTATATAACTTAGAATCGTCAACGTCGGAGTTATCAACGCCATCTTCTTCGCCACCAGTTACACCTAACTCAATTTCCAGCGTCATGCCGATTTTGGCCATGCGCTCGAAGTACTTCGCGCAGATTTCAATGTTCTCTTCGAGCGGCTCTTCCGACAGGTCGAGCATGTGCGATGAGTACAGGGGCTTACCGGTTTGATCGAAATGCTTTTCGCCAGCGGCCAGCAAACCATCAATCCAGGGCAGCAGTTTCTTGGCGCAGTGGTCGGTATGCAGAATGACCGGTACGCCGTACAATTCGGCTACATGATGAACGTGCAGTGCACCCGAAATCGACCCGGCAATGGCCGCCTGCTGCTTGTCGTTCGGCAGTGATTTTCCCGCGTAAAAAATACCACCGCCATTTGAGAACTGAACGATTACTGGTGAGTTGACGGCTTTAGCCGTTTCTAATACAGCATTGACGGAGTCCGTTCCAACAACGTTGACGGCTGGCAGGGCATAATCATTTTCGTTGGCGTGGCGGAAAATTTCGGTGACGCCTTCGCCGGTTACAACGCCGGGGGCAAAACGAGTGGCTACTTCGCTCATAATTAGGGCTAATTTTGGATTCGTTCAAGAAATAATTCGATGGAAACCCGACCAGCCGAATTATTGGTTTTCGGTTGGTAAAGTTGGGGATATTATGGAAATATTGCTACTATCCCTCCACATTGAAAACACCTTATCCCATGTATGCAGTTCTCCGCTTGCTGACAATCTGGAGCATGTCTTTTCTATCCGCCTTCGGCCAGGCAGATTATCCACCTCTTCCGGATGGAGATTATGAAATTCAATCGTTACTCATCAATCGATTTATCAATTGTAACCAGGTACGGGTGCCCCACGAACGCTGCCTTGTATTTGTTCGACCAGTTACGGATACTCAGTATCTGGATGAGCATCGCCTGACTGACTTAAAGGAGCAGCTAATTAAACAAGGGAAGTTAATCTCATTCGTGCCCGATTCGTCATGGGTGTACTTTATACTGACTATTAAGATAGGTGTTCAGAAAATCAGCAGTCGAAAACAAGTTTAACTCACAAACCAAACAATTTTGTTCACGCAGGCGCTTAGTGACTACTATTTTGGAAAGAACGGTGAAGGTCGTGGGTTCTTTGGCTTGCGCAGAGACTACAAAAACTTTGCTACGATAGTAGAATTTTCTAAAGTTACCTACTCAACAAACGGCACTAAAGCGGTATGCTATTCCTCCGAAGTAAGTGATGGCGAAGCAGGAGCCGGTTATATAGTCTTCCTGGAAAAAAGGTCAAAAACGTGGCTGGTGATCGGTTCAGAGATGATATGGATTTCCTGAAGCAATCTGTTCTTTTTTACCTAACACTTTTTACAGCATATTTGGGTGGATAAACATAAGCCCTTAAACATTGAAAACATCATTCTTCTGCCCGATGTGGGGCATGGAAAGCATACCGTATCCTGAAGCCGCGAAACGGGTCAAAGCGGCTGGTTACGACGGCATGGAAATCTCAGCCGGACCAGGCAAACGCGGGGAAGCCGTTCAGGTGATGCGCGATAACGGTTTAGACGTAGTCCTGATGGCGTTCGGTGAGGGCAGTAAATTCGCTGAGCACAAAAAGAAATACCGCGACGACCTGCTGGACATTGCTTCGCATAAGCCCTCGTTCATCAACGCGCATACCGGCCACGACTACTTTACGTTCGAGCAGAACGCCGAACTGATTCAAACCGCGCTGGATGTTCAAAAGCAAACCGGCATTCGGATTCTGCACGAAACGCACCGGGGCCGCTTTTCATATAGTGCCCCCGCCATTCAGTATTACCTGCTCAAACTACCTGAGTTGCGGCTCACGGCCGATTATTCGCATTGGGTCAACGTAGCGGAATCGTATCTCGGCGATCAATCCGACAACGTCAACCGGGCCATTGCCGTCAGTGACCACATTCATTGTCGGGTTGGTCAGCCCGAAGCGCCCCAGGTCAGTGATCCACGGGCTCCCGAATGGAAAGATGCGCTGGAAACCCATGCCAAATGGTGGGATGCCATTCGGGAGCGTTTGCAAAAAGCGAATGCCCCTACCCTGACCGTTACCTGTGAGTTTGGCCCGGCTCCCGGTTATCTGCCGACCATCCCGTACACCAATCAGCCCGTTGCCAGTCAGTGGGACATCAACGTATTTATGAAAGACTTTCTTAGAAAACGGTGGCAGGACAAGTGACGTAATATCGTCTTACCGTATGATTTTTGCTGGATACGTAGCGAAATCGATTTGGTACGGTAACGTATTAAGAAATCCTGGCCCGTAATTCGTAAATTTGGCTATATGCTTCGAATTCGTCACATACTTAGTCTGGTGCTTTTATTCGTTACGTTGGGCCCCGCTCTGGCCCAACTGGAACACTCGTTACGTATCGAAATTCCATCAGATCCCAACGAAGCCGAAGCTTTTGACGTAACGCCCCTCAACGAACACGGAGTTCTCGTTACCATTCGGACCGGCGGATTTTATGACAATTCGCCCGCTGAGTATACGTTCCAGAAATTTGATACAAATCTGAAATCGCTCTGGCGCGTTGAGTATAAGCAGGACATTCGCTACCGGCCTTTACTGTCGTACGAAAACGACCAGTACATATATCATCTGTTCCGCGAGTACGACACCGATAAATATCAATTTCTTCGGCTGCATCTGGACGATGGCGTGATCGAAACGTTTGAAGGGCGTCTGCTCGACCAGTTTTCGATTCAGCAGTTCAAAGTGATGGGCAACCGGGCGTTTGTGGGTGGCTACCACCACTCGCGGCCCGTAGTGATGGCGTACTCTTTTTTTGACGGCTCCGCCAAAGTACTGCCCGGCATGTACGTCAACCGCATGGAGTTAAGCAGCCTGGAAATTGACGAAAGCCGTCAGGAAGTAAACGTCCTGGTTCATTCGCTGAAACGTCACTGCAAGTTCCTGATCAGAACGTATAATTACGACAACAAGCTCATCCGTACCATTGATTTCGACGGGGCCAAAAACAGCCTGATTTCAGGGAAGCTTCTGCCGGTCGATGAGCACGAATCACTGCTGGTTGGCAACTACTCTACCGACTGTACACCGTATTCGCAGGGGATTTACGTAACGCGCATCCGGCACGGCGAATCGGCGGACGCATCAGCCGAAGCCGTCAGCAACATTCAGTATATCGAGTTCTCGCAGCTCAAAAACTTCTTTAACTACCTAAAGCCCCACCGGCAGCAGAAGCTGTTGGCCAAGGCCCAGAAGAAAAAAGAAGAAGGCAAGGATTATAAATTTCATTACCGACTTCTGGTGCACGACCTTCAGCCCACGCCCGAGGGTCTGGTGTTGGTCGCTGAAGTCTACTACCCGCAGTATCGGGGCAGCACCCTTGCCTACGGGGGCTACCTACGCGGGGCTGACCGCTACGAAGGATTTCATTATACCCACGCCTTTGTTTGCGGCTTCGACAAACAGGGGACCCTGCTGTGGGATAACTGCCTGCCCATCAAAGAACTGCTGAGCCCTGAATTAGCCGAGATGGTACAAATTTCCCAGCAGGGCGACCAGATGGTGTTAGCTTACCCGAACGATGGCGAAATCACCACCGAAGTCATCCAGGGCAGCAAAGTCCTCAAAGAGACGGAAAAGTATAAGTTGCAGACCAGTGCGGAGGATGAAAAAGTGACGTTTTCGGCGCAGGATAACTTACTGGCGTGGTACGATCGGCATTTCCTGGCCTGTGGCTTTCAGAAAATCGCTCCCTCAAAAAACTACACCAATCAGCGTGAAGTATTCTACCTGAACAAGCTGACCTACAGCGCCGAATCGACAAAGTCCGGTTCCAATGCTACGACCCGAAAAAACGACGGACCAGAGCGATAATAACGTTCAGGAGAATACTGACAACAAGGCACGTAACGATTGGGAAGTAAAACCCGCTCCCGTCTTTGCCTTCGATACGTATATCGCCCGGCAGCCGCCCCAGCCCGTTCAGCTTGTCCCCTAAAAAATATACGACCGCGCCAACAAGTACTAACACTAGGCCGGCCAGAATAATGTATTTGCCAACGGACGAATTCATAACTCAAGTTAATGTAGCGCTCTCGAATAACACTAGGCTATTCCCATAGGTTTTCTAAAAACAGCCCTTTAATCACGGGTTGGCCGAGCAGCGCTGATTCTGGGTAGGCCAGATACGTATTCTAAAATAAATGCAATTTTAATTAAGCCCTGCTTGCATATTTACAAACTTATCCGTACTTTTGTACCAGAATTTTACAAGCGACATCCGTCGTATCTCTGTTTCTCTCCTTTTACACGCTGAGTTAGGTCTAACAGAGCCAGTACGGATGTACAGATGGGTTTTCTGTGTGGACGCTCTTGTATAGAGCAATAGCGCGTGGGCTAATCATCAATCGGTCATACCGACATTTCGGTATATTGTCTTGTTACCTTTAGTAGGTTGGGCCGGGTCGCCAAAGTGGTTTGGTGGTCCTTGTTGGGTCGTTGGGGCAATCGTTGGTTGGGCAATTCCTGCAGTATCGCGCCGTTCACAGGCACATTCTCGTCTTCGCTTGGATGGTTTTTTATCATTTTTCCAAGTAATGAAAACGAACAACACAAACACTGACGAACAGGACAATGTTCTGGACGTAAATCAAGTTGCAACGGATAACGCCAACGATGGCAATAACCCCGTTGATGTAGAGAATACCAGCCTTGAAGCAGCAATTCCCGCTGACGCACCAAAGGCCGCTGATCCAAACCAACTTCTGTTTTCCAACCTCGACATCTCCGATGAGTTGTTACAGGCGGTTACCGATATGGGGTTTGTTAGCCCTTCACCCATTCAGGCCGAGGCTATCCCACCAATTCTGGCTGGCCGCGATGTGATTGGTCAGGCTCAGACCGGTACCGGTAAGACAGCCGCATTTGGTATCCCAGCGCTCGAGCTGATCGATGTGCAGGATCGCTCCGTGCAGACGCTTGTTCTTTGCCCTACGCGTGAATTAGCGCTTCAGGTAGCAGACGAGATCAAGAAATTAGCCAAGTATAAGCGGGGTATTCGCATCGAAGCCATCTATGGTGGCGATTCGATCGACCGGCAAATTCGTTCGTTGAAGAGCGGTGTGCATATCGTTATTGGTACGCCAGGCCGGGTTATGGACCACATGGAACGTAACACGCTGAAACTGGGCAACGTGAAGATGATGATTCTTGACGAAGCCGACGAAATGCTGGACATGGGCTTCCGCGAAGATATCGAAAGCATTCTGGATGAGATGCCCGAAGAGCGGCAAACCATTCTGTTCTCGGCTACAATGTCGAAGCCGATCATGCAGATCACCCAGAAGTTCCAGAAAGACCCGGTGCTGGTGAAGGTGGTTAAGAAAGAGCTGACCAACACCAACATTGAGCAGGTTTACTTCGAGGTGAAACCGAAGGCGAAAGTTGAGGTAATGTGCCGTCTGATCGACATGTATGACCTTAAACTGCTGCTCGTGTTCTGTAACACGAAACGCAAGGTTGACGAAATCGTTGAAGACCTCCAAATCCGGGGCTATCAGGCTGAAGGGTTACATGGCGACCTGCGTCAGGCACAGCGGAACAACGTAATGAGCAAGTTCCGCTCAGGTACAACCAGCATCCTGGTTGCAACTGACGTAGCCGCCCGTGGTATCGACGTAGACGATGTCGACGCGGTGATCAACTTTGACATCCCGCTTGACGAAGAATATTACGTACACCGTATTGGCCGGACAGGCCGGGCGGGTAAATCAGGCCGGGCTTTCTCAATGGTGGGCCGGGATGAAAAATACCGCTTCCGCGAAATTCAGTCGTATACGAAAGTACGGGTTGAAAAAGGCGTAATTCCGTCCTTCGAAGACATCGTAGGCGTTCGCAAGGCACGCTTTATTGAGCAGATTCAACAAACGATTCAGGAAAGTCAGGACCTTAATCTCTACGAAGATATGCTGAATCAGTTGCACCACGCCGGTTTTTCGACCGAACAGGTTGTAGCCGCTCTGGTGAAACGCAGCATGGGTCTTGAGAAAAATGAGTTCGCTGAGCAGAACCTGGGTCTTGAAGACGATCGTCGACGTGAAGGCTCAGACCGTCGGGGCGACCGGAATGACCGCGGAGGTCGTTTTGAAGACCGTCGGGGTGGCCGTAGCGAAGGATCGTCTCGCTTTGGCGACCGTGACCGGGGAGGTTCCCGCTTTGGCGACAACGACCGGGGTCCACGCTTCGGCCGTGGTGACGGACCGGACCGCGAACGTAGCAATGACCGGGGTAAGTTTGAACGTGAGCGTGCTCCGCGCGAACGTGATGCCAACATGACCCGGTTAATGGTTAGCATTGGCCGCAAGGACTTTGTCCGCCCTGGCGACATCGTTGGTGCCATTGCCGGCGAAGCGAATATTCCGGGCAGCAGCATCGGCAGCATCGATATCTTTGATAAGTTCACCTACGTAGACGTGCCAAAAGACATGGCCAACGTGGTTCTCGATGCTATGGAAGGTAACACCATCAAAGGTCGCCGGGTAAACGTAGAAGTAGCGCGGTAATTCAGGGTTAGAATTATTCGACTTAATAGATTGATATAACAAGAGCCGACCATTATGGTCGGCTCTTGTTATTTACAGCCAGAAGCAGGAAGTTTTCTTTTTATTCCTCGAAGTAATAGCCAAAGATGATTCCCATCTCATCTTCGCTGGTCAGGCCAAAGTTTACCGTCTTATTCGTTGTGTTGTTATATGTAATTTCGGAAGTAAGTCCTTCGCCTTTTTTCAATTCGATCGGTGCTTTAAACGTAACAATGTCTGGATGGGCCCAGTCCGTAGACGTGTAGATTATTTCGCCATTGCGAGATCCTCCTTTGATCTTAATGACAAACTTCTCACCCAGCTTATGCATGTGCGAGGTCAGGGTCAGAATCTTCCGTGGTTTACTGACCGTGAACGTTTTCGTGAGCGTTACCCGCTTATTGGCCGGAATATCAAGATCCATATTGCTTAAGTCGAGCGTTTGCACTACAATACTAACTTTCGACTTGTCGACCGAATACAGATTGATTTGGGCCTCGCCTTTCATCACCGCATCGGTCTTGTTAACGTAGTGTGAATTGAGGTCTAACGAAGCCCCCGCCGGTATCAGTAAAGCCGCTCCTTCCGGAAACGTATAGTCCTGATACTGCGCCTGAGAGCCCGCCAGATACACGTGGTTCGACATGCTTAACGCCGTTAGCAAGTTCAGCGAGTTGTCGGCATTGCGCAGATCACGGACATCATTCAGGCCAGGCAAGAGATTTTTATTGCGGAAATCGTAGGCCACAAAGTGATGACTTCCACTGCGCATTTTTATCTCATACCGGTTAACATACAGGTCCTGCGTATTGCCCACCAGCTTACGCATAAACAGTTCGCGCTCGAATTGGGGCTGAATGTCGAACGCAGCAATGTTCATCTGAAAACCAGTACCCGCAGCGGGAGCCGGTAGCGGCTCGAACGTAGTGGACGTACTTGTTTTGTCATCCAGCAATTTTGCATCCGCCACACTGCCGGTTTTAGGAGCGCCCGCTTCAATCCATCGTCGAACGAAATCGACTTGCCCATCCGACAATGGATTACCACCCAACGGCATCGGATTGCCATACTGCTTCCCGCCGTGGTGATTTTGGGCAACGCTCAATTTGTGATAAAGTAAGCTTTCCAGCGAGGAAAACGGCTTAACCCGCTTCAGGCCATCGGCTTTAGCGGCACTATTTCTCGGATCAGCCTCAACCAGGTTTTGGTAGGCTACCCCAACGGCCAACACAAGGCCGTGCTGCAGAAAATCAGCATCTTTTTCGGAAGCATGGCAGCCCGACGTAGCGCAGGAAGGCGTTAAAATCCGCTGCTGAATCAGATCGAACGAGGCCAGCGCATCGGGATCATCAACAGCCGTCCCCGATTTTTGACAGGAACTTAACGCAAAGGCCAGGGTGAGCGCGTTTAAAGCGAAACGTGTTACGTTGCAGAAGTTCATGCAGGAGGTTGCTTAAAAGCTCCTGAAAGGTAACAAATTAGCTCTGCAATCTTTTTAGAACTGCAACACAAAATCCTGCCGGGGTTGCTCTTTTCGGAAGAACACCAGCCCCACCCAAAACAAATCAACCGTTACGCTGACGGCGGGATGCTGCTGAATATACGCCCAGGCCTGTTCCATCTCAACTGACCAGTGAATATCATCAAAGACAAACACCGTGTCATTATGGATATTCGACAGGCAGGTTTCAAAATAGCGGACTGTTGGCTCGTACCGGTGGTTGGCATCGAAGAAAGCCAGATCGATTGGTTTTGAAAGTGCCTTAACCTGCTTAGGCAACGTATCGTCAATATTCCCGACTACGGTCGTTACGTGGTGCAGCGTTAATTGAGCGAAATTCTGCTGCGCAACAGCGGCTGTAGTGGGGCATCCTTCAAACGTCAGCACCTGACCCGCAGTACGTTTAGTGGCTTCGCCCAGATAGGCCGTAGTTAAGCCCAGCGATGTGCCAAGATCAAGAACGGTTTTCGCCTGGAATCGGTCGACAAGCCGGAATAACAACCGGCCAAAGCGAGCCGGTTTCTGAGAATGGCGGGCAATGTCACGAATCGTTCGCTGGCGCGACGAGTTTACTTTTGAACCCGCCCCGTAATCGGTGATGGTTATTGTCTGTAGATTCTTCCGCAATTGTTTACGCAACGCACGCAGTGGCGCGAAAGCGGGCTCCCGCCGATTGTCTTTCCGAATAACCTGACAGTATAAGGCAAATAAGAACGGAGAGTGAAGCGAATGTTCGTCGCGGGCACGACTTAAGTAGCGAAGATAAGCAAGAAGCATTGGCAATGAACGGTGACTCGTAACCGGCGCAGAGCCAAAGGCGCTACACTGTCGGGCATCATTCAAGATAAGGTGAAGGCCGATTGATCGGTACTTACTGGATTAATTCAACCGGTAGGGCACAACCATTGTAAACTCGGGAATGGTTACGCGAAGCTGCTTTCCGTCGATAATGCGTTCGACGAGGTAGGTACCAGCCATTTTGCCCATGCTTGAGCGCAAGTTGCAGCCTGATACGTATTCGTGAACTTCCCCCGGCTCCAGCACCGGTTGCAGACCAACTACCCCTTCGCCCTCAACCTCCCGGACCGTACCGTTTGAATCAAAGATCATCCAATGACGCCGAAGCAGTTGGATGGTGTAGTCGCTGGCATTTTCGATCGTGATTCGGTAGGTGAACACGTAGTGTGCCTGGAGCGGACTGGAGTAGTCCGACTGGTATTCTGTTTTCACGCTTACCTTTACACCTTCTGTGACTGACGAAACCATAAATTCAGTGTCGTTTGCAACCTTAGAACGAAAATTAAGTTGATTAGTTTTGTTACGCAAGAACCACTTTCAAAAAATTTTCGGGGAGTGGATTCCGGCGTTTATGGGCCTATAATGCCGAATCATTACGATCAGTTCCCCGCATGAAAGTATCTATCGAAGAATCGTGGCAGTCACGACTACAGCCGGAGTTTGACAAGCCTTATTTTCGCCAGTTAGCCGAATTTTTACGGCAAGAATACAGTACCCAACGGGTTTATCCGCCGGGTCGTCTGATGTTCAATGCCTTCAATGCATGTAAATTCGACGATACCCGCGTCGTCATTCTGGGGCAGGACCCGTACCACGGCGAAGGACAAGCCAATGGGCTGGCGTTTTCCGTTGCTGACGGGATTACCAAACCACCCTCGCTGGTCAATATTTTTAAAGAAATCCAGGATGACTTAGGAAAACCGGTTCCCAAATCAGGAAACCTGGAACGATGGGCCAGTCAGGGGGTTATGCTGCTCAACGCTACGCTCACCGTCCGGGCCGGTCAGGCGGGTTCGCACCAGGGCAAAGGTTGGGAGACTTTTACCGACGAGGTTATCAAACTGATCTCGGATGAGAAAGAGCATGTCGTTTTTATGCTCTGGGGCGCTTACGCCCAAAAAAAGGGGGCCGTTATCGACGGCAAGAAACACCTGATCCTGAAATCCAAGCATCCCTCGCCGATGGCCGCACAATGGGGCGGCTGGTTTGGCAACAAGCATTTTAGCCAGGCCAACGAGTACCTCATCAGCAAGGGGCTGGCCCCGATTGATTGGTAAAACCAGGAAGGGAGGAAAGGGAAGAGGGGGACGCATGGGAAAAGGAGCTTACTATAAGCCTTCTTTAGTCCCATTCGTCCCCCTCTTCCCTTTCCTCCTATTCCTTAATCAATCGTCCGGAACAGGCGGTTCCAGCGAATTTTATTCCAGATGTTGGCCGGGTTGGGGTCGAGTGACATCCACACGAACACCGCTTTGCCAACGATGTGGTCTTCAGGTACAAATCCCCAGAAACGCGAATCCAGCGAGTTATCGCGGTTGTCGCCCATCATGAAGTAATAATCCTGCTTGAACGTATACGACGTAATAGGCTGTCCGCCAATTTTAACGCTGGTCGGTGTCAGCTCAACGTTTTCATTTCCTTCGTACAGTTCGATTACCGGACCATACAAGGCAATCGTCTGTGGATTGATTTGTATGGTAGCGCCTTTTTTGGGGATCGTAATCGGCCCAAGATTATCGTGATTCCATTTGAACGTTGGCGTCCCGTAAATGCCGGGTGACATCTCACCGGGCGTATCGGCCATAGGCTCAATGCCTTTTACCCAATCAAACTGCTTGAATTTAGCGATTACGTCTTCGGTCGTGTTGATGCTGTAGCCAACCATCGCCGATGTTTTGGTTGAATCGTTGTACTGCTCCAGAGGCTTCCAGTTCTCTGTTGGCTGGCTGGGGTCCCGGTAATCATTTACGATATCATACTTACGGAAGAAGTTTGCGTCGAGCACCTCCGTTGTTTTTACGAAATACTTCTGTTCCGAACGGGGCGGTTTCGCAAAAGGCTTGCCATTCACAAAGACTTCGCGCTGCCGAACCTCAAGCACATCGCCCGGAATACCGATGCACCGCTTGATGTAATTCGTTTTCAGATCGACGGGATAATCGATGTTGTCGTTCAGATACTTAGGCGGTACGTTGAACACCACTACGTCTCCGTTCTTCACATGGGTAAAACCCGGCAAACGGTACGAGGGCAGTTGAATCGCCGTGCTGTACGACGGAATATTCGTACCCCAGATTTTCTGGTGGGTCAGCGGCACCTGCAAAGGCGTACGGGGTGTCCGGGTACCGTAATGCAGCTTGCTCACGAACAGAAAATCGCCAACCATCAGGCTATTCTCCATCGAGGGCGTCGGAATCGTAAACGCTTCCATAAACAGCCAGCGAATCAAGGTCGCGGCCACAACGGCGAACAAAATAGAGTCAAACCACTCTCGGAAGGCTGACTTTTGCGGCTTAGCCGGGTTCTGAGCGGCTCTGATTTTTACTTCTGACACGGTATCTTAAACAGTAAATGACAAATGATAAACGAGCGCTGACGAAGGAGTAACGAAATGCGAAGTTACGAAAGATGAGTGGCTGATTAACAACCATTCATCACTATCGGTTAACGTTCATCATTCCCCAGCAGGTCATCCATACCAAATACACCCTCACGACCGGCAATCCATTCGGCGGCAATTACAGCGCCCAGTGCGAACCCCTGACGGCTGTGAGCCACGTGGGCAATCTCGATTCGGTCGACATCCGACTCGTACCGTACTACATGGGTCCCCGGCACAGCTCCTTCCCGAAGCGACTCGATTTCAACGGCGTCGGTTGAGTTAATACGGGCACTGTCAGCCTCTTTGCTCTCCCAACGTTGCTTGGTTGGCAAGTGTTCTACGATGCCTTCCGCCAACGTAATGGCTGTACCGCTGGGCGCATCCTTCTTTTCGGTATGATGAATTTCCGTCATCGATACGTGGTACGACGGGTAATTCCGCATAAACTGAGCCAGCGTTTTATTTAGCCGGAAAAACAGATTTACGCCGATGCTGTAGTTCGATGCGTAGAAAAAAGCGCCCTTCTTCTCCAGGCAGGCCTGCTCAACTTCCGGCCGGTGACTTAGCCAACCGGTCGTTCCACAAACAACTGGCCAGCCTCGTTCAAAGCAGTACATGATATTTTCAACGGCGGACTCGGGCGAACTGAACTCGATGACTGCATCGACGCCGTCTGTTTTTAAAGCAAGCAACTCGTCACGGTTATCGGCATCGATCCGGCCAACAATCTGGTGACCGCGGTCAAGGGCAATCTTCTCGATTGTCTTACCCATTTTGCCATAACCTAATAGAAGAATATTCATAATTAAAATCGAGGAGGAAGAGAGACAAATAACCCCAGTTACGTTGGGCAAATCGTTACGTCCCGCTTCTTTACTTCATTGATCAATAAATCATTTAAACGTAAAAGCAACGCGAATACCGGGCACAAATCCCGTACCCGGCATGGGCAATACGTTCGGCTCAACCCGCATCGAGATGTCGTCGGTCAGATCGAATGTTTTTAAATGTGCCGCTACGTTTGCTTCCACAATATTAATACCCCACAGCGCGGCCGACAGAAGAATATTCAAATCACGGTAACGACGGTACGTATCATACGCGTTTTTGGCCCCCGCCGTTGAACGATAAATAAATTCGCCAATCTGGACTTCTGTTACCTTTTCACCGGGAATTGTTACGGGTTTAAATATTGCTTCCGTAGTGGGTAAGGGCGCAGTAACGGACTGGCTTGGAAGACCGTATAACAATAGCCGATAGCCGTTGGCGGCTTCATTAGCCAGCCCCCGGTATTTAACAAACAGATAGCCCATTACGCCGAAACCGGCATAAATAAAGGGTATTTTATAATACTGTCGATTGTAGGCTTGCCCCCATCCTGGCAACACCAACGAGTGCAGCGTCGCTTTTTTAGGAATAATTTTATGGATCCGGTCCTGTTGTCTACTCGTTAGGCGAACCGTATCGGTCCTGACCGAGCTACTGTCGTCCAGCGTCAGCTCAGACGAGCCGACCCGAATCGGCGCACCGGACTGATTGCCGGGCTGCGCGGAAGCGGGTATTGAATCGAGTGCGGTACGTGCTTGTCTGGTCGAATCAGTAGCTTGTGGCGTTGGGGCCGGTGCAATGGCCGGTTGCTGAGCGAAGAGCAGGCAGGTCGGCAGCATCACCAGAAAAACGACAGCAATGAGGTTTATGAGCGATCTCATACCTCTATAACGGTCAACGTATCTTTGATTCGCCCACTGCTCGCTCTCTTTAAGATACTTTAACACGATCAGGCCTGTGAGTTCAGCACCTCTAAGATCTTAGCCAGTTCTTCTTGCGAGGTGAACGGTATTTTGATTTCGCCTTTGTGCTTCTCGTCGGCTTTGATAGAGACTTTAGTACCGAACAACGACGACAGCTTAAACTGCAGGCTACGCATTTCCTGCTTAGGAAGCGTGACGCGACGGTTCGTAGCGGGTTCGTCCAGTTCATCGGACAGGTTACGTACCGCTTCCTCTACCTTCCGTACCGACCATTCTTCATCAACCGCCCGGTTGAAGAGCCGAATCTGGGAGTCGGGGTTTTCGATGTTGATGATGGCCCGGGCGTGCCCCATCGAAATTTTATTGTCGCGCAAAGCCGCCTGAATTACCGGTGGTAACTTGAGCAGCCGAATATAATTATTAACGGTCGTGCGGTTCTTGCCAACGCGTTCGCCTAATTCTTCCTGTTTCAGGCTGCACTCCGTGATGAGCCGCTGATAGCTAAGGGCAATTTCGATCGAGTTCAGATTTTCGCGCTGAATGTTCTCGATCAGGGCCATTTCCAGCATTTGCTGGTCGTTCGCCGTACGAACGTAAGCCGGAATGGTCGTTAAGCCAATCAGTTTCGACGCTTGCAGACGCCGTTCGCCTGAAATAAGCTGATAGCGGTCTTTACCAAGCTGCCGAACTGTAATCGGCTGAATAATTCCCTGAACGCGAATGGATTCGGCAAGCTCCTGAAGAGCTTCTTCGTCGAATCGGGTACGCGGCTGAAACGGATTCGTTTCAATCAGCGACAAACCGATTTCGGTCATCGTACTGATCGATTCGAACGGAGATGTTTTTGTTTGCCGGTTCACCGCTTCGCTGTCATGCAGCAAGGCACCTAAGCCACGGCCCAATCCAATCATCTTCTTATTCGGTGCTTTGGTGTTCGCGTTTTCCATACCAAAAGGTCATTTCTTGTCATTACGTGTCAAGGGTGGTCATCAACTGTCAGTCTGACGATCAAGGCCAGCGAATGACTTCACTTGACGGCGAATGACGTTTACGCTTCCTGCGGCATCAAGCCGTTTTTAATCAGAATTTCGCGGGCCAGATTCAGGTAACTAACCGCTCCCTTACTGTCGGCGTCCTGCGCCAGTGCTGGCACACCGAAACTGGGCGACTCGCTCAATCGGATATTACGCGGAATAATGGTGCTAAAGACCATTTGCTGAAAATGGGTCGTTACTTCGCCCACCACCTGGTTCGACAAACGCACGCGCAGGTCGTACATCGTCAACAAAATACCTTCAATGGCCAGATGTGTGTTCAGGCGCGATTGAATGATCTTGATGGTATTGAGCAGCTTACCCAGCCCTTCCAGCGCAAAATATTCGCATTGCACCGGAATAATGACCGAGTCGGCAGCCGTTAAGCTGTTGATCGTAATCAGCCCCAGCGAAGGAGAGCAGTCAATGATAATGAAGTCGTAGGAATCGCGGATGCTATCCAGCGCGTTCTTCATTTTATCCTCCCGATTCTGGAGGTTGATCATTTCGATTTCAGCCCCGACGAGGTCGATATGCGATGGCAACAGATCCAGATTCGGAAAGTCCGTCTGGATAATTGCATCGTGGGGGCGTACGCCCTCAACCATACACTCGTAAATGCTGTTCTCGATTTCTTTTGGATTGTAACCCAGCCCCGACGTAGAGTTCGCCTGAGGGTCCGCGTCAACAATGAGCGTCTGAAATTCGAGGGCGGCCAAGCTGGCGGCCAAATTAATTGTTGTCGTAGTTTTACCGACGCCCCCTTTTTGGTTGGCGATAGCAATGACTTTACCCATGGGTCTGTGCGTTGCAGTCCCAAATATGCCGGATAGTTTTCACGAATCCAAGACTGTTCCACGGAATGTTCCACAAATAAAAATCTAGGATTAGCCAATAGCTGCGAATATGGGCTAATCCATCCGGGAAGTGAACAGGGAATCTACGTAAGCACCAATCAATTACCAGGTTTTCCGATAGACTATCGCTTTTCGTTTATCTGTTGTATTGGCCTTCAACCGGTATTGCTCACGTATTACGTTTATCACTCCGTCCGCAGACTTTGGGCCGGATTACGCAGAGCTGCCTTCATGGATTCGTAACCGACCGTAAGCAACGTAATGAATACGGCCAGGATGATTGTTACTCCAAACACCCACCACCCTACGTTGATCCGGTAGGCATAGCCTTGTAGCCAGCCATTCATCAGAAACCAGCCGATTGGCGCTGCCAGACTGAACCCGATTGCAATCAACCTGGCGAATTCGCGGCCGAACGACCACAGGAGTTGACGTACTGTAGCACCCAGTATTTTCCGAACGCCGATTTCCTTTGTTTTGGCTTCTGTCATGAATGTGATCAGCCCGTAGAGACCCAGACATCCGATCAGCATGGCCAGAAGGGCAAACACCTCGGCTAAGCCCAACAGGATACGTTCGGTAAGGTAAAACTCAGCAACCAGGTCGTCGACAAAACTCGATTTGAATACGTGCTCAGGAAACAGTTTATTCCAGCTCGCTTCAACGGATTTAGTCGTTGCATGCAGATTGGCAGGGTTAACTTTTAGCGCAGCTATATGATTTTCAGATGGATCGTTAAGCAAAACCATTGGCTGAATACCCATGCGCAAGCCCGTTGTATGAAAATCCTGCACGACGCCGATTATCGTTTCGTCCCGGCCCCAGATCCGCAATCGTTTACCCAGAATGTCACCGGATGAGCGTAAGCCCAATTGCCTCACCATGGTTTCGTTAACAATCGCTTCCCGGTTTGTCGTGTCATCGTTACGAAAGTTATGCCCCACCAACAAACGCAATCCGAACAGCGATATGTAACGTGTATCGCCAATCTTAACTACAGCTGGAAATTTTTCGGGTATCGTGTGCGTATCGAACGTAAAAGGCACTGGCATTCTCGGCTGAGCGGCTGGTGGTTCGGCCCCCAGGGCAACCTGCTCAACACCGGGCGCCTGGCCCAGCCGCTCACGTATCGTTTGCTGCTTAAGTGGATTAGTCGTCGGCACGGGGACTGTTAAAACTGCGTCTTTCGTAAAACCCAGATCCGCCTGTCGCATGTGGCGTACCTGAGCTATCATTACAATGACGCCAATGATAAAGAGCTGCGTAATGAAAAATTGAATTACTACAAGCCCCCGTCGAACCCGCACGCTGCCTACCTGCTGCGTAGTCAGACGCCCCCGCAGAGCAGCCACGGGGTTGAAACGAGCCAGCACCAGCGACGGATACAGACCGGCCAGCAGAATTACCCCAACGACCAATCCGCTGAACCAAACTAAAGACCGGGGCCGAAACACATCCAGTATCGACAGGTCAGCGTTCAAAACAGCCAAGGCCCGGTTTAAGATGGGCAAGCTTAGCTGAGCCAGTACTAAAGCCACCACAACAGCGGCCAGTGCCACGATCGATGTTTCAATCATGAACTGTGCAATGAGCTGCCCGCGCGTACTGCCTACCGTTTTGCGCACCCCAACTTCCTTGGAACGTTTCAGAGCCTGTGCCGTAGCGAGATTAATGAAATTGATACAGGAAGCCGCTACCAGAAACAAGCCAACAACAATCAGTGCATACAAGACGGGACGGGGTGTACGACCGCCGTATTGAGGATTGTGATCCAGCTCTCCCAGGGGTAAGACATGAAATTCCAGTTTCCTGGCCTCTTCGGAACTCATGTACTTTTGCTGGATAGCCGGGAACGTATTAGTCAGCTGCTCCGGCGATGTCCCTTCGCGCAACGTAACAAAACACATGGTTCTCACATCGCCCCACTGCTGCATCTGGGCTTTACCTCCAGCGCCGAGAACCACCGGAATGGTGCTGTACGAAATCAGCACCTCATACCTTAGCTTCGTATTGGAGGGCGGGGTATCGATAAGTCCGGTTACGGTCAGGTTGGCTTGGTTGTCATACTTTAAAACGCGGCCTAAAGGATTCACATCCCCAAAGTATTTGTGAGCGTACCGTTTCGACAAAACAACCGAATTAGGCGAGCCTAGCGCTGTTTTGCGGTCGCCCTCCAGCCATTTGACGTCAAAAATGTCGAAGAATTGGGGCTCAGTAAAGCAAAGAATACGTGACTCCTCAAACTTTTTCGAAAAGCCACCTTTCCCATTTGGCACACTAATGATACGTCCGAACAGATTGTCGAGCCGAACGGCGCTTTCCACGAATGGGTAGTTCTGCCTCAGTACCTCACCAAGCGGCCGGGGCGTAGCGTCGGTGGGCATGACATTCTCGTGGCGGATGTCTGTAACGATCCAGTACGTACGGTCCGCTTTGGCGTGGTATCGATCAAAGCTGAACAGGTAACTAACGAGCAGAAAAAGGACAAGTCCTCCGGCCAGACCGATGGCCAGTCCACCAATACTAATTAGGCTCACCTTGCGGTTACGCCATAAATTACGCCTGCTAATGATCAAATAGTTACGCCACATAATGTTTAGCTTTAGACAGAGCTCGGTTTTTATGTCCCTTATTCATGGCCTAAAGCTAATGGAAATAATATATAAGAATCAAATATATAAATACAAAATTTATAATCTTAAAGCAAAGGTTTAGCTTTTGGTATATACGGGGGTCAACAGGTTCATTCTGACAAGTATTTTGTAGCATCATCCGGCTTCTGAACAACTAGTTACGGATAAGTGTCGGATTACTACCGGCCTGACCGGGCCTTATTGTTTAAATGATACAAGCGTTCGGGGGCCAGAGGCTTAGTGTTGAATCCCGGTCCGCTCCATTGTAATCGTAGTTGGGGTGTTCCCTGACTCTTTCCAGCGTAGATGATCTGAATTGGATGGTGGCCTTTTTCGAGTTGAATGGTAGCGGATAGAGTCTCACCCGGTTTATAGCTTTTCTCCGTGTGCAGAACCGTAGCATCATGTAAACGAACCAAAGCGCCCCGGTCCGTCTGCAACGAGAAGGTATATGCGCCCGTCTGCGGCACGTCGAGCAAACCGCCGTACTCAAGAACGATATCGTTGTCACGCGTCCGCACGCCTACATCTATGCCCTTACTGATTCCGGTTTTAATGGGCTTCGTGGGTAAGCTGGCGATGTCGGGTACCCAGGGCGTAGCGAGTTCATACGCCCGGTAACGAAGTCCGGCAACTAAAGGACGTGCAGTATTCAGCGCCGGAACGGGAACCTCATCGTACGGACGGCGGGCGCTCGAATCGGGCCGACGCACTTGCAGCACCCGCTGTTTCATCCGTTTCTGAAGCGTCGAAAAGTAGGGGCTGCTGCCGGCCAGGTTGTTACGTTCTTTCGCATCGGCTCGGGTGTCGTAAATTTGAAAATCATCCTCGGCCGACTGGATAGTAGTCCGAACACCTTTGTAGCCATCCAGATAAATGACCTGCATTTCGCCGTGAGCCTGCCCTCTACGTGCCGGCTCGAAGTCCGCATAGTCGGGGGTCTTGCCGTCAACCTGATACTCGATATAAACGGTACCCGGCCGTTGGGTTCCGTTTCCGGTTAGGGTCGGGAGCAGCGACACCCCATCTGTACTGGCAGGTGCGGGTACGTTCGCCAGTTGGGAAAATGTAGGCAGCCAGTCATGGAATCCGCTGGGCGCATCGGAGCGCTGATTGGCTCGAACATGCCCCGGCCACCGGACCAGGGTCGGCACCCGAATACCGCCCTCCCACACATCGCGCTTAATGCCATCCATAGCTCCGTAGCTGTCGAAAAAATCAGGACTATAATCACCATATCCGTACGATTCTTTGTGCGGACCATTATCGGAAGTGAACACAACGAGCGTTTCCTCATCGATGCGCAGATCTTTCAGCAGCTGCATAATGTCGCCCACCCCATCGTCGATCCGGCGAACCATGCTGGCATACCGCTTCTGGTGATCCGGCCAGTTCTGATCGGCATAGTCGGGGTGTATATACGTATCAATGGTATCGGATACGGTATTAACGTACTGACCGGCTTTCCCTTTCCATTGCACTCCCCCCTTCAACCCGCCCCCTGCCGGATAGGCCGACGAAGCAACCTGCAAGCCCGCATGTGGCGTATCATACGCCAGGTACAGAAAAAAAGGCGTTTCGGGCTGATTTTGCCGCTGATCGGTTATCCACTTTTTAGCGGCCGCCGTAAACAGATCAGTAGTATAAACGCCTTTGAGCTGCTGCGCTATTTCGTCGTTACCCTGGTAGAGCTGAACGGGTTGCCGCTGCCGGGCTTTATGAGCCGGATAATGATTATGCCCATCGCCATGCCGAACGTACCCCAGAAAGTAGTCGAATCCGCGTTTGGTTGGGTAAGCCTCCCAGGTCTGCGGGCTGTTGCCGGTTGTGCCCTGTAGTCCCCACTTGCCAACGAGGCCCGTAGCGTATCCGGCCTGTTTCAGTACAGAGGGCAAGGTGTGATCGTCGGCCAAGGCCTTGTCGAACTGGTTATTGCGGACATTCGCGTGGCCCTGGTGCCTGCCCAGCATCAGCGATGCCCGCGAAGGAGCGCACACGGGAGCCGGTACGTAATGGCGCGTCAGTATCAACCCTTCCTGAGCCATCTTGTCCAGCTGCGGGGTCTGGTGAGCGGGCTGCCCCCGGCCGGGCCGTCCGTTCTGAAACAAAACCCCTACGTCGCCGTAGCCTAAATCATCCGTCAGAATAAAAATGATGTTGGGGGCTTTCGGCCGCGCCAGCCGCTTGTTACCTGGTTTTCGGCCTGCCGACAATCCGACCAGCAGAACAGCAGCGAACAAGAGTACGGATAGTCTAATCATAGCTTGGTCAGTGAACTACTCACCCAAAAAGTCACACTGACCTTCGAATCTACCTCGCTACCTTATCATATTGGCCAGCGAGTTGACGCGTGGCAAGTAGGTACCTTTGGTTTCAGTATCGGGGAAGAGATCTTTAGCTAGATTTAAAGCGGTACGTTGCGCAACTCGCGGGGGTAACTTTAATCGCCAAGGTAATATTATCCATTACGTTCCTTCGTTCGACCTGCTGAAAAGTATGGTTCTCTGGGGAAAGGCACGGTATTGTCGGGGCAACGTATGCCAGCCATGTACAGGTGAGCAACCTGCGGTGACAAATCGTTTTCTTCAAAAAATTTTAAGACGGCTTACAATATCGTTCGCCCGGATTCCGACTATCCTTTCGAAGCCGCAGACGCAAGTAATTAATGAATTGTACGGTTCTGCGCTGGGCCCAGGTGTTTGCAGCTTCACAAACTTTTAAACAAGACAACACCATGAATATGTATCGAGTAGCGGGTCTTGCCCTGGCGGCTGGACTGGCTTTGTTTCTCTTATCCGTACTGATCAAGTTACTCCTGGTAACATTCGCAGCCGTGCTGGTGGTGCGGGTGGTCGGCGGGTATATCTGGAGCCGGACCGCAGGTTCATTGGGTCGGGGTGGCTGGCAGTCAACGAATGTCATTGCTATCGACAATCCCGCTTATCGCTCTCCCATGAGTCGGGTCAGCGTCGACCGGGTAATTCCAATCGGCTAGTATGTAGCCATGTACAATCAGTAAACACAAGATTAACACACACACAACCATGTATCAGAAACAAGCATTTCAGTCAGAACATACAGGTAATTGCGGGTCGCGTGGCCGTGGCAAATTCGGTGGTCCGTGGGGACGCGGCAAGTTTGGTAACTTCTGGGGTGGCCCCGGATTCGGTCGCCATGCGGGCGGTTTTAGTCAACCACCCGTCAACATCGAAGAAACTGATGGTGAGTACGTAATTTCTTTGTTCGCAGCCGGCCTTGTTAAAGAGAACGTAACGCTGACCGTAAAAAACGACGTACTGGCAATCGCTTACCCCGGCATAAACCAGGAGGCTGATTCAGCGTCAACCACTGCCTATACCTATCAGGAGTACACCCAGCGGGCCTTTGAGCGGTCGTTCCAGTTGAACAATAAAGTGCTGGTCGACAGCATTTCGGCTAGCTACGCCGATGGTATCTTAAAAGTGGTTCTGCCCAAAAATCCGGCTACGAACCAACCAGCCCAAACGATTACGGTCGGGTAAGTACGCCTGAAGTAAGCCAAAAAGGTCAGTCCGTTCGTCGGTACTGGCCTTTTTTTGTTAAGGTGAGCTTGTCGGTACGCAACTCAAGCGGTTCACTGCAATACGCGTTTCTGAATCCTGGAAAAGCAGTAAACGACCTGTTCGTACGTCTTTTCCGCAAATGCGGGTCGATGTTATGCCAACTCGCCCAAAGACGATCGCATGAAAAAATTCGTACTACTCTCAGCCCTGGTTTGCCTGTTCAGTTCCTTCGATCAGAAACCGCTTACCTGGACAGCCATCGGTGACTCCATTACGTACCTGAACGACCACCTCAACGAAACAGGCAACCGGGTCACCAAGGGCTACATGACGCGGGTCGTTGAGAAGTTACCCAACATTACCTATAAAAATCAGGGGCATAATGGGTGGACAGCGGTACGTATTGCGCAGTCGATTGATACGCTGGGCATTACAAAATCTGACATTTACTCTATATTTCTCGGCACCAACGACTGGTGGGGCGGCAAGCCTTTGGGCCGCTTCCTCGATTACCAGAACAACACCGGCACGGCCACGGTATACGGCTCCTTCCGAATCATTATCGACAAGCTGCGGAGCCTCAATCCCGAGGCCCGCATCCTGTTGATCACACCTATGCAGCGCGTTGATTTTGTGTATCTGTTTAATTTCAAAAACAATGCCTTCGGCTCGTACAAATCCAAGAACGGCCAGTCGCTCGAAACCTTTGCCAACGCTATCGATTCAATCGGGCGGCACGAGCAATTTCCGGTGGTTGACCTGTACCACACCAGCGGACTGAGTCCTAAGAAATTAGTTAAATATAAACGACTTAAAGACCCTCAAACGGGCGCTTACACCAATTATCCCTACCCCAAGTTCGTTGATGTTCCGTTTAACCCTGACACCGACGAATACCCGTATCCAATCGAATCCGTTGCGAAAACCTACGACGGTTTACATCCCTCCGACGAAGGCTACGCCATCATCAGTCGGAGTCTGGTCAAAATCATGAAAAAGTATTGATGCTGGCCCTTCCGACTCACCTTCGAGGGAAGGCCGGGAGGGATACAACGGGGATAGCGTAGTGAACTGAAATCTCTTATCGGGTCGAGACTACGACTGGCCTGGGCAGCAGAATAGGCAGCGTTACGCTGAACCAGTTTTCCCGCTCTTCGATCAGTGGCTCCGGCTGATTCAGCAGGCGGTACTTGGTAGCGATATTTGACAGCCCCACCCCATTCGATTCGACTTTAAGTCGTTTGCGCTGAAGCGTATTGTCAATAATTAGCTGCTCTTCCGGATTGGTACGAATCCGAATCCGGAGCGGCTGCCGGGCCATGACTATATTATGTTTGACGGCGTTTTCGACCAGTAGTTGCAGCGTCAACGGCGGTAACAGCGATTCGACGTATTGATCGGCGACATCAATTTCCAACGTAATGCTGTTGCCAAAGCGCGTACGCAGCAAATGAAAATACGAACGGATAAAGTTCAGCTCGACGCCAAGCGTTGTCAGATCGTTTTCGTTGCTGCGGAGCAGGTAGCGGTACACACTCGATAGCTCATCCACAAAACTGCTCGCCTGGTTGGGGCTTTCGTCAATGAGCGAGGAAAGTGTATTCAGGCTGTTGAACAAAAAGTGCGGATTGATCTGGCTTTGCAGCGCCTGCATCTGCGCTTCGGTTTTTTCCTGTTTCAGTTGCTGCAGCGCCAGATCAGCCTGCAAATGTTCGCGCTGGCGTTGTTCGCGCTCCTGCTCCAGGTTCTTTTCGACCACCGCTTTCCGTACCGCTTCGCGCCGGTGACGGTACGAAATGCCCAACGAAAAACAGATCAGGTCCAATACCACCCCGAGCTGCACAAACGAATCGGGATGACGCCATAAAGGCAAACTCAGGCTGAGGTTCGGCGCATGCAAAAGCAGTACGGTCGTTACGGCGTGATTGACCAATAACAAAGCGGTACCGGCCACAAAAAAGCGCGCTACTACGTCCTGAGATCGATAAAATGAGAAAACGATGTACGTACCAACGCCCAGTAAGGCCAGCCGTACGGGCTGAAGCAAAAGCTGGTGCAACCCCGTTTGCCAGAAGTCCGTGAACAGGTAGACATACGTTTTCACGACGCAGTACAGCACGAGTAGCGCCTGCACCCGGGTTACCCATTTCAGAAACGCCGGGCGCTCCCGCAGCGTCAGGAAAAGCTTGGCCAGTTCGAGATACAGAATGTAGCCAGTATAGGACAGCAGCAACTTCCAGAAATTGGCAATGTTGGTTGGAAGCTGGACGTGGTTGATCACGAAGTAAACCGCCCAAATCGAGGTATAGATCGAGTAGATACCGTAGATCCGTTCGCGGTACATAAACCACTGCACGGAGTTGGCCAGGAGCATGGCCAGCACCATACCCAGGAAAAGAGGAGACCACGCTTCGTACGTCATCGATTCAGGAAGGCCAGCAGGAAACTGGCCTAAGATACAGCATTAAATGAAAAGAGCATTGGGCTTACCGTCAGTCTTTTACGGTTCGCCTGCCTAAACTGTTGTTTCAGCCCAAAGCAGACAGGTTATCGGACAGTAACCGCGCAATTCTGCCGGGCCAGACAACCTCTTTTCGCCATGAAACTACGAGTTTACCCAGTACTTGTTACGTTACTTTTAGTTAGCGGCATAGCCTGCGAGCACCCCGCAGGAACCGATGGGCAAGTAAACTCACCGCACGTTACGTTCCTGACAACAAGCTACTGAAGGTTTGGATTCGCAATCAGGATCAGGACTATCGGTCATCCGTTACGGCCAGTTTCGATCCGTCGTACCCAGGCGCAACCGGGTCTTACAAACTAACCGTTGAGGTTATTTTTAAAAGTGATTACGCCCAGACCTTGGTGCCTTCGGTGCAGTTGCGGCACATCTCGATCTCGGAACGCGAACGAAGCAGGGTCTGACGGAAATCGGTATACGAGGCTCCGTGCCAAAGGTCAGCGAACGATTCGGTCTGAAGATCGCCGAGCCGGTGGTGGGCATCTTTGTCGAAACAGCACGGAACCACCAGGCCATCCCAGGTAATGACGCAGGAGTGCCACATCTTCCAGCAATGGTCGCCGAAGCCGTTTTTGATCTGGTACGTTCCGTCGGCCTGCTGGGCGTACCGGCTGTACTGATCGAGCGTTGGCATCAGGTCAGACCCGTGCTCGTAGTCGTAGATCTGAGCCGTTTTCAATCCGACTTCATCGACGCCCAGGTCGCGGGCCAGTTGTTTCACTTCGGCAATCTGGTGCTCGTTCGGTTTAACCACCAGAAACTGGAACACGACGTGGGGCGTCCGGGACTTCAGTTCTTTTTTCCAGCGGAGGATATTCCTGGTACCTTCGAGTACTTTTTCCAGCTTCCCGCCTACCCGATACTGCTGGTACACTTCCTGCGTGGTGCCATCAATGGAAATAATCAACCGATCGAGCCCCGACTCCACCGTTTTTCGGGCATTGGCATCGGTCAGGTAATGAGCGTTGGTGCTGGTGGCGGTGTAGATGTTACGTTCGGTTGCGTACCGGACCAAATCCAGAAACTGGGGGTGGAGATACGGCTCGCCCTGAAAGTAAAAAATAAGGTAAAGTAAGGTCTCATGCAGCTCGTCGATGGTCCGTTTATAGAGGTCTTCGCCCAACATGCCGGTGGGTCGGCTAAACGACCGCAGGCCGCTGGGACATTCGGGGCAGCGCAGGTTGCAGGAGGTCGTCGGCTCGAACGACACCGACATTGGCAAGCCCCGGTGCGTCGGCTTACCGGTTTGCTTCGCTACGTAATAACTCGATAGTACCTTTATGGCATTAGCCACCCGCCTGGGTGTCAGTTTGGAAGCAAAATTAAGACCGTCCTGGATGTTGCGATTCATGGAACAAAGGTACGCTCAAAGCCTACGAACTACTACGAACAAGTTCCGATAAGGGTTACTTATGGTTCCAAACCTGACAACTCTCGGCTTTAAAAACCAGCTCACTGGTGGCCAATTCAGGAATTAATTCAGGTAAGTGGCCGGTCATACTGGCTGCGAAACTATAGCCGGTGGGCTCAACATGGGTCCAGACAATATAATCAGATTCATCGCCGGGTGCTGCCAGCCAACGGGTTTCTTTCCCCCTAATCTCGGGCCAGATCCGTTCGGCAAACTCACGAATACGTGCGATCGCCACAAACTGTCCGGCATTCTGTCCCCATTGATACGGACCGTGCGTTACCTTGTCCGGCTGGTTATCATCTTCGATCTGGAAGACGTACAGTTTGCTGTATTCTTCATTCGCTCCGCGCTTCTCGTGCCGGTTCCGAAGTTCAAACCCTAAAGCTACATAGCTGGGCATGTCCGTTACGAACAAAGCCGTAAAATACCGAAACACGTTGCCATACCGGTAAAATTCATCAAAGCGCGGGTCGTCCTTATCGGCCGTCATGACCGTAAAATTAGGCGCAAACCGACGCGTTTTCAGGTAGGTGTAATACTGACAAAACTGCCTCGTAAACTCCTTGGACCCGACAACCATTGATTGCAAATCACCCAGCGTCGAGTCGGCCTCGATCGCTTCCAGATGCTCTACCTCATCGCCATACGCCATGGTATCCGGGGGAGCCAGAAATGTTTCGGCAAAGAACCCATAATACGGTACGCCGTTCTGTTGTATATACTTCTTGATGGCCCGTAACGGATCGTAAAAGTCAGCCGAAGGGTCGCTGGCTGACAGGGCGGGTACGCCCTCCGGCCGCATCTGCACGTGCGCCATGTCACCCCGCATAAAATCGAAGTTATACGCACGCTGGCAATCACTGAACTTGCGGCAAACGTACGCCCAGGCCGGACGATTTGGCTGATCGAAATCAAGCTCCCAGGCCTGATTGTTGTCTTCCGATTCGTAGAACCGATAACGAGCCAGCGGTCCAAACACCCGCGACATCGCCTGCGGCTTATCGAAGGCGTACTGATACCAGATCTGACCGTAATCGTCCACCACATAATCGGCGGGGTCTATGTGCAGTCCGCGATAGGGCGGCCCCATGGTCATCGGAACGGTTTCCAGCCCCTGGGCCGTCAGGTGGCGGATCAACGCAATCCGTCGGCTCAGCCGAACGCCATAGTCGTGTGGATTGCCAAATAAAATGCCTAGCCGCTGCTCATCGGTCAGAACGCTGATTTCCGTTGAGAAAAAACCGTCTTTGGCAAACGTGAGCGGTGTGCCGTCGGCCGCTCCGTGGCATTTCAGAAACTGCCAGATCGATTCTTCTACGTAGCGGTACACCGAACTCGAATGGTCAACCAGATTGGGCCCGCTGCGTTGTATCCACTCGAACAACGACGGGCAGGCCAGCACCATCTCCGAAAACCGATCCGTGTGCGGAATAACGTCCATCCCCACGGTACGTCCCAGGGCATGCAAGAGATTGGTAACGACTTTGAGCTGCTTCTCGACGGTATTCAGCGCGGGAATAAACTGAGCCAGTTCAACGTCGAAAAACTCCGGATTAATCTGCCAGCTGACCATGCCGTATAAACTGCCCACGACACCGGGCTCCCAGATCGGAAGCAGGTGAATACTATCGTGCGAAGCCGGTATGGTCAGTACGTACTTAATGACCCGCCAGAATGAGCCAACGGTCCGGACGTTGATGCCCACCATATTGCTCTGCTTCAGCCACGTACCATCCGTGAACCTTTTCGCCGGGCTGTCTACCGTCTCGGCCGGGTCTAATGCCCGACGTAACGTTTCGTTACCCAGACGCTTGTGCAGCAACTCAAGCGTCTGATAAACAGAAAACTGCAGTGCCGTTTGCGGGGGCAGATGTGCAATGAACGATGCGTAGCCGGATTGATAGGCGTCTACGGAGTGGGTATAATTTTTACCCCAGTCGGCTTGCAGGTCATTAAGGGTTGTAGACATAGAACAAAGATAAAAACACCAGAACCGCCGAACTGTTCAGGGAAGTCGAAACGGCTCCCCTACTTCGTTTCGTTTTTACTATTTGCTTGATTTTCGGAATCAAGCAATGGTCACATTTGAGGTTATATACACCTGATCAGCGTATCGAATACACTTTACCTCTATCCCTGCCCTTGCTTTTACGTACTTTATTTATAGGCCTTATGGCCCTACATGCTTCCGTGCTTATGGCCCAGCACGGCGCGGCTACGTGCGGTACCTTACCCCCTGATCCGGCTACATACCAGCAAATGGTTGTCTGGCTCAGGACCTCGCCCAGCGCCCGGATGGGCATTGGTTCTTCCGTTAACGTACCCGTCATGTATACGTTCATCCGGCCGACTTCCAGCCAGGGCCCGCCCCTAAGCCGGAATCAGTACGAGGACATGAACTAAAGCTTCTACTGGCTGACCCGATACCACCGCGAGAGTAGTATCAGCTATTACATTGCCTACGTTAACCTCATTGATGAGGACGCGCTCAATAATCGAACGTGGGATCCGTCGGACGGTTTCAATTATACGTTTCCGTTACGTTTACCCAAAAACGCGATGAACATTGTGGTGACGCCCACCCTGATCAACGCAGCCGGTTACGCCTACTACCCCAGCCCGTATGTGGGTCAATCCCCGAACGAAGTGTACGTCAGCGCCTACTGGCTAGGCCGTCAGATGAATTTGCTGCCCCATGAGGTAGGCCATTACTTCAATCTGATGCATACGTTCGATTTTGGCGGCACGGGTAAGAAACTGGTCAATGGATCGAACTGCTCAACGGCCGGAGACCTGGTTCGCGATACGCCCGCTGACCCGTACGACGTGACCAATCCCGGAACACTAAACAACGGCTGCGAATACAACGGTACCCTTAGGGATGCTAACGGCGAGCTGTACCGACCGGATATGAACGTGCTGGCTCCGGTGCTCTTGGTCTGCTCAAGAGAAATGTACGAAGCAACTCTGTCTCTGGAACAAATTGAGGCTGTGGTCTACCTGGTTCACGTACGCATTGGCGACCAGACGCTCGTTCAACGGCTCCTGATTCGGTAAGGCGTAAAACTGTTTATCGTCGACTGCGTTTACTCTTTGCAGTGAGTATAGCGTACGATATGCAGGATGTTATTGTTATAGGCGGGGGACTAGCCGGTCTGGTCAGCGCGCTGGAACTGGCCAGGGGCGGGCATAGCGTTACGCTCGTCGAACGAAAAACGTACCCCTTTCACAAGGTATGCGGTGAATACGTATCGAATGAAGTTCGGGCCTATATCGAATCGCTGGGTGTCGATCTGGCAGGTCTGGGTGTGGCTGACATCAGGCGCTTCCAGGTGTCAGCCCCGTCGGGTCGGATGCTCGAAAGCAACCTCGACCTCGGTGGATTTGGCATTAGCCGCTACGTACTCGATCATGAGCTATACCAGCTGACCCAATTGGCAGGCGTCCAGTTTCAACTCGGCAAACAAGTGGACGACGTTCGTTTCGCCGACAACCACTTTAGGGTCAGTCTTACGGACGGGCAGGTGCTGACCGCCCGAGTAGTCATTGGCGCGTTTGGAAAACGAGCGAAGCTGGACAAAACCCTCGACCGTACGTTCACGCGTCACGACAATGCAGCCTCCCGTTCGCCTTATATCGGCGTTAAATATCACGTACGGATGGATTTCCCCGATGACGTGATCGCCTTACACAATTTCCCGGATGGCTACTGCGGCATGTCGGCCATTGAAGATGGGAAATATTGCGTATGCTACCTGACGACCCGCGAAAACCTGCGTCGGTACGGCAATATTCCCGACATGGAACGGGCCGTGTTACACCAAAATCCGCACCTGAACACCGTTTTTCAGCAGGCTGATTTCCTCTTCGATAAGCCAGAGGTGATTAACGAAATTTCGTTTGCCCCAAAGCGAGCCGTTGACAACCACATCCTGATGGCGGGCGACTCGGCGGGCTTGATTACTCCGCTTTGCGGTAACGGCATGGCCATGGCCATTCATGCGTCTAAACTGACCAGCGGATTAGCCGACCAGTTCATTCGGAATCAGATCACCCGGCCGCAGCTGGAATATCAATACCAGCAACGCTGGTCAGCCTTGTTTGCGCAACGCTTATGGGTGGGGCGAAACGTACAGAAACTATTTGGGCATCCGCGGCTGACCGAAGCGGGCATCTGGCTGTTCGGCACATTCCGGCCCGCCTTACGTAGCGTCATGCGGCAAACACATGGAGAAATTGTGGAGGTATAAACAGCACGCTCCTCAATACGTCCGCAGTACCTTCAGGCGGTGGTTCTTGTTAATCCGAACGTGCGGATTACTGATCAGGTGGAATAGGGCTCCGCTTACGACCAACGAACCGACCACGGGCAAGGTATTTGCATAAAATCCTCGATTGTTGACCAGATCGGCTACCAGATAGACGCCCCCGGCTATCGGGAAAAGCGTACCGGCGGCCGTTACAAACGGAATCCGGCGGTGGAGCATGATCTTCTGTACCTCATCGAGCCGGAACGTAACGGGCTCATCGCGGTTCATCACTTCATTAGCCATCAGGATCGTGAACGTACTGTCGGAAACATCGTAGAGCTGCTCCCGGAATTTCTCGTTTCGCGCTTTAAAATGAATCTCATCACCCTGAAAGAAACGGTATCGCCGAAAGCCGCCCAAGGTGTAATTGACGTCCAACGCCAGGTACCGCGAGGGACGTAACAAGGCCGCGTACGACGTGCCCCTGCGTTGCAGTAACTCTTCTGTACTCAACGTATCACGAGGCTGGGCGGTAGCATTTACACAAAAAAACAAAAAGCAGGCAGCTCTAACGACGTAACGAACGATGGTGGCGATCATAAGCAAAAACCAGTAACAGCTTCCCAATAAACCTAAAAATTGACGAGTTGGCTGATTTTTTAGTAAAGTTTAACCTTTCGGCGCAGGTTGGCTAATTTGCGGCCATGATTGATGCGAACCAGCTCCGTTCCTTTACGGAAACCATATTTACCGCTATGGGCTGTCCCGAAGCCGACGCCCGTCTAGCCGCCGATGTTCTCGTTAGTGCCGACCTGCGTGGAGTAGACTCCCACGGCGTAGCCCGTTTGCCCGGTTACGTACGACTATACGACCACGGCCGAATTAACCCACAACCGTCCATTCGGATTGTGCACGAAACGCCATCGACGGCCGTGGTGGATGGCGACAAAGGGCTTGGTCTGGTGGTTGGCCCCTGGGCCATGCAGGTAGCCATCGAGAAAGCCCGGCTGGCGGGTACCGGCTGGGTAGCCGTGCGGAATTCCAATCACTTTGGCATTGCGGGCTATCACGCCCTGCTGGCGGCTGACCACAACATGATCGGCCAGGCCATGACTCACGCGGCTCCTCTGGTAGCACCGACCTTTTCACTCGATAAACTACTGGGCACCAACCCCATCGCGGTAGCCATACCGGCGGCCACAGAGCCAACGTTCCTGGCTGACTTTGCCTCAACAGCGGTGGCCTACGGCAAACTGGAAATCCTGCAACGTAAAGGGCAGGATATTCCGCCGGGCTGGGCCCAGGATGCCGACGGGCAACCGACGACCGACGCGAACGCGATACGTAACGGCGGAGCCCTGCTTCCCCTCGGTACCGATCGCGAGCATGGCAGCCACAAAGGGTATGGGCTAGGGGCCATCGTCGATATTTTCTCGGGCGTATTGTCGGGCGCGAATTACGGGCCGTGGGTTCCGCCCTTCGCGACGGCCGGATTTATGCAGGCCAACGAAGGCGTTGGTCAGGGAACGGGGCATTTCTTCGGAGCCATGCGCATTGATGCATTCCGGCCTGCCGATGAGTTCAAATCGCACATGGACACCTGGATTCAACGGTTCAGACAAGCCAAAGCGGTTGAAGGCCGGCAGGTACTGATTCCGGGCGATCCCGAACGGATGATGGAAGCCGAGCGGCTGGCCAATGGCATCCCGTTGCTGGAACCGGTTTTGAAGAGTCTGGAAGAAATCGGCGAGCGCTTTGGCGTAAAATTATAACCCTTTTTGCGGTTAGGCTGGTTACACCCGTGTATGCTTTTCCTAATTCATTAACCCACTTTATATGCAGTACCGTAAACTCGGCAAAACTGGCTTTAACGTATCAGAAATAAGCTTAGGCACCTGGCAGGTCGGCGGGAAATGGGGTAACCCGTTCAGCCACGACAATGCCGACCAAATCCTTAATGCCGCCGTTGACGCGGGTATCAACTTCATCGATACAGCCGATGTATATGGTGATGGCGAAAGCGAAAAAGCGGTTGGTCGACTTGTACGCTCGCGCTCCGAACGAATCTACGTAGCCACCAAATGCGGACGACGGTTGCAGCCCCACGTAAACGAAGCGTATCAGCCAGCGGCTCTGCGCAAATTTGTTGACGACAGCCTGCAAAACATGGGACTGGAAACGCTGGACCTCATTCAGCTCCACTGCCCGCCTACGGAAGTATACTACCGGCCCGAGATATTCGAGGAGTTCGACCGGCTGAAAGCCGAAGGTAAGATTCAGCATCTGGGCGTCAGTGTCGAAAAGGTAGAAGAAGGGCTGAAAGCCATTGAATACGCAAACGTTTGTTCGGTTCAGATTATCTTCAACATGTTCCGGCAGCGGCCCGCCGAATTGTTCTTCAAAGAAGCCCAGCGCCGGGATGTGGGGGTCATTGTCCGGGTTCCGCTGGCAAGCGGTCTGCTGACGGGTACGTTTAATCGGGAAACAACCTTCTCGAAAGACGATCACCGCAACTTTAACCGGCAGGGCGAAGCCTTCGACAAAGGCGAAACGTTTTCCGGCGTCGATTACGAAACAGGGCTGGCCGCCGTAGATAAGCTACGAACTGTTTTCCCGAATGATACCAACCTGGCTCCCGACGCCCTGCGCTGGATTTTGACGTTTGATGCCGTAAGCTGCATTATTCCCGGCGCGTCGAAACCCGAACACCTGACATCGAACCTGCAAGCCGCCAACCGACCCGCCCCTACAGCGGAGCAGATGGCCGCCGTAAAAACGATTTACGACGAGCACATCAGAAATCCGGTTCATTACCTCTGGTAAAGTTCCTTAGCCAACGTATCGGGCAGTCTTATTGGCTGCCCGATACGTTGATTAGTTACCCAGAAATAGCTGGAAGCCAACACCCAGAGTGATCAGCTTGAAATCAGACGATGAGTTAATGATCGTGGGCGCGGGGGCGAGTTGTATATAAGGCGTCTGCGTAGTTTGGATGGTGTAATTTAAACCGGCGTTTAAGGCAATGTTTCGGTTTATGAAGTAAGCCAGTCCAATCCCCGGCACCAGCAGGCTTGTGTGACCCGACCCTGATGCCTTGTCGAGTCGGGTTTTGTACGTATAGTGGTTAGCCGTATAGCTGTACGAAACGCCAATGTAAGGTTTCAGTTTCGACTCGCCGAAGTAGTACCGTACAAAGGGAGCCAGCCCAATACCCGTGGTCGTCGTTTTGAGCAACAGCCCTGGGTTATCCGTTTTCGAGGTAGATACGCTCAGCGGCAAACCGGTTCCGACCAACAGATTATCCATCACAAAATAGCCCGCCGATGGCGATAAACTCACCGAAAAGGTTTTGTAACCCGTGCTGGGCTGGTCCTGATAGGTGAGGCTACCAACACTTACACCCACCATCCAGCGACCTGTTTCGGTTTGCGCCGACGCCACCCATGAGACTATACAAAGAAATACGGCTGTCAAAAGAATCTTCTTCATAGCTAAGAGCATACGTTTTACAAGTACAAGACTACTCCCGAACAGCACACGTTCTTCAGACAATACAAAACTTAATTTTAAAAGCAGGTTGACTTTTTCAAGGTAAAATTTGCACATAGCTCCTATTAACATCATATTATTTTGCCATAAGCGGCTTTAACAATACATTGTTGCATGAAAAAGAATTCTCGCCTGCAATCTCAATCGCAAACAATGAACGGTATGAGCCAGTCACAAAGCCAGAGCTCAGCCCACTTTTCATTTGCTGACTATCAAATCGAGAATTTTTTTGATGAAATGTTTGCCAATGAAACGCAGGTCCGTTCAGGGTACGCGCCGTTCCGGCAGCGCGTTGAGCAGCTAACGCGGGAAGACCTGATTGGACGGCAGCACGCGGCCGAGCGAGCGCTGATGAGCATGGGGATTACGTTCAATGTCTACTCCGAAGGAGAAGGCACAGAGCGTATCATGCCCATCGACATCATCCCGCGCGTCATCGAATCGGCGGAATGGAACCAGATGGAAGCCGGACTAATCCAGCGCATCAAAGCGTTGAATATGTTTCTGGACGATGTTTATAACGAACAGAATATTCTTAATGAAGGTATCGTTCCCCGCGATCTGATCGAGTCAAGTAAATCATTTCTGCCTCCCTGTCTAGGCGTTAAGCCGCCCAAGGGCATCTGGTGCCACATCACCGGTACTGATCTGATCCGGGGCGACGATGGGCAATATATGGTGCTTGAAGATAACCTGCGCTGCCCGTCGGGGGTGTCATACATGCTCGAAAACCGGGAGCTGACCAAACAAACGTTCCCGGAAGTGCTGGCCCAAACCGGTGTGCGCCCCGTATCCGACTACCCGACCCGACTGCTTCAGATGCTTCAGTTCATTGCCGACCGCCCGAATCCAACGGTCGTTGTGCTGACGCCCGGCATTTACAATTCAGCGTATTTTGAGCATTCGTACCTGGCCCAGCAAATGGGCGTTGAACTGGTTGAAGCCCGCGATCTGGTGGTGTCGGGGGGGTACGTTAAGATGCGGACGACCAAAGGGTTTCAGATCGTCGATGTGATCTACCGACGTATTGACGATACGTTCCTCGACCCGAAAGCCTTTAATCCTGACTCCATGATCGGGGTTCCCGGCATCTTTGATGTCTATAAAAAAGGACGCGTTGCGCTGGCCAATGCCCCAGGTACGGGGGTCGCTGATGATAAAGTGATTTATGCCTACGTACCACGTATCATTAAATACTACCTGAACGAAGAGCCAATTATTCCTAATGTTCAGACCTATATCTGCCGCGAAGAAGAAGACTGCCGGTACGTATTGGAAAACATTGAAAAACTAGTGGTGAAAGAAGCGAACGAAGCGGGTGGGTACGGTATGCTGATTGGCCCCAAAGCGTCGCCCGAAGAGCACGAATTGTTCCGGAAGAAAATCCAGGAAAATCCCCGTAACTACATCGCGCAACCGACCATTTCGCTTTCCCGAGTGCCGTGTATTGTGGGCGGCCAGGCCGAGGGACGCCACGTTGACCTGCGCCCGTATATCCTGTACGGCGACGGCGTCAACGTAATTCCGGGCGGATTAACCCGCGTAGCGCTCCGTAAAGGCTCATTGGTCGTAAATTCCTCGCAGGGCGGGGGCGGTAAGGATACCTGGGTGTTGTATTGAGATGCGGTCCCATTTAATAAGTTGTCAATAAGCCACTTAGATTATGCCTATTTTTGTAGCTTGACTAAACCAGTAAGTCTTGCTCGACTTAAGTATTATTATCGTCAATTACAAAACACCAGAGCTAATCAATAGCTGTCTGGATTCGCTTGAAGCTCATACCCGTGGCATTTCGTATGAGGTACTCATTGTCGATAATCAATCCGAAGATGACAGCCAGCACCTCATTCAGGCCAGGCATCCGGGCATTCACTGGTTCCAGATGGGGTACAACTCCGGGTTCGCCCGCGCCAACAACTATGGCATTCGTCAGGCACAGGGACGGTATATCCTGTTGCTGAATTCGGATACGCTGCTCGTCAGTGATTTAGTCGCCAACTGCGTCAGGCTGATGGATCAACAGCCCGACGTAGCCGCACTCAGCGCGCTCCAGGTCGGCCGGGATGGCCGTCTGCGCCCAAATCTGTTTACTACGTTCGGCCAGATACGTCGCTCGTTTTACATTTTACCGATTAAACCCGCTTTTCAGCAGGTACTGTACCGCTTATTTCCGGACACGCAGTACCCCGACCCGCAGCAGGTTGACTGGCTGTCGGGCGCTTTTTTAATGACCCGGCCTGAAGTCATCGCCCGCGCCGGTGCGTTGGACGAAAGTTTTTTCATGTACGGCGAAGATGTAGAGTGGGGGCACCGCCTGGGCCAGCACGGCCGCTTACTGCTGATTTCCGACGACCATTTTGTTCACTTCGAATACGGCAGCAGCGACCACCAGCAGCACGTTGTTACGTACATCAACCGCTTCAAACCCCAGATACAGGTTTCTCAATTGTTGTGGGTCCGTAAGCAGTACGGTCCAATGGCTTACCTGATTCTGATGCTTCACTACCTGCTGATGGTTCCTATAGTGTTTTTCTGGAAAATAGCCGTGAATCTACGTAACGGCCAGTCGCCCTGGGCTGAACTCGACAACCAGCGTGCTTTTGCCACTCAGGTTGGTATCTTCTTTCGTTTCTTCTGGAAAACGCTGCTTAACCGGCAAGGCTTCTACAAAGTCTGAGGGCCACTCCGACCGGCTTGTGCTTTCGGTTGGTTAACCACATTCGGCCGAAGCGACGGCTTCGTTACGTACCAGCTAGATTTTAAGGCTGGGCGCTAAGTATACTTTGTGACCTACAAATACACTTTTCTCACATTGTTCGTTTTGGGTAAAATGTGATACATCTATGCGCTTGTTTTATCTGCTAGGAACGGTGAGCCTGCTGGCTGGGGCGCTGCTATGGCCTCAACTCAGCCAGGCGACCCATGTGCGGGCCGGGGAGATCACCACCCGACGGATCTCCCAAACCTCACTGACTTACGAAATAACCTTTACCGCTTACTTCGACGAAACTCCGGGTGGCAAACCGGCTGCTGATGCGGGTGAAGAATACACCATCTGCTTTGGGGATGGTACGTCGCAATCTGTGAGACGGCTACCCAGAATATATATTAACCGGGGCTCATCGTCAATCAATATCTACCGGGTTGTTCATACCTATCCGGGACCTGGTCCGTATACGATTGCGGTGACGGTACCGAATCGCAACGACGATACCAAAAACCTACCGCAACCCAGCGAATCGATTCGCTTCTTTGTTACAACGACGATCCTGATCAACCCCGCCCTGCTGACCAACTCTACGCCGGTCATGCTCAACCCACCTCTGGACTCGGCCCGGGTAGGTCAGCGCTTCTGCCACAACCCAGCCGCCTTCGATGCCGATGGCGACAGCTTAGCCTACCGACTGAGCGTACCACAGGAAGGCTTCGCTGACACCGGCTGCAGGGGTCGGTTTATTTCGGCCTACCAGGACCCGACCCGCTTCAGCCGCTCGGGCGAGAGCGGGGGCTCACCCTCCTTCGCCATCGACCCCCTCACCGGAACCCTCTGCTGGGACGCCCCCGGTGAGGAAGGCCAGTTCAACTTCGCCTTCATCATCGAG